>JAIEMS010000023.1 GCA_019751915.1 Burkholderiaceae bacterium
TGGGCCGCGCGATCCAGCACAGACGCTGGGCTTGGCGGTACGATTTTTCGTTCAGCCGGGCATTTGCCAAAACCAGCGGAATACCGCGCCGGTGGCAACTCGAGACCAAATTGGGCCAAACCTCGGTCTCCATCAAAATGCCAAGGGCCGGACGAAACTGGCGCAAAAACCGCCCCACCGCCCCGCGCGAATCCCACGGCTGCCACACTTGGATGTCGCCCGGTTGCAGGAGCTTTTCGCCCTCGGCCAAGCCGCTGGCGGTGCCGTGGGTCAGCAACAAGCGCATGCCCGGCAACTGGCGGCGCAATTCGGCCAGCAAAATCGCTGCAGCCCGGGTTTCACCCAAAGAAACGGCATGAATCCAGACAAACCGACCATATGGATCGGCCATCGTCTCGGGCATCAGGCTGTCGGTGTGTGGCGGGTAGTAACCAAAGCGCTCATCGACCCGTTGGCCGTAACCGGGTTCGGCCACAGCGCGGCGGCGCAGTTTTCGCCGTAGCAAGGGCTGAACCGCCCATGCCAAAACCGAGTAAAGCCAAAGAGCGATGCGCGACATAGGCACCCGCCCTCAGTGTGCTGCGCCGCCGACTTGCGCGCCCGGTTTCACGCGGTGCAGCAGCGCCAGCATGGCCGCCTCAATGCGGGCCAGCGCTTGGCTGGTTTGGCCCTCAAAGCGCAGCACCAGCACTGGCGTGGTGTTGCTGGCACGGATCAGGCCAAAGCCATCGTCCCAATCGACACGCAGACCATCAATGGTGCTAATTTGCGCTGGAGCGGCAAAAGTCTCGGCGGCCAAGGCTTGCAACTGGGCGGTCAGGCGGTGGGGTTCGCCTTCGGCGCAAGTGACGTTCAATTCGGGCGTGGAGTAGCTGGTGGGCAAGGCGTTGAGCACCGCACTGGGGTCTGGGCTGCGGCTGACAATTTCCAGCAAACGACAGCCAGCGTAGGTGCCGTCGTCAAAACCATACCAACGCTCTTTGAAGAAGATGTGGCCGCTCATTTCGCCGCCCAATGGCGAGTTCAGCTCCTTCATGCGCGCCTTGATGAGCGAGTGGCCGGTTTTGTACATCACCGGCACACCACCGGCAGCAGCAATGGCCGGGGCCAAACGCTGGGTACATTTCACGTCAAACAAAATGTGCCCACCCGGTACGCGGGTCAACACGTCTTGGGCAAACAGCATCATTTGCCGGTCTGGGAAGATGTTGGTGCCGTCTTTGGTCACAATGCCGAGTCGGTCGCCATCGCCGTCGAAGGCCAAGCCCAATTCAGCGTCGCTGGCTTGCAAGGCGGCAATCAGGTCGCGCAGGTTCTCGGGCTTGCTCGGGTCGGGGTGGTGGTTGGGGAAGTTGCCATCGACCTCAGAGAACAGCTCTATCACCTCACAGCCCAGCGCCCGGAAGATATCGGGGGCCGAAGCACCGGCAATGCCGTTGCCACAATCGACCACCACCTTCATCGGGCGGGCCAGCTTGACATCGCTGGTAATGCGTTCGCGGTAAGCGGGCAAAACATCGGCTTGGCGCACCGCGCCACCCGGCTGCAGCTGCCATGTTTCTTGCTCCATCGTCTGGCGCAGCGCTTGGATTTCGTCGCCGTAAATGGCCCGGCCATTGAGCACCATTTTGAAGCCGTTGTAGTCCTTGGGGTTGTGGCTGCCCGTGACCTGAATGCCGGTATTGCACAAGGTGCTGGCAGCAAAATACAACAGCGGCGTGGTGACCAAGCCGACATCTATCACTTCGATGCCAGCTTCGACCAATCCGGCTATCAGCGCGGCGCTCAGGGCCGGGCCAGACAAACGACCATCACGGCCCACGGCCACCGTGGTCTGGCCCTCAGCACGGGCCGCCGTGCCAAACGCACGGCCCAAGCCCCGTGCCACGTCTTCGGTCAAGGTGGACGGCACAATGCCGCGAATGTCGTAGGCTTTAAAAATCGAAGATGAGAGCTGCACGGGTTCGTACTTTCGTGTAACAGAAGGAAAGAAAATCCGGCTGCATTGTAGGCGGGCACCACACTGCTGCGACGATGCAGGCCCCACGTACACACCACCCGTGGGTGAGATGCTGCTGTGCCAGCCCCCTTGCACTTTGGCAACATCGATAGAACTATTAAATTGATAGCTGCTTACCCTAGCAGATCAACGGCTAGAGCGTCATTTCACCTTTATTTTTGCCCTACCATGCACTTTCACCCCCTCACCGTGCAAGCGCACGCGAGCACCCCACTGGGCGCTGTCCGGCTTACTGCCACGCCCAAGGGCTTATCGGGACTTTGGTTCGCACAGGGTGAGCGCCATATTCCGGCCCCTTTTCTCGATGGCCCCAACGCTTGGCCCCAAGACAACGCCCACCCGGTGCTGCAAGCAGCCGTGGCCCAATTGCAGGAATACTTTGGCGCTGGCCGCACCGTGTTTGATCTGCCGTTGGATTTATCGGCTGGAACGCCCTTCCAGCAGAGCGTCTGGCTGGCACTGCAAGGCATTGCCCACGGCCAAACGACCAGCTACGGGGCACTGAGCACCCACCTAGGCCGCCCCACGGCAGTGCGTGCAGTGGCCGGGGCTATCGGACGCAACCCAATCAGCGTGATCGTTCCCTGCCACCGCGTGCTGGGCCGCAATGGGCACCTGACAGGTTACGCTGCAGGGCTAGAGCGCAAGGCATGGCTGCTCCAATCGGAAGGAGCGCCCTTTTTAGGCCCAGTGCACCAGTGTCAAGCGGGTTAATCCCAATCCCCAGACAGCCCACAGAAACCCGGTGCATCCGATACTCCTGCCTGTCACCGGCACACCGCCAAGGAATTTCCTCAAATGCACTCGAAAGATGGGCCTCTGGCCTTACCCACCTGGGGGTTTGTGCCAGCCAACTCGCTGCAAACTCTGCGCCAACGCGAACAAGAGCTGCTGACAGCCCTGAAATCCTCCGGTGGCGGACGCTGGGAATGGGACGTACCAAACCGCTATCTTTCGTTTCATGGTGATTTTTATGCCCGCTACGGACTGCTAGCACTACCAGCCCACGAGCGCACGGCCTATTGGAGCAGTTTGGTGCACCCCGAAGACCGCAGCTGCATTGCCGAGTCGCGCCAGCGCACCATCGACGGCCTATCGGAGCACTACGAGGCCGAGTTTAGGGTGCGCGACAAAGCCGGCCAGTGGCGCTGGGTGATTGCCCGAGGCAGCATCACTGAGCACAGCGCCGACGGCCAAGCCGTGCGCTTGGTCGGCATCAGCCTCGACATCACAGCCCGGCGCGCCACAGAGGACGCGCTGCGCACCTCACAGGCCAAATACAACACCATTTACCAAGCACTGCCCGATCCGGCGGGCATCTCACGGCTATCGGACGGCAGCTTCATCGAAGTCAATCCGGCCTTTTGCCAGCTCTTTGGCTACGCACGCGAGGCCGTGGTCGGGCGCACCTCGACACAGTTGAACATCTGGGCCAGCGAACAAGAACGTGATCGCCTGCTGGAAACCTACCGCCGCGACGGACTGGTGAACAAACTGCCACTGGTAGCACGCACCCACGACGGCGTGCGTGTGCCGGGGCTGATGTCGGCATACCCGGTACACATCGACGGGCAAGAATGCTTTGTTTTTGTCCTGCACGACATGACACGCGAACAGCGCATTCATGACGAACTAGAAGCCAGCAACAGCCTGCTACAACAAGCAGGCCGACTGGCGCGGCTGGGTGTCTGGGAAGACCAGCCGGGCAAAGGGCCGGTGTATTGGTCGGACGTGTGTTACAGCATCCACGGCCTTGCTCCCAACGCCCCCTTGCCACGCGACTACCTGCAACGCCACGTCGCCCCGCAGTGGCACGAGGCCTTTCGGGATGCCATGCGCCGCTGCATCCGTGAACACATCGAATGGGATCTCGAAATCGAAATTGTTCGCACCGATGGCCGCTTAGTCTGGGTGCGAACCTTGGGTGAGCCGGTGTTAGAGGATGGCCGCGTCGTGCGCATTCGCGGTGTCATGCAAGATATTGACACCGCCAAGCGTGCTGAAGCACGGGTGCGCGAACGCGAGGCATTGTTGTCTTTGACCATCGAGGCCGCCTCGCTCGGCCTGTGGGACTGGGACTTGCAAGCGGGCACCATCAAAGGCGATGCCCAGTGGCTGGCAATGCGCGGCTTGACCCCCGACATCCACGATCCAGCATGGCCCGTCCCTTGGACGAAAAACATGGTTTCGGACGACATCCCGAAAATCAGCCAAGAGTTACAACGCCACGCCGAGCACCCCAAAACCCATTTTGATGCCATTTGCCGCATCGAGCACCCCCGCGAAGGCGACCGCTGGATTCGCAATCTGGGCAAAACGGTGCGCTACGGCGCAGACGGTACGCCACTGCGGATGCTGGGTGTCTCTATCGATGTGACCCGCCAGCGCGAACAAGAGCAACAACTGCACCAACTGGCCCACCACGACGCGCTCACGGGCCTACCAAACCGGGTCTCGCTGGCGCGTCGGCTGGCCGATGCGATGTCCCAAACACGCGAAATGGGCACCCTGCTGGGCGTAGCCTATTTGGACTTAGACGGCTTTAAACCCATCAACGACAACCACGGCCACGATGCGGGCGACCGTTTGCTGGCGATGGCTGCCGGGCGTTTGACACAGGCCGTGCGCGCCAGCGACTGCGTAGCGCGTTTGGGTGGTGATGAGTTTGTCATTTTGTTGCCCGGTCTGCAAAAAGGACTCGACTGCGAGCGGGCGCTGCGCTTGGTGATGGAAAGCATCGCTGCGCCCTACAACTTGGGGGACGACTGCGCCAGCGTCACCGTGACCGCCAGCATTGGCTACACCCTCTACCCACAAGACGATGCCGACGCCGACACGCTGCTGCGCCATGCCGACCAAGCCATGTACATCGCCAAGCAAAGCGGACGCAACCGTTTTCACCAATTCGATGCGGCCTCAGAACGGGCAGCGCAACAAGCACAAAAACAAACCGCACGGCTGCAACAATCGCTGACCGACGGCGAATTTGTGCTCTACCTGCAACCCAAGGTCGATATGCATCTGGGCACGGTGGTGGGCGCTGAGGCCCTAGCCCGTTGGCAACATCCGAAGAAAGGCCTGCTCGGGCCGGGGGCATTTTTACCGCTGCTGCAAGACGCAGAAATCGAAACCGCTTTTGGCACGTGGGTCACCAACACCGCCTTGGCAATGGCACAAACCCTGCAAGCGCAAGGCCTGCCTATCCCTTTGAGCATCAACATCTCGGCACCGCACCTACAACAGGCAGAATTTGCCCATTGGCTGGGTGAGCGCTTGGCCCAGCACCCAGAGTTACCCCGGGGAATGCTGCAAATCGAAATCACCGAGACGGCGGCGCTCTACAACCTCGCCCCAGTCGCCCACACGCTGCTGCAATTGCGCGAGATGGGGGTCGGCACCGCACTGGACGACTTTGGTACCGGCTATTCATCGCTGACCTACCTGCGCCGGTTGCCACTCGACACCCTGAAAATTGACCAAAGCTTTGTGCGTGGCATGGTCAACGATGCGGGAGATTTGGCGATTGTGCAGGGTGTCATTGGGCTGGCGCACTCGTTTGGCTACCACGTCATTGCCGAGGGGGTCGAAACCATAGAGCAAGGCCAGATGTTGCTGCAAATGGGCTGCCGCTTGGCGCAGGGCTACTGCATTGCCCGCCCGATGCCGTTGCAAGAGTTCATTGCTTGGGTCAACCAGTGGCAAGCACCAGCGCAGTGGGGCGGTCAAGTTTTTTCGGCCAGCTTGGTGCGTTGAAGCCGTTGCAAACTTCAAAATTCTGTACGAGACTCCTACACATGCTCAGATCCAGCGCCTTGGAAGCAATCTCCCTCACAACCTACGCAGGCAAGCTTCTTGCCACAGACGCACTCAACACCCATGACGTGGTGGATCCTGATGTTGTGTTGGTGCCGCTTACCCCTGTTCCGGGCAGAGAGGAAATCCCGGTGCTGGTGCCCCCTGCACAACTTCGCAAGCGTTCCATGGCAAGCGTTGAGGGGCGAGCCATATTGATTCATGCCTTGGCGCACATCGAACTGAATGCGATTGATCTGGGTTTGGATATCGTGTGGCGGTTTTCTGGGATGCCCGACCAGTTTTACCGTGACTGGATCCACATCGCAAAGGAAGAGGCCTATCACTTTCGGCTGCTCAGTGAGCACTTGAATGGACTAGGCTATCGCTATGGTGATTTTCCTGCCCACAATGGTCTGTGGGAGATGGCAGAGAAAACCCGAGATGATCTGTTGGCACGATTGGCGTTGGTGCCCCGAACACTGGAAGCGCGGGGTTTAGATGCCTCTGTGCCCATCCGAGACAAGCTCAAGCAGGTGGGAGATAGCAAAGCAGCCGCCATTCTCGACATCATTTTGCGGGACGAAATTGGGCATGTGGCAGTGGGAAACCATTGGTACAAATACCTCTGCGCACAACGCGGCCTTGATCCGGTGTCAACGTATGCCTTGTTGGCCAAGCAATACAACGCTCCTCGATTGCGTGGCCCATTTAACCTGGATGCGCGCAGGGCCGCTGGCTTTGATGAAGCAGAACTCGCGGCATTACAGAGCCAAGGCTAGGTGCTTTTTTGCTATTAAATAGATAGCAACAACCCCTTACAGGTAAAGCGCTACAGCCCATTTTTTATCGGAACTGGCAAGGCACAAGGCCTGCAAAGCACGGTGGCGAAGCTCCATCTCTACAATTGTAGGAAAGCCTTGGCAGCTTGGGTGCGGCGCAGCAAGCCCAGTGGCTCGGTTTTTCTCTCCACAAAATTTCTCCTCTCCAACCCAATTCGCCCTTGTCTGGGGCGTGGATGCAAACATGGCAATTTATGAACTCGACGGCACAGCGCCGCAGGTGGCAGCAACGGCTTGGGTGGCCGACAGCGCGCAGGTCATTGGCACGGTAACGCTGGGCGAACAGGCCAGTGTGTGGTTTGGTGCTGTGGTGCGGGGCGATACCGACTCCATCACCATCGGGGCTGGCTCGAATATTCAAGATGCCAGCGTGCTGCACGCCGATGTGGGCCAGCCACTGGTGGTAGGTGAGCGTGTCACTGTGGGCCACAAAGTGGTCTTGCATGGTTGCACCATTGGCGACGAGTCGCTGATCGGCATTGGCGCAGTGGTGCTCAACGGCGCTCGCATTGGCAAAAACTGTCTGGTAGGTGCCGGTGCATTGGTGACTGAAGGCAAAGAGTTTGCCGATGGCTCCATGATTATTGGCAGTCCCGCCAAGGCAGTGCGCCAACTCACGCCCGAACAAATCCAAGGGCTACGCCAAAGTGCCCAGCACTACATTGACAATGCTGGGCGTTTTCGCAGCACGCTCAAACCCATCGCTTGACCGCCCCTCTTATTCAATTCAGGAAACCCTTGCGTGTCTGAACTCCACAAGTTTTTATTTGAAGGCCTGCCCGTGCGCGGTGCCATCGTGCGCCTGACCGACGCTTGGACTGAGATGCTGCGCCGTCGCCAAGCCAATACCAGCACCGGGGCCTATCCACTGCCCGTCAGCGAACTGCTCGGCGAGATGGCAGCAGCAGGTGTGCTGATGCAATCAGGCATCAAGTTCAATGGTGCGCTGGTGCTGCAAATTTTTGGTGACAGCCCAGTCAAGCTGGCCGTAGCCGAGGTGCAATCTGACCTTTCGCTGCGCGCTACGGCCACCCTCAAGGGCGAAGTGCCCGAGGGTGCAACGCTCAGTGGGTTGGTCAACGCACACGGTGGTGGTCGCTGCGCTATTACCCTTGACCCCAAGGTCAAGTTTCCGGGGCAACAGCCCTACCAAGGTGTGGTGCCGTTGGTCGATGCCCACGGCCATAAGCTCGATCGCCTGAGCGACGTACTGTCGCATTACATGTTGCAATCAGAGCAACTCGATGCCACCTTGGTATTGGCTGCCAACGGTACCGTCGCGGCGGGCTTGCTGGTGCAGCGCATGCCCCTGAAAGGGCAAGGCAACATTGCAGCAGGCACAGGCCACCGCGACGACGAAGACCAAATCGGCCACAACGAAGACTACAACCGCATTGCCCACCTTGCCGCGAGCCTGACCCGCGAGGAGCTTTTGAGTTTGGACGTAGATACCATTTTGCGCCGCTTGTTTTGGGAAGAAAAACTGCTGCGCTTTGCCCCGTTGCAGGGTGCCCAAGGCCCGCGTTTTGCCTGCAGTTGCAGCCGCGAGCGCGTGGGCAATATGCTGCGCAGCTTGGGTGCGCCCGAGGTCGAGGGCATCTTGGCCGAGCGTGGCGACATCGAAGTCGGTTGCGAATACTGCGGCCAACAGTACCACTTTGATGCCGTCGATGCAGCGCAGCTTTTTACAGCGCCTGCGGTGGTGGTGGCTCCCACAGCCACAGTTCAGTAAGGGGCACTGCCGCCACAGGCGGCACCCTTGGCTTACATGCTCAGTTGGGCTTGAATTTCGCGGGCGATGGCGCTCAAAGGCACGACTTTGGCCACACCGCCGCGTTTGAAGGCTTCTTTGGGCATGCCATACACCACGCAGCTGTCTTCGTCTTGTCCTACGGTCAGTGCGCCAGCCTTTCGCATCTCTAGCAGGCCAGCGGCACCATCGTCGCCCATACCCGTCATGATGACACCCAATGCGTTGGCCCCGGCACTTTTGGCAACCGAGCGAAACAACACATCCACCGAAGGTTTGTGCCGGTTGACCAGCGGCCCATCCACTACCTCGACGTAGTATTGCGCCCCATTGCGTCGCAGCAGCATGTGCTTGCCTCCGGGGGCAATCAATGCCAACCCCGGAATGACGCGGTCGTTGTTTTGGGCCTCTTTGACATGAATTTGGCACAAACTATCGAGTCGGTTGGCAAAAGCAGCCGTGAATTTTTCTGGCATGTGCTGCACGATCACGATGCCCGGACACACTCTGGGCAAGGTGGTGAGCACAGCTTCGAGGGCTTGTGTGCCACCTGTGGAGGTGCCCAGTGCCACGACCCGCTGCGTGGTTTGGAGCATGGCGCTGTGGTGCTCTGTCGCAGGCAAAATCACATCGGCAGTGAATTTTTGCACTACGTTCAGCCTGCGCACATTGGCCCGTGCTGCGGCTTTGACGGTTGCGGTCAAATCTTCGCTGGCATCGTGTAAAAACTGCTTGAGTCCAATTTTGGGCTTGGTGATGATCGAAACCGCCCCCGCCGACAGCGCAGCCAGAGAGGTTTGGGTGCCGCTCTCGGTCAGGGTCGAGCAAATGACCACCGGGGTCGGGCGCTCGGCCATGATCTTTTTCAAGAACGTAATGCCGTCCATGCGCGGCATTTCAATGTCAAGCACAATGACATCAGGCCATTGCGCCTGCATTTTTACCATCGCCAGCAGCGGGTCAGAGGCTGCACCGATGACCTCGATTTCGGGGTCGGTCTCTAGCAGGGCGGTCACGACTTGGCGAACGACAGCAGAGTCGTCAATCACCATTACCTTGATACGTTTCATGGGGTGGAATTTAGCAGACTGTTTAAAGATGGTGCCGATGTCCTTGGCAAGCGCACTCAGGCGGACACTTCGCACACTTATATAATCCCAATTTCCCACCACCTATAAATGACATGACCAAATTTGTCTTCGTCACCGGCGGTGTGGTGTCTTCCCTGGGCAAGGGAATCGCCTCAGCCTCCCTTGCCGCGATCCTCGAATCGCGGGGCCTTAAAGTCACCCTCATCAAGCTCGACCCGTATATCAACGTCGATCCGGGCACCATGTCGCCATTCCAGCACGGCGAAGTTTTTGTGACCGATGACGGCGCCGAAACCGACCTCGATCTGGGCCACTACGAGCGTTTCATTGAAACGCGCATGAAGAAGACCAACAATTTCACCACCGGTCGTATCTACCAGTCGGTGCTTGAAAAAGAACGCCGGGGCGACTACCTCGGTAAAACGGTGCAGGTGATTCCACACATCACCAACGAAATTCAGGAGTACATCAAGCGCGGTGCGGGCATGGGCACCGACGACGCTGTGGATGTTGCTATTGTTGAAATCGGCGGCACGGTGGGCGATATCGAGTCGCTGCCCTTCCTCGAAGCTGTGCGCCAGATGAGCCTGCGCATGGGGCCTAACAATGCTGCTTTTGTCCACCTGACCTATGTGCCGTGGATTGCTGCTGCGGGCGAACTCAAAACCAAGCCGACCCAGCACACGGTGCAAAAACTGCGCGAAATCGGCATCCAACCCGATGCCCTGCTGTGCCGCGCTGACCGGGCTGTGCCCGACGACGAGCGCGCCAAAATCTCGCTGTTCACCAATGTCCCCGAGTGGGGCGTGATCAGCATGTGGGACGTGGACACCATCTACAAAGTGCCGCGCATGCTGCACGAACAAGGTTTAGACGGCCTGATTTGCGACCGCCTGCGCCTCAATACCCCTCCCACCAGCCTCAAGCGTTGGGATGCCTTGGTTTATGAAACCGAGCACCCCCAAGGCGAGGTGCGCGTGGCCATGGTGGGCAAATATGTGGATTTGTCCGACAGCTACAAGTCGGTCAACGAGGCGCTGCGCCATGCGGGTATGCAAAGCCATGTCCGCGTCAAAATCGACCACATTGACTCTGAAACCATCACCCCCGAAGGGGTGGCAAGTTTGGGCCAATACGACGCTATCCTCGTGCCCGGTGGCTTTGGTCAGCGCGGTGTGGAGGGCAAAATTTGCACGGCCCGGTACGCCCGGGAGCAGCAAATCCCCTACCTAGGCATTTGCCTTGGGATGCAGGTCGCCACCATCGAGTACGCGCGCCATGTTGCTGGCTTGGCCGGTGCCAACAGCACCGAGTTTGATGCTGAGACCAAGCACCCGGTCATCGCCCTCATCAACGAGTGGAAAGATGCCGACGGCAGCATCCAAACCCGCGATGCCAGTTCTGACTTGGGCGGCACCATGCGCTTGGGTGCCCAAAGCTCCGATGTGCAACCCAACACGCTGGCCCACAGCATTTATGGCGATGTGGTCACCGAGCGCCATCGCCACCGCTACGAAGCCAACGTCAATTACCTTGACCGCCTGCGCAAGGCCGGTTTGGTGATTTCGGCACTGACGCAGCGCGAACACCTGACCGAGATCGTTGAATTGCCCCGCAGCGTTCACCCTTGGTACATTGGTGTGCAGTTCCACCCCGAGTTCAAATCGACTCCGTGGAATGGGCATCCGCTGTTCAATGCCTTTATCAAAGCAGCCATTGCACGCCAACAAGCAACGCAAACGACTGCACCCACAACGCCGCCAGAAGCAGAGGCCGCACCATGAAGCTGTGCGGTTTTGATGTCGGGCTAGACCAGCGCTTTTTTCTGATTGCTGGCCCTTGCGTGATCGAGTCCGAGCAGTTGCAGATGGACGTGGCCGGGCAGTTGAAAGAAATCACTGCCAGCCTAGGTATCCCGTTCATTTTCAAGAGCAGCTTTGACAAGGCCAACCGCTCCTCAGGTGTGAGTTTTCGTGGCCCTGGCCGCGAACGCGGCTTGGAGATTTTGGCCAAGGTCAAGCGCGAGTTGCAAATTCCGGTGCTGACCGATGTGCATACCGAAGACGACATTCGCGAAGCTGCCAAGGTGGTGGATGTGCTGCAAACGCCCGCCTTCTTGTGCCGCCAGACCGACTTTATCCACGCTGTGGCGCAGTCGGGCAAGCCGGTAAACATCAAAAAGGGGCAGTTCCTCGCCCCGCACGACATGAAGAACGTCATCGACAAAGCCCGTGCCGCTGCGCGCGAAGCGGGCTTGCCTGAAGACAACTTCATGGCCTGCGAGCGGGGTGCCAGCTTTGGGTACAACAATCTGGTCAGCGATATGCGCAGCTTGGCCATTTTGCGTGAGACCGCTGCGCCAGTGGTGTTTGATGCCACGCACAGCGTCCAACTGCCCGGCGGCCAAGGCACCAGCAGCGGTGGTCAGCGCGAGATGGTGCCGGTGTTGGCGCGTGCAGCCGTGGCGGTGGGCGTGGCTGGGCTGTTTATGGAAACCCACCCAAACCCGGCCCAAGCCATGAGCGATGGCCCCAATTCGGTGCCACTCCAGCACATGAAAGCCTTGCTCGAAACCTTGGTGGCACTCGATGCCGTGACCAAAAAGCATGGCTTTCTGGAAAATGACCTCGGTGCATGGGCATGATGTGCACCGCTAAACACTCCTATTAACTATAAAATTGATAGCTAATAGTGCTTGCCATATAACGGCTACAGCCCGATTTGGTTAAAAAATAGTCTTTTCGGGCCTGCTAAACCTTTCAAAAACCACCCAAAGGAAAACCATGAGTGCCATTGTTGACATCGTAGGCCGTGAAGTGCTGGACAGCCGCGGCAACCCCACCGTTGAATGCGACGTGTTGCTCGAATCGGGCGTGATGGGCCGCGCTGCCGTGCCATCGGGTGCTTCTACCGGTTCGCGCGAAGCCATCGAGTTGCGTGACGGCGACAAAAGCCGCTATCTGGGCAAAGGCGTACTCAAGGCCGTAGCGCACATCAACAACGAAATCTCCGAAGCTGTGCTGGGTCTGGACGCTTCCGAGCAAGCCTTCCTTGACAAAATGTTGATCGACCTCGATGGCACCGACAACAAAGGCCGCTTGGGTGCCAACGCTATTTTGGCCGTATCGATGGCCGTGGCCCGCGCTGCGGCCGAAGAAGCTGGCTTGCCGCTGTACCGTTACTTTGGCGGCATGGGTGCGGTGCAAATGCCCGTGCCGATGATGAACGTCATCAACGGCGGCGCACACGCCAACAACTCGCTTGATATTCAAGAGTTCATGATTATTCCGGTGGGCGCGCCGAGCTTTCGCGAAGCCATCCGCTGGGGCGCTGAAGTGTTCCATGCGCTCAAGAAGATCATCCACGACAAAGGCATGAGCACCGCCGTGGGCGACGAAGGCGGTTTTGCCCCCAGCGTCGAAAACCACGAAGCTGCCATTCAACTGATCTTGCAAGCCATTGACGCTGCCGGCTACACCGCTGGCGAACAAATTGCGCTGGGCTTGGACTGCGCCGCCAGCGAGTTCTACAAAAACGGCCACTACGTCCTTGAGGGCGAAGGCGGCATCCAACTGACGGCCGCACAATGGACAGACATGCTAGCCACATGGTGCGACAAGTACCCGATCATCAGCATCGAAGACGCTATGCACGAAGGCGACTGGGACGGCTGGAAGCACATCACCGAGCGCTTGGGTAAAAACATCCAGTTGGTGGGCGACGACCTGTTTGTCACCAACACCAAGATTTTGAAAGAAGGCATCGACAAGGGCATCTCTAACTCGATCCTGATCAAAATCAACCAAATTGGCACTTTGACCGAAACCTTCGCCGCCATCGAAATGGCCAAGCGTGCTGGCTACACCGCCGTTATCAGCCACCGCTCGGGCGAAACCGAAGACAGCACCATTGCCGACATCGCCGTGGGCACCAATGCCGGTCAAATCAAGACCGGCTCCTTGAGCCGCTCTGACCGCATGGCCAAGTACAACCAACTCCTGCGTATCGAAGAGGATTTGGGCGAAGTGGCTTACTACCCCGGTCGCGGCGCGTTCTACAACCTGCGCTAAAACATGCTAGCCCCGATGATCTACACCAGCACCCAGACGGTTGCACCCTGAACTATGGGCTTGCGACTCGTACCTTTGATCTTATTGGCCGTGCTGGCGGCGGTGCAAGGACAGCTTTGGCTGGGTCGGGGCAGCATTCCGCGTGTCAATGCCATGCAACAGCAAATCAACGTGCAAAAGGCGGCCAACGAAACCGCCCGCCAAGCCAATGAGCGTTTGGCCTCTGAAGTGCGTGACCTCAAAGAAGGGCTGGACATGGTCGAAGAGAAAGCACGCAGCGAGCTGGGCATGGTCAAGCCCAACGAGGTATACGTCCATTACACCCCGTAACGTGGGGTAGGCCATTACCTCAAAAAAGCCAGTTTTCAGACGACTTGCATCCGTTAAACTCCTTTGAAGTGTTGCTTGGGTTGCCTGTTCAAACATGCTTGTGTTTTGACGGCGTAGTGACCAATTTTCACTTTCACAGGAGATTCTTTTGACTCATACCCTTTGGGATCATCCCACTTTCTGGGCTCCTGCCGGATTGGGTTTAGCCGGTGCGATGGCCGTGTTGGTGGCGGGCGGTTGGTCGCTACTGCCGCTGTTGTTGGCCGCGCTGCTGCTGGTGGGTGGAGTGCTGTTGGGCAGACATCTCACAAGTCAAGTCCAAGACCAATTACAACGCCAGTTACAGCCCTTTTTTGCAGGGCAGCAAGAATTTGGTGCACAAGTTGCGCCCGTCTGGGCCGGACATATTGAGAACTCCCGTGCCCAAATGGAAGATGCCATCACTGTATTGGCACAGCGATTTTCATTGATCGTTGACCGCCTAGAGAACGCCGTCAACAGTGCAGGCCAAGCCACAGCGAATGTGGAGGGGGCGGGCAGTGGTTTGGTCGCTATCTTTGCCAGCAGTGAACGCGAACTCCAACAGGTGATTCACTCTCAGGCGACCGCAATGGACAGCATGAACAGCATGCTAGAGAAGGTCGAGTCACTCAATCAATTCACCAAGCAGCTCGAAGACATGGCCTCTGAGGTGGCCAAGATTGCCGCACAGACCAACTTATTGGCCCTCAATGCCGCGATCGAAGCAGCACGCGCCGGAGACCTTGGACGCGGATTCTCTGTGGTGGCTAAAGAGTTTCGTATGCTATCGAACCAGTCCGGCGAAACCGGTCAGCGCATTACGGAGATGGTGCGTGTCATTAGCGAGGCCATCTCATCGACCTGCAAGGTAGCCCAAGAGTCGGTACACCAAGAAGACGGGTCGCTGCACAATGCACAACAGCGCATTGGGGGAGTACTGGGTGGGCTTCGGGAAGTTACCCATGCACTCGCAACCTCTAGCGATTTACTGAAACAAGAAACTGTCACCATCCACGGTGACATTGCCGACGCACTGGTGCAGTTGCAATTTCAAGATCGGGTCAGCCAGATACTGACACAGGTTAAAACCAATATCGAGCAATTTCCTGCCTATCTGGCTGAATGCGAGAAAAACTACCTTAGCAGTGGCGAACTGCAAGGCTTAGATGCCACAGCGTTTTTGGCAGAAATGCGCAAGAGCTACGTCATGACCGACCAGCGCCTAACCCATGAACACAAGGGGGCTAGTAGCCCGGTGGCTCCTAAGCCTGATGATGAAATTACTTTTTTCTAGGATGAGCAATGGCAAAAACAATCATGGTAGTGGACGATTCCGCCTCAATCCGCATGGTAGTGGGCATCGCATTGCGCGGTGCTGGCTACGAAGTTATTGAAGCCAGCGACGGCGTTGATGCCGTGGCAAAGCTGACGGGCCAAAAGGTTCACCTCATTATTAGCGATGTCAATATGCCCAATATGGACGGCATCAGCTTCGTGAAAGCCGTCAAGCAAATGCCCAGTTACCGCTTTACGCCGATCATCATGCTGACTACTGAATCCGACGAGTCTAAAAAACGTGAAGGACAGGTAGCAGGTGCTAAGGCTTGGGTGGTCAAACCGTTCAAACCAGAACAAATGCTTGCTGCTGTGCAAAAACTTTGCCTGCCCTGACCATGCCTAGCTCCTCAGCCCCTTCGAGTTCTTCGCCTGCGACACTGCGGATCGAGGGTGACATGAACATCTACCGCGCTCAAGAGTTAAAGCAGGCACTCATTGCCCCTTTACAACCGGGGGTTGAGTTGGAGGTCGATCTCTCGGCAGTCACCGAACTCGACACTGTGGGTCTGCAATTGTTGATGCTAGCCAAGCGCACTGCCGGCAAACAGCAGGGCGCATTGCGGTTAGTAGGGCACAGCCCTGCCGTACTTGAAGTATTTGATATCTTGAATTTGGCAGCCTACTTTGGTGACCATTTGGTGATTCCACCGCCTGCGGCGGGCAAGGTCTAAACCTCTGCCCGACTCTTACCCACTGCGAGCAACCCATGAACCTTGACCAAGCCCTGCAAACTTTCATTCTCGAAAGCCGTGAGTTGCTGGAGGACATGGAAAACGCCCTGCTGTCCGTTGAAAATGCAGCAGAAAAAAAAGAACTCATCAACGCAATTTTCCGGGCAGCCCACACTATTAAAGGGTCTTCGGGCTTATTTGGTCTCGATCATGTGGTGGCATTCACCCACGTCACTGAAAGTGTCCTCGACAGGGTACGCAGTGGCACAATCAACATTGTCGATAATCTGGTAGTGGTTTTGCTGTCGTGCTGTGACCACATCGGAGCACTCATTGATGCGGTCGCGGAAGGGCAAACCGTACCCGACCCCGGGCTGACGGCCAAAGGCGAGCCTCTTTTGATCCAGCTTCGCACCTATCTAGGCCCATCTGCAGCACCAGCCACGCAACTAACCACAAAACAAACCGATGCGGATACGACCCAACGTATCGCATCTGTTGCCAATACCTCAGACTGTTGGCATTTGTCGTTGCGTTTTGGTACCGAAGTTTTACGCAATGGCATGGACCCCTTAGCGTTTATCCGCTTTTTGGGCACGTTGGGAAAAATTGTGGACATTCTGGTGCTTCCTGACACTTTACCCGATGCGCAGGAGATGGATCCAGAAGCCTGCTATCTGAGCTATGAGATTGCGTTAGAAACTACCGTTGATAAAGTCACTATCGAAAATACTTTTGAATTTGTGCGTGATGATTGTGAGTTGCATATTTTGCCGCCACATAGTCGGGTTAGTGATTACATTCGTTTGATTCAAGAGTCTCCAGCAGTTTCAGCCCGCTTGGGTGAACTTATGGTGCACTGTGGCACATTGACACCACAAGAACTCGATGCTGCGCTGCACATCCAAGCAGAAACATCCCCAGCTCAACCTATTGGGGCTATTTTAGTCGAGCAGCGATCCATACAGCCTGAAGTTCTTGATGCTGCTCTGAACAAACAAAAACAAGTTAAAGAATTACATGCCCAAGAAAATCGCTCCATTCGCATTGATGCAGAAAAATTAGATCAATTAATTACACTGGTAGGTGAATTGATTATTGTTGGTGCAGGTGTTAATCTTATTGCACGGCGAGCCCATATTCCAGAACTACAGGAAAGTACTTCTAAACTCTCAACACTGGTCGAAGAAGTCCGCGACAGTGCTTTGCAGTTGCGCATGGTGAAAATTGGCGCAACATTTAGCCGATTTCAACGTGTGGTTCACGATGTATCGCGTGAACTAGGTAAAGATATTGAATTGATTATCAATGGTGAAGATACCGAACTAGATAAAACCGTAGTTGAGAAAATTGGCGATCCTTTGATGCATTTGGTTCGTAACTCAATGGACCACGGAATTGAATCTGCTCCTGTACGATTGGCTGCAGGAAAACCTGCACAAGGCATCTTACAGTTGAATGCCTACCATGATTCCGGATGTATTGTTATTTCGGTACAGGACGATGGCGGAGGCCTCAAACGTGAGCGCATTTTAGCCAAAGCAATTGAACGTGGTTTGGTTGAACTAGGCCATCAACTCACTGACAGTGAAGTTTATGCCCTGATTTTTGAACCAGGATTTTCTACGGCAGATAAAGTCTCTAACCTGTCGGGGCGTGGCGTTGGCTTGGATGTGGTCAAGCGCAACATTACTGCATTGCGTGGAAGCGTTAATATTCAGAGTGAAGAAGGAGTTGGGACTACCGTAACAGTACGCTTGCCCCTGACGTTGGCGATTATCGATGGCTTTCTCGTCGAAGTGGAAACTTCCGTATTCGCCATTCCACTTGACATGATTGAAGAGTGTGTCACTTTTTCTGCAGAACCGGGACATAACTATACTAATTTGCGCGGTGAAGTACTACCCTTTATTCGGCTGCGCGAACTTTTTGGCCTGACTGCACCGTCCACACGGCAAGAAAATATTGTCGTCATCAAACATGCTGGACAAAAGGTCGGCTTGGTGGTTGATACTTTATTAGGTGAGTTTCAAACAGTGATTAAGCCACTAGGAAAAATATTTAATCAAGCGCAATGCGTGAGTGGATCTACTATTCTTGGCAGTGGTGAGGTGGCTTTGATCTTGGATGTGCCAGCATTGGTGCAAAAGGCTGCGCATATTATGGCAACAACAAAGATTTTAGATGCTGTTTAGGTCGTAGATTTCTCTACAAGAAAAAACGAATTAACAGCTAACTTACCACGAAAGAAATAATATGTTTAGTAACCTGAAAATTGGGATTCGGCTGACCACCGGATTTGCTGTTACATTAGCTTTTTTACTAATTATGACGGCATTTGGAATTACCCATATAAATTTATTAAATAATAAAATTAATATTTTAACTAATGGGGTTTTCGAAAAAAATTTATACGCAACAAGTATTATAAATGGAATCAATGCTGGAGCGCGACACATAAGAAACTCCTATATCCTAAAAGACCCTCAAACTCAAGAAGAAATCGATAATATTTTAAAGCAAAGACAAATTGTTGGGTCGAATATAGAAAAACTTGAAAAAATAATTACTACAAACGAAGAAAGAGATAATCTACAAAAAATGAAAGAGGCACGCAATGCCTACATCATTCAGGTAGATCGTTTTCTGGCGCTGACAAAAGCAGGTCAACGCGAAGATGCTGTTGCAGTTCTGGTCGGCGATCTGCGTAAAGTCCAAGCATCCTTCCTCAACATTGCCAATACATTTGCAGAAGATCAAGCAGCACTGACAATCAAAGTGGGCAAAGAATCTGAAGATTTTGCTGCCGACTCTGAACGCCTATTGCTCATTTTAGCAGCAGTTGCAACTATCGCTAGCATTTTGATGGGCTGGTTAATCACACGCAGCGTCACCATGCCAACCCGTCAGCTGATGGACAACGCCAACAAAATGGCTACTGGCAATTTTGATAACAAAATTGAAATCGACCAAAAAGATGAAATCGGTGCTTTAGCTAAATCACTGCGCATAATGCAAACTGCCGTACAATCCATGAAGTCTGATACGGTCATGCTATCGAGTGCAGCGGTACAAGGCAAGCTAGCCACCCGTGCCGATGTGAATAAACACCAAGGCGATTTCCGTGAAATTGTCCAAGGAGTTAACAACACCTTGGACGCAGTGATTGGCCCGCTGAATGTGGCTGCCAAGTATGTAGACGATATTTCGCGCGGGGCCATTCCCGTCAAAATCACCGATACCTACAACGGTGACTTCAATACCCTGAAGAACAACCTAAACACCTGTATTGATGCGGTCAATGCGCTGGTGGCAGATGCAGCGGTGCTGTCGAATGCGGCCGTGCAGGGCAAGCTGGCGACCCGAGCCGATGCCAGCCAACACCAAGGAGATTTCCGCAAAATTGTCCAAGGGGTCAACAATACCCTGGATGCAGTGATTGGCCCGCTAAATGTGGCGGCAAACTATGTGGAGTGTATTGCCGTTGGCGACACGCCAAAACCCATCACCGACACTTACAACGGTGATTTCAATACCCTGAAAAACAACCTCAATTTGTGCATTGAGGCGACCAACCAGCAAGCTTTGGCTGCTAAATCTATTGCGGCTGGTGACTTGTCGGTATCTGTCAAAGTGCGTTCTGAGAACGATGTGCTCGCAAAGAGTTTGCTCGCAGTGGTCAATGCAGTGAGTGCATTGGTACGCGATGCCAATTTGTTGTCGCGTGCCACCGTCGAGGGGCGTTTGTCTGTGCGTGCCGATGCAGCACAGCACTCGGGCGACTTCCGCAAAGTGATGGAAGGAATCAACGCCACACTGGAGTCGGTGGTGGTGCCCATCAACGAAGCCATGTCGGTGCTCAGTGCCGTTGAACAAGGTGATCTGACCCGCAGCGTTGATGGCCATTACCAAGGCAAGTTGGCAGAACTACGTGACATGGTGAACAACACCGTAACCAAAATGGCCAACGTCATTGCCGAAGTGCTGGAAGCAGCAGTCGCACTGTCTGGCGCATCCGATCAAGTCAGTGCCACGGCGCAATCGTTGTCACAGGCCTCTAGCGAACAGGCCGCAAGTGTTGAGGAGACCAGCGCCTCGGTTGAGCAAATGACCTCGGCGATTGCCCAAAATACCGAAAATGCCAAAATCACCGACAGCATGGCAAGCCAAGCGGCCAAACAAGCTGCGGAAGGAGGCCAGTCTGTGGCGGCAACTGTGGCAGCCATGAAGCAAATTGCCAAGAAAATTGGCATCATTGACGACATTGCCTACCAAACCAATTTGTTGGCACTCAACGCGGCCATTGAGGCGGCCCGTGCAGGCGAACATGGCAAGGGCTTTGCTGTGGTGGCTGCTGAAGTACGCAAATTGGCCGAGCGCAGCCAAATAGCGGCGCAAGAGATCAGTGAAGTAGCTGGCTCCAGCGTTGATTTGGCTGAAAAGGCGGGCAAACTGCTAGACGATATTGTCCCCAGTATTAAAAAAACCTCAGACTTGGTGCAAGAGATTACTGCGGCCTCGGAAGAGCAATCTTCAGGAGCCGGTCAAATTAATTCTGCCATCAGCCAATTGAGCCAAACCACGCAGCAAAATGCCTCTAGCTCTGAAGAACTGGCTGCCACTGCTGAAGAGATGAGCAACCAAGTGGCCCAGCTACAACAAACAATGGCATTTTTTAAAATTGAACCTATTAATGTAGTCCGGAAAAGAGTTACCGTAGCTCCACGCAAAATGGCATCATTGGGGCGTCATGCCGACTCCCACAAACTTGGGAGCGATACCAAGCATGTGATTGAAGCATCTGAGCCTCGCGTATCTCTCACAATAGATTCGCGAAGTAAAGAGATTGATGAAAGCAAATTCACCAGATTTTGAAAGCCGCAATCATGAACAATATTGTGTCAACGGGTAGTCAGCGGTCGAATGCACCAGCATCATCAAGCCAAGCTGAAGAGAAAAAGCAATACCTCACATTTATGCTGAGTGGTGAATCATTCGCTATCGGCATTTTGTGCATTAAAGAAATCATCGAATACACCGGACTAACACAAGTACCAATGATGCCCGATTGTATTCGAGGAGTTATTAACTTGCGTGGCTCGGTAGTTCCTGTGTTGGATTTGGCGGTTCGCTTCGGTAAAAAATCTGGAGAAATCACAAAAAAAACCTGTATCGTTATTATTGAAGTCGCTTCTGGTGATGAGCGCCATGATATGGGTGTAGTGGTTGATGCAGTGAATGCGGTACTTGAAATACCACACAGCGAAATTGAGCCACCACCAGCTTTTGGTGCCAAAATTCGCACTGACTTTATCGAAGGCATGGGTAAAGTAGGGGGCAAGTTCGTTATTTTACTCAATGCAAACCAAGTGCTATCCATTGAAGAGCTTAGTGCTTTGCAACGCGTGGCACCTTCCACTGAATCTAATTTAGAAATTTAGTAAATTAAATTTTTGGTAATTTTGATTTATGAAAAATTTCAAAAATTGCAGTTATTGATTTAAAAATAAAATCAACCAATCAAAGGACACAGGAAATGTTTTCAAATCTCAAAATAAAAACCAGATTATTTTTAGGTTTTTTCTCTATTTTTATATTTTTAGTAATCATTGCGCTCATCGGAATCACAAAAATAAATCAAATAAATTCAAGCATCAATGGAATTGTTAATGGCAATATACCAAAAACAGCCCAAGCCAATGCGGTGATTGATAGTTTGAATGAAAACTCAAAAAGCATCAGAAATGCTTACATATTCAAAGAGGCAGATGCAAAAAAAGAGCTAGATGAAATACCAAGAGTCAGCAAGGTAATTTCCGAAAATTTAGAGAAGTTAGAAAAATCTATAACTACCGATGCAGGAAAAGCTGACTTACGAAAAATAAAAGAAGCTAGAGCTTTGTATCTTGTCGAAATGAATCGATACCTTGAGATGCTTAAAAATGGGCAGCGCGAAGAGGCCGTTGGAATTTTATCTGGATCTCTGAGAAAAACACAGACAGATTACGTCAATGCGGCCAATGCCTTAGTAGCTGGGCAAACAGAATTAACAATTAAAGTCGGGCAGGGTGCCGAAGAATTGGCAGCTGAAACTGGTCGTTTGTTAATTATTTTATCAACTACTGCTGCTATTTTTAGTGCTGTTATGGCATGGCTAATCACACGCAGTGTGACTGGTCCGACCAACCAACTCATGGACAATGCCAATAAAATGGCCGCAGGAAATTTTGATTTCAAAATAGAAATTAACCAAAAAGATGAAATTGGAGCTTTAGCCCAATCGCTGCGTGTGATGCAAGCTTCAGTTCAGGCGATGATGTCTGATGCAGCAATGCTTTCAGGGGCAGCGGTGCAAGGAAAATTAGCTACCAGAGCCGATGCCAATCGACACCAAGGTGATTTCCGTAAAATTGTCGAAGGTGTCAATAACACTTTAGATGCAGTGATTGGCCCGCTGAATGTGGCAGCAAATTATGTGGAGCGTATTGCCGTTGGTGACACGCCAAAACCCATCACCGACCCTTACAACGGTGATTTCAATACCCTAAAAAACAACCTCAATTTGTGCATTGAGGCGACCAACCAGCAAGCTTTGGCTGCTAAATCTATTGCGGCTGGTGACTTGTCGGTATCTGTCAAAGTGCGTTCTGAGAACGATGTGCTCGCAAAGAGTTTGCTCGCAGTGGTCAATGCAGTGAGTGCATTGGTACGCGATGCCAATTTGTTGTCGCGTGCCACCGTCGAAGGGCGTTTGTCTGTGCGTGCCGATGCAGCACAGCACTCGGGTGATTTCCGCAAAGTGATGGAAGGAATCAACGCCACGCTGGAATCGGTGGTGGTGCCCATCAACGAAACCATGTCGGTGCTCAGTGCCGTTGAGCAAGGCGATCTGACCCGCAGCGTCAAAGGCCACTACGAAGGAAACTTAGGAGAGCTGCGGGACATGGTAAACAATGCCGTAGCAAAAATGGCCGATGTCATTGCTGAAGTGATGGATGCTGCAGAGACGCTATCGAATGCCGCAGGGCAAGTCAGTGCCACGGCGCAATCGCTGTCGCAGGCCTCTAGCGAACAGGCTGCGAGCGTCGAGGAGACCAGCGCCTCGGTTGAGCAAATGACCTCATCAATTGCCCAAAATACTGAAAATGCCAAGATCACCGATAACATGGCAAGCCAAGCAGCCAAACAAGCTGCAGAAGGAGGCCAGTCGGTGGCTGCAACTGTGGCAGCCATGAAGCAAATTGCCAAGAAAATTGGCATCATTGACGACATTGCCTACCAAACCAATTTGCTGGCACTCAACGCAGCCATTGAGGCCGCCCGTGCAGGCGAACATGGCAAGGGCTTTGCTGTGGTGGCTGCTGAAGTACGCAAATTGGCCGAGCGCAGCCAAATAGCGGCGCAAGAGATCAGTGAAGTAGCTGGCTCCAGCGTTGATTTGGCTGAAAAGGCGGGCAAACTGCTAGACGATATTGTCCCCAGTATTAAAAAAACCTCAGACTTGGTGCAAGAGATTACTGCGGCCTCGGAAGAGCAATCTTCAGGAGCCGGTCAAATTAATTCTGCCATCAGCCAATTGAGCCAAACCACGCAGCAAAATGCCTCTAGCTCTGAAGAACTGGCTGCCACTGCTGAAGAGATGAGCAGCCAAGTAGCACAGTTACAGCAAACTATGGTATTTTTTAAGATAGAAAATGGTGGTAATTTTTACCGTAAAAAAAATGCAGTGCCACTGCGTAAAAATTCCTCATCAAAATTTCGACCCATTACCAACAAATTAATTAATGAAAATCTGCGCTTTAACGATCAACCCACTTCTTCATCCTTGATTTTGGAAGCAAGTGACACAGAAATTGATGAAAGAAAATTCACAAAATTCTGAATCAATAGGGCCAAGCAAAGTTCAGCCATTCGGCAAGAAAATTAAAAATCAATACATAATAACAAAAATACTATAATCAATGATTTCCATGCCACAAATTACCAGCCATGAGTTTGGTCAATTCCAGCAATTCATTTTTGAAGCAGCAGGAATAACCCTTCCAGACTCTAAACAAGCACTGGTAAGTGGCAGGCTCATAAAACGCTTGGACTTTTATGGGTTGAAAAGCTATGGTGCCTATTTTAAATTACTAAAAGGCCCATCTGCCTCTGCCGAAATTCAAATTGCAGTTGACTTACTCACAACCAACGAAACCTATTTTTTCAGAGAGTCTAAACACTTCGATTTTTTGCGAGAACAAGCACTAGGAGCACGTAGTCGCAACCAAGTTTTCAGGGTATGGAGTGCGGCCAGTTCCAGCGGTGAAGAAGCTTATAGCATTGCTATGGTGTTGGCAGATTGCTTGGATGGTTATGGAAATTGGGAGGTCGTTGGCTCTGACATTAGCAGCCGCGTTCTTCAAGGGGCCAAGCGGGCACATTATTCCATGGAGCGTGCGCGTAATATTCCATATAATTACTTACAAAGATTTTGCCTACGGGGCACTGAAGAGTACGAAGGAACCATACTCATTAATCGCACATTGCGTAGCAAAGTTAATTTTAGACAAATAAATCTGAATGCAGCATTTCCAGAATTAGGGTTATTTGATATCGTATTTTTACGCAACGTAATGATTTATTTTAGTGATGAGACAAAGCGCGGAGTTATTTCTCGGGTTATTTCTACTATAAAACCGGGCGGGCACTTTCTGATCGGCCATTCAGAAAATTTGAATGACCTAACAAGAGCAGTCAAACATTTGGCACCATCTATTTATCACAAAATTTTGTGAAATGGTGCAACTAAGCCATTTAGTCGATATTTTTTTACAGCCTGGCGAGTATTTTGTCGGTAATGCCGATTTTCAAATACGCACCATGCTAGGATCTTGTGTTTCGATTACCCTATGGGATCCGATCAAACGCATTGGGGCAATGTCCCATTTTTTACTCCCAAAACGTACTTATACGACGGAGCCAATTCGGCATCTCGATGCCCGCTATGGCGACGAGGCCTTGCTGTTAATGCTGGGTGAACTGGCCCAAGTGGGTGTCTCGCCAGCGCAGTGCCAAGGAAAAATTTTTGGCGGTGGCAATATGTTTCCGGGGCATCGCAGTGCTGGAAGTATGCAAATCGGCCAAAGAAATGGTGAAGCAGCACGGGCCTTGCTGCGCGATCGGGGAATACCTATCGTTTCAGAGAGTTTGTTCGGTATCGGCCATCGGCAAATCATTTTTGATGTCAGCACTGGTGATGTCTGGTCGCGTCAGGTTCGTTTGTCTACAGAAGAAACATAAAGAAATATGCAAGAGCTTGCTGGTAAACATATTGTTTTGGGTCTCAGTGGAGGCGTTGCTTGTTACAAAGCAGCTGAACTGTGCCGTTTACTCATCAGAGAAGGTGCCACCGTGCAGGTAGTAATGACCGAGGCCGCAGGGCAGTTCATCACCCCAGTGACGATGCAGGCGTTGTCGGGGCGGCCCGTGCATGGTTCGCAGTGGGATGCCCGCGAAGCCAACAATATGCCGCACATCAACCTCAGCCGCGAGGCCGATGCGATTTTGATCGCCCCTTGCAGTGCCGACTTTATTGCCCGTTTAGCACAGGGCCGAGCCGATGAGTTGCTCAGTTTGCTTTGCTTGGCACGTCCACAAGAACAAGTGCCCTTGCTGCTAGCGCCCGCCATGAACCGTCAGATGTGGGCCCACTCCGCCACCCAACGCAACGTAGCGCAGGTCGCCCAAGATGGTGCGGTGGTGCTAGGGGTAGGCCACGGCGATCAGGCTTGTGGTGAAACCGGCGACGGGCGTATGCTCGAACCGGCAGAACTGCTCCAAGAGCTGATTGCCTTTTTTACCCCCAAGATGCTGGCCGGCCAAAAGGTCCTCATTACCGCTGGCCCGACCTTTGAGGCAATTGACCCCGTGCGTGGCATTACCAACCATTCCAGCGGCAAGATGGGTTTTGCCATTGCCAGAGCTGCCCGCGAAGCCGGGGCAGAGGTCACGCTGGTGGCCGGGCCGGTGCATTTGCCCACACCGCGTGGTGTGCGCCGAATTGATGTTAAATCTGCACAAAATATGCTGGAGGCCGTTGTTCCACAAGCACAAGCAGCTACTATATTTATAGCAACTGCAGCAGTGGCCGACTGGCGGCCAGCGATGCCATCGGAGCAGAAAATCAAAAAAGACGGCTCTGGCCTGCCGCCGGTGCTGAACTTTGTTGAAAACCCCGACATTCTGGCAACCGTGGCGCAATCGAACCACGCGTTGGTGGGCGACTTGTTTTGTGTCGGCTTTGCCGCCGAAAGCCACGATTTGCTGCAACACGCCAGCGCCAAACGCCTGCGAAAGGGCGTACCGCTGCTGGTGGGCAACATCGGCCCTGCAACCTTTGGTCAAGATGACAATGCCCTGTTACTGGTAGATGCCGACGGGCACCACGAACTCCCACGCGCCTCCAAGCGCCTGCTGGCCCAGCAATTGGTCGCTGAAATCGCTCTGCGCTTGCCACGCCAGAAGGCCTAAAACCAACCAAAAAGAAATATTTATGCAAATCGACATCAAAATCATCGATCCCCGGATGGCCCATCAGTTACCCGCCTACGCCACCCCCGGCAGTGCAGGGCTGGATCTGCGCGCTTGTCTAGATGCCCCACTGACTTTGGCTCCCAACGCCTGGGAGCTGGTGCCCACAGGCATTGCCATTTACCTCAAAGACCCCGGCTACGCCGCCATGATCCTGCCGCGCTCGGGTTTGGGTCACAAGCATGGCATCGTACTGGGTAATTTGGTCGGTTTAATCGACAGCGATTACCAAGGCCAGTTGATGGTCAGCGCGTGGAACCGCAGCCCACAGCCCTTTACCCTTGAGCCAATGGAGCGTTTGGCCCAACTGGTCATCGTTCCCGTGGTGCAAGCACAATTTAACGTAGTGCAAGAGTTTCCGGCCTCACTGCGCGGTGAGGGCGGTTACGGCTCTACGGGCAAGGCCTGAGCGCTCGCAGCTTCAAGTGCTGCCAAAGGCGCGGTGCATTGACTGCTGCAAGTCGTGTTGTAAATCCTGCACGGCTTCCAACCCGATCGAAAATCGCACCAAAATTCCGGGTGCAAGGTGGTTTGCTGGGCGGGTGCGCATGCTAGCGATTTGGTAGGGCATCACCAAACTCATAGGCCCTCCCCAGCTATAGCCAATCTTGAACCACTGCAAACCATCGCAAAAGGCATCGACTTGTTGTTGGCTGTACCGGGCGGCCATGACCACGCTGAACAAGCCTGCTGCGCCCCCATCCCCCCCGCCGACAGCGCCACACAGCGCTTGCCAATGCTGGTGACCGGGTGACTCTGGCAGCGCCGGGTGCAGCACCTGCGCTACAGCGGGCTGCTGCTGCATCCAGCGGGCCAAGGTTCTGGCCGCTACATCGTGGGCGCGGTAACGCAGGCTGATGCTGGGCAGGGAGCGCAGCACTGCCTCGACATCGTTGGCTCCAACACCCAAGCCCAAGTGCATATGCAGCAGTTTGATCTTCAGGTGCAAGGCGGGATCGCGGGTAATGATGCTGCCCATCAGCACATCGCCGCCGCCGCTGGGGTACTTGGTCAGGGCATGGGCCGAGATGTCTACCGCCAAGCTGCCGCTGCCGTCGCCTTCCAGATCAAAAGGTGCAAAGGCCAAACCTGCGCCCCAAGTGTTGTCTAGCGCGGTGACGATGCCACGCGCTTTGCACAAGCGCACCATCTCGGGCAGATTCGGGAACTCCATCGTCACCGAACCGGGTGCTTCGAGCCACACCAGCCGGGTAGCGGGCGAAATTTTGGCCGCTAAATCCGCCGGGTCGAGTGCGTCGTACAGTGCGTGGCGAATGCCAAACTGCGCCAGCGTGGCCTCGGCCATCGACCTGTTGGGGCCGTAAGCGTTGTCAGGAATCAAAACTTCGTCGCCCGTTTTGAGCAAAGCCAGCGACACATTGGCAATGGCCGCCAAGCCACTGGGCACCAAAACGCACTGCAAACCGCCTTCGAGGGCGCAAAGACGTTCTTCCAAAATAAAAGTCGTCGGGGTGCCGTGCAGACCGTAGGTGTAACCGCTTTTGTCTTTCCATTCGCGGCTGCGAACGGCCTCGACATTCGGGAAAATTACCGTCGATGCCTTATGGACACCGGGTGCCGGCGCTACAAAACCGGCAGGCGGAGTGTAGTCGTGGTGAATAAGGCGGGTGGAAACATCGTGGGCAAAATCGTTCATTCCACGATGTTAGCGCCTCTTACAGCATGGCATCGACATAGCCAAACTGCCTGAAGTCGCGCACCCGCATCGGGTACAACGTGCCCCACAGGTGGTCGCACTCGTGTTGCACCACCCGCGCATGAAAGCCATCGACGCTGCGGTCTATCGGGGCACCGTACACATCAAAACCTTGGTAGCGAATGCGTGACCAGCGCGGCACTTTGGCCCGCAGACCCGGCACCGAAAGACAGCCCTCCCAGTCCTCTTCTTCGCTGTCGCCCAGCGGGGTGATGGTGGGGTTGATCAGCACCGTGGGCGGCACCAAGGGGCGATCTGGGTAACGCAGATTGCGATCTTCAGAGCCAAAAACCACCAGTTGTAAATCGATGCCAATTTGCGGTGCAGCCAGCCCAGCACCACTGGCCGCTTGCATGGTGTCCCAGAGGTCTTGCACTTGTTGGTGCAACCCAGCAGTGCCGAATTCGGTGATGGGCTGGGCCAAGCGCAGCAGGCGCGGATCGCCCATTTTCAAAATGGAGTGGATCGCCATTGTTTTTGACCTCCTGAAACAGTTGCCATAACGAAAAAGCCCACCTTTGTGGGGTGGGCTTTTTGTGCCTTGCGGCTAAAATGTGGCTCCTCGACCTGGGCTCGAACCAGGGACCTACGGATTAACAGTCCGGCGCTCTACCGACTGAGCTATCGAGGAACAATCCTTAGATTATATACACAGAATTGACGCAAAAAACGAAATTGGCGCAAAAATTAGAATTTTTACGACAGCAATGGTACGCCGGTTTTCGCTTGCAGCACTTCCAACGTGACCTCTGGGGCCAGCTCGACCACCTTGAGTCCTTCGGGCGTAACGTCCATGACCGCCAAGTCGGTAATGATACGATTGACCACGCTCACGCCGGTCAGTGGCAAAGTGCAGTGGGGCAAAATTTTCAGGTCTTCGGTGCCGTCTTTTTTACGCGCTACATGCTCCATGAGCACAATCACGCGCTTGACACCGGCCACCAAGTCCATTGCGCCGCCCATGCCTTTGACCATTTTGCCGGGGATCATCCAGTTGGCCAGATCGCCCTTTTCGCTGACCTGCATCGCACCCAAAATCGACAAGTTGATTTTGCCGCCACGGATCATGGCAAACGATTGATCGCTACCAAAAATCGACGAACCCTTCATGGTGGTCACGGTCTGCTTGCCGGCATTAATCAGGTCGGCATCGACCTCGTCTTCGTACGGGAACGGGCCAATGCCCAGCATGCCGTTTTCGCTTTGCAACCAAACCTCGATGTCGTTGGGGACATGGTTTGCCACCAGCGTTGGGATGCCAATGCCAAGGTTGACGTAAAAGCCGTCTTGTAATTCTTGTGCCGCGCGCGCGGCCATTTGGTCTTGAGTCCAGGCCATGATGTGTCCTTATTTCCGTTCACGCAGAGTGCGTTTTTCGATGCGCTTTTCAGGGGTCGGGTTGCACACAATGCGGTGTACGTAAATACCCGGCAGGTGAACATCGTCCGGGGCAATCTCACCCGTAGCAACGATGCGCTCGACTTCAACGATGCAAATTTTGCCCGCAGTAGCGGCTGCGGGGTTGAAGTTGCGGGCTGTCAGGTTAAAGCGCAGGTTGCCCGATTCGTCGGCCACATCGGCCTTGATCAGGGCCACCTCGGGCATCAATGAGCGCTCCATGACGTAGGTTTCGCCATCAAAGTCGCGCAGTTCTTTGCCTTCAGCAACGAGGGTGCCAACGCCGGTTTTGGTAAAAAAGGCCGGAATGCCCGCACCACCGGCACGCAGCTTTTCGGCCAGTGTGCCTTGGGGCGTGAACTCCAACTCCAGTTCGCCAGCCAAGTATTGGCGCTCAAACTCTTTGTTCTCGCCCACGTAAGACGAGATCATCTTTTTGATTTGGCGGGTTTCGAGCAGTTTGCCCAAACCAAAGCCATCGACCCCGGCGTTGTTGGAGATCACAGTGAGGTCTTTGACACCTGAATCGCGCAGGGCATCAATCAGGGCCTCGGGAATACCACACAAGCCGAAACCACCCACAGCCAAAAGTTGGCCGTCGGCAACCACGCCCCGCAGGGCCTCGGCTGCGGAGGGAAAGACTTTATTCAAAACAGGCTCCTTGAAAATTTAGTACCGTTAAGATACTACGTAATTTGGTAAGTAGTGTTCCCTAGAGGTTTGCACCGATAGCCGTATGGATGTGGATTACAAACTGGCATTTGATATGGCCCCCGTGGGCTTGGTGTTGTCGCGTCATCGCACGATGGTCGATTGCAATCGCCAAGTTTGTGAAATGTTCGCGGCCTCGCGTGAGGTGCTGATCGGTCAATCGTTTCAGCTCCTCTACCCCAGCGCTGGCGAGTACGAACGCTTGGGCGCACGCATGGCCCCGATTTTGAACGCACGGGGTTACTACTCAGACGATCGGATCATGAAGCGTGCCAACGGCGAGATGTTTTGGTGCCATGTCTCGGGCCGGGCCATCAACCGCGAGGCACCGCATGAATCGGGCATTTGGAGCTTCAAAGACCTGAGCGCCCAGCGGTCGGTCAAGGTCGATTTGACAGGCCGCGAACGCGAGGTGGCCGCGCGACTGCTCGAAGGCTTGACCTCGAAAGAAATCGGAAAAGCCTTGGAGATCAGCCACCGCACGGTCGAGATTTACCGCGCTCGGCTGATGCGAAAGTATGGCGCGTCCACATCGGTCGATTTAGCCCACAAGCTGATCACGGGTTGAGCGCGCCTTACGCCGCCGGTGGTACTGGCACGGTGGGTGCGGGTGTATTGACCACCTCGGCTGCAGCGCGAAAACCATCTACTGCCGTAGGAACGCCGCAATAGACGGCTGCATGCAGCAACACCTCTTGAATCTCGGTCACGCTGGCACCGTTGCGGATCGCGCCACGCACATGGCCCTTGAGTTCTTGCGAGCGCCCCAGTGCGGTCAGCATGGCAACCGTCACCAGACTGCGCGTTTTGCGGTCTAGGCCTTCGCGTTGCCACACATCGCCCCAAGCGGCGCGGGTGATGTGCTCTTGAATCGGTTGGGTGAATTCGGTCATTCCAGCAAAGGCACGGGCAACGAAGTCTTCGCCCATCACTTCTTTACGAGTTGCCAAGCCTTGGTCAAACTGTGCTTGTTGGTGTGCATCCATGGGTTGATCTCCGAAAAAAACGAGCATCATCGCTCACCAAGTGCGCGGGAAGCCTCGGGGTTTAGCCCGTGGTTGAGAGCGCGAACGGCATAGCCGTTCCATGGTGCTAAAATTTTTACCAGTGCGGATAAGATTCTAAATTTCCCCGCCATTAGGCACTTGGAATCCAGCACAGAAATCTCCGGTAATTTGCCGTCCATCAGTGGAATCCGAAAGGTAGGTATCTTACTGAATAAGTCGGCGCAAGCCGATGCGGTCGGGCATGACCGTCCTGTAGAGGGAATCCCCGTCGTTTATGGCGGGGAGGATGTCAACTTATGATTCTTGGCAGAAACAAACCCCCGTACCAAGGATCAAACCATGAGCAACCGCTACCCCTTTCCCGACCTCAACGACCTGCCTGCCGATATTCGGGACAAAGTGCTGGAAGTACAAGCCAAGGCCGGTTTTATCCCGAACGTGTTTTTGGCGTTTGCCCGTCGTCCAGCCGAGTGGCGGGCCTTTTTTGCTTACCACGATGCCTTGATGCTCAAAGAAGAGGGCAGTTTGAGCAAAGGTGAGCGCGAAATGATCGTCACCGCCACCAGCGCGGCCAACCAGTGCCTGTACTGCGTGGTGGCCCACGGTGCCATTTTGCGGATCTACGAAAAGAAACCTTTTGTCGCTGACCAAGTGGCCGTGAACTACCGCAAGGCCGACATCAGCGCACGCCAGCGGGCCATGCTGGACTTTGCTATGAAAGTTTCCCAGCAGGCCCACGCCATTGAAGACGCAGATTTTGAGGCCCTGCACGCCCACGGCTTTGACGATGAGGACATTTGGGATATTGCCGCCATCACAGCGTTTTTTGGCCTCTCGAACCGAATGGCGAGCTTTGCCGGCATGCAGCCCAACCCAGAGTTTTACCTGATGGGCCGGGTGCCAAAGCAAAAATAAACGCTATCCATTTAGAAGCATCCAATGCTTGCCACACAAGCGCTAGATGCTTATTTCATTGCAAAATCAGGGCGTAACGATGCTGCGAAGCCACTCGGGCAGGGCCACGGCTTTTTGCTGTGCAAAATCAACCCAAATCGTGGTGGCTCCGCCAGCGGCGCAAACGATGCCGGGCTGGTCTTGTCGCTCCATCGTGCTCCAAGTTTCAAAGGTGGTGCGCCCCGGATCGCTGACGTAAAACTTCAGCAGCACCTGTGCCGGGTATTCGAGTTGCTTGTAAAAATTGCAAAACGCATTGACGATGACCGGGCCTTGGCCGCTCGGATCGGGCTTGCAGCCGACCGAGGCCAGCCAGTCCACACGGGCCATTTCAAGGTAGCGAAAATAAACCGCGTTATTGACATGGCCCAAGGCATCCATATCGCCCCAGCGCACCGGAAAGCGCAGCTCATGCACCAGTTTTTTGTTTTCGGGAAGCTCGATTTTCATGGGAATGGTGTTTCATATTACAAAATCATCAGCGCCAAAAGTTGGCGCGATGGCGCTGGGCAAACTTTGCCATCAGGTGCCTCAGGGCAGCCGTCACCAAGGCGACGTGCTCAAAGCGGTACAAATACGCACCAAGCCCAACAGGGCGACGGCGGCGCATAAAATCTTTCACTGGCCTTACGTGAGCGTCACAGCCGAACCGTGGCAAAAAACCAAGGCCGCCTGAATTTTGCAATTCCATTATCCAGCGAGATCCCCGATGACAAATCAAGAAATTCTGGCCCAGCACGGCCCGCGCGAAGCCATGGAGTACGACGTGGTCGTGGTCGGTGGTGGCCCTGCGGGGCTGTCCACGGCCATTCGGCTCAAACAACTGGCTGCCGAGAAAGGCCAAGACGTTTCTGTCGTGGTACTCGAAAAAGGCTCTGAGCCCGGCGCGCACATCCTCTCGGGGGCCATCATGGACCCCAAGGCGCTGACCGAACTGTTCCCCAATTGGCAGGAGCTGGGTGCTCCGCTGAACCAGCCCGTCACCGACGATGCGATGGTGTTTTTGGGCGAAAAATCAGGGTTTCGCACCCCGAACTTTTTGCTGCCCGGTTGCTTTCAAAACCACGGCAATTACATCGTCAGCTTGGGCAATGTGACGCGCTGGTTGGGCCAACAGGCCGAAAATCTGGGGGTCGAGATTTTCCCCGGCTTTGCCGCCGCCGAGGTGCTCTACAACGAGGACGGCTCGGTCAAGGGCGTTGCGACTGGCAACATGGGGATAGACAAAGAGGGCGAGCCTACCGGCGACTTTCAATTGGGCATGGAGTTGCACGCCAAATACACGGTTTTTGCCGAAGGCGCGCGCGGACATTTGGGCAAACAGGTGATTGCTAAATTCCGCCTTGACGAAGGTGCTGACCCGCAAACCTACGGCATTGGCATCAAGGAGCTGTGGGAGATTGACCCGGCCCGCCACCAACCCGGTTTTGTCATGCACACCGCAGGCTGGCCGATGGATTGCGACACCTACGGCGGCTCGTTTCTGTACCACATGGAAGACAACAAGGTCACGCTGGGCTTTATCACTGGGCTGGACTACAGCAATCCGTACCTCAGCCCGTTTGAAGAATTCCAGCGCTGGAAGACCCACGCCAATATCCGCTACTACCTCGAAGGCGACGAATCCAAGGGCATCAAACCTGCCAAGCGCATTGGTTACGGTGCGCGGGCTATCACTGCGGGTGGCTTGTTGGCCTTGCCTAAAACGGTGTTCCCCGGTGGTGCGTTGGTCGGTTGCGATGCGGGTTATTTGAACGTCAGCCGCATCAAGGGCAGCCATGCCGCTATCAAGACCGGCATGCTGGCCGCCGAAGCCGCCTACGATGCACTGGTGGCAGGTCGCCAGCACGACGAACTGAGCGCCTACCCCAAGGCGTTTGAAAACAGCTGGCTGTTTACCGAATTGAACAAGGCGCGCAACTTCAAGGCGTGGTTCAAGAAGGGCCTGACCACTGCAACGCTGATGAACGGCATTGAGCAGTTTGTCTTCAAGGGCAACGTTCCGTGGACGCTGCACCGCGACAAGCCCGACCACGCCTACCTCAAGCCCGCAGCCCAGTGCAAGCCGATCGACTATCCCAAGCCCGATGGCAAGCTGACCTTTGACCGCCTCTCTAGTGTGTTTATCAGCAACACCAACCACGCTGAAAACCAACCGGCCCATTTGACGCTCAAGGATGCCTCGGTGCCCGTGGGTATCAACCTTGCCAAATATGCTGGCCCCGAAACGCGCTACTGCCCTGCCGGGGTGTACGAGTTCGTGCCCGACGAGGCCAAGGGTGGCAGTGCCCAGCGCCTGCAAATCAACGCGCAAAACTGCGTGCATTGCAAAACCTGCGACATCAAAGACCCGACGCAAAATATCGTCTGGGTCACGCCCGAAGGCGGCGGTGGCCCGAACTACTCAGGAATGTAAAAATCATAGCGCTCTGCGCTTGTCTGGCCTGCGCTGCAGGCCTTTTTTAACCCAAAATCAGCAGATGACAACCCCTTCACCCCTGACCCAAGACGAACTCAAAACCCTGGTCGGCCAAGCCGCGCTGCGTTACATCGTGCCCGGCGACATTGTGGGCGTGGGCACTGGCTCGACGGTCAATAAGTTCATTGATGCGCTGGCAGGCATCAAAGACCAAATTCGTGCAGCGGTGTCCAGCTCGGTTGCCAGCACACAGCGCTTGCAAGCCTTGGGCATCACAGTGCTCGATGCCAACGAGGTCGAACAATTGTCGGTGTATGTCGATGGGGCCGATGAAATTGATGGCAGCGGCCACATGGTCAAGGGGGGCGGCGCGGCACTGACGCGTGAAAAAATCGTGGCATCGTTGGCGCAGCGCTTTGTTTGCATTGCCGATGAGTCCAAGCGCGTCGCGACGCTGGGGCGCTTTCCGCTGCCGGTAGAAGTCATTCCGATGGCGGCGCAGCACATTGCCCGTCGTTTTGCCGCCTTGGGTGGTCAAGCCACACTGCGGCTCCAAGACGGCCAACCGTTGGTCACCGACAACGGGCAGCACATTTTGGATGTGACCGGCTTAACCATCACCGACCCGCTGGCGCTGGAGTCGGCCATCAACCAGTGGCCCGGCGTGGTGACTGTGGGCATTTTTGCCCACCAAAAGGCCACGGTGTGTTTGCTCGGTACGGCGCATGGGGTTGAAACCCTGACCTACTGAAGGCTGCCATAACCGCCCTGACCCAGCTGCGAGCGCAAGCCCCATCGTTCACGGCAGGGTCTGGCGAGTCCCCAGCCTTGGCACTATCTTCAGGCGCGTTGGGGGGGCCTCAGATGGCCCATTGCCCGATGGTCTCCGGCATTGCTTTTGCACGACTGCGGGTTAAAGGTTAGTCTGGTGCATCTGTGAGATCAAAGCGGTCAGCGTTCATAACCTTGCTCCAAGCGGCCACAAAATCTTTCACAAATTTCTCGTGATTGTCATCTTGTGCATAGACCTCAGCATAGGCGCGCAGCACCGCATTGGAACCAAAAACCAAATCGACGCGGGTTGCGCTCCATTGGACGGCACCCGTCTTGCGATGGCAGATTTCGTACAGGTTTTTGCCAACAGGCTTCCAGATATAGGCCATATCAACCAGATTGACGAAAAAGTCATTCGTCAATGCACCGACACGATCCGTGAACACACCATGGGGGGTGCCACCGTAATTGGTGCCTAGTACGCGCATACCGCCAACAAGAACGGTCATTTCAGGGGCGCTCAATCCTAGCAATTGCGTGCGGTCAAGCATCAGTTCTTCGGCGCTGACAACGCAGTCTTTCTTCATCCAGTTGCGAAAGCCATCAGCCACGGGTTCCAGCACATCGAAAGACTCCACATCGGTCTGCGCCAAGGAGGCATCGCCACGGCCAGAAGTAAAAGGTACCGTCACGTCAACACCCGCAGCCTTGGCTGCTTGCTCAATGCCCACATTCCCAGCGAGCACAATCACATCGGCCACGCTGGCCCCTGTTTGCGACGCAATGCTTTCTAGGACAGCCAACACCTTGGCCAAGCGCGCTGGCTCATTGCCCTCCCAGTCCCTTTGCGGTGCAAGGCGAATGCGTGCGCCGTTGGCTCCACCGCGTTTGTCTGAACCTCGGAAGGTGCGGGCGCTGTCCCAAGCCGTAGACACCATTTCTCCCACCGACAAGCCACTGGCCGCAATCTTAGCCTTGACAGCGGCAACGTCGTAGCCTTTGCGGCCTGCGGGCACCGGGTCTTGCCAAATCAGGTCTTCTTTGGGAACATCTTGGCCGATGTAGCGGTTTTTTGGCCCCATGTCGCGGTGGGTCAGTTTGAACCAAGCGCGAGCGAATACTTCGGTGAAGTAGTCGGGGTCTTTGTAGAAACGCTCTGCAATTTTTCGATACTCCGGGTCCATTTTCAGGGCCATGTCGGCATCGGTCATGATCGGGTTGTAACGGATGGAGGCATCTTCGACACCGTGCGGCTTATCTTCTTCCTTGATATGGATTGGCTCCCACTGCCACGCACCCGCCGGGCTTTTTTTGAGTTCCCAATCGTGGTTCAGCAGCATGGCGAAGTAGCCGTTATCCCATTGGGTGGGATGGGTCGTCCAAGCGCCTTCAAGTCCGCTGGTTACGGTGTCGCGTCCTACACCACGGCTGGTGTGGTTGTTCCAGCCCAAGCCTTGCTCTTGCAACTCAGCCGCTTCGGGGGCAGGCCCTAGGTTGGCTGCGCTGCCATTGCCATGTGCCTTGCCTACAGTGTGACCACCGGCGGTCAATGCCACGGTTTCTTCATCGTTCATCGCCATGCGGGCAAAGGTCACGCGCACATCGTGGGCGGTTTTGAGCGGATCAGGCTTACCATCCACGCCTTCCGGGTTGACATATATCAGCCCCATCATGACGGCGGCAAGGGGATTTTCGAGGTCGCGTTCACCAGAATAACGGCTGTTGGCGCTCCCGCTGGGAGCAAGCCATTCTTTTTCTGCACCCCAATAAATGTCTTTTTCAGGGTGCCAGATGTCTTCCCGACCAAAGGCAAAGCCGAAGGTTTTCAAGCCCATCGATTCATAGGCCATGTTGCCCGCGAGGACGATCAGGTCAGCCCAGCTCAGTTGGTTGCCGTATTTTTTCTTGATCGGCCACAGCAGGCGGCGTGCTTTGTCAAGATTGGTGTTGTCGGGCCAAGAGTTCAGCGGGGCAAAACGCTGATTGCCCGTGCCAGCACCGCCACGACCGTCCGCGATGCGGTAAGTGCCCGCAGAGTGCCATGCCATGCGAATCATCAAGCCACCATAGTGGCCCCAATCGGCCGGCCACCAATCTTGGCTATCGGTCATCAAGGCTTTGAGGTCTTTTTTCAGTGCTTCGGCATCCAGCTTCTTTACCTCTGCGCGATAGTTGAAATCAGGCCCCAGCGGATTGGTTTTGCTGTCGTGCTGGTGCAGAATGTCGAGGTTCAGAGCCTTGGGCCACCACGCTGCATTCGACGTACTGGCCGACGTGGCACCCCCGTGCATGACGGGACACTTGCCCGTAGAACTTGCATCTTTTTCATTCATCTTTCGCTCCTTGGTTGTGTTGTCGACTGAACTAAAAAAGCCATTCAACCTGACATACATCATCTGCACAATACGCTTTTGAGCACTGTTTGTCTGTCGGTGCTGACACGTACTAAGGGCTGAGATGCAGTAAAGACAAGCCCTTTAGGGCGGGGAGGATGTCAAATAGCCTCAGAACCGAATGCCTGCGGGGTTGCTTGGCACAGCGCCACGCGGCGCGGTAGGCAGATCATCGGTGCGGGGAGGTACTGGCGCGCTGGCAGGGCGGTTTCCTTGGCGCTCGGTCGGGGGTTCGGTACGTTGGGTGGGAGCCAACGGGGTGGCCGGTGGGCGGCGGTAGTTGCTAGGCAACTGCGACTGCTTGGGGTAGCCTGCTGCGTCGAGGTACTGCGTCCATTCGCTGTCGGAAAACCCCTGCAATTGTTGCGCCCCGATGGTGCCAAAGGGCAGGCTGGTGTTGGCACTCAAGCGCCGCAGTGCTTCGATGTCTTCGCTGCTGCTGACGGTGCGCTCGGTAAACGGCACCCCGCGCTGGGTCAGCAGGCTGCGCGCGTTGGCGCACGGCGCGCAATCGGCCCCGGTATAGAGGGTGACCGGAAAGCGCGCAGCAATCTGACGCAAGCCGTAGGGCAACCCGGTATCGGTATTTTCTGACCCGGTGCTGGGGCGCTCTGTGGTAGCAGCGGCGGCAGCGTTGCTCGGTGCCCGGTCAGAAAAGGTAATTTTTCCGTCCGGGCCGACAATCCGATACACCTGCTGCGCTTGCACTGTGCCTGCCGCTGTCAGCAGGCACAGCACAGCCGCCAGAGTCAAAGAAGGGCGCAAGGCCTGCATTGCCTTAGGCCATTCCTTGGTGGCGCAACAGCGCGTCCAAACTCGGCTCACGGCCCCGGAAGGCTTTGAACGACTCCATGGCCGGTCGACTGCCCCCGGCCTCCAAAATAGCTTGGCGGTAGCGGCGACCTGTTTCGGCATTGGGCGTGCCATCGGCAGCGGCAGTTTCTTCAAAGGCGGCGTAAGCGTCGGCACTGAGCACCTCGGCCCACTTGTAGCTGTAGTAGCCCGCCGCATAACCACCGGCAAAAATATGGCTGAAGGTGTGGGCGGTGCGGCTAAAAGCGGGCGGTTGCAGCACCGCCACTTCTGCGCGTACCAAACTGAGCAACGGCATGAAGTCTTGCGCTGGATCGTGTTCGGTGTGCAGCAGCATGTCAAACAGCGAAAACTCAATTTGGCGCAGCGTTTGCATACCACTTTGGAAGTTTTTGGCCGCAATCATTTTGTCAAACAACGCGCGCGGCAGTGGTGCGCCGGTATCGACATGGGCAGTCATGTGCTGGAGCACCTCCCATTCCCAGCAGAAGTTTTCCATAAACTGGCTGGGCAGCTCTACCGCGTCCCACTCCACGCCGCCAATGCCCGACACATCGCGCTCGTTGACCTGCGTCAGCATATGGTGCAGGCCGTGACCGAATTCGTGGAACAGCGTAATGACATCGTCGTGCGTCAGCAGTGCCGGTTTGCCATCGACACCGCTGGCAAAGTTGCACACCAAATGCGCCACCGGCGTTTGCAGCGTGCCCGTGTCTGGGCGCAACCAGCGGGTGCGCACATCGTCCATCCAAGCGCCGCCGCGTTTGCCGGTGCGGGCGGGCAAATCGAGGTAAAACTGACCGACCAATTCACCACCGCGCTCAATGCGGTAAAACTCCACGGCAGGATTCCAGACCGGGGCTTGGTCGGCACGGATGCTGACTTCAAACAGCGTTTCGATGATTTTGAACAACCCGGCCAGCACTTTCGGGGCCGGAAAATACTGGCGCAACTCTTGTTCGCTGAAGGCGTAGCGGGCTTCTTTGAGTTTTTCGGCAACGTAGGGCCAATCCCACGCTTGTGGATCGGTCAGGCCAAGGTGCTCGGCGGCAAAGGCGTGCAAATCGGCCACGTCTTTTTCGGCATAGGGACGGGCGCGCTGGGCCAAATCGCGCAAAAAAGCCACCACTTCGGTGGCCGATTGCGCCATTTTGGGCACAACCGAGACCTCACCAAAATTGGCGTAACCGAGCAAATGCGCTTCTTCTTGGCGCAATGCCAAAATTTCTTGGATAAAGGCGGTGTTGTCGAATTGGCGTGCCTCTTGCGGGGCTTGGTCAGAGGCGCGGGTAGCGTAGGCGCGGTACAGCGTAGCGCGCAGGGCGCTGCTGTGGGCCAGTTGCATCACCGGCAGGTAGCACGGCATCTTCAGCGTCAGTTTGTAGCCTTCTTTGCCTTCGGCTTGCGCAGCTTGGCGGGCCGTGTGCTGCACGTCGTCAGGTACACCAGCGAGTTCATCGGCGCTGGCATAGTAGGCGTAGGCATCGGTGGCATCAAGGGCGTTTTCGCTAAACTTTTGCTGCAACTGGGCTTGGCGCTCTTGGATTTGGGCAAAGCGCTCTTTGTCGGCACCGTTCAACTCGGCCCCTGAGAGCACAAAGTTGCGCACGGCATTCGTCCACGCTTGGCGCTGCTCATCGTTGAGCTGGGCGGGGTTCATGGCCTTGTATTTGGCATACAGGCGCTCGTCAGCACCGAGGTTGGTCCAAAACTCGGTTACGCGCGGCAGGGCTTCGTTGTAAGCGGCGCGCAACTCGGGGGTGTCGGCAACACTGTTGAGGTGATTGACCGCACCCCAAGCGCGCCCCAGCTCCTCGGTGGCTACGTCCAGCACGCGGGCCATATCTTCCCAGCGGGCCGGAAAGTCGGGCGCTGCTACGGTCTCAAGGGCTGCGTTGGCGCGTTCCAGCAAAAGACCAATGGCAGGGGCCACATCGGCAGGGGTGATGCGGTCAAACGCGGGCAGGGCGGAGAAGTCGAGGAGGGGATTGCTCATGCGGGCTTAGATAGCGTTGCGGGGCATAGGTTCAAGGCCGACCTGTGTAAAGAGCAGGTCAAGCGCGGGTGAAGTTCAAACGCCTGCGGCCCGTTCTGCCGCTTCCAAGGTGTTGACCAGCAGCATGGTGATGGTCATGGGGCCAACGCCGCCGGGCACGGGCGTGATGTAGCTTGCCACTTCTTTGACACCCTCAAAGTCCACATCACCGCAGAGTTTGCCTTCGTCGTTGCGGTTCATGCCCACATCCAGCACCACCGCGCCGGGTTTGACCATGTCGGCGGTAAGCACATTGCGCTTGCCCACCGCAGCCACAATCACGTCGGCTTGCAGCGTTTGCGCCTTGAGGTTTTGTGTCGCGCTGTGGCAGACCGTGACGGTAGCGTTTTGGCCCAGCAGCATCAGCGCCATGGGTTTACCGACGATGTTGCTGCGGCCAATGACCACCGCATGCTTGCCGCGCAGGTCGTAGCCAATGGATTCGAGCATCTTCATGCAGCCATAGGGGGTGCAGGGCCAAAAACCGGGCATGCCCGTCATGAGGGCACCGGCGCTGGCGATGTGAAAACCATCCACATCTTTGGCGGGCGAGATCGCTTCGATCACTTTTTGCGCGTCAATGTGCTTGGGCAAGGGCAGTTGCACCAAGATGCCGTGGATGCTGGGGTCGTTGTTCAGGGCCTCGACCCGGGCCAGCAGCGCCGCTTCGGTCATGTCGGCATCGTACTTTTCAAGCACCGAGTGCAAGCCGCTGTCTTGGCAGGCTTTGACCTTGTTGCGAACGTAGACTTGAGAGGCCGAGTTATCGCCGACCAGCACCACGGCCAAGCCGGGGGTGATGCCACGGGTCTGAAGGGCTGCGGCGCGCTGGGCGACTTCGGTTCGCAGTTGGCGCGAGAGGGCGTTACCGTCGATCAATTGGGCTGTCATGTGCAAAATTTCCAATAAAAAAAGCCCCTAGCGCTGATGGTGTGTACGCTAGAAGCTATGAAAAAAGGAGCAATCAGGCTTTGCTGGTATTTTGCCCAAGGGCAATTTTCAGCAGATCGGCCACGGTATTGGCACCGAGCTTTTCCATGATGTTGGCGCGGTGTGCTTCGACCGTTTTGATGCTGATACTCAGGTCGTCGGCGATTTGCTTGTTCAGTCGTCCAGCCACAATGCGCTCTAACACTTGGGCTTCGCGGGTGGTCAATTTTGATAGCAGTGCGTCGCGGCTGGCCGCTTGCTGGTGGCCGGTGAAGGCTTCGCGGGCGTGCTGGAGCATGCGCTCGACCAAATTGACCAACTCGTCCTCGTTAAAGGGCTTCTGGATAAAGTCCAGCGCACCCTTCTTCATGGTGTTGACGGCCATCGGCACGTCGCCGTGGCCGGTAATGAAAACGATAGGCAGCGGTGAATTGCGTTCAATCAGGCGGTCTTGCAGTTCTAGGCCCGTCATGCCGCCCATGCGAATATCGACAATCAGGCAGGCCACTTCGCGCGGGTCGTAGCGCGCCAGAAACGATTCTGCCGAATCAAAGCAACGTACCCGGTAGTCCTTGCCTTCGAGAAGCCACTGCAGCGAATCGCGCACCGCTTCGTCATCATCGACCACGTAAACAGTGCCTTTTTTCGGAATCAAACTCATGCAATTGTCTTTCAGGGGTGTCCGTTTGCTACAAGATTTGCAGTGTCACAGGGAGGTGCAGTCAGCGGAAGCCAGAATGAAAACCGGCACCCTGTGACCTCTAAACCATTGTAGATGTTCTGTGCCTGCATTCGCCCTTGGTGCGACTCAACGATGCTGCGGCACAGGTTCAAACCCATGCCCATGCCTTCTTGTTTGGTCGAGAAAAAAGCCTCAAACAAGCGCTCTAGCACTTCGTCGGCCAAGCCTTGGCCGGTGTCTTGCACCGAAAACTCAACCACAGACTGACCGTCGATCAATTTGGGCACCACCCGCAACTCCACACTGCGCCCTGACGGGGGGCGGCGTGCCATGGCGATGGATTCAGCGCCGTTCTTCATGAGGTTAATCAGCACTTGCTCAATCAAAATGGCATCGGCGATCACCGGCGGCAGGCGCGCTGCGACGTAGTGTGTCAGGCGCACGTTGTGGCGGCGCAGTTCAATACCGGCCAACTCGACGGCTTCGGCCACCATGGTGGCAACGTCGGCCAGTTGGCGGTTGGGTTCGCTCTTTTTCACAAAGTCGCGAATGCGCTGGATGATTTGACCGGCGCGCTGGGCTTGGTGCGCGGTTTTTTCGAGTGCCGTCAGTAAGGTTTCTGGGGTGATTTGGCCGCTGTGAATGCGCGAGATGATGCCGTTGCAATAGTTGCTGATGGCGGTCAGTGGTTGGTTGAGTTCGTGGGCCACGCTGGAGGCCATCTCGCCCATCGTGATCAGGCGACTGACCGACTGCGCACGCTCGGTTTGCCGGGCCGATTGCTCCTCGGCTTGTCGCCGTGGCGTGATGTCGGTGGCAATGACCATTTGCGCCAAGCGCCCATCGACCCAGCTCAGGTAGCGTGAGCGCACTTCGAGCCATTTGCCCAAATCTGGCAGGTAAATTTCAGCATTTTCCGAATGGGCGCTGGTCACGGAATCGGTGGGCAAGCCCATCAAGCCATCTTCGCCATCGGCAGGACTGGCACTGGCGCTGCTAGAGGGCAACACCCCGGCCTGCGCCACCAGTTGCAAATGGCCTTCGGTTTGGCAGCCAAACCACTGGCGGTAGAGTTTGTTGGCAAACAGCAACTCATGGCTGCCCAGCGGTGCCACCGACACCGAGGCATCGAGCGCTTCGAGAACGATGGTAAAGCGCTCGTGCGAGGCCGAAAGCTGCTCGCGCACACGGTTAGGCTCGGTGATGTCGGTCATCGAGGTCATCCAGCCCGTTTGCTGACCGTGGGCATCAATCAATGGCGACACATACAGCCGCGAATCAAACAACGAACCGTCTTTGCGTTGCACCCGCACCTGAAAACCACCGGTCACTGTTTTACCGCTCAGTTCGTCTTTGAGCTTGCCATAGAGGTATTCGTAGTCTGATTCAGGCCAGTAAGGGAACGGCGCGCCTTGGCCGACCAATTCAGCTTCACTCCAGCCGGTCATTTGGCAAAAGGCGGTGTTGACGTAGGTGATGCGGCCATGCAAATCCAAGGCGCGCATTCCTGTAAGCACTGAGTTTTCCATCGCCCGGCGAAAGTTGGTTTCGGTCACCAATGCCTGCTGTGCCTGCAAGCGCCGCCGGGTGTGCCGCCAAGTGGCCATCAGCATCCAAACGGTCATGGCACTGAGCGTCACCACCAGCCAAAAAAGCCCGCTGCTGACCACGCCCAGCGAAGTGCGGTAGGCCTGTGCGCGCAACACCAAGCCAGTGCCGACGGGCGAAACCGGCATTTCGTATTCGTTGGCATGTACCGCCCATGCCAGCCACTGCGAAGATGCATTGCGTGGTGCCAGAGGCGTACCCGCCAGTATTTGGCTGTTGGCATCAAGCAACGTGACGGCATAGCGGGCCAACACCTCGGTGGGGGTGCCGTAGCGCAACAGGTTATCGACCGAGTACTCGCCCAACACCACACCACCAAAGCGGCCTTGCACGTTCATTGGCACCTGCAACTGAAGCAAAGGCGCTGGTGCATTGGCATTGGCATTGGCATTGGCATTGGGCTGGGCATAAACGGGTTGCTGCAAGTCTCGGGCGATTGCAAAGGTGGTAGCCGTCAGACCGCTGGGCAGCGGCTTGCCGCTGGCGCGCACTTGCTCGCTGGACAGCGATGGCGATGCGTGGCGGGCTTTGACCTGCCCGTTTTCATCGATCCAAGTAATGGCCTGTAATTCGGGGTGCTGGCTGATGAGACCCTCGGCGCGCTGGACAAGCTGCACGGTGTCTAACTCTTGGTTCGAGAGGTCGCGGGCAATGCGCATCAGTTGCTCTTGGCGCTCGAGCAGGCGCAGGCGCACACGCTGCTGGGCGTATTCGACATCGCGGCGCAGCGCTTCTTGCTCGCGCTCGCCTTCCTCCATCCGCAAATACCCAAAGGCGGCAACGATGGCCGCCATGAACAGCAGCACCGCTGCCAGCGGTGCCAGCGCAGCAAAACGGTCTTGGCGCACCGGCGAAAGGTTGCGCCACCAGCGCACCAACGCCCAGCCGTGGGCGTGCGCAGCAGCAGTGAAAGAAGTCCGGTACATGGCTTGGAGTGTAGGTGTGTTTGGAGGGTTTACCCGAGGGGCATTTGTGTGCATTGCAGCAATTTACCGCATTATGAAAATATAAAGCATCATTTGAAATTGTAGAAAATTTGTGCGAAACTGCACGCCGCAGCCTTCAGCCGCACCCTTATTTGTGGTCATACCGATAGGAGACGAAACATGTCAGCACAGACCGATCCACAGGCCGGCACCAGCGGCCCAGACACCGATAGCCAAGAAACCCGAGAGTGGATGCAGGCGCTGTCTGCAGTCATTGAGAACGAAGGCCCCGAGCGGGCCCACTACTTGCTAGAGCAGCTGCTAGAGCACGCCCGCCAGAGCAGCATTGATATGCCGTTCTCGGCCACCACCGGCTACGTCAACACCATTCAGGCTGACCACGAAGAGCGTTGCCCCGGCAATATCGAAATCGAAGAGCGTCTGCGGGCCTATATGCGCTGGAACGCCATGGCCATGGTCGTCAAGGCCAACCGGCACAACCCGGCCGATGGCGGCGACTTGGGCGGCCACATTGGTTCGTTTGCTTCGCTGGCGAATTTGTTTGGTGCCGGGTTTAACCACTTTTGGCACGCCGAGAGCCAAAACCACGGCGGCGATTGCCTCTACATTCAGGGCCACGTTTCGCCCGGCGTGTATGCCCGCGCGTACCTTGAAGGCCGTTTGAGCGAGGAACAATTGCTCAACTTCCGCCAAGAGGTCGATGGCAAAGGGCTGTCGAGCTACCCGCACCCCAAGCTGATGCCGGAGTTTTGGCAGTTCCCCACGGTGTCGATGGGGCTTGGCCCGCTGATGGCGATTTACCAAGCGCGCTTTTTGAAGTACCTGCACGCCCGTGGCATTGCCAACACCGAAAACCGCAAAGTCTGGGTGTTCTGCGGCGATGGCGAAATGGACGAGGTCGAGAGCTTGGGCGCGATCGGTTTGGCAGCGCGCGAAAAACTCGACAACCTGATTTTTGTCGTCAATTGCAACCTGCAACGCCTCGATGGCCCGGTGCGCGGCAACGGCAAAATTGTGCAGGAACTCGAAGGTGAGTTCCGGGGCGCGGGCTGGAACGTCATCAAACTGCTCTGGGGCAGCGACTGGGATCCGCTGCTGGCACGCGACAAAGATGGCGCTTTGAAAAAGCTGATGATGGACACGCTCGATGGCGACTACCAGTCGTTCAAAGCCAACGACGGCGCTTATGTGCGCAAAAACTTCTTTGGCCGCGATCCGCGCACGCTCGAGATGGTCTCGAAGATGAGCGACGACGACATCTGGAACCTGCGCCGGGGCGGTCACGACCCGCAAAAGGTCTATGCCGCTTACCACCAAGCCGTCAACACCAAGGGCCAGCCCACGGTGCTGCTGATCAAGACCGTCAAAGGTTTTGGCATGGGCAAGTCGGGCGAAGGCAAAAACAACGTCCACCAGACCAAAAAGCTGACCGACGAAGACATCAAAATCTTCCGTGACCGCTTCAATATCCCAATCCCTGACAGCGAATTGTCGAAGCTGCCGTTTTACAAGCCCGCCGACGATACGCCCGAAATGCAGTACCTGCACGAGCGGCGCAAGGCGCTGGGCGGCTATTTGCCCCACCGCCGCACCAAGGCCGACGAGCACTTTACGGTTCCATCATTGGAAACCTTCAAGTCGGTACTCGAACCCACCGCCGAAGGCCGCGAAATCTCCACCACCCAAGCCTATGTGCGCTTTTTGACGCAACTGCTGCGCGACCAAGCCCTTGGCCCGCGTGTGGTGCCGATTTTGGTTGATGAGGCCCGCACCTTTGGCATGGAAGGCTTGTTCCGCCAAGTGGGCATTTACAACCCCGCAGGCCAGCTCTACACCCCGGTCGATAAAGACCAGGTGATGTATTACAAAGAGGACAAGCAGGGCCAAATCCTGCAAGAAGGCATCAACGAAGCCGGGGGCATGAGCAGCTGGATTGCAGCAGCGACCAGCTACAGCACCAGCAACCGCATCATGGTGCCGTTTTATGTCTATTACTCGATGTTTGGCTTTCAGCGCATTGGCGATTTGGCTTGGGCAGCGGGCGATATGCAAGCGCGCGGCTTTTTGCTCGGTGGCACGTCCGGGCGCACGACGCTCAACGGCGAAGGCTTGCAACACGAAGACGGCCACAGCCACATTTTGGCCGGCACCATTCCGAACTGCGTCAGCTACGACCCGACCTTTGCCCACGAAGTGGCGGTGATCTTGCACCACGGCTTAAAACGCATGGTCGAAAAGCAAGAGAACGTCTTTTATTACCTGACCTTGCTGAACGAGAACTACGCCATGCCCGGCCTCACGCCCGGCACCGAAGAGCAAATCATCAAGGGCATGTACCTGAGCAAGCCCGGCGCAACCGGGGCCACCGGCCCGCGTGTGCAATTGCTGGGTTCGGGCACGATCTTGCGCGAATCGTTTGCCGCACAAGAGTTGCTGGCCGTCGATTGGGCGGTGCAGGCCGATGTTTGGAGTTGCCCCAGCTTTAACGAACTGACCCGCGATGGTCAAGACGCGGAACGCTTTAACCTGCTGCACCCGCTGGAGGCCCAGCGCGTGCCGTTTGTGGCGCAGCAATTGGCCGATTCGACTGGCCCGGTGGTGGCATCGACCGACTACATCAAGGCCTATGCCGAGCAGATTCGGCCCTTTATCCCCAAGGGGCGCAGCTACAAGGTGCTGGGCACCGATGGCTTTGGCCGCAGTGACTTCCGCAGCAAGCTGCGCGAACACTTTGAGATTAACCGCCACTACATCGTCGTCGCTGCCCTGACTGCGCTGGCCGAGCAAGGCGAGGTGCCGCGCGAGCGTGTCGCCGAGGCCATTGCCAAATACGGCATTCAGGCCGACAAAGTCAATCCGTTGTACGCCTAACCCTACCGGAGAGCAACATGGCATTAGTAGAAATCAAGGTTCCCGATATTGGGGATTTCGACGAGGTGGGCGTGATCGAATTGCTGGTCAAGCCCGGCGACAGCGTCAAGCCTGAACAGTCGCTGATTACCGTCGAGTCCGACAAAGCCTCGATGGAGATTCCCTCCAGCCACGCCGGTGTGGTGCAGGCGCTGCGGGTGCAGGTCGGCGACAAGGTCAGCGAAGGCTCGGTGGTGCTGACGCTGGAAGTGGCCGAAAACGCCGCTAGCGCAGCCGATTCAGTACCGAATACGGTAGCAGCCGTTGCTGCCCCTGCCCCAGCAGCTATCAAAACAGAAGCGCCTACGGTCGCCGCTGCCGTGGCTTCTGGCCCAATTGAAGTGCGCGTGCCCGACATTGGCGACTTCAAAGACGTGGCGGTGATTGAACTGCTGGTCAAGCCCGGCGACAGCGTCAAGCTGGAGCAATCGCTGTTCACCGTTGAATCCGACAAAGCCTCGATGGAGATTCCATCGCCCGCCGCTGGCGTGGTCAAGGCGCTGAAGGTGCAAATTGGCGATAAGGTCAATATCGGCGATTTGGTGGCATTGCTCGAAGGATCGGCTCCAGCGGCAAATTTGGTGCCAAACCCAGCGGTAGCCAGCGCCCAGACTGCACCAGCAGCTACGAATTCTGTAGCGCCGGTTGCTGCGCTGGCACCAGCGCCAGCGGCCCTGCCCGCGCACCAGCCGGGCACACCCAGCGCGGCCTTGCCGCACGCATCGCCCTCGGTACGCAAGTTTGCCCGCGAGCTGGGCGTGCCGCTGGCCGAAGTCAAAGGCAGCGGCCCGAAAAGCCGCATCACCCAAGACGACGTGCAACGCTTTACCCAAAGCGTCATGGCCGGTGCCGTGCAGACCTTGGCGATTGCTGCCAAGCAAGCGGCCAAACCGGCTGCGCCAGCCAACGATGGCGCAGGCTTGGGCCTGATCCCGTGGCCCAAGGTGGACTTTGCCAAGTTTGGCCCGATTGAGCGCAAAGAGTTGAGCCGGATCAAAAAGATCAGCGGTGCCAACTTGCTGCGCAACGCCATCATGATTCCGGCCGTCACCAACCACGACGATGCCGACATCACCGACTTGGAAGCCTTCCGCGTTTCGACCAACAAGGAAAACGAGAAATCGGGCACCAAAGTAACAATGCTGGCCTTCCTCATCAAGGCTTGCGTGGCAGCGCTGAAGAAGTTTCCGGAGTTCAACAGCTCCATCGACGGCGACGCGCTGGTCTACAAGCAGTATTGGCACATCGGCTTTGCTGCCGACACGCCCAACGGCTTGATGGTGCCGGTGATTAAAGATGCCGACAAAAAAGGCATCTTCCAAATCAGCCAAGAAATGGGCGAACTGGCGAAAAAAGCCCGCGACGGCAAACTCAGCCCGGCAGAAATGACCGGCGCGACCTTCACCATCTCCAGCTTGGGCGGCATTGGCGGGCGCTACTTTACGCCGATCATCAATGCCCCGGAAGTGGCGATTTTGGGGGTCTGCAAGAGCCAAATGGAGCCGGTGTGGGATGGCAAACAATTTGTGCCGCGCCTGATGTTGCCGCTGTCGCTGACGTGGGACCACCGCGTGATTGATGGTGCAGCGGCGGCGCGCTTTAACGTGTATCTGGGCCAAATCCTCGGCGACTTCCGCCGGGTGTTGCTCTGACGGAGGCAAAAATGGCACTGATTGACATTCAAGTTCCCGACATCGGTGACTTTGCCGAAGTCGCCGTGATCGAATTGCTGGTCAAACCCGGCGACACCATCATCCCCGAGCAAAGCCTAGTGACCGTCGAGTCGGACAAAGCCTCGATGGAGATTCCCTCCAGCCACGGCGGCGTGGTCAAGGCGTTAAAAGTCGCGTTGGGCGACAAAGTGGCCGAAGGCTCGGTGCTGCTGACGTTGGAAGTGGCGGCGGGGGCGGCTGCGGCTGCACCGACCTCTGCTCCTGTTTCAGGAGCTAACAATGCAAGCCCTGCAACGGCTACAGCCCCCAAAGTGCCCGAAACTGCTGCTGCACCCGCTTCGACGGCAGTGCTACCGGCTTCGAGCTACAGCGGCAGCGTCGATGTGGACTGCGACCTCTTGGTGCTGGGCGGTGGCCCCGGTGGTTACAGCGCTGCGTTTCGCGCCGCCGACTTGGGGCTGAAGGTGGTGATCGTCGAACGCTACGCCACGCTGGGCGGGGTGTGCCTGAATGTGGGCTGCATCCCCAGCAAAGCGCTGCTGCACGTTGCGGCGGTGATGGACGAAGTCAGCCACTTGGGTGATTTGGGCATTGATTTTGGTGCGCCGAGCGTCGACATCGACAAACTGCGCGGCCACAAAGAAAAGGTCATCACCAAACTGACCGGCGGCTTGGCCGCGATGGCCAAAATGCGCAAAGTCACGGTGGTGCGGGGCTACGGCGCTTTTGTCGGTAGCCACCACCTCGAAGTCGAAGAGACCACCGGCACAGCGCAAGACAAAACCGGCAGCAAAAAAGTGATTGCCTTTCAAAAGGCCATCATTGCCGCCGGTAGCCAAGCGGTGCGCCTGCCGTTTATGCCCGACGATCCGCGCGTGGTGGACTCCACTGGGGCGCTGGCTTTGACGCAAGTGCCCAAACGCATGCTGATTTTGGGCGGCGGCATCATCGGCCTTGAAATGGGCACGGTGTATTCGACACTCGGTGCGCGCTTGGATGTGGTCGAAATGATGGACGGCCTGATGCAAGGCGCTGACCGGGATTTGGTCAAAATCTGGCAAAAAATGAACGCCAAGCGTTTTGACCACATCCTGCTCAAAACCAAGACGGTCGGCGCACGCGCCACGCCCGAGGGCATTGAGGTCACGTTCGCCCCAGCCGAAGAAGGCGGCACAGCCCCAGCACCACAAACTTACGACTTGGTTTTGCAAGCGGTGGGGCGCACGCCCAATGGCAAAAAAATCGCTGCCGACAAAGCTGGTGTTGCGGTGACGGACCGGGGTTTTATCAACGTCGATATCCAAATGCGCACCAATGTGCCGCATATTTTTGCCATTGGCGATATCGTCGGCCAGCCGATGCTGGCGCACAAAGCGGTGCACGAAGCGCACGTCGCCGCCGAAGTGATTGCCGGTGAACTGCAAGGCAACAAAGAGCTGGCCTCGGCAGCGTTCAATGCCCGCGTTATCCCGAGCGTGGCCTACACCGACCCCGAAGTGGCGTGGGTCGGCTTGACCGAAACCGAAGCCAAGGCGCAAGGTATCAAGGTCAAAAAAGGCTTATTCCCGTGGAGCGCCTCAGGCCGGGCCATTGCCAATGGCCGCGACGAAGGCGTGACCAAGCTGCTGTTTGACGATTCGCCCGAGGCCCACGGCCATGGCCGAATTTTGGGCGGTGGCATGGTCGGCACCCACGCGGGCGACATGGTTGGCGAGATTGCCTTGGCGATTGAAATGGGGGCCGATGCCATCGACATCGGCAAGACCATCCACCCGCACCCGACGCTGGGCGAAAGCATCGGCATGGCAGCAGAAGTGGCGCACGGCAGTTGCACGGATTTGCCGCCGCAGAAAAAGTAAATAAGTCAATTTGCTACAAATAAAGTAGCTGGCCGCGCAGGTACTGAAAGGACTGCGCGGCTTTTTTTATCTTATTTCGTGTTGGCGGTGATTGCTGTTGCACCTGCATCGACGTGATCCGACACGCCGTCCAGCCGGTTCAAAATATGCCCATACTGTGGGTCATGTGGCACCGCCAGCGCAAGCCGATGAAACAAATTGCGTGCCCGCCCCAAATGGGCCGCTGCCGCCTCTGAAGCGCCTTGCTGGTGGAGTACGTCGCCTAGTCCAAGCTCCCCAACGGCCTGTGCTTGGAGCGCTGGAACCGATTCCCCATAACCGTTGATTAAGTCTTGTGCCACGGAAACCGCCGCCGAATATGCCTGCCGGGCCGCAATCCAATTGCCCAACGCCTCAGCAACTGTTCCTAGCTTACTTGTTGATGCTGAGAGGTCGCGCAGGCGTTCGGGGGTTTTGCCAAAGTCGTCTATCAATGCTTGCCCGATTTGCTGACTTTTCAGATAAGCGGCTTGGGCTTCATCCAAATAGCCCAGCATCTGGGCCACTTCCCCTAGCTTTTCTGTCGATACCGAGAGATCACGTAAGCGTTCGGGCGTTTTGCCAAAGTCGTCGATCAACGTTTGGTGCAACTGCTGACTCTTCCGATAGGCGGTTTGGGCTTCGTCCAAATGGCCCAGTGCTTGGGCAACTTCACCCAGTTTAGCGATCGATACCGAGAGATCACGCAAACGTTCGGGCGTTTTGCCAAAGTCCTCCATCAGTGCTTGGGCAATTCGCTGACTTTCCAGATAGGCCATCCGAGCTTCGTCCAGATGGCCCAGTGCTTGGGCAACTTCACCCAGTTTCGTGCTCGATACCGAGAGATCACGCAAACGTTCGGGCGTTTTGCCAAAGTCGTCCATCAGCGTTTGGCGTAACTGCTGACTCCCCAGATAGGCAGTTTGGGCTTCGTCCAAATGGCCCAGTGCTTGGGCAACTTCACCCAGTTTGCCAATCGATACCGAGAGATCACGCAAACGTTCGGGCGTTTTACCAAAGTCGTCCATCAATGCTTGGTCAATTCGCTGACTTTCCAGATAGGCGCTCTGGGCTTCGTCCAGATGGCCCAGTGCTTGGGCAACTTCACCCAGTTTGCCAATCGATACCGAGAGATCACGCAAACGTTCGGGCGTTTTGCCAAAGTCGTCGATCAACGTTTGGTGCAACTGCTGACTCTTCCGATAGGCGCTCCGGGCTTCGTCCAAATGGCCCAGTGCTTGGGCAACCTCACCCAGTTTATTTATGGATACTGAGAGATCACGCAAACGTTCGGGCGTTTTGCCAAAGTTCTCTATCAGTGCTTGGTCAATTCGCTGACTTTCCAGATAGGCTCTCTGGGCTTCGTCCAAATGGCCCAGTGCTTGGGCAACATCACCCAGTTTATTCATCAATATCGATAGGTCGTGCAGGTGCTCGGGTGTTTTGCCAAAGTCGGCTATCAACGTTTGGCGCAACTGTTGGCTCTCCAGATAGGCCGTCCGGGCTTGATCCAACTTACCTAGCGCCTGAGCGACTTCGCCCAGCTTTTCAATGGCTACCGAGAGGTTGCGCAGGTGTTGCGGCGTTTGTCCAAACTGAGCGAGATACGAACGGGCTTGTGCAACGGTTTCTTGCGCGATAGTCCAAGCCCAATCAGGGTGGCCTGCGGCCAATGCTGCATCACTGGCTCTAGTGCTGTCCCACAGGCTCAATTCGGCTTTACCGTCTTTTTGACTTGCCTGCCAACGCCGAACTGTTTCGGGCAATTCTTTCTGGGAGGGGGCCTTGAAATCGGTGGTGGGGGAAGGTCGCACAACAGCAACTGGTTCGGTAGGCAGCGCAGTGCCTTGGGTATCGAGGTACACCGAGGGCAGGCGGATGGTCCACAGGTCGGGCGCTGCCTCGGCAGCCTGCTTCGTCCAATCTTGCGGCAGCACCAACACCACAGTTCTTGTGTGTTCGCTGGTAAGGGCCGCACGGCGCTCATTCAGGCAGTACAGGAACTCCAGCCGGGCTTGGTTCCAGTCCTCAGTTTCTGGGTGGCCGTCTAAATCTAGCCATAAAGGCATCCCCATTCGCATGAGAGCCGACGAAGGATGGATGGCAGCAGGCAAAAGGTATTTTGCCAAATCGGTGGCATATCGAACCTCTGGGCGTTGAAAATGGCGTACTTGTGCCCGCATCAAGTCGTCAGCTCGCCGAAACAGTGCTTGTTTTGCCGGTGCATTGCTACAAAAAACGAAAATCAGGCCAAACTCTTGTGCCCATTCGAGATTGCAGCGCAAAGACTGCCAAGCTGCTTCAAGGTGTAGCGGCATTGGTGTGTTCATTCCATCGATCCACCAAGGGCCACAGCAGGGGATGAATATCGAACCATTCGGCCCCATTGCGGTAGTTCAAGATAACCCGTGTATTAAACAGTCGTGCCAAGGCACGCAAAGAGTCCCCACGGTCTGCCGCAATCGCGTTGTGGGTACATGCAATATCAGCCAGCAAAGGCCATTCGCTTTTTACCGTCAGTCGTTCAGTCTCGCCCCGATTTTCGTCAATGATACGTTGAACCAATGGGTCATCCACTTTCAAAGGCAGCCTATCGAGTGCAAACTGTGCTTGCCCCACCACGCCCGATACCAGCCTTTGCATAAAGTGGCGCAAATCGCCCCCCGAGGCCAAGGCTAGAGCGTCTAATGTCGCTGGGGCCAACACTTCATTCCATTGCCGGTAGCGCCGTTCAATAAGAGAACGCATCTTCTCTAAACCTTCGGGCCGAGGCTTGCGTCGATACTCAGTCGGTTGTCCATTGGCTACCGGCTTACCATAGACCCGCACCGATGCCAGCGCGTAGCAAGAGACATAGTTACGTACATCTGCCAAAAGTGCTAGGTAGGGCGGCACGGAATACACCACGCTGGCAGTTGGAATGCCCAAGCGTTCAAATTCTCCTGAAAACGTCGTAACCACATGCTGAAACATCGCATCTTGGTCTGCGTTAGAGACACCTCGCAGCCGCTCCAGCGAATCGACGATAACGACCACCCTTTGACGGCGGGTACGCTGGCGAATAAACTCTACGATGGCACTGGCATATGCTTGTACTTTCGCTGTCCACTCTCGAGGAGCTGAAAGATTTCGGATTTTTTCGGCGACGGTATTTTGCTGCTCCTTAGAGTGGCTAACACAACCTATCCACGAACCGAGAGCAGATGATGGCAGCGGCCAATGTCAGTAACGCTTGGTG
>JAIEMS010000017.1 GCA_019751915.1 Burkholderiaceae bacterium
TGAGGGGACGTCGGGCCATGATGGCTGAAGCATAACGCTAGGCGGCCTCTCAAAATAAGTTGTGTTAGCCACTCTTAGACGAACATCAACGCCCGGCCATGGCAACCCGGCACAGTTGCAGCGCCAACCGCTGCAAGGCCTGCCAAGCATCCTGCGGCCAGTCGGGTACTTTGAGTCCCTTGACGATGCCATCGACCCAGTGTGCCGACTGCAACAAATGTGCGGCCTCGGCATCAGACAAGCGCGGCACGATGCGCTCGTACAAGCGCTCTTTGGCCCCCCAGACACGGTTTTCGCGCAAGGCAGCAGGCAAAGGTTTACCGGCATTCAGGGCATCTTTGACCCGTTTGAGGGTGCGGATGTCTTCGGCCAGTGCCCAATGCACCAGCACGGCGGCTTCGCCCTCGGCCTGCAAACCGTCGAGCATGCGTTGCACCCGCAGCGCCTGCCCACCGAGTACGGCCTCGGACAGTTTAAAAACGTCGTAGCGCGCCACGTTGAGCACAGCGGCCTCGACTTGCGCGGCGCTCAATTCGCCCGGCGGGTGCAAAAGTGCCAGTTTTTGGATTTCTTGGTGCGCCGCCAGCAGGTTGCCCTCAACGCGGTCGGCAAAGAACCCCAAGGTGCGCTGGCCTTCTTCGCCCGCCACCACGCGCTGGCCTTGCACGGCCAGCCGCTGGGCAATCCACTGCGGCAAAGCAGCCCGGTCAATCGGGTCGATTTGCACCGTAGCACCGTTGTTTTCGAGCGCAGCAAACCAAGCCCCGGTTTTGGTGGCCTTGTCCAGACGCGGCAGCAGCACCAGCGTCAAGGTGCTGTCGTTGCCGGGCGCGGCTTGGGCGATCTGCTGAAGTGCGGCGCTGCCGTCTTTGCCCGGCTTTCCTGAGGGCACACGGATTTCGAGCATCTGCTTGTCGGCAAACAAACTCAGGCTACCGCCAGCGGCCAACACCGCACTCCAGTCAAAGTGGGCACCGGCGACGGCAAAGGTGGTGCGCTCGGTGTAGCCCTGAGCGCGCGCCGCAGCGCGGATGGCATCTGCCGCCTCTTGCTGGAGCAATGGCTCGTCACCATGCAAGGTGTAGAGCGGGCGCAGGCCTTTTTGCAGGTGCGTAGCGAGCTGGTTCAGGGCAATGTGCATGGGCAGTGCAAATTACTGCCGACGCACTGCCGCCAACCGGCGCAGCAACTGCTGCACCAGATCGGTTTGCATGTTGCGGTAGAGCAAGGCTTCTTCGGCCTCTTTCGCCAAGGCGATGGTTTCGCTGTAGCTGATGTCGCGCGTTTGCAGCAGCTCGGTCTCGGGCAGTAGCTCTTGGCCGTCTTGCGCGCGCAGCTTGAAGCGCATCCGCAGGCGCAACTGCATTTCGCGCACTTGGCCCGATGCCGTCAAACCAACGACGCTGCGCTCGTGCTGCTCAGAGAGCAAATCAAAAACCGCCTCAGCTTGGGGCAATTGGGCTGGTTCGCGCAACACCCGCAGGGCATCGGTGGCGCCTTCGAGGACGCGCTGCAATTCACGCGCCAACGGTGAGGTCGGCGGCGCAGCGATGTAGATCGACTTGAACGCAAACTCGGGCACGCCCCGCAGCCGAAAACCGCAGGCTGCCAGCACCAGCGGCGCAGGCAGCAGCGCCAGCAGAGTGCGTCGGCGCAGTGCGCCCACCAGTGCAGGGCGGTGTGCCATGCTCAAAGCACCACGTTGACAAGGCGGCCCGGCACCACAATGACCTTCTTGGGCAAGGCACCAGCGGCTTGCTTAACAAAGGCTTCGCTGGCCAGCGCTACGCGCTCAATTTCGGCCTTATCGGCCTGTGCTGGCACCAAAATCGAGCCGCGCAGCTTGCCATTGACTTGCAGCATCAGTTCGATTTCGTCTTGCACCAGTGCCTGTGCATCGACCTTGGGCCAAGGTGCATCGAGCAAATCGCCCAAGTGCGCGGCGTAGCCCAGCTCTGACCACAGGCTATGGGCAATGTGCGGCGTGGCCGGGTACAGGCAGCGCAGCAAAATGCCAAAGCCCTCAATCAGCGCCACTTGCGCCCCGGTGCAGTCGTGGGCCTTGAAGTCTTCCAGCGCGTTGATCATCTTCATTGCGCCCGAAACCACGGTGTTGTACTGCATGCGTTGGTAGTCGTAATCGACCTGCTTGAGCACGGTGTGAATCCCCAACCGCAGCGCCTTGGCTTCTTTGCCAAACTCAACATCTTTGAGGCTGCTAGCCCCCGCTACGCTTGCATTGACTGCTTCTAAATCAATAGCAGAAATTTTGACCCCAAAATTCCAGACCCGGCGCAAAAAGCGGTAGCTGCCTTCGACGGCAGCATCGTTCCACTCCAGCGTGGCTTCGGGCGGGGCGGTGAACATGGTGTACAGACGCGCGGTGTCAGCGCCGTACTTTTCGATCAAATCTTGCGGATCGACACCGTTGTTTTTCGACTTGGACATGGTGCCCACGCCCTCGTAGTCGATGGCAGTACCAACGGGCAAAGCACCGACCGCATTTTTCAGCTTGGCACCGATGACCTTGCCCGCATCGTCTTGCACATGCTCAACGTCGTGCGGCCAGAAGTAATCTTTGCCCCCTTTTTCCGTGCGGCGCGAGTAAATGTGGTTCAGCACCATGCCTTGCGTGAGCAGCTTGGTAAAGGGTTCATCGACCTTGACCAGCCCCAAGTCGCGCATCACCTTCGTCCAAAAGCGTGCGTAGAGCAAATGCAAAATGGCGTGTTCAATGCCGCCGATGTATTGGTCCATCGGCATCCAGTAATCAGCGCCCGACCCCACCATGGCCGTGCTGTTTTTCGGGTCGCAATAGCGCATGAAGTACCACGAGCTATCGACAAAGGTGTCCATGGTGTCGGTTTCGCGCCGCGCGGCCTTGCCACAGACCGGGCAGGTCACACCAGCGTGGAAGCCTTCGTGCTTGTGCAACGGGTTGCCCGAGCCATCGGGGATGCAGTCTTGCGGCAGCACCACCGGCAAGTCTTTCTCGGGCACGGGCACTGCGCCGTGTTCGTCGCAGTGGATGATCGGAATCGGCGTGCCCCAGTAGCGCTGGCGGCTCACGCCCCAGTCGCGCAAACGCCAAGTGGTTTTTTTCTCGCCAAGGCCTAATTTTTCAAGCGCATGGGCGACCGCATGGACGGCTTCTTTGTGGCCCAATCCGCTAAAGCTATCGGAATTGACCGTCACGCCCTGCTCTTTATCGGCGTACCAGTCTTGCCATTGCAGGTAATCGAAGCTTTTGCCATCGACCTGCACCACCTGCTTGATCTCTAAACCGTATTGCAACGCAAAAGCAAAGTCGCGCTCGTCGTGGGCGGGGACTCCCATCACAGCGCCGTCGCCGTACCCCATCAGCACGTAGTTGCCGACCCAAACCTCGACCGCCTCGCCGGTGATCGGGTGGTTCACGCACAGGCCCGTGGGCTGGCCTTTCTTTTCCTGCGTTGCCAGCTCGGCCTCGGTGGTGCCACCACGCTTGCATTCTTCAATAAAGGCGGCCAGCTTCGGATTCGATAGGGCAGCGTGCGTAGCCAAGGGGTGCTCAGGAGCCACGGCGCAGAAGGTCACGCCCATGATGGTGTCAGCCCGGGTGGTGAACACATACAGCTTGCCATCGCCAATCAGCGTGCCGTCGTCGTCCGCAATGCTGTGCGGAAAGGCAAAGCGCACGCCTTGGCTTTTGCCAATCCAGTTTTCTTGCATCAGCTTGACACGCTCGGGCCAGCCGGGCATTTTGTCGCCCGCGACGTTGCCCAGCAGTTCTTCGGCGTAGTCGGTGATCTTCAGGTAATAACCGGGGATTTCGCGCTTTTCCACCGCAGCGCCAGTGCGCCAGCCCTTGCCGTCAATCACCTGTTCATTCGCCAGCACGGTTTGATCGACCGGGTCCCAATTGACGACTTGGGTTTTGCGGTAGGCGATGCCTTTTTCTAGCATCTTCAAAAACAGCCACTGGTTCCACTTGTAATAGTCGGGGTCACAGGTGGCAACTTCGCGGCTCCAATCAATCGCCAAGCCCATCGCCTGCATCTGCTTTTTCATGTAGGCGATGTTGTCGTAAGTCCACTGGGCTGGGGGTACGCCGTTTTTCAGGGCAGCGTTCTCAGCGGGCAAGCCAAAGGCATCCCAACCCATGGGCATCAGCACGTTGTAGCCATTCATGCGCAACTGGCGTGCCAGCATATCGTTGATGGTGTAGTTGCGCACATGGCCCATGTGCAGCTTGCCGCTGGGGTAGGGCAGCATCGAGCAGGCGTAGAACTTCTTTTTGTCAGCGTTTTCGGTGACGCGGTAGGCATCGCTGGCAGTCCAATGGGCCTGCGCTGCGCGCTCGATCTCGGTGTGTTGGTATTTGTCTTGCATGGGTGCCCGAAAAAAGGTGAGATGCAGCCGCAAACCGCTGCGTAGCCGGGGATTTTAGGTGCAGGCACTGGCGCGCTTACGGGCGCGGGGGCTGGACGGGTTCGGCAACAAAACCAATGCGGTGCAGTCCAGCTTGGTGCGCGACCCCCATGACCTCTACCACCCGGCCATAGGGCACAGCCGCATCGGCGCGCAATTGCAGTTCGGTGTCGGGGTGGGTGGCGGCAATGGCTTGCAGGCGCTGGGCCAATGCGGGCTGCGACAACGGGACTTCATCGACCAAAACGCGGCTGTTTTTGTCTAAAACCACCGTGATCGAATGCGGCGCAGTGCCGGGTGTGGTGCCTGCGGTGCGGGGCAAATCAAGGCGGATGGAACTGGTCAGCAGCGGGGCCGTCAGGATAAAAATGACCACCAGCACCAGCATGACATCAATCAGCGGTGTCATGTTGATCTCGCTCAGGGGCTGCGGCCCGGTGGTGCGTTCGAGTCTGCCAAAGGCCATAGCGGGCGCTGAAAAACTCAATCGGGCCGGGCCGCTGGTGCAGCCCCGAGCAGCAACTCGCGCAAATCGAGGGCAAAGCCCTCCAGATCGGCCTCGATGCGGCCAATCAAGCGGCCAAAAACGTTGTAGGCCAACACCGCAGGAATCGCCACCGCCAAGCCAGCGGCGGTCATGATGAGCGCCTCCCCAACCGGGCCAGCCACGCGGTCGATGCTGATTTGGCCCGCGCCCGCAATGGCCGCCAGTGCATGGTAAATGCCCCAAACGGTGCCCAACAGTCCGACAAAAGGCGCGGTAGAACCCACGGTCGCCAACAGCACTTGGCCCCATTGCAATCGGCCCAGCACCGTGTGCAAGGCATCGCGCAGCACCCGGGTCAGTTGCTGGCTGGCACTGCCCGCCTGTGCCAGCGTGGTGCCAGCGCCCGCCGAGGCTTGCAAAAATGCTACTGAATTTGTAGCTACAACCAAAGGCAGAACAAGGGCTTCGCGGTCAAAAGACTGTAAATTTTGGCTGGCGACCCCTATCGACGGTGCCTGCCAAAATGCCGCCGTGCAGCGCGCCACATCGGCACTGGCGCGGCGCAGCAGCAGCGCCTTCCAAACAATCACCACCCAGCTTGCCACCGACATCAGCAGCAGCAGCGCCGCCGTAGCTTGCGCCACCACATCGCCTTGGCGCAAGCTGTGCAGTGCGTTCATGGCGCAGGCTGGCCCAATCAGTTCAAGCCGAGCACATCGAACATGTCGAACATGCCGGTGCTCTGCCCTTGGGTGCAGACAAAGCGCACCGCGCGCAAGCTGCCTTGGGCGTAGGTGGTGCGGCTGCTGGATTTGTGCGTGATCTCGATGCGCTCGCCGGTACCGGCAAACAGCACGGTGTGGTCGCCCACAATGTCGCCGCCCCGGATGGTGGCAAAGCCAATGCTGGAGGGATCGCGCTCGCCAGTAACACCCTCGCGGGCATAGACGGCGCAGTCTTTCAAATCACGGCCCAGTGCCTCGGCAATGACCTCGCCCATCTTCAGCGCCGTGCCCGAGGGGGCATCGACCTTGTGGCGGTGGTGGGCTTCAATGATTTCGATGTCGTAGCCGGTGGGCATGGCCTTGGCCGCCATTTGCAACAGCTTGAAAGTGACGTTCACGCCAACGCTCATGTTCGGTGCAAAAACGATGGCAGTTTGACCGGCCAATGCTGTCATTTCGGACTTTTGCGCTGCGGTAAAGCCCGTGGTACCAACGACGGCCTTCACACCCAGTTGCGCACACACTTGCAAATGTGCCAGCGTCCCCTCGGGGCGGGTGAAGTCGATCAAAACATCGGCGTTCTTCAGGCCTGCTTGCAAATCGGCAGTGATCGGCACGCCGCTGGCGTAACCCAGAAAGGCAGTGGCATCAGAGCCAATCGAAGGGCTGGCCGGAATATCGAGCGCTCCGGTCAGCACACAGTCGTCGCTGGCGCGGATGGCCTCGATCAGCATGCGGCCCATGCGACCGCTGGCACCGGCAACGGCCACGCGGTAAGGAGCCAAATGGGAAGCGGAAGAAGTTGTCGCAGTCATATGCATTCCTGTAAATCAGATGCACCGCAGCAGCGGCACTGGCAAGAAAAGGGCCGTGCTCAACGCACCGAAGGCTCTAGGGGCGGATAACTGGTGGGCAGTGCGGGCGCAGGCTCGGGCACCGCTCCAGAGGCAGCAGCTGCTGGGCGGGCCGGAAAACGCGCCAACTGGGACTCGGTGGCCTCCAGCGTGGGCACTGCGCGCTGGGACTTGCGCGTCTCTAGGGTCGAGACAAATTCGCTCTCAGAGGGCATAGCATCGCCCTCAAAGCGCTCAAAAACATCGCCATCAAAATAGACCGTCAGTTTGCGTGTTTGCGCCGGTACACCGGGGCGCTTGATGGTAAAAACATAATCCCAGCGGTCGGCGTGGAACAAGCTGGCAACCAGCGGCGAACCCAAAATATCGCGCACCTGCTGGCGCACCATGCCGGGCTGCAACGCCTCGACCTGTTCGCGCGAGACAAAATTGCCCTGCACCACATCGACCTTGTAGGGTGTCACACCACTAACGAGGCGCTCGCTGGCATTGTCGAGGCTACCGCAGGCGGCCAGACTGGCAGCCCACAACAGGGCAAAACCCAGACGGGTGCGGCAATGGACTTGGGCAAACATGGGCAAAGACATAGGGCTATGATGGATTCATTGTAGCGGCTAGCCCACAGGCCTAGGCACGCTGGATGGCACACAAAAAATCCGAAATGACGAACATTGATGAACTGAAAAACACGGGCCTCAAAGCCACCTTGCCACGCCTGAAGATTTTGGAGATTTTCCAAAAAGGTGCTCGGCGCCATATGACGGCAGAAGATGTTTTTCGGGTACTTTTAGAAGAACATGCCGATGTTGGTTTGGCCACGGTCTACCGGGTGCTGACCCAATTCGAGCAAGCGGGTATTTTGATGCGCGGCCACTTTGAAAGTGGCAAAGCGGTGTACGAACTTGACCAAGGACAGCACCACGACCACTTTGTCTGTACGACGTGTGGCAAGGTAGAGGAGTTTTACGATCCAGAAATCGAAAAACGCCAGCAATTGATCGCGAAAACCAAGGGCTGGGTGGTCAACGACCACGCCATGGCACTGTACGGACAGTGCGGCGCTTGCGTCAAACCGGCCCGCGCGTAACACGCATCAGCCCAAGTCCATGGCGCGCCGATGGCGCTCCACAAACTCTTGGTAGGTATCGATGCCGCGCAACTGCAAAATGGTGTTGCGCACTGCCGCCTCGACCAACACGGCAATATTGCGCCCAGCCACCACCTGAATCACGACCTTGAGCACCGGAACGCCCAGCACGTCCTGCGTCAACGGCTCGTAGGGCAGGCGCTCGTAATCGCGCTCCATGGTTTCTTTGCGCACCAAATGCACAATCAACCGCAGGCGCATCTTGCGCCGCACAGCGGTTTCGCCAAAAATGGCACGAATGTCGAGCAGACCAATGCCACGCACTTCCAGCAGGTTTTGCAGCAGGTCAGGGCATTTGCCCTCAATGGTGGTTTGGTTGATGCGAAACAAATCGACTGCATCGTCGGCCACCAAGCCGTTGCCGCGCGAAATCAGCTCCAGCCCCAGCTCGCTCTTGCCCAAGCCAGATTCGCCCGTAATCAGCACGCCCAACCCCAAAATGTCCATGAACACGCCGTGCATGGTGGTGCGTTCGGCAAAATGCTTGGACAAGTAAGCGCGCAGCACGTCAATCACAAACGCCGAAGACTCGCGTGTGGAGAACATCGGAATTTGCGCACGCTCGCACATTTGCAGCAGGGCCTCGGGTGCGCCTTGGCCATCGGCCAAAATGAGCACCGGCGGCTCCAACGTGACGATCCGGGCAATGCGCCGCTTGCAATCTTCGGCAGTGGCGTTGGTGATGTAGGCAACTTCGCGGCTGCCCAAAATCTGCACCCGGTAGGGGTGGATGTAGTTCAAGTGACCGACCAAATCGGCACCGGAACGTGCTGCCCGCACTACGATTTCATCGAAACGGCGCTCAGAGGCCCCTAAACCGGCGACCCATTCCCAGCGCAAGGCGGAGCGGAATTCTTCAAACAGAGCATCAGCACTGACAGCGTTGTGTTTCACGGCGCTCGGGGTGGTTGGGGGTTAAGCAGACTGGGTGGACTGCCAGCGCGCCACCATAGCGTGCAGTTCGACGGCATTGGTGCTGGCCTTGATTTTTTCGCGCAATGCGCTGTCGCTGAGCAACTCGGCGATTTCGGACAAAATTTCAAGGTGTTTTTGCGTGGCCGCCTCAGGCACCAGCAAAAAAATCAGCAAGCCCACCGGCTGCTCGTCAGGGGCATCAAAGCCAATCGGGTTAGCCAACTGAAACACCGCCGCCATCGGGGCTTTGAGTCCCTTGATGCGTCCGTGCGGAATGGCAACCCCGTGCCCTAATCCGGTCGAGCCCAGACGCTCACGGGCAAACAGGCTATCGGTAACAAGGGCGCGCGATAGGCCGTGCAGACTTTCGAACAGCAGGCCAGCTTCTTCAAAGGCACGCTTTTTGCTGGTGGCATCGACGCTCACGAGCACTTGGGCGGCAGGCAGGATAGAGGAAAGGCGGTTCATGGTATTGGCGCAGATTATGCACCGCCTTACACCTGCTCCGGTGCACCTTTGTGACGCACAAAAAAGCCGCCGTGCGGCGGCTGTGACAGACACGATGCTCTTTCAGGCATGGAGCCGACGCGGCGAATCAAAATGGTGCTCCTGCAATCGGGTCTTGTAGCGCACCACCTGCCGGTCAAGTTTGTCGATCAGCTCATCGACCGCAGCGTACAAATCTTGGTGTGAAGACTCGGCAAAAATATCGCTGCCCTTGACGTGAACATTGCACTCAGCGCGCTGGCGCTTTTCTTTCTCCTTTTGGTTTTCCACGGTCAATCGAACCTTAACGCCAACGACTTGGTCAAAGTGGCGCGTAATGCGGTCGAGCTTACTGGTGACATAACTGCGCAAAGCGGGTGTTACTTCGAGATGGTGACCGCTGATCGTCAAATTCATAAAGTCTCCCTGTCGTTCACTAAGAAAGGTGCCGCCCTGACTGCACGGATGCGGCCCACGAAACCCCAAATACTTCTCTAAAACCTGACTTCACTATGCGCCTGCCATAACCAAAAAGCAATGCCAGTCAGGGACTGTTTCCCCCTGATAAACCCCCGATCTGTACGGCCTAAAAACAGCGCACAATGTTAGATTGGCCCGAACGCGGCCACCGCCTAAAATCCTCTCCTGCGCCCGGTACGCCCAGCGCTCGCCTCACGCGCTGCCTTAGCGCCCCCTGTTTCTGATCGATCTGACACCATGACCCAGCCCAGCTCCTCTGCCCTGCACACTTCTACACTGACCTCGCTGGCGCTGCTGGCGCGCGGTAAGGTGCGCGACAACTACGCCGTGGGCGATGACCGCATCTTGATGGTCGCCAGCGACCGGCTGTCGGCCTTTGATGTCATCATGGGCGAACCCATTCCCGGCAAGGGCGAGTTGCTCACGCAAATGGCGCTGTTTTGGTTTGACAAGCTGGGCCACATCTGCCCCAACCACTTGACCGGCGATGCCCCCGAGAGCGTGGTCACACCCGAAGAGGTGGCACAAGTGCGTGGCCGCTCCATGCTGGTGCAGCGCTTGCAACCGATTCCGGTCGAGGCGGTGGTGCGGGGCTATTTGGCTGGCAGCGGCTGGAAGGAATACCAAGAGTCCCAAGCGGTGTGCGGTGTGCCACTGCCTGCGGGCCTGACCAACGCAGCCAAGCTGCCCCACACCATCTACACCCCTGCGGCCAAGGCTGCGGTGGGCGACCACGACGAAAACATCACCTTCGAGCGCACGGTAGAGATGATCGGTCTGGATTTGGCCACGCGCATCCGCGATTTGAGCATTGCCATCTACGAGGCCGCAGCGCAAATCGCCCTGAGCAAAGGGATGATCATTGCCGACACCAAGTTCGAGTTTGGCTTGGCCCCCGACGGTACGCTGGTACTGATGGACGAGGTGCTCACCCCCGATAGTTCGCGCTACTGGCCGGTCGAGGGCTACGAGGCTGCCTTGGCCGCCGGAGAAAATCCACCCAGCTACGACAAGCAGTTTGTCCGCGATTGGTTAGAGCAAGCCCAAGTCGGCGGCAAGCCTTGGGATAAAACGCCGCCAGCGCCGCGTGTGCCCCAGGAAGTCATCGAGAAAACTGCCGCCAAATACCGCGAAGCGCTGCAACGGCTGACGGCCTGAGCGCTCTTCAAAGCATCTGCAAAAACAAAAGGCCCCGAGGGGCCTTTTTGCTGGCTGGCGCTGTGCGGCAAGTGGGCCGGTTAGCTCAATACCACCGAACTCAAGCGGCGACGGTACGTAGCAACCACCGGGTCTTGCGGTGGAATTTGGCCGTCTGCCACCTTGACCTTGGGCGGCTCAATGAGTTCCAGAATCGCCACACAGGTCTTGCGCGCGGTCTCGTCGTTCCACGTTTTGTCGCGCATCAAAATTTCAAGCAATTCGTCCATGGCATCTGTCCAGCGCTGCTGTGCCATCAGCCAGCGGGCGCGCGCAAAGCGGGCTTCAAAATCACGCTTGTTAGCGGTAATTTTTGCATCAAAATCGGCTTCAGCGCTTGCACCACTTGCATTAATAGCTACAAAATCAATAGCATCCATCCACGCCTTGAGCGCCGACAAGCTGCGCGATGTACCGGCCTTGGCAATCACCGGGGCAAAGGCCACCTTGGCATCGTCTTCGTGGCCCAGTTGCAGCAGCAGCTTGACGTAATCAAAACGCACCTCATCGTTGGCCGGATCAGCCGCCACAGCGTGCTGGAGCTTTTCGAGGGCGGTGTTGGTGTCGCCATCGGCCAGCGCTTCAAGGGCTTGCTCTTCTTCGGTTTGGGCCAGAGCTTCCTCGGCACTGGGCACATGTTTGTCCAAAAACTGGCGCACTTCGGCGGCAGGCAGCGCCCCGACGAAACCATCGACCGGCTGGCCTTGCTTGAACAGCACGCAAAACGGAATGCTGCGAACCCCAAACATTTGCGAAAGTTGTCCGGCAATTTGCGGCACTTTGTCGGCATCGAGTTTGCCGAGGCTAAAGCGCCCAGCGTATTCGGTTTCGACCTGTTCAAGCACCGGGCCAAGCTGCTTGCACGGGCCACACCATTCGGCCCAAATGTCCAACAACACGGGCGCTTGCATCGAGGCGGCAATCACCTCGGTTTCAAAATTTTCTAGGGTGATTTCAGTCATGGGGGGAAAACGTAAAATTGCGGGTTCACACTCTGCGGCAGGCGACCAACGTGGCGCACCGCTCTATACACACTATGACACCCATCCAGATCGGTGTGGTCATGGGCTCCAGCAGCGACTGGGAGACCATGCAGCACGCAGTAGAGATTCTCCAGCAATTCGGTATCGCCCACGAGGCCCGCGTGGTCTCGGCGCACCGTATGCCTGACGATATGTTTGCCTATGCCCAGGCCGCTGCCGGGCGGGGCCTCAAGGCGATCATTGCCGGTGCTGGGGGCGCTGCCCACCTGCCGGGCATGATCGCGGCCAAAACCACCGTGCCGGTGCTGGGGGTTCCTGTAGCCAGTCGCCACCTGCAAGGGGTCGATTCGCTGCACAGCATTGTGCAAATGCCCAAGGGGATTCCGGTCGCTACGTTTGCCATCGGTACCGCCGGTGCTGCCAACGCAGCGCTGTTTGCCGTAGCGTTGCTGGCCAGCGAGAACCCAGCGCTGCGCCTTCGGCTCGAAGCCTTTCGCGCCGCACAAACCGAAACCGCCCGCGCCATGACCCTGCCGCCATTCACTGCATGAAGCCATTTTCTGAACCCCTTTTGCCCGGTGCCACGCTGGGCGTACTGGGCGGCGGCCAGCTCGGGCGCATGTTTGTGCATGCGGCGCAGGCGATGGGCTACTTCACCGCCGTGCTCGATGCCGACCCGACCAGCCCCGCCGGGCTGGTCAGCCACCACCACATCCAAACCGGCTACGAAGACCCCGAGGGATTGGCCCAGCTCGCAGCATTGAGCGATGCCGTCACCACCGAGTTCGAGAATGTGCCCGCAGTCTCGCTGGCAGCGCTGGCCGGACAATGCCCGGTAGCCCCAGCCGCTCGCGCTGTGGCGGTGGCACAAGACCGCGCCCAAGAAAAAGCCCATTTTGTCGGTTGCGGCGTGCCCTGTGCGCCCTACGCCGTGATCGAAACACCCGCGCAACTGGCGGCGGTAGCGGCTGACCTGCTGCCGGGCATCCTGAAAACGGCCCGCATGGGCTACGACGGCAAGGGCCAAGTGCGCGTGCAAACGGCGGCTGAATTGGCCCAAGCGTGGCAGTCACTGGGCCAAGTGCCCTGTGTGCTCGAAAAAATGCTGGCGCTGGCGCTGGAGTGCTCGGTGATCGTGGCGCGTGGTGCTGATGGGGCCATCGTCCACTTGCCGGTGCAGCGCAACCTGCACCGCGCCGGAATTTTGGCTGTGACCGAGGTTTATGACTCCAATGTGCCTCTGGCCGTTGCACAGCAAGCTATTGATGCTGCAAAATCAATAGCAAACGAATTGAATTATGTCGGTGTTTTGTGCGTCGAATTTTTCGTGCTGCAAGACGGTAGTTTGGTCGTCAACGAGATCGCTCCACGCCCGCACAACAGCGGCCACTACAGCCAAAACGCCTGTGACGTGTCGCAGTTTGAGTTGCAAGTGCGCACCCTTGCCGGTTTGCCACTGACGCAGCCACGCCAGCACAGCGCCGCCGTGATGCTCAACCTGCTGGGCGATTTGTGGTTTGCCCACGGCGAGACGGCGCAAACGCCGCCTTGGGCTGCGGTGCTGGCCCTGCCCGGCACGCACCTGCATTTGTATGGCAAAACCGTAGCCAAGCACGGGCGCAAGATGGGCCACCTGAACATCACTGCGCCCAGCCCCGAAGCCGCCCGCGCCTGCGCCCTGCAAGCGGCAGCCCTGTTGGGCATTGCGCCTTTTTGAACGGCAACACCGATGATTTTGGACGGCTCCCGGCCCGACTCCATTACCGCTGCGGCCCGCACCCTGCGCGCTGGCGGCTTGCTCGGCTTGCCCACCGAGACCGTCTATGGCTTGGCTGCCAACGCCCAAAGCGACGGGGCCGTGGCACAAATTTTTGCCGCCAAAGGCCGCCCGAGTGACCACCCTTTGATCGTGCACGTGGCCGATGCCTCGGCCATTGCCCACTTTGCCAGCGCGGTACCGGCGTTTGCACAGGCGCTGGTCGATGCCTTCTGGCCCGGCCCCCTGACGTTGATTTTGCCGCGCCGCCCCGGTGTTGCCAGCGCTGCCACGGGCGGCCAAGACAGCGTAGGTCTGCGCTGCCCGGCCCACCCGGTAGCCCATGCCTTGCTGCGCGCCTGTGCTGCGCAGGGCGACGATGCCACACTCGGTGGCCCTGCGGTGTGGGGCGTGGCGGCCCCCAGCGCCAACCGCTTTGGCCGCGTCAGCCCGACCACAGCGCAGCATGTGCAAACCGAACTGGGCAACGACTTGCTGGTGCTGGACGGCGGGCCGTGTGCGGTCGGCATCGAATCGACCATCGTGGACTGCACGCGCGGCGTGCCGGTGCTGCTGCGCCCCGGTGCCATCAGCCGCGCCCAAATCACCGCTGTGATGGCCGCTTACGGTCTGCATTTGCTCTCAAAAGAGGAGCTTCCAGAGCACACCCCACGCGCATCAGGCACCCTTTTGACCCATTACGCACCCAACGCCAAGGTACGGCTCATGGATGCCAAAGCCCTGCAAGCGGGCCTTGAAGTGCTCGGCCCCAATGCAGCGCACTTGGCCGTTTATGCCCGCACACCGCTGCGCGCGGCCAGCGTGCTGGTGCGCCGCATGCCCGACGATGCCAGCGCCACGGCGGCGGAGCTTTTTGCCACCCTGCGTGCTTTTGACGATGCCGGTGCCCAGCTCATTTGGATCGAAACCCCGCCCAACACCCCCGACTGGGAAGGCGTGCGCGACCGACTGCAACGCGCAGCGGCATGAAGCGGCTCGTTAAACTCACCATCCACCCCCCTACACCTACCGGAGAACACACTATGGCAGCAAATTGGATGCGCCGCACCGCCTTGGTCGCCGCATGTGCGTCGGTCACGCTGCTGGCGGCCTGCGGTTCTAGCACCACCGCATCGGCCCTCAAGCCCGATCACCTGATTTCTTTTGGCGACAGCTACAGCTACGTTGGCAACCAACGCTACAGCGTCAACAACGCCAGCATCAACAACTGGACGCTGCAACTGCTCGACCATTACAAGAGCGCAGGCAACGCCAGCGGCGGCTTGGTCAGCTACGCCGAAGGCAATGTGCGCCTGAGCGCCCACCCCGATGCAGCCGGGGTAGCCACCAGCACCACCGTCAGCGAACAAATTGACCGCTTCCTCGCCAAGCAAACGCCCGCTGCCAACGACATCATTTTGATCAACGGCGGCATCAGCGACCTGCTGGTGGGCATGGCCGCAGTGCGCGCTGGCACCCTGACACCGGCGCAGTTTGTGACCGATGCGCACCAAAACGGCCAAAAATTGGCAGAACTGGTACGCAAGCTGGTAACGGCAGGCGCACCCCATGTCGTGGTTGCAGGCACCTACAACCTCGGCAAAACGCCTTGGGCCAAAACCATCGGCCAAGAAACCCTGTTGAGCGATGCCAGCAGCCGTTTTAACGAAGGCCTGCTGGTAGCAATCAACGACTTGGGCAAGAACGTGCTCTATCTGGATGCGGCGTATTACGTCAATCTATACACCTCCACGCCGTCGTCGTTCTCGTTTGACAACGCCACCACGCCCATTTGCACCTCTGTGGATGCGGGCAACGGCATTGGCGTTGGCACTGGGCAAATTAACTCGGCGCTGTGCACACAAAACACCCTGCTGGCCGGTGCCGCAGTCGATAAATACGTTTTTGCCGACTCGGTTTACATGACACCCTCAGCCCACCGCCAACTGGGCACTTACGCCTACGACAAACTGCGCGTGCGTTGGTAAGGCGCTGGTAAATCTCTAGTTGGGCTGGGGACGGCCCAACTCGGGGGCCAGCCTTGCAGAGCGCAAAATAACCAGTGCCCGCGCAAGAAATACCCCGCTAAAAAACCCATAGCAAAAACCCACCCAACCGACAAAAGCTATTTCACTGGCAATGGGGAGTTGCCGAGCCAAGGTGATACCGACAGCGTATTTCGTAAAAAAGATAGCCATCATCAAGGCCATGGGGAGCCAACTTCCCGGAACGAAAAACGACTGGGTTTCAGTAGAAAAGGTCACGCCCTTTGGCGCAGGGCGCTTTGCGATCACTCCCACAGCGATGGCAACACCCAGAATCCAAAAAACAAGGCCGATTGGATTGGCACCAAAAGCCGAAAACACACCGTAAAAAGACAGCACGACCATCGCCGCAGGGAGTAGGGAAACCTTGCTGTAACCCAGCGTTCTATTCTTGCTCTGGACATAGCCCAGCGCCAGCAGGACGAAAAATAGCAAAAACACCCAAGGCGGTGTGCGGGTCAAAATTTGGATCAACAAGGGCAACTCCTCGACTCAATTTGTAAGATGAGCTTATGGGGCGGCAGGTATTGCGGTTTATTTTTTATACCGCAGCTTCATCGCCAAAATCGCCCCGGCCAGCGCCAGCGTGACGGTGTTGGCCGCCACAATCGGCCACGCCTTCAGCAACACGCCATAAACCAACCACAGCGCAACCCCCACGGTAAATACGCTGTACATCCCCAAAGAGATGCCCGAGACATCGCGGGTACGAAACGTGTGCAGCGCCTGCGGCACAAAACTGCACGTGGTCAGGCTGGCGGCCAGATAACCGACCCAATCAGAAATTTGCATATTCACCTCGCCTATGGAGAGCGCAGCGGTTGGTCGCGGGCGGCCCAGTCGATCAGGGCATCGAATGCCGGGCGCGCCGCTGCTGCTGCGTTGGGGTGGTTGAGCATAGCCACGAGCACGTAGCGCTGGCCGCTGGCGGCGTGGACGTAGCCCGCCACCGCAGCAACATCGCGCAAACTGCCGGTTTTCAGATGGGCGCTGCCCAGTGCCCGGCTCTGGCTGCGCCGCAGCGTGCCATCGACCCCGGCAATCGGCAACGACGACAACAACTCCGGCATCACCGGCGAGACCCAAGCGGCCTGCAACATCCGCCCCAAGGCCTGCGCGCTGATGCGGGCCTCACGGCTCAGGCCTGCGCCGTTGTCGGTCACGGGCAAATCTGCATCGCCAAAACGGCTACGCCACCATTGGCGCAGCACCTCGCGCGCACCCTCGGGCGTAGCAATGCCATTTTTTTGTCCAGCCAACGTCAAAAAAAGCTGCTGCGCCATCACGTTGTTGCTGTATTTGTTGATATCGCGCACCACCTCGGCCAGTGGTGGCGAACTGGCGCTAAAGGCAGGCTTAAGCGCCGCTGGCACCTTGCCCTCGCGCACGGTGCCTGTGAGTTTTCCGCCCCCTTCGCGCCACATCCCTTCGATGGCACGGGCAGCATAAGCACCCGGATCGGCGTAAGCCACAGCCCAATGGCGCTCGCCACAACTGGCCGGGTAAACGCCCAAAAAACCCAACCGCGCCGGATCAGCCAGCCCTGCGCGCAGGCCCGCACGCCAATCGCCACAAGCCGCCCCCGGTGCGGCCAATGGCACGCTGGCCTGCATGTGCACACCGGCCAGCGGCGGGTCAAACTGCACCCGCGCCACCCCGGCGGCAACATCGGGCGTAAAACCCATTGCCACGGCTTTAAAGTTCAGCAGCAACGCATCGGGGGCGACGTTGTAGGGGCGCAGCGGCTCGCCATCAAACTGCGCCGGGTCGTGGGCAGGCAAGGCAAAAGCCGAGCGGTCGAGCACGATATCGCCAACGATGGTTTGCACCCCCTGCCCCTGCAAGCGCCGCAACAGCAACCACAGGCGCTCCAACACCAGCTTGGGGTCGCCTTGCCCCCGGATATACACATTGCCGTGCAAACTACCGCCCTGCACCACACCATCGACATACACCGGCGTGTTCCAGACATACGCTGGCCCGAGCAGATCTAACCCGGCAAAGGTCGTCACCAACTTCATCACCGAAGCCGGATTCATGGGCACCTGTGCGCGGTGCGACAGCCGCGCCGGTGCCGTGCCTTGGGCATCGACCACCAGCACCGACAGCGCCTCGCGTGGCACCTGCGCGCGCAGCAGCGCGGCCTCGACCTCGGGTGGCAATGGGCCAGAGCGGTCTGCCTGCGCTGGCGCAGCACCTGCTACAACAGCAAGGCTCAACAACAAGACACCGCACACCCACCGACGACTGAACAAAAAAGACAAAGACAACATACAAGCCAGTGTAGAGGCGCTGCGCCAACGCGCCCGCGATAATGCCCGGCCACAGACCCGCCCGAGATTTGTCCGCACCATGCACCTGCTTGCCTTTGACACCAGCACCGATACCCTCTCCATCGCGGTGGCGCGCAGCGACACCGACACCCTCTGGACGCACAGCGGCCCCGGTGGGGCACACGCCTCGGCCACGCTGATTCCGACCGTGCTGCGCCTGCTGGCCGAGGCTGAACTCGATTTTTCCCAACTCGAGGCTATTGCCTTTGGCCGTGGGCCGGGTTCGTTTACCGGGCTGCGAACGGCCTGTGCCGTAGCCCAAGGGCTGGCCTTTGGTGCCGATGGCGGACGCGGCATTCCGGTCTTGCCCATCGACACGCTGGCCGCCGTGGCTGAAGAAGCCCGCCACCAGCACGGTTGCACCCAAGTGGTTGCTGCGCTGGATGCGCGCATGGACGAGGTCTATAGCACCCGCTACCAATGGCAAGACGGCGCTTGGCACGGCGATGGCGACTTTGCCCTGTGCGCGCCCGAGGCGGTGCAAGTACCCACCGGCTGGGCTGTAGTTGGCAATGCCCACACCATCTACGGGCAGCGGCTGGCACCGGAGGCACTGCACCTGCCCGCCCTGCCCACTGCCGCCGCTTTGCTGCGTTTAGCCCCCAGCCTGATCGCTGCGGGTGGCGCGATACCAGCATCCCAAGCACTGCCACGCTACATCCGCGACAAAGTGGCCAAAACCACCGCAGAACGTGCAGCCGAACGGGCCAGCGCCCAAGGTGCCACCACCACCCCCTTGCCCAAAGCGGACGGCCCGCAACCATGAGTGCCCTTTGCACCCCCGACCCCAGTGCCCCCGAGGTGCACCTTGAACCGCTGGCGCTCAACCGCCTCGATGACCTGCTGACTATTGAGCAACTGGCTTACTCACACCCTTGGACGCGCGGCAACTTTATCGACTCACTCGCCAGTGGCTACCAGATTCAGTTGCTGATGGGCGGTGAGCAGCTGCTGGGGTATTTTGTTGCCATGCCCGGTGTGGACGAGGCCCATTTGCTCAATCTCACAGTGGCCCCAGCCTTTCAGCAGCAAGGCTGGGCACGGGTGCTGCTGGATGCGCTGGCGCTATGGGCGCGTGGGTGCCAAGCCCAGTGGCTATGGCTGGAAGTACGTGCCAGCAACCTGCGCGCGCGCCACGTTTATGGGCAATATGGGTTTCAGCAGGTAGGCCAACGCAAGCGCTATTACCCTGCCAATGGCCCCGTGCGCGAAGATGCCATTGTCATGAGCTTGTCGTTATGAGTCTGGACTTAGATGCCCGCCAGCGCGCCATGCTGGAAGAAATGGGGGTGCGTATTTGGTGGCCCAATCAGGCACTGGCAACTCCCACAACCGCGAACGCAGCCTCGGAAAATGCCACAGCCCCCGGCACCGCAACCGAGACGGGCAATGCCCGACACGCACCACAGCACACGCAGCGCCCGACAGCCGCATCCAGCACAAGGCCAGCCCAGCCCATTCGCTCGGCCACACCAGCGCCTGTCACCGCAGCCAACACAGCAGGGATAAACACCGCTGCGGGACTGGTACTGCACCCGCCACAAGCGCTGTACCCCGAAGCTGACCCGCAACCAATGCACCCCGGGCAAGGCGCTACATGGCTGATCGTGACCCAAGGACAACCTGATGTCGACCCACTGGCAGGCGATGCCGGATTGCTGCTGCACAACATGCTGCACGCCTTGGGGCTAGGCCAGCATCCACGGGTATTTTTGAGCAAGGTAGGCACACAAGCCCCCGATGCACCACCGGCCCCAACGTGCGCACAGGCACTGGCCCAAGCCAGCGCCAACCTCCAGCCCAACATCGTGCTGGTGATGGGCCGAATGGCCGCGCGCGCGGTACTCGGGCGCAGTGACCCACTGGGGCAACTGCGCGCACAGCCGCACACCGTAGCGGGCCAACCCGCCATCGTGACCTACGAAGCACCCTACTTGTTGCGCGCACCACAGGCCAAGCCAGCAGCTTGGGCCGATTTATGCCGTGCCCTGACGCTGGCACGCATGCCACCAAGGTAAAAAACCAAACGCCCCGTCGCAAAAACGCCCAGCACCATCATGCACGGTGCTGGGCGTTGGCAGCTTTTTGAAAGAGCGGTGCAAATTACTGCAATCGAACCATTACCATGGTTTGATTGAGCAATTGGTAGGCGATTTCACCAAAGGTAATGGGGCCTTCGACACCACCAATGGCTTTACCTTCAAGATCGCCAAACAAGAAATTCAAAATACAGTTACAAGACAAAACAACGCCTTGATTGTCAATATCTTTGAGTTTTTCGCGGAAAGTGGCGGCATAGTCACCTACTGGCTTGGCAAATTTATAATCTACCTCGGTAAATACGGGGGCATACAAAGCCACTTTACCACCGGCCTCGCCAACATTCTGCAAAGAGACATTGACATTGGCACCACCAAAATCACCGACCAACGGCAAGGTACCATGCTCTAATCCATTCTTCCGAATGTATTCTGCAAAGTTTACCTTAACGCCATTGACTTCACATTCATCCACTTCAAAACTGGTTTCGTTGAAGCGCAGAACGTCGCCGTCACCCGGATCAAACAAATTGACAATTTCTAAAGTAGCCAATTTATCTTCAGGTAGCTTGACATAAGCTACCACGGCCCGGTCTTCAAACTTCTCGGCTGTACGCCCATCGTAAACCTTAGGTGTCACAGCACCCAATTGCGATAAGTGAACCCCAGAAATCCAACCTACTGTAGGCTTCAAAAAAGCGTCTTCGTAATTGGCGGCTTCGGCTGCAAATTTCTTGTGAGAGGTGCTACCAGCAGGAATAATGGTCAGACTAAAACCATTATCGGGTGCGTTGCCTGCAATTCCATACAGATCGTCTGGCCCATAACTGGAAACACTCACAACACCCAAGGCGGATAAATCGGTTACAAAAACCTGATCGTCATTAACAACTACACCGCCAGTGGAAACCATAAAATAAGGAATCGTCCCACCAATCCAGTTACCGGCAGGAAGTTTGTCCAATGCAGATTCTGGGCCAGCAAAACTGAGAGCAGCCCCACTTTTAATCAATTCAATAGCCGATTGAACAGTAATAAGTTGATTCATTTTTATCTTTCAGAGTGTTGACAGTTGCTGAATTTCTGCTTCCAAGGTTCGCTCCCACTTGACAAAGTAAGCGTAAATCTCAGCCGACTTGGTTGCAACAGAATCAGTACTCCGATCCAAACGCTTACCCATGAGCTGAATCCCAAGCTGATTGGTTTTTAATTTAGAAAAACCACCACTGGCAAGTTTTTGCCAGCAAGGATGATTTTGAGAAGGAATAGCCATTAAGAGTCTCCTTTTATATTACACAAAATTTATATGCCACTCAAAATTCAACCACAATTATAATGCGATTAAGACAAACAACTCACACAAAAATCGGGGTCAGATTAAATTTATCCAGCCCGATGGGCTGCCATCCTTTTCGGCGCAGCCTCCCACCGGGCACACCAAGGCCCGTAGCCCCCTCTGCCATGCGCCTGTCACAGCCCGGTGCGATAATTTGGCGATCGCGTTTTTGTAGAAAGCGTCCCATGGAAACCTATCCCAGTCGATAGCTTTCAGCTCCCAGGCCAGGGCCGGGGCTGAAAGCGCCCCTCTTTGCCACCGGCCTTCAAAATCAGGGAGTAAGCCATGCTCAACATCTTCACACTTGCCAACGGACGACTCTTTCAAGAAGAGATCGAATCGCTCGAAGAGCTGTCCAAATTTCGCCCGATCTGGGTCGATCTCGAATCACCGACCGTCGACGAAAAGCGCTGGGTCTCGCAGTATTACGGTCTGTCGATTCCCGAAGACGCGATGGACGAAGACATCGAAGAATCGGCCCGTTTTTACGAAGAAGACAACGGCGAGCTGCACATTCGCAGCGACTTTTTGATTGATGACCACGATCAGCCGCGCTCGGTGCGGGTGGCTTTTATCCTCAACCTCACCAACCCCGACCTGCGCAGCAAGGGCGTGCTGTTCTCGATCCACGATGAGGATATTCCGGTGTTTCGCTTGCTGCGCCTGCGCGCGCGCCGCGCTCCGGGCCTGATTGAAGATGCCCGCGAGGTGCTGCTCAAGCTGTTTGATGCCGATGCCGAATATTCCGCCGACACCCTCGAAGGCATCTACGACGATCTGGAAAAAGTCAGCACCCAAGTGCTGGCCGGCGACGTGACCGATGCCCGCGCTGGCGAGGTGCTCGGGGCCATTGCCCGCCAAGAAGACTTGAACGGACGCATCCGGCGCAACGTGATGGACACGCGCCGGGCCGTCAGCTTCATGATGCGCAGCAAAATGCTCAACGCCGAGCAGTTTGAAGAAGCGCGGCAAATTCTGCGCGACATCGAGTCGCTTGACAGCCACACGGCCTTTTTATTCGACAAGATCAACTTCTTGATGGACGCGACCGTGGGTTTTATCAACATCAACCAGAACAAAATCATCAAGATTTTCTCGGTTGCCAGCGTAGCGCTGCTGCCACCGACATTGATTGCCAGCATCTACGGCATGAATTTTCAGCACATGCCCGAGTTGTCGCAGGAGTGGGGCTACCCCTACGCACTCCTGCTGATGGCCGCCAGCGCCGTCGGCCCCATGTGGTACTTTCGCAAGCGCGGCTGGCTCAAATAACGCTTCTTTCAAGGCAAATTGGCCTCTAGCCCTTGCCTACCAAGGGCCAATAGCTATTGATTAGATAGCAATCTAAGGCCATTTAATAGCCGCCTGAGCACAAAGCTGCCTATCGGGCCTACACTTTGCCAAGCGCTTGGCGTTGGTGTATGCCCAGTCCAAGCGCGCCACGCAGCGAGGCGGCCTTGCGAAGCGGCCCGTTGCACCCGCTCAGGAGACAACGCCATGCCCGACTCTTCGCCCGCGCAGAACCTTCCTGCGCCCCACAGCGCCCATCTGGACGACAAATACACCCTCGAACAGGGCCGCGCCTTTATGAGCGGCGTTCAAGCACTGGTGCGCCTGCCGATGCTGCAACGCCAGCGCGACGCGGCGGCGGGCCTGAACACCGCAGGCTTTATCAGCGGCTACCGGGGCAGCCCACTGGGCACCTACGACCAAGCCTTGTGGGCGGCGCAAAAACACCTTGCAGCGCAGCACATCGTGTTCCAGCCGGGGGTGAACGAAGAACTCGGTGCCACCGCCGTTTGGGGCACCCAGCAGCTTGATTTGTACCCACAGAGCCAAAAGTACGACGGGGTTTTTGGCATCTGGTACGGCAAAGGGCCGGGCGTAGATCGGTGCCCGGACGTATTCAAGCACGCCAACATGGCGGGCACGGCCCGTCACGGCGGCGTGATTGCTATTGCTGGCGACGACCACATCAGCAAAAGCAGCACCGCACCGCACCAGAGCGACCACATTTTCAAGGCCTGCGGTACGCCGGTATTTTTTCCGAGCAGCGTCCAAGAAATTTTGGACATGGGCCTGCACGCCTTTGCCATGAGCCGCTTTGCCGGGCTGTGGTCGGGCATGAAGACGATTCAAGAGGTGGTCGAATCGTCCAGCAGCGTATTGGTCGACGCAGACCGGGTCAAAATTGTGCTGCCCGAAGACTTCGCCATGCCCGCCGGTGGCCTGCACATTCGCTGGCCCGACGCGCCGCTAGAGCAAGAAGCCCGGTTGATGGACTTCAAATGGTATGCCGCACTGGCCTACGTGCGTGCCAACCGGCTCAACTACAACACCATCGCTGGCCCCAACGACCGCTTTGGCATCATCGCCAGCGGCAAAGCCTACAACGACACCCGCCAAGCGCTGGTCGATTTGGGGCTGGACGATGCCACCTGCCAAGCCCAAGGCATTCGCCTGCACAAAGTCAATGTGGTTTGGCCGCTCGAAGCCAGCATTACCCGCGACTTTGCGATGGGCCTGCAAGAGATTTTGGTGGTCGAAGAAAAGCGCCAAGTCATCGAATACCAGCTCAAAGAGGAGCTTTACAACTGGCGTGACGATGTACGCCCCAACGTATTGGGCAAATTTGACGAACCCGAGGGCGACTACTCGGGCGGCGAATGGTCGATGCCCAACCCCAGCCAAAACCAACTGCTGCGCTCCAAAGCCGACCTCTCGCCCGCCATCATTGCCCGCGCCATTGCCAAGCGCCTGAAAAAACTCGGTGTACCGCCCGAAATTGCCGCGCGCATGGACGCACGCTTGGCAGTTTTACAAGCCAAAGAGCGGGCACTAAACCCCGCCAGCACCGCAGCCACTGGGGAGCGCACCCCGTGGTTTTGCAGCGGCTGCCCACACAACACCAGCACCCGTGTGCCCGAAGGCTCGCGCGCCGTGGCCGGGATTGGTTGCCACTACATGACGGTGTGGATGAACCGTTCCACCAGCACCTTCACCCAAATGGGCGGCGAGGGCGTAACGTGGATCGGCCAAGCGCCATTTACCAAAGAAGCCCATGTATTTGCCAACTTGGGCGATGGCACCTACTTTCACAGCGGCCTGCTGGCGATTCGCCAGAGCATTGCCGCAGGCGTGAACATCACCTACAAAATTCTTTACAACGATGCCGTCGCCATGACCGGCGGCCAGCGGGTCGGTGAGCGCCCCGAGGGGCACTCGGTGCTGCAAATCGTGCAAAGCGTCCAATCTGAGGGGGCAGCGCAAATTGCCATCGTGAGCGACGAACCCGAAAAATACGAAGGCATCTCCTTGGCCGAGGGAGTCACCGTTCACCACCGCGACGGACTCGACCACCTGCAACGCCAGTTGCGCGAGGTCAAAGGTTGCACGGTGCTGATTTACGACCAAACCTGTGCCACCGAAAAGCGCCGCCGCCGCAAACGCGGCACTTTGGCAACGCCCGACAAAATCGTTCTTATCAACGAACAGGTGTGCGAGGGCTGCGGCGACTGCTCGGCCCAGTCCAACTGCTTGAGCGTCGAACCCATCGAAACCCCTTTGGGCCGCAAACGCCGTATCAACCAAAGTAGCTGCAACAAAGACTACACGTGCCTGAACGGGTTTTGCCCCAGCTTTGTCACCATTGAAGGCGGTAAGCTCAAGAAGCCCCCAGCACCATCCCAAGGCAGCGCGGGCCGTGGGGCCAACCTGCCTGCCCTGCCCGAACCCACCTTGCCCGCTGCCGAGACCGCTTGGGGCATCGTGGTCGGCGGGGTCGGTGGCACCGGCGTTATCACCATTGGCTCGCTGCTGGGCATGGCCGCCCACTTAGACGGCAAAGGCGTGGTCACGCAAGATTCGGCAGGCTTGGCACAAAAGGGTGGGGCCACTTGGAGCCACATCCAAATCGCGCAGCAACAAAGCGCCATCTACAGCACCAAGGTCGATATTGCCAAGGCTGATTTGGTCATTGGCTGCGATGCCATCGTTACGGCCCAAGCGACCACCTTGGCGGTGATGCAGCCGGGGCGCACCTTTGTGGTGCTGAACTCGCACAGCGCACCCACAGCCGCTTTTGTGCACCAACCCGATTGGCAGTTTCCAGCCACCCCATGCCAAACGGCGCTGGAAGCGGCGGTCGGGGCCGATCAGGTCGAGAGCTTTGATGCCGAACAAGTGGCGGTACAACTGCTGGGCGACAGCATCTACACCAACCCACTGCTGCTGGGCTACGCTTGGCAAAAGGGCCGGGTACCGCTGTCGCACGCGGCCCTGATGCAAGCGATGGTGCTCAACGGCGTGCAGATCGAGAACAACCAAGCCGCATTTGAGTGGGGACGGCGCTGCGCCGACCATTTGGCAGCAGTGCGGGCACAGATGGCACCCGAGCAAACCATCGAGTTTGTCAAAAAACCGCCGCTGGCCCAACTCATTACCGAGCGGGTCGCGTTTTTGACCGACTACCAAAATGCCGCCTATGCGGCCCAATACCAAACCTTTGTCGAGAAGGTGCAGGCCGCTGAAGCCGCACTGGGCCACGGCACCCGCCTCAGCGAAACAGTAGCGCGCTATCTGTTCAAACTCATGGCCTACAAGGATGAGTACGAGGTGGCACGGCTGCACACCGACCCCGCTTTTACCGCCAAAATTGCCAGCCTGTTTGAGGGCGACTATCGCATCATTCACCATCTGGCCCCCCCCGTTCTGGCCCACCTGAATGACCGTGGCATCGCCGACAAAGAATCTTATGGCCCGTGGATGCACCGCGCGCTGCACTGGCTGGCAAAGCTCAAGGGCTTGCGCGGCACCGCACTGGACATTTTTGGCCGCAGCGCCGAACGCCAAACCGAGCGTGCGCTGATCGTGCAATACCGCGCCTGCATCGAAGAACTGCTAGGCCAACTAAGCACCGAGCGGCTGGCACTGGCGCTCGAGATTGCCGCCATCCCCGAAGGCATCCGAGGCTATGGACACATTAAGCAACGCCACTTGCTGGCCGCGCAGGCCCGCTGGGACAGCTTGATGGCGCAATGGCACCAGTTTGGATAAGGCGAGCTAAGAAGCAATCTCGGCCAACACCAGCGAGTGCTCGGGTTTTCGGCGGCAGGGCCAATGCAGGCTGCCGCATACAATGCGCCGTCGCCCCGTCGGGCGGGTGCCTTGGTGCCCGTTGGTGATGGGTTTGCCCCGTTTGACTCTCTGTTGTGGAGCCTTTTTCGTGTTCATTTCTTCTGCTTTTGCCCAGACCGCCCCTGCCGCTGCCGCTGCGGGCGGCGACATGATGTCCACACTCACCGGCATGCTGCCGATGGTGCTGATGTTCGTGGTGCTTTACTTTGTCATGATTCGGCCCCAAATGCGGCGTCAAAAAGAACACCGCGCCCTGATTGAAGCTTTGACCAAAGGCGACGAGGTGGTCATCGGTGGCGGCCTGCTGGGCAAGGTCACGCGCCTGAACGGCGAATACATGCACATTGAAGTCGCCTCCGGCGTTGAAGTGCAAGTGCAACGCGCCGCTGTCGCGCTGGTGCTGCCCAAGGGCACCATCAAATAAACCGCTCTTTTTTGCTCTTTCCGCAGGCAGTGGCGCGCAAGCGGCTGCCTGTTTCCATTTTCCGTGAGGTTAAAGCGCGATGAACCGTTACCCGGTCTGGAAGTACGTGATCTTGGTGGTTGCGTTGCTGGTGGGGGTGCTCTACACCCTGCCCAATTTCTTTGGTGAAGCCCCGGCCGTACAGGTGTCGTCGGCCAAAGCCACCATCAAGGTCGATGAGGCACTGCTCCAACGCGTGCAAGCGGCCTTAGATGCAGCGGGGGTCAAGCCCGATATTTTGCGGCTAGAAGGCAGCTCGGTGCGTGCGCGCTTTGATGCGCCAGACACCCAACTCAAGGCCAAAGATGCGATCCAAAAGGCGTTGATTCCTGACCCTGCCGATCCAACCTACATCGTGGCACTCAATTTGGTCTCGCGCTCACCGGCTTGGCTGGCAGCGCTCCACGCCGCGCCGATGTATTTAGGGCTGGATTTGCGCGGCGGCGTGCATTTCATGCTGCAAGTCGATATGCAGGCTGCGCTGACCAAAAAGGCCGAGTCCTACGCGGGCGACATCCGCAGCGCACTGCGCGACAAAAACATTCGCCACGGCGGCATCAGCCGCGACGGTCAAACCATCGAACTGCGGGTGCGCGACCAAGCGACCGAAACTGCCGCGCGCAACCTGATTGCCGACCAGTTTGCTGACCTGCAAACCGCCAGCGTGCCCGACGGGGCCGAGTTCAAGCTGCGCGTGGGCATCAAGCCCGAAGCCACACGCCGGGTGCAAGAACAAGCGCTCAAGCAAAACATCACCACACTGCACAACCGGATCAACGAGTTGGGCGTGGCCGAACCGGTAATTCAGCAACAAGGGCTTGATCGCATCGTCGTGCAACTGCCCGGAGTGCAAGACACCGCCAAGGCCAAAGACATTTTGGGCCGCACCGCGACCCTCGAAGTGCGCTTGGTCGATGAAGGTACCGAGGCCCGTGCTGCCGAAATGGGCAATGCCCCGGTACCGTTTGGTGATGAAAAGTACCTTGACCGCAACAACCAAGCCGTCATCGTCAAGAAGCAAGTCATCTTGACCGGCGAAAACCTGACCGATGCCCAACCCGGCTTTGACAGCCAGACGCAAGAGCCGACCGTCAACCTGACGCTCGATGCCAAAGGCTCGCGCATCTTCAAGGACATCACCCGCGACAACATCGGCAAACGCATGGCCATCGTGTTGTTTGAAAAAGGCAAGGGCGAGGTCGTGACAGCACCGGTGATTCGGGGCGAAATCGGTGGCGGTCGGGTGCAAATTTCGGGCCGCATGACAACCATGGAAGCCAACGACACCTCGCTGCTGCTGCGCGCCGGTTCGCTGGCTGCGCCAATGGAAATCATTGAGGAATACACCATCGGCCCCAGCTTGGGCGCTGACAACATCAGCCGAGGCATTAGCAGCGTGGTCTGGGGCATGGTGGCCATTGCCGTTTTCATGTGCTTTTACTACATGCTGTTTGGCGTGTTCTCAACCGTGGCACTGGGTGTCAATGTGCTGATGCTGATTGCCATTTTGTCGATGCTGCAAGCCACACTGACCCTGCCGGGCATTGCCGCGATGGCGCTGGCGCTGGGTGTGGCGATTGACTCCAACGTCTTGATTAACGAGCGTATCCGCGAAGAACTGCGCGAAGGGGCCTCAGCGCAAATGGCCATTCACACCGGCTACGAACGCGCTTGGGCCACCATTCTCGACTCCAACGTCACCACCTTGATTGCAGGCTTGGCACTGCTGGCCTTTGGCTCTGGGCCAGTGCGCGGTTTTGCCGTGGTGCATTGCATCGGTATTTTGACCAGCATGTTCTCGGCCGTGTTCTTCTCGCGTGGTTTGGTCAATCTTTGGTATGGCCGCCAGAAAAAGCTCAAGAGCGTGGCCATCGGCCAAGTCTGGAAGCCCGACAACGGCACTGCCGTGGTCACATCCAATTAAAGGGATTCGCCATGGAATTTTTCCGCATCAAAAAAGACATTCCCTTCATGAAACACGCGTTGGTTTTCAACGCGATTTCATTCTTTACCTTTGCGCTGGCAGTGTTCTTCCTGTTCTCGCGCGGGCTGCATTTGTCGGTCGAATTTACCGGCGGCACCGTGATGGAGGTGGCCTACAGCCAGCCCGCCGAGCTAGGCAAAGTGCGCGATACGGTCTCTGGATTGGGCTACGCCGATGTGCAAGTGCAAAACTTTGGCACTGCCCGCGACGTGATGATCCGCTTGCCAGTGCAAAAGGGCGTGACCTCGGCCCAGCAAAGCGATCAGGTGCTGGCAGCCCTGAAGGCAGCCGACCCCGCAGTGGCACTGCGCCGCACCGAGTTTGTCGGCCCCCAAGTGGGCGAAGAACTGGTGCATGGCGGCCTGATGGCGCTGGGCATGGTGGTGCTGGGCATCGTCATTTACTTGGCGTTTCGCTTTGAATGGAAGTTTGGCGTTGCCGCGATCATTGCCAATTTGCACGATGTCATCATTATTTTGGGCTTTTTTGCCTTCTTTCAGTGGGAGTTCTCGCTGTCGGTGCTGGCCGCTGTGCTGGCAGTGCTGGGTTACTCGGTCAACGAATCGGTGGTGATTTTTGACCGAATCCGCGAAGCCTTCCGGCGCTACCGCAAGATGACCACCCACGAAGTCATCGACCACGCCATTACCAGCACCATGAGCCGCACCATCATCACCCACGCATCGACCGAGGCGATGGTGCTGTCGATGTTTTTCTTTGGTGGCCCCAGCCTGCATTACTTTGCCTTGGCCCTGACCATTGGCATTTTGTTTGGTATTTACTCGTCGGTGTTTGTGGCCGCCGCCATTGCCATGTGGCTGGGTGTCAAGCGCGAAGACTTGGTCAAGGTCGCCCGCAAGGACGAAGATCCGAACGATCCCAACGCAGGCGCTACCGTCTAAACCACGACATCGACCCGCACAGGGGCAGGCACGCTCACGACCATGAAGGATATGCACACGTCCGCCGCCCAGCCCCACCCACAACAGCATCTGGCGCGCCAAGCGCGCCAGATGTTTGTGGCGGCACTGAGCACTGATTTGGTCCACATCGATCAAGCGGTGCTGGATTTCTTAACGGAGTTGATGTCGCAAACGGCCACCCAACGCGACATGCAAACCCGCCGCGATGCTTGGATGTTGTACGACCAGCTGCATGGAGCGTGGACACAAGGCACCGCCCGGGTCTGGGCGCTGGCACTGGCGCCAGCGCCGGTCTCGACCACGAGGGCACCAACTCCGTTGAATGCCAGTTTAGAGCTGCTCAGTGACGATGTGGTCGAGAACAAAATCGTGGCTTCGCGCATGGCCTTGACGGTACTAGAGGCCGTTAGCACCAGTTTCGACACTCTGCGCCGTCGTATCCAACTGCTAGAGGGGCAAGAGCTGGCCAGCAGCGACATCTTGCGCCCCGAAACCCTCTGCCTGCGCTTGGTAGAGCAATGGGTCGTGGCAGGCCTGCCAAGAGCCAATCTACAAATGGTGATTGACCCGCTCCAGCGGGCACTGGCCGAGCGGGTGCAGGCGGGCTACCAAGCGATCAACGATTTTTTAGCCCAGCAAGGTGTGGCACAGCAGGATGTGCGCCTGCGCGTCACCCGCCCCGGCGTGCCCGCCACCAATGTGGTGCCTAACGCAGCGCTATCGCAATTTGCCAGTGCACAGGACATGGCGGCTGCACAAGCTATGTCAGCCTTCGGCCCGCCCACGGGTTTACACCACCGCCCTACTGCCATGGGAGGGATCGGCCCATCGGGGGCGGCGCTCCCCATGACGGGCATCACGCCCTTGGCCCGGGCCCGCCAACGGGCCTACGGTGTCATGGGGCAACTGCGCCGCTTGATGGGACAGCAGGTGGTTGGCATGGAGGGGATGTTCCCGCCGACAGGCATGGCACCGGCCTTGACCGGCATGGTTGCCATCCAGCCCCATGCGGGCACCAGCATGGGCCACATTGCAGCGCCACAAGGCCCACCGGCACCACCTGCCACAGCGGCACTCGAACACGCCTTGGCCGAACAACGCATGCAAGCGAGCACTTATTACAGCGGCGTTGGCCCCTTGGTGCAGGATGTCAGCCCTGCCGCTGTGGTGCAACTGGTGGGTGCAGTGCGCGAGCGCTCGGCAGAATTGAAAAAGAAAGCGGGCACCGACAGCGAAAAAGCCATCATTGAAGTGGTGGCACTGATGTTTCAGAGCATCTTGTCGGAAGACCGCATTCCCTCGGCAGTGCGGGTCTGGTTTGCCCGCCTGCAAGTGCCGGTGCTGCGTGTCGCGCTGGCCGAACCCGAATTTTTTAGCGACCTCAACCACCCGGCACGTCTGCTGATTGACCGCATGGGCGCTTGTGCGCTTGGATTTGATTCGACCTCGATCAACGGCAGTGCCCTCGAGGCAGAAATTCGCCGCGTGGTGCAGGTCATTGAGCAATACCCCGAAACAGGCAGCCGGGTATTTCAGCTCGTGCGCGAGGAGTTTGAGGCCTTTCTTGCCAAGTTCCTGACCGAAAAGCAATCGACTTCTCGGGTCGTCACCATCGCCCAACAGATGGAGCAAAAAGAAACGCTGACCATTCAATACACCATTGAGCTGCGTAACCTGCTCAAAGAGATGTCAGTGCGCGACGATATTCGCGATTTTCTGTTTAAAACATGGGCCGAGGTGCTGGCACTGTCGGCAGTGCGTTTAGGCGCGCAGCACCCCGATACGCTGGCGTTCAAACACACCGCTGCCGACTTGGTGTGGGCCGCCAGTGCCAAACCCAACCGCAATGACCGCGCCCAAGTCATTCAGGGTCTGCCGGGCTTGCTGGAACGTCTGCGCCAAGGTCTGGCCTTGGTGGGCATCGAGGGCGAAAGCCAAGATGTGCAAATCAAAGCCATCACCGACACTTTGGGCGAGGCATTTTTGTCCAAAACAGCCACCATTGCCCGCGAACACATCGACGCAATGGCCCGGCGACTGGAAAATCTCGAAGACTTCATGACCGACCCAGAGCTGGGCGAAATGCCACTGGATGCAGAGTCCATCGAGATGATGCTGGGCATTGATGCCTCGACCCTGCACGTCGTGGCCGACAACGGTGCGCCCGTTGAGCCAAGCATGCTCGATTGGGCTGGCGAATTGCAACCGGGCGTTTGGTTCACGCTCGACCACAACGGTGTCACAGCCCAAGTGCAGTACGTGTGGCACAGCCAGCGCAAACAATTGCACCTGTTTGCCGCTGTCGATGGTCACAACTATCTGCTGCAACGGGGCCGCTTGGCGGCCTATTTGCAAGCGGGCCTGCTGGTGGCCCAAGAAGACGAAGGCCTGACCGAACGGGCCGCGCGCGACGCGCTGACCAAGCTCGATGCCAACCCCGAACGCCTGCTCCACTGAGCCAGCACAGCGCCTTGCAGCCTCACGCCCGGGCCATGCGCTGGAACAATCCCCCCGGCAAGCGGGCCACCGCACCATCGAGTTCTAATTCCAGCAGCTGCACCAGCAAGGTTGCCGTGTCCATGCCAGTGCGCGCCACCAAAGCATCAAGGCCCACTGGGTCAAAAGCCAAAGCCGCTAGCAAGGGGGCGTCCACAGGGCGCTCTGTGGGGGTCTCTTGGGCTACGGTAACTGTGCCAACGGGGGTAGGAAGGTGCAATTCTTCCAGCACGTCTTGGGCCGATTCAACCAATTTGGCACCTTGCCGAATCAAGGCATGGCAACCGCGCGACTGGGGTGCATGGATAGAACCCGGAATGGCAAACACCTCGCGCCCTTGCTCTGCCGCCAGCCGCGCTGTAATGAGCGAGCCTGAAGCCGGGGCAGCCTCGACCACCAAGGTGCCTTGCGACAAGCCCGCAATGATGCGGTTGCGTTTGGGAAAATTACCCGCCAGCGGCGGCGTACCCAGTGGGTACTCACTCACCAGCAGCCCGTGGGCCGCAATACGGTGCGCCAAGTCAAGGTTGCGGCGCGGATAAACCCGGTCTAGACCCGTTCCGACCACGGCGATGGTGGCCGGGGTGGTGTCGCTGTCAGAAGCGTCGGCCAGCGCGCCTTCGTGGGCCGCAGCGTCAATGCCCAGCGCCAGCCCCGAGACGATGCTCAGGCCGCTGGCACGCAAAGAACGGGCAAACTCCGTGGCATTGCTTTGGCCTTGCGCTGTAGGGTTACGGCTACCGACCATTGCCACACATTGCTGTGCTCCCAAAGGGGCCGCCTCTGGGGCCAAAAACCGTGTCGGGCCGAGCAGGTACAACATCAACGGCGGGTCATCGGTCTCCAGCAAAGCTATCGGGTACAGCCGGTGGCCCAATGGAACCACGGCCCGCAAAGTGCCCGGTGCCGGGGTGTGCAGCCATTGCCAAGTCACATCGACCTGCTCGGCCAGTGCCGGTGGCAAGCTCTTGAGCGCTCGTGCTTGTGCCGATGTGACGCAGGTTTGGAGCGTTTGCTGCAGTTGCTCAAAAATACGCTCGGGTAGCCCAAAGGTTGCCAGCAGCTTGCGCGCCGTTTTGTCGCCCACACCCGTGGTCAGGGTCAGGCGCAGCCAAGCCGTCAGTTCGTCGCGGTTCATCGGGGCGGGGCCGCAAACTTAGTGCGGATTGACCAAGCGATCACCGACCCGCACCGGAGTACGTACATCCAAAATCAGCGCATAAGAGACGCGCTCGAAGGTGCGAAACACCATTGCCATGCCATTGCTCTCGCTGGGCAGTTTGATCATGGCCCGCGCGTCGTCGGTGGTGTCTTTGATGCGGTCGCCCTTGGTCATCAAATTGAGAACATGGCCGGTCTGGAGGCCTTCTTGTTCACCCCGGTTGATGGCAATGACTTGGTTTTGTGCCGCATTGGCAAAAGCTGCACCACCGTAAATTGAAACCACCCGTGCATCGACTTCCATCTGCGGTGCATGGGGGACGTAGCTAACAAAGGTGCGCGCTGGCGCGGGCAAGAGCCGGTCGCCTGCGCGGATTTCTTCACGGGCAGCGGTGATGTCGAGTGTGGCGGGGACGTAATCAAAGGCCATGCCCCCCTCGCCATCGGGCGATTCTTCTACCGATTCACCGCGCAACAGTTCGGCCTTGCCCAAATACTGGGCCTCGTAGCCCAAAATCTCGCCACTGGCCGGGTCTTTGAGGGGTACGGCATTGCGAAACACCCGGTAGTAGCGCGGCTCGCCGTAATCGGTGCGCAGCGGGTTGGCTGCGTCACCCCGAGCGTAGGCCCGGTCGCCGGTGCTCATTAACACACGGTCTTCAATCGTGGCAACGATGCGCGGCGCTTGCAGCAGCGTTTGCTCATCGACTACCACTGGCTCGACCAAAAAAGATTCAATCAGGTGCGATTTGAGGGTCGGCAGGGCGGTATCGGTCAAGCTGTCGCTGCGGGTGCGCGGCGAGACGCGCACCGTCGGGGGTTCGGTGCTGGCGTTGGCGCTGGCACCGGGGCGGGTACCCAAACGGGCATAACCGCCTTGCTTGTCTAAATACAGCGTTTGGCCCGGAAAGATCAGGTGCGGGTTGGCGATGTCTTGCCGGTTCATGCCCCACAGCGCAGGCCAGCGCCACGGACGGCGTAAATACAAGCCGGCAATGCCCCACAAGGTATCGCCGCGCTTGACGGCATAGGTATCGGGCGCATTGGGTGCCAACTCTGCCACAGGCAGGCCCTGCGCAAAGGCTTGCTGGGCCGCGGCCTGCTGCTGGGCAGTGACCGGGGGCGTTTGTGCCAGCCCCTGTGCTGCCGCCACGACCAGCGCCATGCCCATAACGGCCACAGTGCCCTGTGCACGGCGCGGTGTAGCCCCGCAGTGTGTGTTGTGATCCATGCCAAACGCTCCTTGCGCGCCGATGCTACGCCATCAACGCGTTTGTGTGGCTTTCAGAATCACCACTTCTGACAATGGCACATCGGTCAAGCCCGCTGCCGTGCCTGTGGGCACACCGGCCAAGGTATCGATCAGGCCCAGACCGTCTTGAACCCGACCAAACACCGCATAACCGGGCGCAGAGGAGCTGGCGTAATCAAGGCCGGTATTGTCTTTTAAATTGACGTAAAACTGGCTGGTGGCGCTGTTGGCCGCCGAAGTGCGCGCCATTGCCAAGGTGCCGCGCAGGTTGCTCAGGCCGTTGGGGGTTTCCAGCGTGATCGGGTTGTAGGTGGGCGTTTTGTAGGCCATGCCCGTGGTAAAGCCGCCGCCTTGCACCACAAAGTTTGGAACCACGCGGTGAAACAGCGTTCCGGCATAAAAACCGCTGTTGACGTAGCCTAAGAAGTTCAACACCGTGGCTGGGGCTTTGTCGGGGTACAGCGCCAGCGTCAAGCGGCCCAGCGTGGTTTGCAACTCGACCTCGGGAGCTGGCACGTTAAAGCTACGGCTCAATAGCACCGCACCCGTCGCACCTTGGGCATCCACCTGCACGGTGCTGGCCCCAGTCACTTGGCACGCCATGCTTTGCTGCTCAGGGGTGCCGCCCGCCAGCAGTTGCAAGCCTTGGCACCCCTTGACGTTCAGGCTGACACCGCTGGTGTCGAGTCCGTGGCCGGTCAGGGTGAAGGTGGCAGCTTTGCTGTAGGCCAATGGAGCGCTGGTGGTGATGTCGCTCACCGAGACTGCCGGGGCAGTGCTGCCGCCACCGCCACCACAACCGGCCAGCGCCAACGTAACTGCAGCGCACAGGCCAGTGGCCCGAAGTGTCTTGGAATCGAAAGATGTGTTCATGGCAAAAGGCCGCCAGCGGGGGCGGAAAAAGGACGAAAAAACAAGGAAGGTGATTTTGGCAACTATCAACGCAGTGTCAATGCAGCCAACGCGGCCAGCGGTGCAGTCTCGGCACGCAGCACCCGCTGGCCCAAAGTGACCGGCATGAAACCATGCTGCAAGGCCAGATTTTCTTCGGTGCTGGTCAATCCCCCTTCGGGGCCAGACAAAAACGTCACCGCCTGCGTACCGGGCGTTGCAGCGTGTAGCGGCCCTGTGCCGGGACTGAGCGATAACAACAGACGCTGGCCCACATCGGCAGCAGCCCGTGTGCTTTGCCCGGCCAGCCAATCGGCCAGACTTTGCGCCGGGTAAATTTGCGGCACCCGGTTACGACCACACTGCTCGCAAGCGGCCACAGCCACAGCCTGCCAGTGGGCATGTTTTTTCTCGGCGCGTTCGCCTTTGAGCTTGAGTACGCTGCGCTCGGCCAGCAGCGGCGTAATGCTGGCAACGCCCAGTTCTGTGGCTTTTTCGACCAACCAATCCATGCGCTCGTTGGCAGTGATGCCCGCCAGCAAGTGAACGGCGCGCCCAGCCTCGCGCTCGGTAGCGTGGTGCGCACCGACCTGCACGCGCACATCGCTGCGGCCCATGCGCAGCACGGTGGCATCAAATTCGCCACCGGAGGCCGCTGCATCGCCCAAGCCACCATGAAACAGCGTAATGCCGTCGCCCGGTTGCAAGCGCAGCACCTGCACATGGCGCGCCGCGCCAGCGGGCAGGTCGATTTCGGCACCGGGAGTCAAATCAACGGGGCAATAAAAACGGGGCATGGGTTCAATACGCTTCTTTTTTGATAGCTACTCATACTTACTGCACAAGGGCTACAGACCAATTTGATTCATATTTTTACAAAACAAGCCCTAAACGCGGCCAAAGGCATAGCCCATGGCGGTTTGCGTACCTTCGATCTGGTCGATCAGTTTGCACAGCGGGCCTAACTCGCGGTAGCGGTCGGTGGTGGTGCGGATGTAGTGCAAAAAGCGCGGCGTATCGGCCAAGTATTTTGGTTTGCCATCGCGCAGCGTCAGACGGGCAAAAATGCCGGCCACTTTGAGATGGCGTTGCAGCCCCATCCATTCGACGCTGCGGTAAAACTCGCCGAAATCAGCGCCCCAGCCGCTGGCACTTTGTGCGCCGACCAAACCCGCTTTGCGGGCCTTTTCCCAGTAGCGCACGGTGATGTCGATGACAAAATTTTCGTCCCAGCTGATGAAGGCATCGCGCATCAGGCTGGCAATGTCGTAAGTGATCGGGCCATAGACCGCATCTTGAAAATCCAACACCCCCAAGGCTGCGCCCGGTTGTGCCGGAGCCATCAGGTTGCGCGCCATGAAGTCGCGGTGGACAAACACGCTGGGAACGGCCAGATTGTTGGCAACGATGCGGTTGAAAGCGTGGTCCAGTACCGCCTGCTGTGCAGCATCTAAAGTGATGCCACGGTGCTTTGCCACGTACCACTCGGGAAACAGCGCCAGCTCGCGGCGCAACATCGCCTCGTCGTACACCGGCAACACCCCGGGGCGCGAGGCCAATTGCCATTGCAGCAACACATCGGTGGCCTGCTGGTACCAAGCGTAGGCATCTTGCGGCGATTCGGGGTCGAGTTTTTCGATCACGGTCTGCGGGCCTAAATCGGTCAGCAACATGAAGCCGTGCGGTTCATCCCAAGCCAAAATCTGCGGCACATTCAGGCCCGCTTGCTGCATCAGCGCTTGCACTTGCACAAAGGGCTGGCAGTTTTCTTTGTCGGGCGGCGCATCCATCACGATGTGGCTGATGCCCGGTGTGGCAGTGTCGATGCGCAAATAGCGCCGAAAACTAGCGTCGGCAGAGGCAGCGCGCAGACTGCTGGGCTGCAATTGGTGCTGGGCTACCAAAGGTGCCAGCCACGCATCAAAAGCGGCGCGGCGCACAGGGTCAGGCCACAAAACCGTTTCGGGCGCAGAAAAATCGGAGGGAGCCGACAGTGCGGCAGCGAAGGAGGAGGAGGCGGGGTGGCTCATGGAGCGCCCGATTTTAGAACCTGCGCCGCTCCCCCGCCTGTATCTACGATAGCGTTTTCAGTAACGCTCGTCTTTAATCAGCCCGCCTGTTTGGCGCAGCATGACGTAATCCCAGCTCTGGCTGTCTTGGTGCTGCTCTACCAACTTGAGCAGTTTGTCGTCGATTTTGCGCAACACGGCTTTGTGAAGCGGCAGCACCACTTCGGCCAGACGCTCATGAATGTGCTCGCGCAACTTGAACAGTTGCTCGGTATCGCCGACATCTTCGCTCCAAAATTCAATGTAGCCCTCGTAGCTTTTCAGACAGCTTTCAATCGACTTTTGTGGTGTGGTGTTCATAAATTGCGGTTCTCCTCTTTCGGTCAGTTTGCCAATGGGGTGACTACAGGAGCCTGCGCAGAGCGCATCGGTTCTGAAGTGCCGGCGCAGACTCTACAACAGCCGCGCACGCCGTAGGATAGGAGTGTCTCGCAGTTTGCGGCTTTTCTGCCATATCTGGCCCACTTACTTGAGCAAACATCTGCACTTGAGCACCAAGACAACACAGCGCCCGGCACTCTATGCCACTGGCGCAGTGGCTCATGGATAATTGGCCTCGACACACCGGCTCCTTTTGGCGCAGGTAACCTACAGACGCATGCCGGTGCGCGCTGCTCGCCGATTTTCTGGACTCAACCCCTTGCCCGAACTGCTTCGCCCATCCCTACCGTCCGTGCGCCCCCATGCCCACAGCGTTCCGGCACACCCCCGCACCGCGCTTGCACAGTGGATGGCAGGTATTTTGTGTGGCCTGCCACTGGCGGCGCTGGCCCAAGACGGCCCTGCCGCCGACACCCGCCCCCTGATCTTGCGCGCCAGCCCCAGACTGCAAGAGAGCATTTCGGATGCTGTGCGCGGGCAAATGCCTACTTTTGTCTTCGGCGACCACATCGAAGGACAGCCCGACATCCAAGCCACCATTGAGGGCCATGCCGAGCTGCGCCGCGCCGACACCGTGATCCGCGCCCAGCACATGCAGTACACCGCCCCCGACGACCTTGCCAAAGCGCAAGGGTCGGTGCGCATCAACCGTGCGGGCAATGTTTACGAAGGCGCTGCCCTCGAACTGCATGTCAACACCTTTGAGGGCTTCTTTACCGATGCCCGCTACCAATTTTTGCGCAACGCTGCCCACGGCGATGCCAGCCGCGTGAACTTTATCGACCGCGATCGAACCATCGTTTACAACGCCACCTACACCACCTGCCAGCGCAACGACGAGGCCAGTTGGCAACCCGATTGGGTGCTGCGGGCCAAAACCATTGATCTGGACACGCTCGAAGAAGTGGGCAATGCCAGCGATGCAGTGCTGGAGTTCAAAGGCATTCCGGTGCTGCCCTTTGGTGACATCAGCTTTCCGCTGTCGGACAAACGCAAATCAGGCCTGCTGCCGCCCACCATTGGGCTAGACAACCGCAACGGTCTGGAATACGCCCAGCCCTATTACTGGAACATTGCGCCCAACCGCGATGCCACCCTGCACGGCTCGCTCATGGCCAAACGTGGTGTGCAATTGGGGGCCGAATTTCGCTACCTCGAGCCGACCTACACCGGCTTGGCACGCGCCGACCTGATGCCCACCGACACCCTGCGCGAGCGCTCGCGCTGGGGCTACACACTCAAGCACGCAGGCACCGCCGAATCGCCGCTGGGCACACTGGGCTTGAACCTGAACGTACGCCGCGTCAGCGACGACAACTACTGGCGCGACTTCAACCGCTCTTGGGGCAGCGTCGATACCCTGACCCAGCGCAGCGTCGATATGCTGACCCAGCGCCTGCTGCCGGGCGATGCCTCGGTGTCGTGGGCCACGGGCGAGGCCGCTTTGCAGCTTCGCACCTTGCGGTGGCAAACCTTGCAAGACGTGACCGCGCCCATCGTGCCACCCTACGATCGGTTGCCGCAACTGCATGGGCGCTACGCACCCACCCGGTTGCTCGGTGGGGGTTTGGACTTCAGCATCGATGCCGACACCACGCGCTTTCATGCCGAGCAACGCTTGACCGGCCAGCCCAACGCCACGCGCAGCTACGCGGTGGCCCAAATCAGCCGGCCTTTTTTGGCCCCGGCGGGCTTTATCACGCCGCGCCTGCAATTGCATGCCACCCAGTACCAGTTTGAAGGCCCGCTGGCCGATGGCAGCCGCTCGGCCAACCGGGTGCTACCAACGTTCAGCCTCGACAGCGGCTTGGTGTTCGAGCGCGATGCCAACTATCTGGGGCGCAACTTTGTGCAAACGCTCGAGCCACGCGCGTTCTACACCTATACGCCCTACCGCAACCAGAGCCTGCTGCCGGTGTACGACACCGCGGCCAACGACTTTAACTTTGCCACTGTCTATACCGAAAACGCCTTTGGCGGCAACGACCGCATCGCGGACAACAACCTGCTGACGCTGGGCGTGAGCACCCGGCTGCTCGACCCCGCCACCGGCGCTGAGGCGGCCCGCTTTGGTGTGGCACAGCGGCTGCGCTTTTCTGACCAAAACGTCACGCTGCCGGGCAGTGCGCCACTGAACGAGCGCCTGTCAGATTTGCTGCTGGGCGCGGGCATTCAGTGGACACCCCAATGGGGCCTTGATTCGACTGTCCAATTCAACCCCAAAACAGGGCAATCGATCCGCACTACCGTTGGTGCGCGTTACAGCCCAAGCAACTACCGCACCATCAATGCGGCCTACCGGCTGCAACGCGGCACCAGCGAACAAATCGACATCGGCTGGCAGTGGCCCATCAACGACCTGTGGGGCGATAAGGGACAAGATTTGGGTGCAGGCCGGGGTCAGGGCGGAGGGCGTTGGTACAGCGTCGGACGGCTCAACTACAGCCTGCACGACCGCAAATTGGTCGATACCGTCGTTGGTTTTGAATACGATAGCTGCTGCTGGATAGGCCGCGTGGTGCTCGATCGGCTGCAAAGCGGTGTCACCAGCGCCAGCACCCGGCTGTTGTTTCAAATCGAGTTTGTCGGCTTTTCACGCCTGACACTGGGTTCCAACCCCCTGCGCAGCCTCAAGCAAAATATTCCGCGCTACCAATACCTGCGCGAGCAAGTCAGCACGCCCAGCCGCTTCAGCAATTACGACTGAGACCTCCATCGCCATGAACCACCGTGTATTTGCCTTGGGCCTTGCCTGCCTGGCTTCTTTGTTCTCTCAAGGCGCGTTCGCGCAGGGGCTGCGCCCTTCTGGGGCCGGCGCTTCGGGCCTGTCGCGCACACCGGCAGTCACACTGCCAAGCACGCCCACCCTCTCCACCCAGCCCCGAGCTGCCGACTTCATCGTCGCCGTGGTCAATTCCGAGCCAGTCACCAACAACGAGTTGCGCATCCGGCTGGCACGGGTGCAACAACAAGCTGCCGCCCAAGGCAGCACGCTGCCACCGCGCGAGGTGTTGCTGCGCGAGGTGCTCGAGCGCTTGATTCTCGAAAAAGCCCAAGTGCAACTGGCCCGCGAGGGCGGCATCCGCGTTGACGATTTGGCCGTCTCGCAAGCCGAGCAGGCCGTGGCCCGGCAAAACAACGTCAGCGTTGCCGAAATGCAGCGGCGCTTGGCCGCCGACAGCATCACCCCAGAACGGTTTCGCGAAGAACTGCGCAGCCAGTTGCTGCAACAGCGCCTGCGCGAGCGCGAGGTCGATGGGCGGGTGCGTGTGAGCGAACTCGATATCGACCAGTACCTGCGCGAGCAACAAAGCCAAAGCGGCGACGCGGGGCGCATCGAAATCAACCTCGCCCATGTGCTGGTGGCAGTGCCCGAGAACGCCAGCCCCGGCCAATTGGCCGAGCGCCAGTCGCGCGCCCAAAGCGTGGCCAACAAAGCCCGTGCGGGCGAGGACTTTGCCACCCTCGCGCGCGACTACTCAGACTCACCCGAGCGCACCCAAGGCGGTGTGTGGGGCCTGCGTCCGCTCAGTCGCTACCCTGATTTGTTCGTCGAAGCGACCCAAACGCTGCCTGTGGGCGGCATTGCCGGGCCGGTACGCTCGGGGGCGGGTTTTCACATCTTGAAGGTGGTCGAAAAATCACGCGATGCCGGCGTTACTGCCACGGCTGTTCAAAGCCATGCCCGGCATATCTTGCTCGCCGTGGGGCCGCAACTGACCGAGGCCGCCGCCGCTGCGCGCTTGGCCGATTACCGCCACCGTGTCCAATCGGGTCAGGCCGACTTTGCCGCGCTGGCACGCGAATACTCTAAGGACGGCAGCGCCAAACAAGGCGGCGACTTGGGTTGGGCCACGCCGGGGCGTTATGTGCCTGAGTTTGAACAGGCCATGAATGCACTGCAACCGGGCGGGATCAGCGAGCCGGTGGTGTCGCGCTTTGGAGTTCACCTGATTCAGTTGCTCGAGCGCCGCCAAGTCAAACTCTCGGTGCGCGAGCAGCGCGACATGGTGCGCGACACCCTGCGCGAAAAGAAAATCGAAGAAGCCTACGCCACTTGGGCGCAGGACTTGCGCAACCGCGCTTACGTTGAATTTCGCGACGTTCCCCAATAAGCCCTCTTGAATGAAACACATCCCTCGCAAACGCTTCGGCCAGCATTTTTTGGCCGATCGCCACATCATTGACGCTATCGTCGATGCCATCGCTCCCCAGCCGGGCGAGCCGATGGTCGAAATTGGCCCCGGTCTGGCCGCGCTGACCCAACCCCTGGTCGAGCGCTTGGGCCGCCTGACGGTGATTGAGCTAGACCGCGATTTGGCGCTGCGCCTGCGCCTGCATGGGCATCTGGATGTGATCGAGTCTGATGTGCTCAAAGTGGACTTTGTGCAGGTGGCACAAGGCTTGGTCGCTCCTAAAATCAGAGTGGTTGGCAATCTGCCGTACAACATTTCGACCCCGATTTTGTTTCACCTGCTCCAGTTCGTTGATGTCATCACCGACCAGCACTTTATGCTGCAAAAAGAGGTGATTGACCGCATGGTCGCCAAACCATCGACCTCGGACTATGGCCGTCTGTCGGTGATGCTGCAATGGCGCTACGCGATGGAGAACGTGCTGTTTGTGCCTCCCGAGAGTTTTGACCCGCCCCCGCGCGTCGATAGCGCCGTGGTGCGCATGGTGCCCCGCCCTGACCCCGTAGCGCTCGCGCCTAAGCTGTTGGAAGAACTGGTGCAAGTGGCCTTTAGCCAGCGGCGCAAGCTGCTGCGCCACACCTTGGGCCGCTGGCTTGAGGCGCGCGGCTTTGCCGGAGAATTCAACGTGCTGCGCCGCGCCGAGGAAGTGCCGGTGGCCGAGTATCTGGCGCTGGCCGCCAGTTTGTAAGCGCAGCGCCTGCGGCGGGGTCAATGCCCCAACAGCACCGGAAACAGCTTGCCCAGTCCAACGGCCATCACCTCCACCGACAGCGCGGCCAAAATCAGCCCCATGATCCGCGTCATGACGTTGATGCCGGTTTTGCCCAACACCCGTGCAATCGGATCGGCCAGCGAAAAACACAGGTAGGTGGCCCCCGCAATCACCACACCGTAGCCCACCAACGCCGCGTGCTGCCAAAAGGTGTGGGCGCGGTCGGCGTAAATCACCACCGTGGACATGGTGGCCGGGCCGGTCAGCAGCGGTATCGTCAAGGGCACCACGGCGATGCTGGAGCCAGCAGCGGCTTTTTCAGCGCCCTCTTCTAGCTCGTGGGTGTGGGGTTTGGCCTCGGCGGGCTGGGCGTTGAGCATGTTCATGGCACTGATGAGCAGCAGCAAACCACCGCCGACCTGAAAACTCTGCAACGAAATCCCAAAAAACTCCAAAATTGCCAGCCCGAGCATGGCGCAGGTGGCAATCACGCAAAACGCACTGAATGCCGCCACCTGAATGGTCTGCTGGCGTTGCCGCGCCGAAAATCCTTGGGTGTAGTGGATAAAGAACGGCACGATGGCCAGCGGGTTAACGATCACCAGCAAGGTGAAGAGCGGTTTCAGGTCCATAGCGGGCATCTTGCCATTGGACGGTGACGGCTGCGCGTTCCTGTAAAAATGCCCTCTCGTGCCCACGCCTGCTGCGCGGGCATGGCACCCAACACCACACCCTCAGGAGCAAGCCACCATGTCCAGCCAGTTTATTGACCTGCAAGCCGCCGACGGCCACCGATTTGCCACTTGGGTCGCCGAACCCGGCGCAGCCCCGCGCGGCGCTGTGGTCGTGTTGCAGGAGATTTTTGGCGTTAACAGCCACATCCGCGCCGTCACCGAGCGCTTTGCTGCGCGTGGTTATTTGGCCGTGGCCCCTTCGACCTTCTCGCGGGTGCAGCCGGGCGTTGAACTGGGCTACAGCGCCAAAGACATGGAAGAAGGTTTTGCCATCAAACTGCGGGTCGATCAGCTGCCCGGCACCGGCGTGCTGCAAGACATCCAAGCCGCCATTGACTACGCCAGCACCCACAGCGGTGATTTGCCAGTCGCCATCGTGGGCTTTTGCTGGGGTGGTCTGCTGGCGTGGCACGCTGCCTGCCAGTTGCATGGCCTAGCGGCGGCAGTTTGCTACTACGGCGGCGGCATGACCAGCAACGAAGAAATCGCCCGCCAACCGCTCTGCCCGGTCATTGCCCACTTTGGCAACCGCGACCCGTGGATTGCCTTGGACAGCGTGCAAGCCTTTGACCGCGCCCACCCCGATGTGACCGTGCATGTGTACGACGCGGACCACGGCTTTAATTGCGATCAGCGCGGCTCCTACGACGCGGCATCGGCCATGAGCGCGCGCGACCGCACTTTGGCATTTTTTGACCAACATTTGAAGTAAAAAATTCCTCTAGCGCTTGTCCCACAAGCTTAAGTAGCTCTTATTTTTGTAGCAATCTGGCAGCGTCGCGGGCAAAGTAGGTCAGCACCCCGTCGGCCCCGGCGCGCTTGAAGGCCAGCAGGCTCTCCATCATCACGGCATCATGGTCGAGCCAGCCATTGGCCGCCGCCGCCTTGAGCATGGCGTACTCGCCCGAGACTTGGTAGGCAAAGGTCGGGACGCGGAACTCGTCTTTGACCCGGCGCACGATGTCCAAATACGGCATGCCGGGCTTGACCATCACCATGTCTGCACCCTCGGCAATATCGAGTGCTACTTCGCGCAGCGCCTCGTCGCTATTGCCCGGGTCCATCTGGTAGACGTATTTGTTGCTCTTGCCCAGCGCCCCACGGGTGCCGACCGCATCGCGAAACGGGCCATAAAACGCACTGGCGTACTTGGCGCTGTAGGCCATGATGCGGGTGTGGATGTGGCCGTCGACTTCCAGCGCCATGCGAATGGCACCAATACGCCCGTCCATCATGTCGCTGGGGGCAACGATATCGACCCCCGCCTCGGCGTGCGCCAGTGCTTGCTGGGTGAGCAGCCCGACGGTTTCGTCGTTGATGATGTAGCCGGTTTCATCGAGCACCCCGTCTTGGCCGTGGCTGGTGTAGGGGTCCAGGGCGACATCGGTCATCACGCCCAAATCCGGAAACTCTTGCTTTAAGGCCCGCACCACGCGCGGAATCAAGCCATCGGGGTTGGTGGCTTCTTGGCCGTCGGGGGTTTTCAGGGCCGGGTCGATGGCCGGAAACAGCGCCAAGACCGGAATGCCCAGTTTGACGCAATCTTCGGCCACCGGCAGCAGCAAATCGAGGCTGAGGCGGTCTACGCCGGGCATCGAAAGCACAGCTTCGCGCAGGTTGTGGCCCTCGTGAACAAACACGGGGTAGATCAGGTCGTTGGGCGTGACGGCATGCTCACGCACCAAGTTGCGGGTGAAGGCATCGCGGCGCAAACGCCGAGGACGGTTGGCGGGAAAAGGGGGGGGATTAGACAAATGCATACCGAAAATTGTGCCTCAAGCCCCGCACACAGCCAGGCGCTTGGCCCCCACTGCCGATGCCGTTTTCCTGACTTCGCGCAGACAGTGTGCGCTGAATGCCACCGGCCAGCGCCTTCTGGCCCTTAAACTGCGACCATGCTCTGGGTAAAAGCCTTTCACATCGTCTTCGTGGCCAGCTGGTTTGCTGGCCTTTTCTATTTGCCACGCATCTTCGTCAATCTGGCGATGGTGGCCCCCGATTCAGTGGCCGAGCGCGAGCGCCTGCTGCTGATGGCGCACAAGCTCATGCGCTTCACCACGCTGCTGGCGGTGCCTGCCGTGGCGCTGGGCGTGTGGCTATGGTGGGGCTACGGCATCGGCTGGGGGCCGGGCAATGGCTGGATGCACGCCAAGCTGCTGGTGGTAGCGCTGGTGCTGGGCTACCACCACGCTTGCCGCTTGTTGCTGCGCCAATGGCTGGCCGGGGTCAACCAGCGCAGCCATGTGTGGTTTCGTTGGTTTAACGAGGTGCCGGTGCTGCTGCTGCTGCTGGCAGTGGTGTTGGTGGTGGTCAAGCCGTTCTGAGTACGCGGGCAGAGGCAGCGTCCATCACAGCGTCTGATTTGGCCTGTTTTTTTCATGCACAAGACCTCCGCTTGGCCGCTGACGCTGGTGTATTCAGCGTTGGTTATTTTTGCCAGCCTGTTTCCATTCCAAGGCTGGCGCGCGCAGGGCATCGCTCCCGAGGTGTTTTTGTTAGCGCGTATCCCTCCACCCTATTGGACGGGGTTTGATGTCACGATCAACGTCGCTGGTTACGCCCCCCTAGGGTTTCTATTCGCTTTGGCCTTGCTGCGTACCGGCTGGCCGGGCTGCGTGGTGCCACTGGTGACGGTGGCGGGCACCGTGCTGTCGCTGCTGATGGAGTTCTTGCAAATTTACCTGCCCCAGCGGGTGCCATCCAACCTTGACTTGCTGCTCAATGCCACCGGAACACTCAGCGGCGCGCTGCTGGCTGCACTGCTGGAGCGGCTGGGTGCCATTGACCGCTGGAGCCGGTTTCGTGCCCGCTGGTTTGTGCCCGAAGCGCGTGGGGGCTTGGTGCTGTTGGCTTTGTGGCCTTGGGCTTTGCTGTTTCCGGCGGCCCAGCCTTTTGGTTTGGGGCAATGGCTAGAGCGCTGGTGGAGTACCTTGACCGATGTGCTCGACGGTACGCCATTTTTGGCGTGGCTCCCCGAGCACGTGCCAGCACTGCAACCACTGTCCCCGAGTGCCGAATTGTTGTGCGTGGCACTGGGTTTGCTCGCACCTTGCCTGCTGGCCTACAGCATCGTTCCCAACACGGTGCGCCGGGCCATGTTGGCGTTGTCGGCAGCAGTGATCGGTGTCGCGGCCACGGCGCTATCGGCGGCACTCAGTTACGGCCCGATGCACGCGTGGGATTGGCTCGATTTCCCCGTGCGCGCGGGCCTGTGGATCGGCCTGATACTGGCCCTGCTGCTGCTGGCCCTGCCACGGCGCATTTGTGCAGTGCTGCTGGTTGTGGTGCTGGTGGTGCATTTGTGTTTGTTGAACAGCGCTGTGCCGGGAGCCTACTTTGCCCAAACTTTGCAAACGTGGGAACAAGGGCGTTTCATTCGGTTTTTTGGCATCGGCCAGTGGCTCGGTTGGCTGTGGCCTTATGCGGCGCTGGTGTATGTGCTGGTGCGCGCGGTGCGCCGGGAGCGGCTGTTCCTAGAATATGCTCCACCATGAGCCACACAGACACCCCCTCCACCCCCCCAGCACCGGGCTACTTTTCCCGCCACATCTTCTTTTGCCTCAACGAGCGCCCCAATGGGCAACCGTGCTGCGCCCAGCACGCAGTGCAAGCAGCCTTTGAACGCTGCAAGGTACAGGTCAAGGCACTGGGGTTGTCCGGGCCGGGCCAAGTGCGCGTCAACAAAGCCGGTTGCCTTGACCGCTGCGCCGCAGGCCCCGTGGCAGTGGTGTACCCCGAAGGCACTTGGTACACCTATGTCGATGAAAGCGACATCGACGAGATCGTCACCTCCCACCTGCAAAATGGCAAGGTCGTCGAGCGCTTGCTGGTGCCCCCAGACGTGGGGCACTGATTTTCTGGTTTTTCGAGACTTTTAACGTCTTTTTGGCTACCAGCCCTTTTCCACTAAGGATTGGTAGCTATCAAATGGATAGCAAACGTGAACGCACACACTGAACGCCTCACCCTGACCGGCGCAGCAGGCCCGATCCAAGCGCAACGCGACGCAGCCACACTGCCCGCAGGCATGGCAGCGCGCGGAGTGGCTGTCATTGCCCACCCCCACCCGCTGTTTGGCGGCACGATGGACAACAAAGTGGTGCAAACGCTGGCCCGTGCCTTCGTGCAAAGTGGCTGGACAGCGGTGCGCTTTAACTTTCGCGGGGTGGGCACCAGCGCTGGTAGCCACGACGACGGACGCGGCGAACTGCAAGACCTGCTGGCCGTGGTAGAGCAGACCGCCCCCGAGGGGCCGATTGCGCTGGCGGGATTTTCGTTTGGCGCTTTTGTTACCAGCCATGCGGTAGCGGCCCTGCACGAGCAGCGCAACATCGAGCAGGTGGTGTTGGTGGGCACAGCCGCCAGCCGCTTTACGGTCGCACCCGTGCCGCCGCAGATGCACACACGCACGCTGGTCGTGCATGGCGAACTCGACGACACTGTGCCGCTCTCGGCAGTGCTCGACTGGGCACGCCCGCAGGTCTTGCCGGTCACGGTCGTGCCCGGTGGCGGGCATTTCTTTCACGGACAATTGACGCTGTTGCGGCACTTGGTAGCCCGCCATTTGCACAGCAGTCTTTAATCCAACACCGCGCGGGTTGTCCGCTTTGCATTTTTTTGTCAGACCGTTTTACCCATGAACCCCATTTTGTCCAAGCTCCGCTCTCTGGCTGTGGCCGTGGGCGCAGCACCCATCATCTTGCTGGCCCCGGTACTGGCCCAAGCCCAAGTCCCAACCCCGCAGCCCCCTGAGATTGCCGCCCGCACCTACTTGCTGGTGGACATCACAGCCGATCAAATTTTGGCGGCCAAAGACATCGACACCCCGGTAGAGCAAGCCTCGCTGACCAAACTCATGACCGCTTACTTGGTTTTTGATGCCCTGCGTGCCAAGAAAATCGATCTCAAGCAAAAGCTACCCGTGAGCACCCGCGCATGGAAAATGCCCGGCTCACGCATGTTCATTGACCCGAAAATGCAAGTGCCGATCAACGACCTGCTCAAAGGCATGATCGTGCAATCGGGCAACGATGCCACCACTGCACTGGCCGAGGGTGTCGGTGGCAGCGTGGACAACTTCGTCAAACTGATGAACGAGCAGGCCAAGGCGCTGGGCATGGCAAACACCAGCTACAAAAACCCCGAAGGCCTGACCGAACCGGGTCACCTGACCACAGCGCGCGACCTGAGCGTGCTGGCAACGCGGCTGATGCATGACTTTCCTGAGCACATGCACTACTACGCCACCAAACAATACAGCTACCCCGGCACCCCGCCCTCGAATGGCAACAACCGCAACGCCCTGCTGTTTCGCGACCCCACTGTCGATGGCCTGAAAACCGGCCACACCAATGCCGCCGGCTACTGCTTGGTTGCTACAGCCAAGCGCGACTTCCCCAACGTAGGCACACGCCGCCTGCTGTCGGTGGTGCTGGGCACCTCCAGCGAGAACGCCCGCGCCAACGAAAGCCAAAAACTGCTCAACTGGGGCTATACCGCGTTTGATGCGGTCAAATTGTTCGATGCAGGCCAAAGTGTCGCTACGCCAACGGTCTGGAAGGGCAAAGAAAACACCGTCAAAATGGGCCGCGCCGATGGCGTTGTGGTGGCAGTTCCAGCGGGAGCTTCTGGCAAGATCAGTACCCAAGTTTCACACCAAGAACCTTTGATTGCCCCCTTTGCCAAAGACCACCCCATCGGCACCCTCAAGGTCATGCTGGGCGAACAAACAGTGCGCGAAGTCCCGCTGCTGGCCTTGGCTGGTGTGGAACAAGCGGGCATTCTGGGACGTGCTTGGGATGCCCTTCGCATGTGGATTCGATAACCAGCAGCGGCTGTAGGCTGTATATGGGGTCTTTGCTTGCCTTAGATGCCTGAGGCGGGTACATTAGAAGGCTTTTCGGAAATTCCGAAGGGTTTCACGTTTTCGTTTTACGTTTAGGGACGATAGTTCATGCCAACCATTAACCAGCTCGTGCGTCACGGGCGTGAGGTCGAAAAGACCAAATCCAAAAGCCCGGCGATGGAAAACTCGCCACAACGCCGTGGCGTGTGCACCCGCGTGTACACCACAACACCTAAGAAGCCAAACTCCGCTCTGCGTAAAGTTGCTAAGGTTCGCCTGACCAACGGCTTTGAAGTCATTTCCTACATCGGCGGCGAAGGCCACAACCTGCAAGAGCACAGCGTTGTGCTGGTGCGCGGTGGTCGCGTCAAGGATTTGCCAGGTGTGCGTTACCACATCGTGCGCGGTTCGCTCGACTTGCAAGGCGTGAAAGACCGCAAGCAATCGCGCTCCAAGTACGGCGCTAAGAAGCCTAAGGCCAAATAAGCCTGGCTCTTTTGCCACAACCAACAGGTGCTGTTTCCCGCGTGGCGCGGTGATTCGGCGTAGTGACCCCAAGCGCAAATTGTCTGCGTGGGTCGAGTAAGTGGGAGTCCACAATGGCTCTCGCGGTGTCTGAAAAGATGCCAACTGAAGCAAATATAGAGGTGCAAAATGCCACGTCGTCGCGAAGTCCCCAAACGTGAAATCCTGCCCGATCCTAAGTTCGGCAACGTCGAGCTGTCCAAATTCATGAACGTGATCATGGAAGGCGGCAAAAAGGCGGTTGCAGAGCGCATCATTTATGGCGCTCTTGACTTGATCGCAAAGAAGAACCCCGACAAAGACCCATTGGAAGCCTTCGTTGTTGCCATCAACAACGTCAAGCCCATGGTCGAAGTCAAGTCCCGCCGTGTCGGCGGTGCTAACTACCAAGTGCCCGTTGAAGTGCGCCCTGTCCGTCGTCTGGCTTTGTCCATGCGCTGGATCAAGGAAGCTGCTCGCAAGCGCGGCGAAAAATCGATGGCCCAACGTCTGGCCAACGAAATGCTGGAAGCCACTGAAGGCCGTGGCGGTGCTATGAAAAAACGTGACGAAGTTCACCGCATGGCCGAAGCCAACAAGGCATTCAGCCACTTCCGCTTCTAAGCCAAAGGCTTACTTCCGGTGTTCCACTAAGGCCGCTGGCATTTTTGCCCGCGGCCTTCGGTGGGTTTAAATCACCAAAAACATTGGGCTGCGCCGCCAAGGTGTGCCGCCTGTCAATCGAACACAACGACCCATCAAGGACTCACCATGGCTCGCAAGACCCCCATCGAGCGCTACCGCAATATCGGTATCTCGGCCCACATCGACGCTGGCAAGACAACTACCACCGAGCGTATTCTTTTCTACACCGGCGTGAACCACAAAATTGGTGAAGTTCACGACGGCGCGGCCACCATGGACTGGATGGAGCAAGAGCAAGAGCGTGGCATCACGATCACCTCTGCGGCCACCACCTGCTTCTGGAAGGGTATGGAAAATTCCTTCCCCGAGCACCGCATCAACATCATCGACACCCCCGGCCACGTTGACTTCACGATTGAAGTCGAGCGCTCCATGCGCGTGCTCGACGGCGCTTGCATGGTGTACTGCGCTGTGGGCGGCGTGCAGCCCCAGTCTGAAACTGTGTGGCGTCAGGCCAACAAATACAAAGTGCCTCGTCTGGCCTTCGTGAACAAGATGGACCGTACTGGTGCCAACTTCTTCAAAGTCGTCGAGCAAATGAAGTTGCGCCTGAAGGCCAACCCCATTCCAATCGTCATCCCAATCGGTGCTGAAGAAAACTTCAAGGGCGTGGTCGATCTGCGCAAAATGAAGGCCATCTTCTGGGATGAAGCTTCGCAAGGTATGAAGTTCACCTACGAAGAAATTCCTGCTGACTTGGTCGAAGTGGCCAACGAATGGCGCGAAAAGATGGTTGAAGCCGCCGCTGAAGCCTCTGAAGAGCTGATGAACAAGTACCTCGAAGAAGGTGACTTGACGGAAGCTGAAATCACCTTGGGTCTGCGTACCCGCGCTATCGCCTGCGAAATCCAGCCGATGCTGTGCGGTACTGCGTTCAAGAACAAGGGCGTGCAGCGCATGCTCGACGCGATCATCGAACTGATGCCTTCGCCAGTGGACATTCCACCCGTGGGCGGCATGGACGAAGACGAAGCCCCCATCTCGCGCACAGCTGACGACAGCGAAAAGTTCTCTGCACTGGCGTTCAAGCTGATGACCGACCCGTTTGTCGGTCAATTGACTTTCGTGCGCGTTTATTCGGGCGTTCTGACCAAGGGCGACACCGTTTACAACCCCGTCAAAGGCAAGAAAGAGCGTATTGGCCGTATCGTGCAAATGCACGCCAACGAACGCCTTGAAGTCGATGAAATTCGCGCTGGCGACATCGCCGCTTGCGTGGGTCTGAAAGACGTGACCACTGGCGAAACACTGTGCGACGTGGCCAGCCCCATCTTGCTCGAACGCATGGTCTTCCCTGAGCCTGTGATCGCACAGGCGGTGGAACCCAAGACCAAGGCCGACCAAGAAAAAATGGGTATTGCCCTGCAACGTCTGGCCGCTGAAGATCCATCGTTCCGCGTCAAAACCGACGAAGAATCGGGCCAAACCATCATCGCCGGTATGGGCGAGTTGCACTTGGAAATTATTGTTGACCGGATGAAGCGCGAATTCGGCGTGGAAGCCAACGTCGGCAAGCCCCAAGTGGCCTACCGCGAAACCATCCGCAAAACCGTCGAAGAAGCCGAAGGCAAATTCGTGCGTCAATCCGGTGGTAAGGGCCAATACGGTCACGTTGTGCTCAAAATCGAACCCAATGAACCCGGCAAGGGCATTGAATTCGTCGACGCCATCAAGGGCGGTGTGGTGCCACGCGAGTACATCCCAGCGGTCGAAAAGGGTATCAACGAAGCCGTCACGCAAGGCGTGTTGGCTGGCTACCCCGTGGTCGATGTCAAGGTCACACTGCACTTTGGTTCGTACCACGATGTGGACTCGAACGAACTGGCCTTCAAGATGGCCGCTATCTTCGGCTTCAAGGAAGGCTGCCGCAAGGCCAACCCCGTCATCCTTGAACCCATGATGGCCGTGGAAGTCGAAACCCCTGAAGACTACGCCGGTAACGTGATGGGCGACTTGTCCTCACGCCGTGGCATGGTGCAAGGCATGGACGACATCCCGGGTGGCGGCAAAGCCATTCGCGCTGAAGTTCCATTGTCCGAAATGTTTGGCTACTCGACCACACTGCGCTCGGCCACACAAGGCCGCGCTACGTACTCGATGGAATTCAAGCACTACAGCGAAGCCCCACGCAACGTGTCGGAAGCCATTATGGCTGCCCGCTCGAAGTAATTTTGAATCAAATTGGCTGTTAGCCCTTGTATAGCAAGCGCTAGCAGCTATTTATTTCATAGCAAAAGTTGTCTGCGATCCGGTGCCGCCCCGTTTTCCGTGCAGGGCGAATCAGCAATCGGATGCAGACGTTAAACCACTACACGGGAATTGCTCTTTGGAGAAAAGAAAATGGCAAAAGGTAAATTCGAACGCACCAAGCCCCACGTCAACGTGGGCACCATTGGTCACGTTGACCACGGCAA
>JAIEMS010000005.1 GCA_019751915.1 Burkholderiaceae bacterium
ACAGACCCTGATTCAGAAACGAGTTAAATTAACCCCGGACTCCAAAGCCCAGTGCTACTGAAAATGGGGGGACGTCGTCACTGCGCTATATCGGTGTGGAAGTGAAGTCTTTGGGCAAGGTAGGCGGCACCGTGAAATGGAGCGTGAAGGATTGTGATAGCGGGGGAAAGTTGACGACCCCAAGTCCTGAATGTCCTGCAAGTCCTGCAACCAACCCCAAAACCCCGGTTTTTGCTGAAAATTTAGGAAAAAACGCCACCACGGCAGGACATGAGCAGGACATTAGGACATTCAGGACATTGGTAGATCAACTATCCCCCGCTGCCCAAGGCGGTGACGATGAAGTTATCGAGGTGGCATTTTGATGGCCGCCCTTGCCTACCCTCTGGGCCATAAGATAAAAAATGACCCGGCCCTGAGTGCCCCCCAAGTGCTGGCAAAGGCGCAAGCCTTGGGCGTGAAACTGGCCTTGTCTTATGGCGAATTGCACGCCGTTGGGTGCCGTGCTGGCATTGCTCAATTGGCGCAAGACATCAGGGCGTGTAAGCCTCAATTGGTGCAACTGCTGTCAAAACCAGTAGTGGCCCCCAGTTGGTCAGCCCTACCCCCAGACACCGGCATGGCCCGGTTGCTGGCGCTGGCGATGGCTTTGTGTGATCGAACGGGGGCCAGTGACAAGGCCCGGCAGGACTGGCACGCGGATATTGAGCAGGCCGTGCCACAGCACCGTGGCGACTTGTTGGCACTGTTACAGCGTTTGGTGCGTGAGGCCATGCCGCCCGCCGTGGTGGCTGTTCCAAGCCCATCAGCGCCAGCACTTGCAACAACATGGCGCGAAGCCGACAAGGCAGACCAAGCCCACCATTGGAGCTGCAAGCAGTGCCGCACGGGTGCCAAGTGCCTCGAAGGCCAGCGCCTGAGTGACGCCTATATCGAGGCCGCTACCCGTGAGCGCTTCATTGGTGCCAAGACTGACCCGGCCAAACCCTTGCCCAAGTTCCACGCTGCCCAGCCGTGGCGCGCTGCCGACAAGGCATATCAGGCCCTCCATTGGAGCTGTGGCACCTGTAAAGCCGCCGCCCGGAGTGGGCACTCTGAGCGCTGCATCCAAGGCCAGCACCTCTACAACCTCTACGAACAGGCAGTGCCTGCGATGGCCGTGAAGTAATACTCCACTATCACCAAGGCCCGGCCCAACGCTGGGTTTTTCACTGGTTACGCTGCTGTAACGGTTTCTGGACAACACCGTTACACCACAGAATTGTTGAAGTTGCTGTCCTCACGCGCACACAAGGCACTAGAGAACTAGGTAACGCTCACCATTCAAAGCGAGCTGTTTCAAATGCAGCCCCACAAAAAGGCAGTGGGCGATGGTGCCAGCGCCAGCCAAGTGCAGGCCAAAAGGGGGGGGCTGGATTTGGGCAAGTTGCCTACAGATTGCCTACAAGCAAAACACCAAACAAAAAAGCCACCCTATAAAGGGTGGCTAAGTTGTTGTTTTACTTGGGGTGGCTGATGGGGCTCGAACCCACGACAACAGGAATCACAATCCTGGACTCTACCAACTGAGCTACAGCCACCGTAGCATTGAATTATACACAGAAAAAATCACTTCAAGAATAATTTTAATTATTCATCTTTTTTTTCTGCACCTACAACTGGGCGCGGCACCTTAATTTGCACCTTGAAACGGTTTTTCAGCACTTCGTAATAAGCCATTCCTTCGGCACTGGCTGTCCATTGAACGTACTGGCGGTGACGTTGTGCCGCCAAGGGGGCAGCGAGTGTTTCGCGCGGAAGCAAACGATTGATACGAACGACAGCATAGCCAGCATTGCCCAAATCAACGCCGATCAATGAGGGTAGTGCATCCGTGTTAGCTACCAGAGCTGCATCGATCACGGCGCGTGTTTGGTTTTGCAATTGATCGCGTGCAATCATTACTGGAGCCGAAAAACCTGTGGCACTTTCGGGTTTTTCAGTCCACGCGGCCAGTTTAGCTTGGCCTTCTGTGCGAGCCAACGCAGCAGATTTCTCTTCCACATACAGTTGTTGCACACGTCCATGTACCGCATTGAATTCCAGTGTCCGTGATGGGGAATACTGGGTAATACGCCCGGCCACCATTTGGTTAGGCGCAATTTCCACTGCTTCGGTATTGCGCTTATTCTCCAGCGAGTCGGTAGAAAAAAGTGCCTCCAAAAACTTGCTATGGGCCAGCGCTCCGGTGGTTCCTGGTGCGGGTTTACGGGCCACATTATTGGCTGTTTGGAGTTTCAGCTTTAATTTCTCAGCCACGGGTTGTAGGCTGTGAGCTTGCTCGTACACACCGTTGGCAAATGCTTCGGCTACTTCGGCAAATTTCCGCTGGGCTTGTTGCTGGCGCAGTTCGGTTTCAAGGCGTGGGCGCAACTCCTCGAAGCTGGGCTGGCGTGGTGTCTTGATCTCTGTGACTTGGATGATGTGGTAGCCAAAATCGCTTTCAACGACATCGCTGATATCACCCTTCTTCAAGGCAAAAGCCGCCTCTTCAAATGGCTTAACCATTGCACCTCGGGCAAAAAAGTTCAAGTCACCGCCTTGATTGGCAGAGCCTGTATCTTGGGATGATTTTTTTGCGATTTCAGCAAAGCTGCCGGGTGTTTTGCGAACCTGTGCCAGAACCTCGGTAGCCTGTGCTTTGGCTTTTTCCCTGTCTGCAGCAGGGGTATCTTTGGGGGCTGCAATCAAAATGTGACTAGCCCGGCGCTCTTCTTTGCCAGCCAAGCGTGAGACGTTTTCCTTGTAGTAAGTGCGCAGGTCTTCTTCGTTCAGTGCGATGCTGGCACGAACGCTGTCAAGATCAAGTACCACATACTCAATGCTCGCTTGTTCAGCTTGCTGAAAAAGTGTCGGGTGTTCTTTGTAATATGCTTGCAACTGATCTTCTGTCACTTGCACTTTACCGGCGAATTGCGTTGGCGTGAACTGCGCCACTTGAATTTCGCGGCGCTGCAAAACAGCATCCAAGGTAAGCTTGACTTGGGTGTTGGTCGCAAAGGCACTATTGGTAATAGAACCCATCACCTGATTGACCGCCAAATCACGGCGCATACTGGCCTCAAACCCCTCGGGGGTCATGCCTTGCCCGCCTACCAGCGATTTATAAGCCTCAATATCGAGTGTGCCATCAGTGCGCTTGAGCGCTGCAATTTGGGGTATCTCGTTCAAGCTACGTGCCAGCTGGGCATCGCTGGTAACGATGTGCATTTTTTGTGTGGCAGTTTGCAATACGCGATCACGTACCAAACGCTCTAACGTAGCGTAACGTGCTTCGGGTGAATCCAGCAACGCCGCATTCATTGTGGGTTGCTGTGCCCGGATGCGGTCAGATTCTTGGCGGTGGGCATTGTCCCACTCGGCTTGGGTGATGTCGTTGCCATCAACCCGCGCTACGACTTGGCTGCTGCCAGAAAAATATTTGGAATCAATGCCCACAAGCACGAACGACGGAACAATCAGCAAGAACAGCAAGAGCATCGCGATCTTGGAGTGCTTGCGGATGGATTCAAACATGGTCAATCTTTCAGTGACAAAAACAAAAGGCGAACTTTCGTTCGCCTTGCGTTCGGTGGGTGGTGGGTGCTGACGGGTTCGAACCGCCGACCTACGCCTTGTAAGGGCGCCGCTCTACCAACTGAGCTAAGCACCCCACCTGAATCAGACCGTTAGTTTAGTGCATCTTTCAATGCTTTTCCAGGTCGGAACTTAGGAATTTCTGCTGCTTTGATTTTAATTGCAGCGCCAGTGCGCGGATTGCGCCCTGTACGTGCTGCCCGTTTGCCAACTGCAAAGGTTCCAAAACCAACCAGCGATACTGTACCGCCTTTTTTCAAATTTGTCTTGACAGCTTCAATCATAGACTCCAAAGCACGCGCAGCAGCGGCTTTAGAAATGTCAGCATCGTTTGCAATGTGCTCAATGAGTTCGGTTTTGTTCACAAGTAGCCTCTAGGTATCAAAGTGGAATTGAATGTCTTTGGTCGATCAGCAGATTGCGGCAACGGTCAAGAAGGCAGATGTCTACGACAAACTGTGACTATCACGAACCAAGGTGCCAACATTCAAGGCATCAATACAGCACATTATTTTTGCAGTGACGTTGGGCGGCATTCTAGTCGCAATTACCCGGTCTTACGGCAAAGAGCATGGAGGTTTTCATCGGTGGGTCATGCGGTGCAGGTAGGAATAGAAGACTTCATGCAGGGCCTCCGTAAGCCAGTCCTGACGCTACGCCACCAAACAAGTCGCCTTCAATGAGGGCAACGCTTGGGAAGGCCTGTGCTAGCGCTTGCTGGAATGGGCGCAGTGCAGATGATCCGCCGGTCAGGTACACGGCATCCAGTCGCTTGGATGTGAGACCAGCACGGCGCACACACTCTTGTGCACACACGATGACGCGGGCTAGAAGCGGTTGAAGATGTTGGGCGAGATCATCGGCGGTCAGATCGACACATAAACCTGCCTCAATCGCCGTCAACTGAATGCTTTGTCGTTCGCCACTCGATGAGCAACCAATTTTCGCTTGCTCGACCGCATTGGCGAGCCGGTGCCCTAGATGTTCGCGCAACACCACCATAAGTCGTTGGTGTAGACGTGGGTCGCTGTAGTCTTCGCGCAGTGCCTGGGCTTCACGCAAGGCCTTAGGGGACGACAGCCAGTGGATCAAGTGCCAAGTAGCAAGGTCAAAAAAAACCCGGCTTGGTACTTCGCGTCCTTTGGGGCCGGTGTGACGGTGGCCTAACAGTGGCATAACTTGCTCTAAGTTGAGCTTTTGGTCGTAGTCTGTGCCGCCGATGTGTACGCCTGCTGTTGCCAATATGTCAGCACTGCGATCGGTTTGTTGAATACGGTTCGGGCCTAGCTGCACCACCGTAAAGTCCGAGGTGCCACCACCAATGTCAACCACCAGCACAATGCGTTCGTCGCTTAAGCGGCGCTCGTAATCCAACGCAGCAGCAATAGGTTCTAACTGAAAACTAATTTGTTCGAAGCCACAGCGCCCTGCGGCTTCGAGCAGCATTGTTTGTGCCAGTTGATCGCGTTGAGGGTTGTCATCAACGAAATGAACTGGGCGCCCAAGCACCAGATGGCGAGGTAAGCCGCCCAGTTGCAGGCGGGTGCGCTGCGTGAGTTCCAATAAAAAACGCGAGATGATGTCCTGAAAACTGACCAATTCGTTGTGAACGGCGGTTTTTTCTAACAGAAGTGGACTGCCCAGCAAGCTCTTCAGTGAGCGCATCAGCCGCCCTTCGGTTTCGCTGAGGTACTGTGCAATCGCCTCGCGCCCAAAATGGGTGCTGTGCGTTTCGGCATTAAAAAAGAGCGCTGTTGGCAGCGTGGTGGCACTGCCTTCAAGTGCAATCAGGCGGGCGGTGCCCGATGCTTGGGCCCAAGCGACTGCTGAATTGGAGGTGCCAAAATCAATGCCCAATGTGCCGGGAAGAAAACGATTCATCTAAAACTAGCTTCGGTTTGGAACCGCCCTTTGAGGGGGATGGAGTCTCGCCTCAAAGGGCGTGGATTGAAGTGCGCGTGCAAAAAAGGGCGCGATTGTGGCACAGTGCGTAAATGTTTTGCCAACGGAAATAAAAAAGCACCTTGCATTTCTGCAAGGTGCTTTTTATCTACCAAATTTGGTAGGCGCGATTGGAATCGAACCAACGACCCCCACCATGTCAAGGTGGTGCTCTAACCAGCTGAGCTACGCGCCTGTGTCTGTCGAGAACGCAATTGTAGCATCAGAAAAATCGGACTTTTCAATAAAAAGCAAAAATTTTTACTTTTTATCTATTTATCGGCGGCGGGCAGTTTGTACGCCAGGCACTGAACCGACGATACCGATCACTTTTTTGAGTCGCCCAGCATCTGATACCTCGACAGTAAACGTCATCCAAGCTGTACCTTTGATGGATTGGGTTTGGACACCAATCACATTCATTTTTTCCTTGGCAAAGACCTCGGAAATGTCCCGCAGTAGACCTTGGCGATCAACCGCATGCACCACCACATCCACCGGGTATACGGTCGCTGCTGCTGTTTGCTTGGGCGTGCCCCATTCAACGTCAATGACGCGTTCGGGGCCACGGGCTGACATCTCGTGAAAGTTACTGCAATCGGTACGGTGAACACTGACACCTTTACCGCGCGTCACAAAGCCGCCTATTTCGTCCGGGGGGGCGGGTTTGCAGCATTTGGCCAGTTGTGTCATGAGGGAGTCCACTCCTACGACCAACACGCCGCCTTTGGGTGTTTTTTCGGTGTTGCGTGGTTTGCGCAGCAGCAGGTAGTCGTCAGGCTGGGGGGCTGGCTCGGGTGGACGCAAGACGATTTCGATGTTCCGCAGCGAAAATTCGTCTTTCCCCACCACTTCGAACAAGGCATCAGCGGATTTGAAACCCAGCTGTCCAGCCAGTTCTTCCAGACGCACGGCAGTTTTGCCTTCACGCTGCAAGAGTTTCTCGACCGCCTCGCGCCCACGCCCGACCGTTGCGTGCAGTGCCCGTGCGTTGAACCAAGCGCGGGCTTTAGCACGGGCGCGGTTGCTGTTGAGATAGCCCAATTCGGCATTGAGCCAGTCGCGCGATGGCCCGCCTTCTTTGGCCGTGGTGACTTCAACGGTTTGGCCGTTTTGCAATTGCGTGTTCAGCGGCACCATTGCACCATTGACGCGCGCACCACGGCAGCGGTGGCCCAAACTGGTGTGTACGGCATAAGCAAAATCGACGGGCGTGGCACCTTGCGGCAGTTCGACAATCGCTGCTTCCGGGGTCAGCACATAAATGCAATCGTCGAACAGGCCTTGTTGCGGGCCACCGACCAGATCGCGCTCCCAAGCCAAAAGTTGGCGCAGGACAGCAATTTTGGCATCGTAATCACCGCTGGCTGAAACTCCTGCATACCCTTTGGTGCCCGCTTCTTTGTAGGCCCAATGCGCGGCTACGCCGTGTTCGGCATGCTCGTGCATGGCCTGGGTGCGGATCTGGATTTCGATGGCTTTGCCGGTTTCATCGCGCACGACCGTGTGCAGCGATTGGTAACCGTTGGGTTTGGGTTTGGCGATGTAGTCGTCAAATTCTTCTTCGAGCGATTCGAACTGAGAATGCACCCAGCTCAGGGCGGCATAGCAGTCTTTGACCGTCGGTACCACGACGCGCAAGGCGCGCAGGTCAAAGAGCTGGTCAAAATGCAGCGACTTGCCCCGCATTTTTTTGACAATGCTGTAAATGTGCTTGGGTCGACCTTGCACACTGGCACTGATGCTGCGCGCGCGCAACCCGGACTCGACGCGGGCACGCAGTTGCACCATGTAGACCTCGCGGCCCGTGCGCTTTTCATCCAGCAGGCGCGCTACTTCTTTGTAGGTTTCTGGCTCCAAGAAGCGAAATGCCAGGTCTTCCATCTCCCATTTGATTTGCCAAATGCCCAAGCGATTGGCCAGTGGTGCAAAAACGTGCAGTGCCTCGTGCGAGATGCTCGGCGGCACGGGACGTTTGCTGGCAGCGTGGTAGCGCAAGGTTTGCAGGCGCGAGGCCAAGCGCAGCATGACCACGCGCAAGTCCCGCGAAAATGCAAGCAGCATCTTGCGGACGTTTTCGGTTTGCACTGCCGGATCGTTGACCCGTTGTACAGACGGGTGAACGGCGCGCGCCTGTGCCTGCACGCGCATGAGTTTGGTCGCACCGACCGCCAAGGTCGCAAAATTGCTGCCAAAGGCTTTGGTGATGACTTCTTCAGGGCGGTTGAGGTGAATGCTGGCATGCACCAAGTAGCTGGCCGCCTGCATGGCCTCAGAGCCACCAATGTTTTTCAAAATGGCGGCTACAGCATCGGCATGGGCCAGTGCGTTCTCCCCGGTCTCGAGGTTCTCACTTGCAATCAAGGGTTCGGCGAATGCGCGGGCCCGCACCAATACGTCGAGCTGCTCAGGCAAGGCGTGGGCTGTGGCGGTAATGAGTTCTGGGACGGCGTTGGCGTTGACTTCTGGAAGCTGCCTAGCCACAGGCGCAGTGTCCAATGGAAAAGGGGTTTTCATGCAAAACCTTCGTTTTCAGTGCCCAGTAAAAAGTCGGTGACAACGGCAATTTGGTCTGGGGCTACGAATGTCGGGGCATGGCCGACACCGGCAAATTCGACCAATCGTGCGCGTGGGCCGCGTTGGCCCATGGCATGCGCTGTGCTGGGGGAGAGCAAATCCGATTCTCCGCCGCGTACCAGAAGCGTCTGCGCCGAAATATGGTCGTAGAGTTGCCACAAGGCCGCTTCTCCCGCTTGGGCCGCCTCTGGAGGCAGGGTTGCCAGTGCCCGAAAGGGTTCTGCAATGGCCGGGTCGTAGTGCAGCGTCACGCCGCCGTCGGGCAGGGGGCGCACCATGTGTTCGCACAGTGCCAGCCACTGTGCGGGTGTGTGGGGGCCAAAGTGACTTGACACAGCCCACATGGCATCGGCAGCGTGCTGCAAGGACTCAAAATGCCCGGTTTGCCCGACATATTCTCCAATGCGGGCCAGTGCCGACCATTCGATGACGGGGCCCACGTCGTTCAGTACGAAGCGCCGTACAGGTACCGGCAATGGCAGGCCCGGTTGACCACACACCGCCATACCAATCAGCCCCCCCATGCTCGTGCCAACCCAGTCAATGGTTTGCAGCGGCGTAGCTTGGTGCAGATGGGCCAGTAGCACCAGCATGTCGGCGGCATATTGCGGCACTTGGTAGCGCGAAGGGTCGGTTAGCCAGTCGCTGCGGCCTCGTCCGGCCACGTCAGGGCAGATAACGCGCACGTGGGGTGCCAGAGCGCGGGCCAAGGCATCAAAGTCGCGCCCTTGGCGTGATAAGCCATGTACGCACACCACCACATGGGGGTGTGCCGGGTTGCCGGTGGCGTTCCATTCCCAGTAAGCCATGCGGCGCACCCCCGCAGCACTGTGAGAGCCGGGTTGCCCGTCACCAGCGGCAGTGATGTCGGGGCAGGGTACGTAATTCAGCTTGGGTTCAATCATGGGGGGAAACTCCGAAAATATCGCTCGATAATGGCCGAGTCCCATCGTAATTCATCTAAAACCAACTTGGATTTGAAGCCCTTCAGGGCGATAAAATCATTTTGGGAGAGGCGCAACCTCTTCCGAAGTCGCCTCTTGAGGGGCGTGGGTTGAAACATTCGGAGAAAATCCTATGCTCAAAGGCAAGACGGCGCTTGTTACAGGTTCTACCAGTGGTATCGGTCTGGGCATCGCCAAGGCTCTGGCGCGCCAAGGCGCTAACATCATCTTGAACGGTTTTGGCGATGTCGATGCACCGCGTGCTGAGGTGCTGGCTGCCGGTCAAGCTGCGGGGGGCCAAGTGGCCTACCACGGTGCCGATATGTCGCGTGCCTCGGACATTGAAGATATGTTCCAGTGTGCTGCAACGCAGTTTGGCGGCGTGGATATTTTGGTCAATAACGCAGGTATTCAGTACGTTTCCAACATCGAGGATTTCCCGGTCGAGCGCTGGGATGCCATCATCGCCATCAATTTGACCAGCGCCTTTCACACCACCCGCTTGGCGCTGCCGCGCATGAAGTCGGCCCAATGGGGGCGCATTATCAATGTGGCTTCGGTGCATGGTTTGGTCGGTTCGGCACAAAAATCGGCCTATGTGGCTGCCAAGCACGGCATCGTGGGTTTAACCAAGGTGACTGCACTCGAAACCGCCACCAGTGGCATCACTTGCAATGCCATTTGCCCCGGCTGGGTGCTGACCCCCTTGGTGCAAAAACAGGTCGATGCCAAGGCCCAAGCACTGGGCATCTCCAACGCTGAAGCGCAAAAACTGCTGCTGGGCGAAAAGGAGCCTTCCATGCAGTTCACCACCCCCGAGGAGTTGGGTGAGTTGGCGGTGTTCTTTTGTTCGCCGGCTGCCAACAATGTGCGTGGCGTGGCTTGGAACATGGATGGGGGCTGGGCAGCACAGTAATTAATCACTCATTTTTTAATAGCGCCTAATGCTTGTTGAGCAAGGGCCAGGTGCTAATTTGATTTAAAAACTGAGTGCGTTCGGCTATTTTTGGGCTTGTACCCATTCGCACCATTGGGCCACTGCTGCATCGGCGTTCTCGGATGGCTTGGGCCAGCGCTGGTGCTGGTAGTCGTGCACGATGGATTGCAGTTGCCACAGGGCTTCTCGGCCTACCAGTGCGATTTCGGTCATGCCTTGGGCATCGCCCTGAAGTAGCTCTAGCATCTGTGCTTGTTGGCGTGGATGGGCACCGGCCTCTAGCAGCGCTTTTTCCAGCGCAGAAAGGCGTGCATCCAAAAACTCGCTGGCACAGGTGATGGTGTCAGAGGGCGGTAACTCAGGCAAATCGGCGCGTAAACGTGCCCATTGGTCAAAGGCTTGGGCCAGTGTGTCGATAGAGGCCAGCGCGTTTTCCGCCAACGGCAGCGAGGCAGAGCCTTGCGGGTCTTCAATGGGCAGCAGGTGCAGCACATGTGCCACCAAGTCGGAAGGGAATCTGCGATGGTTCAGCCGCAGCACTAGCGACAAGCGCTGTGCTGGGATGTCGGTGTATTTTTCGTAAAACGCCGTGACCACTTCTGACAACAACAAAATACGACCCATCGGCGAGATTTTGTCGCCGACTAAACCACGCGGGTAGCCACTGCCATCCATGCGCTCGTGGTGTTCCAGCACAGCATCTTCAACGGTAGATGGAAATGTCCTTTGGGAGCGAATGAGCAGCATGGCCGTGACCGGGTGGGCTACCAAGTGCTTGCGCTCAATGCCCTCGGCTTTGTAGTTCGGGTCGCGCCAAGATGGACTCATATAAAGCGAGCCCAAATCATGCAACAACGCAGCGGTTGCCAGCGCGGTGCAGTCGTGCTGATGGATGTGGCTGCGCAGACCCAAAAATACCGCTAGCAGCGCCATTTGCAAGCTGTGTACGTACAGGACGGGATGTTGTTCACGCACCACAGTCAGCTTGAAAGCGATCGGCTTGGGCAGCACCAGTGCCCGCAAGGGTGTCAGCAAATCATTGGCATTACCGATGGCTTGCACTAGCAAGCGGGGCAGGGTTTGGGTTTCGCATTGGGTTTGCGCTGCGACCAACAACGAAGCCACATCGACCATGTTTTCGACGCTCAGATGGCTATCGATCGTGGCGCTGAGCTTGTGTTGCACCAGGCGGTCATAAAGGCGACTGTCGATGCGTGTGCCTTTTTCTACCAATTTAATTTTGTTTTGGGTGTAGATGGCAGTTTGTGCCACTACCGCACATTTATCTGCCATGTCGGTGATGGCGCGCAGGTAATGCGCGTTGTCCGAGGAGATATCGGGTACCTCCGGCAAAGTCTTTGACAAAAGTGCGTTGGTCATGGTTTGGCTAAAGCATCCAAAATCCAGCCCGCCGCGCACTGGCCGAAAGTCGCAGTGACAGCGACTACCGAGCCATAGCCGTGGCAATTGAGGGTTCCATCGCCTTCAATGGCGCACGATGCGTCAGGGGGAGCCACGGCTTCGCGGCTAAAAACGCAGCAGACCCCCATTTTTTTACCTTCTCGGGGTGCTCCGTGGTGCTTGCGTAGCCGGTAGCGCAACTGTGCCAATAAGGGGTCGTGGGTAGTGTGGGCTAAGTCGTCTATATCGACCTTGTGCGCATGGCGCTTGCCACCGGCCGCCCCGACGCTGATGAACAGGTGCTTGCCTTGGCGTGCCCATGCGGCCATCGCAGTTTTGGCTTGGACTTGATCGCAGGCATCCATCACCGCGTCGACCGGCTGGGGCAACAGTGCAGGCCAGTTGCTGGGTTCGACAAAATCTTCAACGCACAGCACCCGGCACTGGGGGTTAATTTGCGCGATGCGTTCGCGCATTGCCTGCACTTTAGCCTGACCGATGGTAGGCTCGATGGCGTGAATTTGGCGATTGATGTTGGATTCGGCCACATGGTCAAGATCAATCAGCGTGAGCTGACCGATGCCGCTGCGCGCCAGCGCCTCTGCAGCCCACGAACCAACGCCGCCGATGCCCACGACGGCGACGTGTGCGGCCCGGATGCGGGCCGCGCCGTCTTTGCCATAGAGCCGCTCCAGCCCACCAAAGCGGCGTTCTAAGAGTGCAGCTTGCTCGGTTGGGACTGCTGCGTTGATGTCTTCAGTAGTTACCGACGGCATCACTTGAGCCGCGCCAGCCGTTCTTTGGCTGCCGATGCTGCTTCAGACTGGGGGAATGCGGCGATCAGGTCTTCGAGCGTCCTGCGTGCTCCCTTGGTTTCTTTCAGTTCGATTTGGCAGTTGGCCATCGACAAAGCCGCCTCGGGTGCCCGAGCGTGCTTGGGTGCCACCGTCAAAAGTGCCCTGAAATTGCCAATGGCTTCTTTGTATTCACGGCCCGCGTACTGGGCGTTGCCCAGCCAAAAACGGGCCGATGGTACGTAGCCGCTGCGCGGGTATTGCCGAACAAAACCAGCAAATGCTGTCTGGGCTTCGGTAAATTTCCCAGTGCGAAATACCGTCAGCGCTGCTTCAAAGTCGCGCTTCTCAGCGGCATCGGCCTGAAACTCCTGACCATCGACATTGACCTTGACTGGCTCAAATTGGCGTAGCCGCTCATCAACGCCTTGGGCCATGTCTTTTTGCTGGCGTTGCAATTCGGACACGTCACGCAAGAGTTGCTCGTTTTGGCCGCGCAGTTTGGCCGCTTCGACGCGCAAGGTTTCAATTTGCGTTTGCAAGTCGAGTAGGCTGCGGCGCACTTGCGAGCCGTCGTCGCCCGCTCGGCGCAGGTCTTCGCCCGCACGCTGGGTGCCTTGTTGCAACGTATCGACGCGTTGGCGCAGCTCCAAAATGGCGCGGCGGGCCTCTTCGTCTTCAAACAGACCGGCTTGGGCCAGAGGAACCAAAGCGCACGAAATCGCCAGTGTGCGCAGCACCTTGGCCGACCGATAGATCATGGCGGACGCTTGCATTAGCGGTAGGACAGTTCAGCGCGGCGGTTTTGTGCGTAGGCATCTTCGTTGTTGCCTTGCGCAGCGGGCTTTTCTTTGCCAAAGCTCACGGCCTCGATTTGCTTGTCGGGCACGCCCAGCAAGCCCAAAGAGCGGCGCACGGCCTCAGCACGCTTTTGGCCCAATGCTAAGTTGTACTCGCGTCCGCCACGATCATCGGTGTGGCCTTCGATGACGACGGTGCGTGTTGGGCCGGCCTTGATGAACTGAGCGTGTGACTCCACCAGCGACTGAAAGTCGGGCTTGAGCACGTAGCTGTCGTAGTCAAAATAGACAATCCGGCTCATGCCAGTAGGCCCAGCACCATCGCGCCCAGAGCGCGCCAGATCGACCCCCGTGACACCGCCATTGGCACCATTGAGTCCGCCGTTGGCACCGCCGACACCATTGGCACCGTTCATGCCCATGCCGCCATTGACACCAAGGGTGGAGAGCGGCGTGCCCGATTTGTCTTCGACCGGTGCTTTGTCCAAATCGACACCCGAACTGCAACCGGCAACCAAGGCGGCTGCGGCCAGCGCGAAAGAAATACGTTTCATCATCAAAATCTCCTGAAATCCAGCAACGTCCAGTGTGTGAAAAGGCTTAAAGCTTTTGGAAGGGGCCCCAATCGGGCTCACGGATGTCGCCACTTTGACCGGCTAGGCGTGCCTTGATTTTGCCGTCCAGCGTGGTGGTCATCAGAGCCTCGCGGCCTTGTTGCTGCGTGGCATAGACGATCAGTCGGCTGTTGGGCGCAAAACTGGGGCTTTCGTCGGCGCTGGTATCGGTCAGGGCGGTGACGTTGCCGCCAGACAATTCCATCACATGCAGTTTGAAGGCGCCGCCGATGCGCGATATGTAGGCCAGCCAGCGGCCATCAGGGCTGATACTGGGCGAGATGTTGTAGCTGCCCGAGAACGTCACGCGCTCGGCATTGCCGCCAGTGGCGGCTACTTTGTAAATTTGCGGTGGGCCACCCCGGTCGCTGACAAAATAAATTTGGCGGCCATCGGGTGAATACACCGGCTCGGTGTCGATTCCGGTGCTTTGCATCAGGCGGCGCGGCTCACCGCCGTTGGCATCAATGGTGTAGAGCTGCGAATTTCCGTCGCGGCTCAGGGTGATCGCCAGTGTGCGACCATCAGGTGACCAGGCCGGGGCGCTGTTGGAGCCACGGAAATTGGCAATCAAGCGCCGCCGTCCGGTGGCGATGTCGTGGACATAGACCACGGGCTTGCGCGATTCAAACGACACATAGGCCAATTGCATGCCCGAGGGCGACCATGCTGGCGAGATGATCGGCTCGGGGCTGGACAAGGCCGCTTGTGCGTTTTCGCCATCGGAGTCGGCCACCCACAGACTGTAGCGCCCGTTGGCTTTGGTGACGTAGCCAATGCGGGTCGAGAAGACACCGCGCTCACCGGTGAGTTTTTCGTAGATGAAGTCGGCAATACGGTGGGCTACCAAGCGCAAATCACCGGGGGCGACCACATAGCTTTGTCCGCCGAGGTCTTTGTTACGCACCACGTCCCAGAGCCGAAAGCGCACATCAAAACGGCCATCGGCCAAGCGCACTACGCTGCCTGCAGCCAGCGAATCGGCCGACTTTTGTCGCCATGCGCTCACGTCGGGGCGGGCGTTTTCGTCCAGTGCCACGCCCGAGGCATCAACGGAGCGAAACTGGCCGCTGCGCTCCAAATCGGCTTGCACAATGGCCGAGAGTTTCTCGGGCGACTGCGCCTCGGCGCGAAAGGGTGCAATGGCAATGGGCAACTGGGTCAGGCCTACGCCAGAGACTTCGACCCGAAACTGGGCCAACGCTGGCAGTGCCGACGATGCAGCAAAGGCGGCCAGTGCATGGCGCCGTGAAGGAAGCGGCAGCGCCGCAGCAGCAAGGGGTGTGAAGAGGGGCTTGGTAGTCATTTGCAGGCAGAGGCACCGGTCAAAGGCCGGCAAACAGCGTGTGATGTTACCAAAACTGTGCCAAAAGGCACGGTCTGTGCGCCGTAGAATTCGCGCCACATGCAAGCCTCCGATACCCGCGCGCCCACACCCCCTCCAGCCTCGTCTGCCACTTCTGTGCCTGCCCCTGAGGGTATGAGGGTGCGACTGGCGCGGTTGTCTGTTTATTTTGGCCAGCACCGCATGGCTTGGGCCATGGCGGTCGTGGCGACCTTGATTGGCGCTGTGACGGAGCCGCTGATCCCGGCGCTGCTGCAGCCGCTTCTGGACCGAGGCTTTACCCAAGGCACATTGCAGTTGTGGATGGTGCCGGCCGCCATTTTGGGTATTTTTATGGTGCGCGGCATGGCCCATTTTGTTGCCCAATATGCGCTGGCGCGCATTGCCAACGAGGGTATGTTGGCACTGCGCCAGACTTTGTTTGCCCGGGTACTGGCCGCTGACATGGCGCTGTTTGGTCGCCAATCGGCCAGCGCTTTATCGAACACCGTGGTGTATGAGGTGCAAACGGGTGCCACGTTGCTGGTGCAGGCGCTGCTGGGCTTCTCGCGCGACAGCTTTACGTTGCTGGCGCTGCTGGGCTATTTGATGTATCTGAACTGGCAATTGACGCTGATTGTGGCGGTGATTGTGCCCGGCGTTGCGGTGATTATGAAAACCCTGTCGCGGCGTTTGTACCGGCTGACCCGCAGCAGCCAGCAAGCCACCGACGAGCTGGCCTACGTGGTCGAAGAAAATGTGCTGGCCCACCGCATGGTGCGCTTGCACGGGGCGCAGCAAAACCAAGCGGGGCGTTTTGCTGCCTTGAGCCAAGAACTGCGGCGCTTGGCGATTAAATCGACCATTGCCTCTTCGTCCATGACACCGCTGACGCAAATGATGGCGGCAGCAGCGCTTTCGACCGTCATTTGCATTGCACTGTGGCAAAGCCACCGTGCGGGCGGAGCACACAACGACTTGACGGTAGGCGGCTTTGTGGCCTTTATCACGGCCATGCTGATGTTGATTTCGCCGATTCGCCGCCTTTCAGATGTTGCCAGCCCGATCACGCGCGGTCTGGCCGCACTCGAGCGTGGCTTGGCTCTGTTGAGCGAGGCTCCGGCAGAAACCGGCGGCAGCTACGCACCCGCGCAGGTGCAGGGTGCCATCACGCTGCAAAACGTCAGTGTGCGTTTTGCCGCCGACCAAGCACCAGCCCTTGATGGCCTGAACTTGGCGGTGCAGCCGGGCGAGATTGTTGCGCTGGTCGGGCCTTCAGGCGCGGGTAAAACCACGCTGGTGAATTTGTTGCCGCGTTTTGTTGCACCCTCGGGCGGGGAAATCTTGCTTGATGGCCGTGCGCTGGGCGATTGGCAGCTCGACGCCCTGCGCGCACAGTTTGCGCTGGTCAGTCAGGATGTGGTGATGTTCAACCAGAGTATTGCCGCCAATGTGGCTTTGGGGGCGGTGCTGGACGAAAAGCGGGTGCAAGAATGTCTGGCTGCTGCCAACTTGGCAGAGCATGTGGCTGCGCTGCCCCAAGGTATGCACACCGTGGTGGGGCACAACGCGGCGCAATTGTCGGGCGGTCAGCGCCAGCGTTTGGCGATTGCACGGGCTTTGTATAAAAACGCACCGATTTTGATTTTGGACGAGGCGACTTCAGCGCTCGATACGGAATCCGAGCGTTTGGTGCAAGATGCCTTGCAGCGGCTGATGCGCGGGCGCACCACGCTGGTGATTGCCCACCGGCTCTCCACCATCGAACATGCCGATCGGGTCGTGGTCATGGAGCGTGGGCGTATCGCCGAGCAAGGCACCCACGCCGAATTATTGGCTTTGGGCGGTTTGTATGCACGCTTACAAAGCCGTCCTAATCCACCCTGAAAACAGGCCAGACTCTGCTGGCCGCGAGAATTTGTCTCTGTTCACGAAATCATCGCCTACGCAATAGGCTCCAAGAACCCACCAATGTTCAGTTTTTTCAAAAAGAAACCTCTTCCCCCTTCAGCACCTGACACCACGCAGCCCGCTAGCGCATTGGCCCCCGAGGCCAGTGTTGCCACGCCGACTCCGCCCAGCACGGCGACGGAGGAGTCGGCACCGGCTGGCGTGCTGGGGTGGTTGCGTAAACCGTTTGCGGCCAAAGTGCCTGCGCCTGTGTTGGCCCCCGAGCCGGCTCCCGAGGCAGCGCCGCAGCCGTCTGCGCCAGAGCCGTTGCCTGAGCGTGAGCGCAAAGGCTGGCTCGATAAGCTCAAGGCAGGGCTGCGTAAAACCGGCTCTAGCATTGCCAGCGTTTTCACCGGCACCCAAATTGACGACGCGTTGTACGAAGAACTGGAAGAAGCGCTGTTGATGGCCGATACCGGTGTCAAGGCAACGCAATGGTTGCTGGACGATTTGAAACGCCGCGTCAAAGAAAGCAAAACCACCGACCCCGCCGGGGTCAAAGGTTTGCTGGCCGATGCCCTGACGGAGCTGCTACGCCCCTTGGAAAAACCACTGGTGATTGGTCAGCACACGCCCACGGTCATCATGGTGGCCGGTGTCAATGGTGCCGGTAAAACCACATCCATTGGCAAACTGACCAAGCATTTAGCCCATGAAGGCGCTAGCGTGTTGCTGGCCGCTGCCGATACCTTCCGCGCTGCGGCCCGCGAGCAACTGGGCGTTTGGGCTGACCGCAATTTGGTCGAGATCGTCAGCCAAGAAGGTGGTGATCCCGCTGCCGTCAGTTTTGATGCCGTCACCGCAGGCCGGGCGCGCGGCAAAGATGTGGTGCTGGTCGATACCGCTGGACGTTTACCGACCCAATTGCACCTGATGGAGGAGCTGCGCAAAATCAAACGGGTCGTGACCAAGGCCGATGCCAGCGCCCCCCATGAGGTGCTGCTGGTGATTGACGGCAACACCGGTCAGAACGCGCTGGCACAGGTGCGCGCCTTTGACGATGCGCTGGGCCTGACCGGGCTGGTCGTGACCAAGCTTGATGGCACCGCCAAGGGCGGTGTGTTGGCAGCGATTGCCCAAGAGCGGCCTATTCCGGTGTATTTCATTGGCGTGGGCGAAAAGCTCGAAGACCTTGAAACCTTCAGCGCCCGCGAGTTCGCGCAGGCTTTGCTGTCTTGAACGGCATTTGCCAAATAGATTGCTATTTAGGTGCTATTTATTTGATAGCTACAAGTGCTTGACAGTTAAGCGCTAGAGGCTGTTTTGGTTTAAAAAAGTCTTCAGCCATGCCCCGTACAGGGGCGGGAACTCTCCGGTTAGCAGTCTCTCTAACAGAGTGCTAATATCACGGCTGAGAGGAAAGGACTTCCGCAATGACACTTCAATTTGGAACAGCAGCGACTGCTTTGGCACCGACCAATCCTTGGACCATGGTGCCGTCGCTGGGCAATCTGGATGCCTACATCTCGGCAGCCAACCGCCTACCGCTGCTGACTTACGAAGAAGAGCAGGACTGTGCCCGCAAGCTGCGCGAACACAACGACGTTGAGGCCGCTGGGCGGCTGGTGATGTCGCACCTGCGTTTGGTGATCTCGATTGCCCGCCAGTATTTGGGCTATGGATTGCCGCATGGCGACTTAATCCAAGAGGGCAACGTCGGCCTGATGAAGGCGGTCAAGCGCTTTGACCCCGATCAGGGGGTGCGTTTGGTCAGCTACGCCATGCACTGGATCAAGGCCGAAATCCACGAATACATTTTGAAAAACTGGCGCATGGTCAAGGTGGCAACCACCAAAGCCCAGCGCAAACTGTTTTTTAACCTGCGCTCGATGAAGCAAGGCTTCAAGGCCGATGCCGAGGCCACGCACCGCAATACGCTGTCTGACAGCGAAATTGACCTCGTAGCTGCGCAGCTCAAGGTCAAGCGCGAAGAAGTCATCGAGATGGAAACACGCATGTCGGGTGGCGATGTGCTGCTTGACCCAGCACCATCGGACGATGGCGAACAGGCCTTTGGCCCGATTGCTTATTTGGCCGATGCCTCGCACGAACCCACCGCGATGATCGAGTCCCACCAGCGCGACTTGCTCGCCAGCGATGGCATTGCCAGCGCGTTGGCGGGTTTGGACGAACGCAGCCGCCGCATCGTTGAGGAGCGTTGGCTCAAAGTGCGCGACGATGGCTCGGGCGGCATGACCTTGCACGATTTGGCAGCGGTGTACGGTGTCAGCGCCGAGCGTATCCGCCAAATTGAGGTTGCCGCCATGAAAAAAATGCGCAAAACCTTGACCGAATACCTCTGATCCTGCCAGAGCGTGCCGGTGGCGTTTGGGCTTGGTTAAGCCGGATTGTTCAGTAGTGTGCGCACATCGTCGGCCAGTGCTTTGGCACCGCTGGCGTGGCGTGCATACAGGCGCAGCTTGCCGTTGGTGTCGTAAAGGTAGCTGCCCGCCGAATGGTCAAGGGTGTAGCTGGTGGGCGTTTTGCCGTCCACCTTCTTGTAGTAAATTTTGAAGTCTTTTGCCAGCGCAGGCAGCTCTTGCGGCGTAGGCCGCAGGGCCAAAAAGCTCGGGTCAAAATTACCCATGTAGGCCTTGAGCATTTCGGCTTGGTCGCGTTCGGGATCGAGGGTGATGAAGATGCCCTGCAAGCGCTCGGCATCTGGCCCGAGTAAGCGTTTGGCCTCGGCCAGCTCCTGCATGGCGGTGGGGCACACATCTGGGCACTGGGTAAAGCCAAAGAACATCGCTACCACTTTGCCCCGAAAATCTTGCAGGCTGCGCATTTGCCCGTTGTGGTCGCTCAGGCGAAAGTCGCGGGCGTATTCAGAGCCGGTAATGTCTACCGCATGAAACGACGGCCCACTTTTGGAGCAGCCGGTCAAAAGGGCGCTGGCGCTGATGGACAAAGCACCGGCAGCTAGCCATTGCAGAGCGTTTCGTTTGTGCATGGTGTGTTGTAGGGCAGGCAAAGTGTCTAGCGGGAACCGCGCAGCATAGCGCGCATGTCTTGGAGCGAGACGGCGCTCTCGCCGGTCACGGCCACGCGCGGCGCGGGCTTGAAGGCGTGGCCGTAGATGATCTCAAACGTCAGTGCCAAGGTGCCATCGGCGGCTGGGCTGGCAAGGCGTTGCCCGATTTCGTGCAGCAACTGCGCGTGCCAGCGCCGCCCACGCAGCCCAGCAAAGCGCTGTGGATGCAGATTGATACCCAGTTCGCGCAGCTCTTGCAGCAGCCGCGCCGCGCTGGTGAAGGTCAGGGTCATGCGCTCCATGTCCATGACCGGCTCGGCAAATCCGGCATGCACCAGCATATCGCCCCAGTCGTGCATATCGGTAAAGGTGTGCGATGGTGCCGGCCAGTCCAGTGCCCCATACAGGCCGCGCAACTCGCGCAGGGTGTCTGGCCCAAGGCAAGAGAACATCAAGTTGCCATCGACGGCCAGACTGCGGTGCCACTGCGCTATCAGCGCCTGCGGGTCGGGCTGCATGTGCAGGGCCATGTTGGCCCACAGCATTTGGGCTGTGCCGTCGGGGGGCGGGCTAAAGTGGTTGGCACCCCCTGTCCAGCGGGCGGCGCTCCACCAAGGTTTTTCGAGCGCACTGATGGCGGCTGCTTGGCGCGTCGGGGCTGTTTCGGTGATGTGGCACACGGCATCGCGGTAGCGCTGGCGTAGCAAAGCGTGGGCCGCAAGGCCACCGCGTACCGGATCCCAGTGGCACCATACGGTGGGCGTTTGGCGAATCCAGTCGAGGCGGCTTTCCATGCGCCGCGCTACTTCCTCGTGCAGCCAAGGCGACTGCGCTGGCGCTGCGCGTTGCCAGCGGGCAGCGGCAATGGGGTCGATGGTCGGCGGGGTGGTGGTGTTGGACATGAACAAAAACCTACCACTGGCCCTGTTGGGGCTGGCGTTGGCGCACTGCTGCGGCAATGTGTTCGGCGATGTCTTTGCGCTGGGCGCGCTGGGCAAAATCGACGGCGGTTAAATGGAGTTGGTTTTTCAGCAGCGGGTCGGCACCTTCGTCCAGCAGCCGCTGCACGTTCTCGGCGCTGCCGTACTGCGCGGCCATCATCAGTGGCGTGGTGCCATTGGGCGATGTGGCATCGATGTAGGCGTGGTGTTCTAGCAGCAGCGAAATGATGGCCGCTTGGCCCGGCAGTGGGCTGGCGGCGGCGTAGTGCAGGGGAGCCCAGTTGGGGTGGTTGATGTCGGCCTCGCGGCCTATCAGTGTCTTGACTACTTCTAGATGCCCTTTGAGCGCGGCCATCATCAGTGCGCTTTCGTTGTGGGCGTTGCGGGCGTTGATGTCGATTTTGGGCGCACTCAGCAAGGCGTTGAAGGCGTTGAGTGAGCCTAATTGCAGGGCCATCACCAAACCAACTTGCCCTTTGGCATCGCGGGTGTCGGGGTCAAAACCCCGGCGCAGTAGGTTCTCAATTCCTCGGGCATCGTCGCGCTGGATGGCAATAAAAAAATCGTCGAATGAACCGGCCCGCACCATCTGCGTGCCCAGTGCTGTGCCCACAGCGGCACAACGCAAAAACCAGCGCCGTTGTGGATTCCTCATGCTTGTACCCCGGTAAACAAAGCCTCAAAGTTGCGGCTGGTGGCTTCGGCCACGGCCTCTAGACTGATGCCGCGCGTGCTGGCAATTTGCTGCGCCACCAGCGGCACATAGGCCGGGCTGTTGGTCTTGCCCCGGTAGGGCACGGGGGCCAGATAGGGGCTGTCGGTTTCGATCAAGATGCGCTCTAGCGGCACCATGGCCAGCACATCGCGCAGGTCTTGCGCGCTCTTGAAGGTGATGATGCCGGAAAACGAGATGTAGTAGCCCAAATCAAGTGCCGCCCGTGCGACTTGGGCCGACTCGGTAAAACAGTGAAAAACGCCCCCGGCGCTGTGGCTGCTGCCGTCTTCGCCTTCTTCGCGCAAGATGGCCAGTGTGTCCTCGGCGGCGCTGCGGGTGTGAATCACCAAGGGCTTGGCACAGGCGCGCGCTGCGCGGATGTGGGTGCGAAAGCGCTTGCGCTGCCATTCGAGATCGGCAATGCTGCGCCCGCCTTTGCGCTCTTGCATGCCGTAGTAATCGAGGCCGGTCTCGCCAATGGCAACGACCCGTGGCAGTGCGGCGCGATCGAGCAGGTCTTGCAGCGAAGGCTCCACCACGCCTTCGTTGTCGGGGTGAACTCCGACCGAGCACCAAAAGTTGTCGTGCGCCAGCGCCAGCGCATGCACGTCGGCAAACTCCTCCATCGTGGTGCAAATGCACAGGGCGCGGTCAACCTGTGCCTGTGCCATGGCTTGGCGAATGGCGGGCAATTGGCGCGCCAATTCAGGAAAAGTGAGGTGGCAGTGGGAATCGGTAAACATGGGCGGTCATCACAACAAAAAAGCCGACCGGCACGCGGCGGGTCGGCACACAAGCAAGGTGCAGGTTAGCGTGTCAGATGGTCTGGGTGGGTTTTTCCGAGCCGAGGGCTGTGCCCAAAATTTGCTCAATTTTGAGTTTAAGCTGGCGCGATTTTTCGTCTTTTGGAAACTGAATGCCCACGCCTTGGGTGCGGTTGCCGCCCGAGCGCGCTGGCGTGACCCACGCGACGCGGCCCGCAATCGGGTAGCGCTGCGGGTCTTCCGGCAAAGTCAGCAGCACATAGACATCGTCACCCAAGCGGTAGTCGCGCGGGGTCGGCACAAAAATACCGCCCTCGGCAAAAAGCGGGATGTACGCTGCATACAAGGCCGCCTTTTCCTTGATGGCCAATTGCATAACGCTGGGACGGGGCGCGGTAGATGGGCTGTTCATGGGGTTGATGGCGGCGGGGTTAGGTGCGCGAGTGTAGGGTGTTTCGCGCTTGGGCGACAAGTGCTTCGAGCATCAGGCCGGTGTTGAAGGGGTGTTCGGCGGTGCGCGCTGCGCTGGTCAGGGCACGCGACCATTGCGCCAGAGCCGCGATGCTCGGTGGGGGTGGCAAATCAGCATGGGCAAAGTAACGCGGCGCAGCGCCCACGCACAGCGCCAGCAGGTCGTGGCAGAGCTTTTGCAGCGATCCAATGGCTTGCGCCGGGGTGCTGTCGGCCAGTGCGCTGGTGTCGCCGCGCAGCAGGGCTTGGGGCAATTGTGCCCACGCTTGGGGGCTGCGGCCTGATTGGAACAGGGCCAGAGCATCGTCAGGGCGGCCCCCTGCGGTGCGCAAAAACGATTCGGCAGCCTCGGGCGCGACACCTTGCGCGCCCAGCCATTGCACCATGTGCACTTGCTCCGGCCACACCATGGTGTGGCCCAAACAGCGGCTGCGAATGGTCGGCAGCAATTGGTGCGCGGCTTCGCTGGCAAGGACAAAGCGCACGTCGCCGGGCGGTTCTTCCAGTGTTTTGAGCAGCGCGTTGGCTGTGATGGTGTTCATCTGCTCGGCTGGATAGACCAGCACGGCTTTGCCGCGTCCGCGTGCGCTGGTGCGCTGGGCGAACTCGACGGCATCGCGCATGGCTTCGACGCGGATTTCACGGCTGGGCTTGCGCTTTTTGTCGTCTAGTTCCGCTTGGGCTTTCTCGGGCAACGGCCAGCCACGCGCCAGCATCTGGGTTTCGGGCATCAACACGCACACATCGGCATGGGTATGCACCGCCAAGGCATGGCAACTGGGGCAGGTGCCGCAGGCACCGTCTTCGGTAGCGGCTTCGCACAGCCAAGCGCGCACCATCTCTCGTGCCAGTGCAAACTGGCCCAGTCCCGACGGCCCTTGCAGCAGCCAAGCGTGGCCGCGCTGGGCCAGCAGGTTGCGCCGCTGCGCTGCCAGCCACGGGGCCAAGGCGTGCGTCACTGGGGTGCTCCGGCGGTGCTGCCCTCTGGTAGCCAGCCCCGCTGGGCAAAGATGCCCACCAGTTGCTGCCAAACGCGGTGCGGCTCTTGTGCCGCGTCGATGCGAACAAAGCGCTGTGGTGCTGCGCTGGCACGTTCGGCATAGCCCTGCGCTACGCGGCGAAAGAAGTCCAAGTCCAGCGCCTCAAAGCGGTCGGGGCTGCGGGCATCGGCGAGCCGGGCCGCAGCCACGCTGGGGGCGAGGTCAAACCAGACGGTGATGTCGGGATTTCGCATCCAATCAGGCTCTGGCGCAAGCCCTGTCTGCGTTAGTTGCTCTAAAATTGAGAGCACTTTCGGATCAAAACCGCGCCCGGCACCTTGGTAGGCAAAGGTGGCATCGGTGAAGCGGTCGCACAGCACCACCTCGCCACGGGCCAACGCTGGCTCAATCACGCAGCGCAGATGGTCGCGCCGGGCCGCAAAGACCAGCAAGGCTTCGGTCAGGGCATCCATGTCGTCGTGCAGCAGCAGGGTGCGCAACTTTTCTGCCAGTGCGGTGCCGCCGGGTTCGCGCGTGACGGTGACGCGGTGCCCTTGGGCTTGCAGCGCTGCTGCCAGCGGTGCAATGTGCGAGGACTTGCCCGCTCCGTCGATGCCTTCAAAGCTGATAAAAAAACCTTGCGCCATATCTCAAACTCCTATCGGCCACGCTGGTAACGGTTGACGGCACGGTTGTGCTCGTCGAGTGTGGCGCTGAAATGGCTGGTGCCATCGCCCTTGGCGACAAAATACAGCGCCTTTGTCGATTCCGGTTGCACGGCGGCCAGCAGTGCGGCTTTGCCGGGCAGGGCAATCGGGGTCGGTGGCAATCCGGTGCGGGTGTAGGTGTTCCACGGGGTATCGGTTTGCAAGTCGCGCCGCCGCAGGTTGCCATCAAAGGCTTCGCCCAGTCCGTAAATGACCGTAGGGTCGGTTTGCAGCAGCATGCCAATGCGCAGGCGGTTGGTAAAAACCCCGGCGATCATCGGGCGGTCGCTGGCCCGGCCTGTTTCTTTCTCGACGATGCTGGCAAGGATCAGTGCTTCGTCCGCCGACTTGAGCGGGGTATCGCTGGCGCGCTGCGCCCAAGCTGCCTCTAGCCGCCGGTCCATCGCGTGCAGTGCCCGGCGCAGCACGGCGACATCGCTGGCACCTTTGGCGTAGGTGTAGGTGTCGGGGAAGAAGCGCCCCTCGGGGGCCACACCGGGGCGGCCTAGCCGCTCCATCAGCGCGGCATCTGTCAGTGAAGCGCTGTCGTGCTTGAGCTGCTCTTCACGCCCCAAGGCTTGGCGCACTTGGCGAAAGTTCCAGCCCTCGACCAGCGTCAGGGCGCGCAGCGATTCTTCGCCCCGCGCTAGTTTTTGTAGCAGGGTGTAGGGCGTGGTGCCCGATGTGATTTCGTAATTGCCCGCTTTAATCAGCCGGTCTTGCCCCGACACCCGAAACCAGCCGTACAAAAGCTGGGCATTGACCCGTACCCCCGCGCTGGCCACGTCCAGCGCCACCGCGCGCGGCGTGGTGCCGGGTTCGATCTCTAAATCAATCGGATCATGGGCCAGCACCAACGGCTGGTGCAACCACCACGCAGCAGCCGCGCCTACGGCGAGTGCTATCAACAGCAACCAAGTCAGCAAACGTGCCACAACCCTGCACCCCGTAGAAGAACAACCGGGCATGATAATTGACCCATGACCTCAAAACTCAATGGAATCACCCCTCTGACCCACCTTGGTGTCATCCGCGCACAAGGCGAGGAGGCAGCCAAATTTCTGCACGGCCAACTGACAAACGATTTTTCTCTGCTGGGCCTGCACGAAGCGCGCTTGGCCGCCTTTTTGTCGGCCAAGGGCCGGATGCAGGCCAGTTTCATTGGCTTCAAGCGCAGCCCGACCGAGGTGCTGCTGGTGTGCAGCCGCGATGTGTTGGCGGCCACGCTCCAGCGGCTGTCGATGTTTGTGCTGCGCGCCAAAGTCAAACTGACCGATGTCTCGGCAGAATTTGCCCTCTACGGTCTCGCCGGAGATGCTCTGCTTTCGATAGCTTCTAACCCTTGCCCCACTTGGGCTAAAACCGATTTTGATAGCAAAACATTGGTGCACCTGCCGCCCGCAGTCGGTCAGCCGCGCGGCCTGTGGTTGGTGCCTGCCAGCGAACCCGCCCCGGCGGGCCAGAGCCTTGGTGCGTCGCTGTGGGCGTGGGGCGAGGTGCAAAGCGGCGTTGCCACCTTGACCGCGCCGCTGGTCGATGCCTTTGTGCCGCAGATGCTCAATTACGAGTCCGTCGGCGGCGTGAATTTCCAAAAGGGCTGCTACCCGGGCCAAGAAGTGGTGGCGCGCAGCCAGTTTCGCGGGGTCATCAAGCGGCGTGCTTATGCGGCCCACGCCCCGGCAGAGATTGCCGTCGGTGCAGAAGTATTTGCCAGCACCGACCTAGAGCAACCCTGCGGCACCGTGGTGCAGGTGGCCCCGGCCCCCGGCGGTGGTTGGGATGCCATCGTCTCGTTGCAAATTGCTGCGGCTGAACAGGGCGGCTTGCAAGTCGGCGCAGCTGGGCAGGCAGTGCCACTGACGTTGGGCACGTTGCCTTATGCGTTGTTGTCGCAGACGGCTTGAAGCAACTCTCCCAGTTTGACTATTTCTGTTCTAAAAACCATTGATTTTTTGCGATGACACCCTTTGAATTTGCCCCCGGCCTCGTTGTGCAAGGCATGAGCGCACCACTGCGCTTGTCCCACTTCAAATTGATGGCTTTTGACATGGACTCGACCCTCATCAACATCGAGTGCATTGACGAAATCGCCGATGCCGCTGGCCGCAAGGCCGAAGTGGCGGCCATCACCGAAGCGGCGATGCAGGGCGTTATCACCGACTTTAAAGACAGCCTGCGTCGGCGCTTGGCCCTGCTGCGCGGCGTGCCGGTGGCGCACCTTGAGGCGGTGTTTGCCCAGCGCCTGCGCTTTAACCCCGGTGCCCAAGAGCTGATGGCGGCTGCGCGGGCGGCAGGTATCAAGACGCTGTTGGTGTCGGGTGGCTTTACCTTTTTTGCCGATCGCGTCAAAGCCGGGCTGGGCATCGACTTTGCCCGTTCTAACCAGTTAGAAGTGGCCGACGGCCAGCTCACGGGCCGCTTGATCGAGCAGTCTTGGGGTGAAATTTGCGACGGTGCAGAAAAGCGCCGCACCCTGCTGGAAGTGGCCTCGCTGCTGGGCATTGACCCCAGCCAAACGGTGGCGGTGGGCGATGGTGCCAACGACCTGCCCATGATGGGTGCGGCGGGCTTGTCGGTGGCCTACCATGCCAAGCCCTCGGTGCAGGCGCAGGCCAACGTTGCCATCAACACGGGCGGGCTAGACCGCTTACTGGAAGTGCTGCGCTAAAACGCAGGTTTTAGCCGCGCGTCGGCAAGCCCGGCACCCGGTGCAAAGTGGGCATCGGTAGCGCCACCGTGGTGTCGGTGGGCTGGGCCACCATCAAATCGCCCAGCGTGACCCCATCGAGCACGGCAAAAAAGGCCCGCATGGCTTGGCCCAGCACCCCCTGCAAACCGCAGTGGTTGCTCAGGCGGCACTGGTTGCTGGAAGACTCAAAGCACTCGACTACCTGAAAATCGGTCTCGGTGGCGCGCACCACCGCGCCGATGTTGATGTCGTGGGCCGGCTTCATGAGCCGAATGCCACCACCGCGCCCGCGCGTGGTCTCTAGCAGGCCTTGGGCGGCCAGCTCTTGCACAATTTTCATGAGATGGCTGCGCGAGATACCGTAGCCCTGCGCCACCTCGTTGATGGTCACGGGCTGCTCGCGCCCCTCGCAGGCGGCGCAGTACATCAGCACCCGCAAGGTGTAGTCAGTCCATTGGGTCAGCCGCATGGAAAAATCCAAGGTTGAAAAAAAGGTTTTGCACGGCTGGATTTTAGGAAGTTAAAATATGCACATCATATGAATCTTTAGAAAGTCTGCCATGAACGCACCCCTTGCCGCTACCACTGCCACTCCTTTGAGTGCCGACCAATCCATCGGCCAAATGGCGGTCGAGCTACCGGGTTCGACCGCCGTGTTTCGCCGCCTGAAGCTCGATTTTTGCTGTGGCGGCCAAATCAGTTTGGCAAAAGCCGTGGCAGACAAGGGCCTCGATTTGGTCGCGGTGATGGCCGAACTGGCCCCGCTGCAACGCCCCAGCGAGTTGCCTGCGGTCACCGAGCCGAGTGTGTTGATTGACCACATCTTGGAGCGTTACCACGAGGTTCACCGCGCTCAGTTGCCCGAGCTGGTTCGCATGGCGCGCCGTGTCGAGGCAGTTCACCGCGACCACCCCGATGTGCCCGCAGGCTTGGCCGATCTGCTCGAAACCATGGAGCAAGAACTGCTGGCGCACATGCAAAAAGAAGAAACGATTTTGTTCCCGATGCTCAAAGCCGGTGGCAACGCTTTTGTGGTGCACCCGATTGGCATGATGCGCGTCGAGCACGTCGATCATGGGGCTACGCTCGACAAACTCAATGCCTTGACCCACGATGCCACGCCTCCGGCACAGGCTTGCAACACATGGCGCGCGTTGTATGCTGGCATTGCCCAACTGGGCGATGACCTGATTAACCATATCCATCTTGAAAACAATGTGTTGTTTCCGCAGTTTGAGGCTGCGCCACAGGCCAGCGGCGGCTGCGCCAGCGCGGGAGGCTGTGCATGCAGTTGAGTGATGTTGCCAGTGGGCAAGCCAGCGGCGCAGCTGCGCCCAGCGTCGAGAGCTTGACCGCGTTGGTGCACAGTTTTTATGCCGATGTGCGCGCTGACCCGCTGTTGGGGCCGGTGTTTGAAGAAGCCTTGCGTGACCGTTGGCAGCCGCATTTGGCCCGCATGGTCGAGTTTTGGTGTTCGGTAGCGCTGGGCAGCAAGAGCTTTAGCGGCAATGTTTTTGGCAAACACATGGCGCTGACTGGGGTCACGCCAGCCCATTTTGCCGCTTGGGTGCGCTTGTGGGGTGTGCACACGGAGCGCCTTTTTACCCCCGAGGTAGCCCGGGAATTGCAAATGACCGCCCACGGCATTGCCCGCAATTTATTCCGCGGCTACTTTGGCACGGTGCCCGTGTTTAGCACCGACGGGCCGCCAGACCCGCACGCGCTGCCGATGGCCCACTTTTAAAGAAGGGGCCACCCAGCCTTCAAAGGGCGGTGCGCAGCCAAAGCATCAGCTCTGGCGGGGCAATCACCAAGGCCCCCGTGCTTTCGGCTTGCAGGGCTTCGTCTTGGTCGGCAGTGACCACCGCCCGGGTGTGGTGGGCGTTGTGGTTTTGCAGGTGCTGCAAATGGGCCACGATGCGTTGGTCAGCCCGGTCGGTGCCATGTCCGCCCGAGTAGTGTTCGCGCACATGGGCGCTCAAGGTTTTGTCGGCCTGCCATGCGCCATCGAACCACAAATCAATGCTCAGTGTCGGGTAGCGTTGGCCGAGTGCCACCAGTTTTTGGCCTAAGTCTTCCCGGGCCTTGGCTTCGGGGCGGCCTTGGTCGTACAGCGCTTTGAACTGGGCCGTTTGCGTATAGAGCACGTTGTGACCATCGACCACCAACCTGACCGGGCGTGCTTGGGCCAATTCGGTTTGTAGCGCCCGCAGTGGCAGCGCCCGCAGCTGGCGGCGGTTTTTCTCGCTGCCTTGCACGGCCCCAACGACGGCATAAATTTTCGAGCTGGCTTGGTCAATCAGTTGGTAGGCCTGCTCTTGCGCCTGTGCCGGTAGCCAGCCCAGTGGCGCACTGGCTTGCAGCGCCCGGCGCACTTCGGCAATGGCTTGCAGATCGTGGGTGCGGGCCAGTGCTTGTTCGATTTGGCACAGCAAGGGATGGCTGGGCAGGGGCGCAGGAGCGCTGGTTTGGAGCGCCTTTTCCAGCTGGCGGATGTGTGCTTGCAGTTTTTGCGCCGTGGTCGCCAGCTCAGGCAGGGGGCGCAGGCAGTCGCGCCGGGCCAGCTCTAGTTGGTGGTAGGCCTCTTGGCAATCGGCCAGCTCGGTTTGGAGCTGTGAGCGCAAACCATGTTGGCGGTCGGTGGCGGCTTGCTTTTGCAGCACCGCTTGGGCTTGTTCGAGCAAAGATGCTGAGGATGGGGCCAAGGTGTTGACCTGATCGGCCAAGGTTTCCGCTGGGCGCAGCCACGGCAGCAGACGCTCGTCGAGCAACGCATGGACGCGCTGAGCCACGCGCTCATCCCACTGCGCTTGCAGCGCGGCCAAATGGGCGCTGGCGCTGGTGGCATTGGTTTGAGCAGTTTCCAGCGCCCGTTGTGTCGCTGCCAGTGCGTGGCTTTGTTGCTGGTGCTGTTCGGTTTCGGCGCGCAGTTCGCGCCGCAGTTGTTTGATTTCTTTGTCTTTGTCGCGCAGCGCTTGGGCCAGTAGCTGCTCTTGGGCGCTGCTGCGTTCCTCACACGGGGCAGGCGCGGTGGGGGCAGCAACCGTTGCTGGTGCACTGGACTGGGCCGCATCGGTGCTCAGGGTGTGCAGATGGGCCAGCAGTGGGCGCAGTTCTTCTTGCAGCGCTTGCGCTGCCTGCTGGCGCGATGGTGTGCTGGGTTGGGGATTGGTCGGGGTGGGCGTTGCAGCAGGGTCAGGGGTCGGTGGCAGCCATTGGTGTGCCATGGCGCGCACTGCGGCGCGTTCGTCCAGCAGCATGGCGGCGACCATCTCGGTGCGGCCAAAGTAGTCGCACCATTGCACCTCAAGCTGGGCCAGTGCCTGTTCGGACAACACATTGACCAGCGCCGAGAACAAGGTGCTGCAAGCAAGAAAGTCGCGGTAGGCCGGGGCCAGCTCTTTCATTCGCTCTAGGTTTTTTTGGATCCGGGTGCGTGCGATTCCTAAATCGACCTTGCCGACCCTGTAACCCATGCTGATGCTTTTGTCTTGCGTTGCCAATGTGTGGATGGCCTTGGGGGTGGCATGGGTGACGGCGGTTTTCCACGCTTGCAGTACCGCGTTGGAAACGGGGTGGTCGTCGATCTTCATGAAAAAATTCCGGTGGGATGGTGGACGGATACGGACACAAATCCGACACGCAGCCGCCGATGGTTCAATACCTGTGGCGCAGGCTTTGTAGCACGCGAGCGGGGGTGTTGGTAGGTTTGTGTCAGAATTTTCAGCCCCCATGAACCCACAGGACTGGCATGAACACTTCATCTGAAACCAACGTCGGTTTGCCTCCTCGCCCTGCCGAGGGATACCTTTCGCTTCCGGCTGATTTGCCCGTGCCCGTGGACGACGGTGCTGCAGCGCATTTGCTGGGGGCACAGTTGCCCGATATAGCCCTGCTCAGTACCAGTGGCAGCCTTGTCCATTGGGCGCAGTTGTCGGGGTGGTGGGTGATTTATGTTTACCCCATGACGGGTCGCCCCGGCGTGGCGTTGCCCGATGGCTGGGACAGCATTGCCGGGGCACGCGGTTGCACGCCCCAATCGTGCGGTTTTCGCGACCACTACAGTGAGTTAAAAGCCCTGAAGGTCGATGTGTTGGGCCTGAGTTCACAGTGCAGCGACGAGCAACGCGAGGCCCATGAGCGCCTGCATTTGCCGTTTCAGTTGCTCAACGACAGTGCTTTGGCGCTCAAGGCGGCGCTGGGGTTTCCGACCTTTACCACGGCAGGCATGGAGCTGTTCAAGCGGCTGACGTTGATTGTCGAGAACGGAAAAATCAAGCAGGTCTTTTACCCGGTATTCCCGCCCGACCGCAACGCCGATGCGGTGTTGGCATGGTTTCGCGATCCTAAAAACATAGCATCTAACCCTTGCTGAACAAGGGCTAGAGCCAGTTTGGGTTGGATTTTTTGCTGAAAAAGCGCCTGCGGGTGCTCAGGCCAGCGCTTCGCTGTCGCGGCTGATGCCCGCTGTTTGGCTAAAGCCGCCATCGACGTAGGTGATCTCTGCGGTCACGCCCCCGGCCAAGTCCGACAGCAAGAATGCCGCCACATTGCCCACATCCTCAATCGTCACGTTGCGCCGCAGCGGTGAAGCGTTGGCAACGGTGCCCAGCAGTTTGCCAAAATCTTTGATGCCGCTGGCCGCCAGCGTTTTGATTGGGCCAGCGCTGATGCCGTTGACGCGCATACCGCGTGGCCCCAGCGATTCGGCCAGAAAGCGCACGCTGGCTTCCAAACTGGCTTTGGCCAGACCCATGGTGTTGTAGTTAGGAATGGCCCGCAGTGCGCCCAAGTACGACAGCGTCAGCAGGGCTGATTTATCGTTCAAATAGGGCAGGGCCGCTTTTGCCATCGCTGGGAAGCTGTAGGCGCTGATATCGTGGGCAATGCGAAACGACTCGCGCGACAGGCCGTCCAAGAAGTCGCCGGCAATGGCTTCGCGTGGTGCAAAGCCGATGCTGTGCACAAAGCCGTCGAATTTGCCCCAAGCGGCACCCAGATCGGTAAAAAGCTGCTCGATTTGTGCGTCGTCGGCGACATCACAGTCAAAAATCAGGCTGGAGCCAAATTCGGCGGCAAACTCGGTGATGCGGCCCTTAAAGCGCTCGCCAACGTAGCTAAAGGCCAGTTCGGCCCCCTGTGCGTGGCAGGCTTTGGCAATGCCGTAAGCAATAGAGCGATTGGACAGCACGCCCGTGATGAGCAGTTTTTTGCCGGTCAGAAAACCCATAATTTTCTCCTGTAAGAGTGTCAAAAATGCTAATTTAGCTGCGCGCGGCCATGGCTGCACGCGCAGCTTGTGCCAAAAATCCGCTGCGCGTGGCACCGTGGGCGCGGGCGTAATCGTCAATATCACGCACCAGCCCAGCGGGAATGGAGATGTTGATACGCATGGGCCGCTGGCTGCTTTTGATGTCCAGCTTGTGGGTATTAATGTCAGCCAGCATCCACACGCCGCCGGTGAAATTCGGGTTGGCTGCGAGTGTTTCTAACGCTGTGGGTTCGGGCAACTGGATGTCTTCGCCCATGCACCAGACTTCAACGGCCTCTTGCACCATGCGGGGCACATCTTGCCAGTCATCGGCTGCGCTGAAGCAGCCGGGAAAATCGGGCACTTCGATACCATGCGCGTGCGTGGCATCGCCGAGGTGAACATAAATGGGGTACAGCATGGGTTACTCCTTCCACTGCCAGCCAGCTTGGCGGTAAATGCTTCGCAAAGTACCTAGGGCCATATCCTTGCGCGGGTGCGGAACCACCACATGGCCGTGCTTGGTAGGGTGCTTGAACTTTTCATGATCCCCCTTGCCGCCGACTAAGAACCAGCCCTCAGAAGTCAATCGTTGGATGATGTCTTTGCTGGTCATGGGTTGATTTTACACACGATTACACACTATCCGGTAGTGCAGAATTGTCGCATGCGGTTTTGGCAGACTCAGTAGCATATGATCACCAGAGTATAAATAAAGTTAAATTTAACAAAAGGTAAAACAAATGCCAAATCTATTTGCATTACAGGGGCCAAGACGGTGCGGCAAATCCAAATCCCTTAATATCCTATTTCAAGAATTGCAAAATAAATATCCATTAGCCACTATTCAGAAACTCCATCCTGGCAGGACAGAAATTAATGTCATCATGAGCGGCGTTAATGGTTTGGTTGTTGGAATTGAAAGCCGAGGTGACCCGGGGCCGTGGTTAGGGCAGAGTCTTACTGTTTTCAAGGCGGCCAACTGCGACATCATTTTTTGCGCATGCCGCCCAAGTGGCATGACTGTTAATTCAGTAAATGCCTTGCACCCTCCTTACATTGTTCGGTTTGTACCGCAAACGCAAGTCGCAAATAATCACTTGGCTACAAATACAGCTACCGCCTTATCGCTTATACAGTTGGCTGGCATTTAGATCCGTCGTTACGCGAAGGGTTGCGCGGCGTAGGTTCGCTCTACGTTAGGTTTCGTCACAGGGGCGGGGAAGAAGCTGGTGCAGAATTGTCGCATGCAGTTTTTGCTTCTTTTTTGCCTTTGTGCCGGTGCGGCTCCAGCTTGGGGTGGGCACGCTTATGCCCTGTGGGGGGCACCCAAGTACCCACCCGGTTTTGCCCATTTTGATTACGTCAACCCGGCAGCGCCCAAGGGCGGTGAGTTGCGTTTGGTGAGCAATTCGCGCGCTTCGACCTTCGACAAATACAACCCCTTCACCATCAAAGGCAGTGCGCCCGCGTATTTGTCCCAATTGATGTTTGACACTCTGTTGAGCGGCGCACTGGACGAAACCGCTGCCGGTTATGGCCTGCTGGCCCAAGATGTGCAGGTAGCCGCCGATGGGCTTTCGGCCACTTTTCGCTTGCGGCCCGAGGCCCGTTTTCACCACGGCAAGCCGGTGTTGGCGCAGGATGTCAAGTTCAGCTATGACGCTTTGGTGGGGCCTTATGCTTCACCGTCGTACAAAACGATGCTGATCGATGTGGCTGGGCTGGATGTGCTGGACGAGCGCACCGTGCGTTACCGCTTTAAGCAGCCCAACCGTGAGCTGCCTTTGACGGTCGGTGGCCTGCCGGTGTTTAGCCGCGATTGGGGCACGGTGGCGGGCCAGCCCGTGGCGTTCGATCAGCTGGTCGAGCAAGTGCCGTTGGGCAGCGGCCCGTACAAAATTGGCCCGGTGCGCTTTGGCAAAGACATCACCTATGTGCGCGACCCCCACTATTGGGCCAAAGACTTGAACGTGCGCCGGGGCACGGCCAATTTTGACCGCATCACCGTCAAAATCTACAAAGATGCCACGGCCCGCCTCGAAGCCCTGAAAGCGGGTGAGTTCGATTTGATGCGCTTTTTTAGCGCTGGTGATTGGGCGCGGCGCGTGACCGGCAAGAAGTTTGATTCGGGCGAATTGGTCAAGGGCGAGTTTCGGCACCAGTTGCCGTCGGGCTTTCAGAGCTATGTGCTCAACACCCGCCGCCCGTTGTTGCACGACGTGCGTGTGCGCGAGGCGCTGGGGCTGGCGGTGGATTTTGAGTGGATGAACCGGCAGATGTTTTACAACGCTTACGCGCGGGTCACGGGTTTGTTTGGCAACACGGCCTGCCAGACGCGCGGTACGCCGTCGCCCTCGGAATTGGCGCTGATGCAGCCGTGGCGCCACGCGCTGCCCGCCGGTGCCTTTGGCCCCATGACCGAGCCACCGCGCACCGATGGCGATCAGTCTCTGCGCGCCAATCTGCGCCGCGCCCAGCAATTGCTCAAAGAGGCAGGCTGGCAGGTGCAAGACGGTGTTTTGAAAAATGCCCAAGGCCAAGCCTTCACCCTCGAATACATGGACAGCAACGAGGGCAGCATGCGCACTGTGGCACCGTGGATGCGCAACCTCGAAAAACTCGGTATCACGCTGCGCTTTCGGGCGGTGGACTTTGCCTTGTACCAGCAGCGCTTGCAAAAGTTTGACTTTGACATCACCAGCATTGCCTACGGTGGCACCCACAACCCCGGCCAAGAGTTTGCCGACCTTTTTGGTAGCCAAGCCGCCGACACCGAGGATTCGGGCAATTTTTCGGGGATAAAAAATCCGGCGGTCGATGCCTTTATTACCGTCATGACCTCGGCCAAGACCGAGGCCCAATTGCTGCCCGCTTGCCACGCGCTGGAGAGGGTCATTGCCCACAGCCACGTTTTGATTCCGCAGTGGACTGCGCCGACGCACCGCATGGCCTACAACGCTTGGCGGCTGGCGCTGCCTGCCACCGTGCCGCCCTACTCCAGCGGCGAAGCGTGGGTCATGGACACCGGTTGGGCACGCCAGCCTGTGGGCACCAGTGCTCCTGATTCGATAGCTACTAGTGCAAGCAGAAAAGGCGGTTAAGCCATGTTGGCCTATATTTTCAAGCGCATTTTGCTGATGCTGCCCACTTTGCTCGGGGTGCTGCTGCTGACTTTTGTGGTGCTGCAATTTGTGCCCGGTGGGCCGGTCGAGCAGTATCTGGCCGAGGCCAAAGCAGGGGCCGGTGGCGGTGGTGCCGAGGGCGGCGGGCTGGCCTACCGGGGCGCGCAAGGGGTTGACCCCAAGCGGCTAGAGCAAATTAAGGCGCTGTACGGTTTTGACAAGCCCGCGCCCGAGCGTTTTGTGCAAATGCTGCGCCAGTTTGCCCAGTTTGATTTGGGGCGCAGCTTTTTTCAAAACAAAGAGGTGTGGCAACTCATTGTTGAAAAGCTGCCGGTGTCGATCAGCTTGGGCTTGTGGACGTTTTTTATCAGTTACCTTGTGGCGGTACCGCTGGGCGTGGCTAAGGCGGTGCGTGCGGGTTCGCGTTTTGATTTGGTCACGACGCTGCTGATTTTGGTCGGCTACGCCATTCCGGGCTTTGTGCTGGGCGTGGCGCTGCTGGTGGTGTTTGGCGGTCAGTTGCAGTGGTTTCCGCTGCGTGGACTCACCTCAAGCCACTGGGAGACGCTGGGCTGGGGCGCGCGCGTGGTCGATTATCTTTGGCACATCACGCTACCGATCACGGCCATGGTGCTGGGCAGTTTTGCCGTGACCGCCATGCTGACCAAAAACGCGTTCCTTGAAGAAATTCGCAAGCAATATGTGCTGACGGCGCGCGCCAAAGGCTTGAGCGAGCGCCAAGTGCTGTGGAAGCACGTTTTTCGCAATGCGCTGATTCCGATTGTCACGGGCTTTCCGGCGGCGTTTATTGGTGCGTTTTTTACCGGCTCGTTGCTGATTGAAACGCTGTTCTCGCTCGATGGACTGGGGCTGCTGAGTTTTGAGAGCGTCATCCGGCGCGACTACCCAGTGGTGCTGGGCACGCTGTACTTTTTTACGCTGATTGGGCTGGTGACCAAGCTGGTCAGCGATCTTTGCTACGTTTGGGTGGATCCGCGTGTCAAATTCGATTGAGAAAATGACCCCCACGGTGGCAACTGTGGATGCCTTGGTGCGCTTGCTGCAACAGAAACTTCCTGCTCTGTTGGCGGTTTATGGTTTTGGTAGCCGGGTGCAAGGCGCAGCCGGGCCTGACAGCGATTTGGATGTGGCCGTGTTGGTCGCAGGCTATGCCGATGTGTTGCTGCTGTGGCAACTGTCGGGTGATTTGGCCGATGTAGTGGGGTGTGCGGTCGATTTGCTGGACTTGCGCGCTGCCTCTACGGTGATGCAGTACCAAATCATCACCACCGGAACGTGCTGGTGGGCATTGGACAGTCGAGCGCCGCTTTTTGAAAGCGCCATCCTCAGTGAAAAAACCGCGTTAGACACCGCTCGGGCAGGACTGTTGGCCGATATTCAAGAACGAGGCAGTATCTATGGTCGATGACGTGCTAATCAATAAAACCGCCACCATTGAGCGCTGTGTGGCACGGGCCCGAGAAGAATATTTTCGTGCTCCGGCCAGTTTTGCTACCGACTTTACCCGCCAAGATGCCGCCATTTTGAACATTCAGCGGGCCTGTGAAGCCGCTCTGGACATGGGCCAGCACCTGATTCGCCGTGAGCGTTTGGGTGTGCCACAAAGTGCGCGCGATGTGTTTACCCTGTTGGCACAGCATGGCTGGATTGACCCCGCACTGGCCGATGTGCTCAAGCGCATGGTGGGGTTTCGCAACATTGCGGTACATGACTACCAGAGCCTGCAATTGCCCATCACCGTGGCAATTATTGAGACCCACTTGGAAGATTTTTTGCGCTACAGCAAAGCGATTTTGCTGTGCGATGGACGTGTGGAATGAGTACAACAACATCGCTGTCCCCCTCGCGCCGTGCTTGGCGGCGTTTTCAGCGCAACCGGCTGGGCTACTGGAGCCTGATCGCGTTTTGCACGCTGGTGCTGGTGAGTTTGTGTGCCGAGCTGCTCAGTAATGACCGGCCTTTGGTCGTGCGCTACGAGGGCCAGACATACTTTCCGATGCTCAAGGATTACCCCGAGACCACCTTTGGCGGTGACTTTGCCACACCAACCGATTACCTCGATCCGTTCATCCAAAACCGTTTGCAGGCAGACAAAAACTGGGCGCTCTACACCGTCAATCCTTACGGCCCTAATACCCTCAATTACTTTGCCAAAGCGCCCAATCCTTCGGCACCCTCCACGGCCAACTGGCTGGGCACCGACGACCGGGGGCGCGATTTGCTGGCGCAACTGCTCTATGGCTTTCGTGTCAGTGTGCTGTTTGCACTGGCGCTGACCTTCACTGGCGTAGTGCTGGGGGTGCTGGCCGGGGCCATTCAAGGCTTTTTTGGCGGCAAAACCGATTTGGTGTTTCAGCGTTTGATCGAAATTTGGGGTTCGATGCCCGAGCTGTATTTGCTCATCATTTTCAGCGCGGTGCTGTCGCCCAGCATCGGACTGCTGTTGGTGCTGTTGTCGCTGTTTGGCTGGATGGGCCTATCGGACTACGTGCGCGCCGAGTTTTTGCGCAACCGCCAGCTCGATTACGTCAAAGCGGCGCGGGCGCTGGGCGTGGGCAATGGGCAGATCATCTGGCGGCACATTTTGCCCAACAGCCTGACACCAGTGGTGACGTTTTTGCCATTTCGCATGAGTGCCTCTATTTTGGCGCTGACATCGCTGGACTTTTTGGGGTTGGGCGTGCCGCCGGGCACCCCGAGTTTGGGCGAATTGCTCAGTCAGGGCAAAAACAACATCGACGCTTGGTGGATTTCGCTCTCGACCTTTGCCGTGCTGGTGGTGACGTTGTTGCTGTTGACCTTCATGGGCGACGCGCTGCGCGATGCCCTCGATCCGCGCAAAGCCGACGAATGAACGGAACTTACATGATGAATGCGGCCATGCCACCCCACCAAGCCAACCCAGTGCCCCAGCACGGCGCACCGTTGCTGGAAGTGCGAGATTTGTCGGTTTCCTTTGGCAGCAAGCGGGTGGTCAGTGGCGTTGATTTTTCGATAGCCTCGGGCGAAAAGCTGGCGCTGGTGGGCGAGTCGGGTTCGGGCAAAACCATCACGGCCCTGAGCCTGCTGCGGCTGGTCGGTGATGCCAAAATCACCGGCCAAGCCTTGCTGCGTGGGCGTGATCTGCTCACTTTATCAGAGCGCGAAATGCGCGGCGTGCGCGGTGGTGATATTGCGATGGTGTTCCAAGAACCGATGACGGCGCTCAACCCGCTCATGCCCATCGGACAGCAAATTTCCGAGGTTTTGGAGCTAAAAAAGGCACTCACCCGCGCCCAGTCTGCACAAGCAGCTATTGAATTAATAGCGCTGACTGGCATCCCCGAACCGGCGCGGCGCGCCAATGCCTTTGCCCACCAGCTTTCGGGCGGCCAGCGCCAGCGGGCCATGATCGCCATGGCATTGGCGAGCCAACCGGCGCTGCTGTTGGCGGACGAGCCGACCACGGCGCTGGATGTCACGCTGCGCGGCCAAATCCTCGATTTGCTCTCTGAGCTGCAACGCCAGACCGGCATGGCGGTGCTGTTGATTACCCACGACCTGAACTTGGTGCGCCGTTTTGCCGACCGGGTGGCGGTGATGGAGCAGGGCGTGTTGGTCGAGCAAGGCCGTGTCGCCGAGGTCTTTGCCGCGCCGCAGCACGACTACACCCGTCGCTTGATTGCCAGTTTGCCCCGGCGCGATGTGCTCGAGGCAAGCTTGGCCGCCGATACGCCGCCGGTGCTACAGACCGATGCCTTGCGCGTGGCGTACCCAACACCCCTGCCGGGGTTGCGGGGCTGGTTTCAAAAAGGCGAATTCGTGGCAGTGCAAGGCGCAACGCTGCAACTGCTACCGGGCCAGACGCTGGGGGTGGTGGGCGAATCGGGTTCGGGCAAATCGACGCTGGCGCAGGCTATTTTGGGCCTCTTGCCGCACAGCGGCCAAATTGCCCTGCTGGGCCAAAGCTGGCAGCCCCCGGCGACACGCAATACACCGGCCAACCAAGGCCTGCGCCGACAGGTGCAGGTGGTGTTCCAAGACCCGTTTTCGTCGCTGTCGCCGCGCTTGACGGTGGAAGAAATCGTCGGTGAAGGCCTGCGGGTGCATGAACCGGCATTGCCAGCGGGGGATCGGCGCGCCCGTGTGGTGGCTGCTTTGGAGGAAGTAGGTTTAAGCGAGGCTCAGTTTCCGGGCCTTTTGGCGCGTTACCCGCATGAGTTTTCGGGTGGACAACGCCAGCGGCTGGCCATTGCCCGTGCCTTGATCGTTCAGCCACAGATTTTGGTGCTCGATGAGCCTACCAGTGCGCTGGATGTGACGATCCAGCAGCAGGTGCTGGCTTTGCTGCAACGCCTGCAACGCGAAAAGGGCTTGAGTTATCTGCTCATCACCCACGATGTCGAGGTGATTCGAGCGATGGCGCACCACGTCATCGTCATGAAAAACGGCACCGTCGTAGAGAGCGGTGCCGTGTTGCGCGTGCTGGATGCCCCAGAGCATCCGTACACGCAGCAGCTGGTAGCGGCTGCGGTACTGGCCTGAATAATCAGCCCTTGGTAGGGGCTGTTACCGCCATGTGATCGACGTGTTGGTCGAGGATGGCTTCTGGCTCTTGTGCTTCTTCCAGCGAAGGATTGTTCAGGCCCTCGTGCAGGCGCTGCATGTCCAAGTCGCCCGTCCATTTGGCAACTACCAAGGTTGCTACGCCGTTGCCGACCAAGTTGGTCAGCGCCCGCGCTTCAGACATAAAGCGATCAATGCCCAAAATCAGCGCCAAGCCTGCCACGGGCACCCCACCGACTGCCGACAGCGTTGCTGCCAGCACGATAAAACCGCTGCCGGTAATGCCCGCTGCGCCCTTGGAGGTCAGCAACAGCACGGCCAGCAGTGTCAGTTGCTGCGTCAGTGTCATGGGGGTGTCGGTGGCTTGGGCGATGAAAACCGCTGCCATCGTCAAGTAAATCGAGGTGCCATCCAAATTGAACGAGTAGCCCGTTGGAATGACCAAACCGACCACCGACTTGCGCGCGCCCAAGTTTTCGAGCTTTTCCATCATCCGGGGCAACACCGATTCGGAGGACGAAGTGCCCAGCACAATCAGCAATTCTTCTTTGATGTAGCGAACAAACTTGACGATGCTAAAACCGTGCAAACGGGTAATGGTGCCCAGCACCACAAATATAAACAGCAGGCAGGTCAGGTAAAACGCGCCCATCAGCTTGCCCAGCGAGAACAGCGAACCCAAGCCGTATTTGCCAATGGTGAAGGCCATAGCACCAAAAGCACCAATCGGGGCTACCTTCATGACGATGCCAACGATGTCGAACAAGACGTGCGAGAACTTTTCGATAAAGTCAAACACCATCGTGCCGCGTCCGCCAAACTTGTGCAGCGCAAAACCAAACAGCACCGAAAACAACAGCACTTGCAAAATCTCGCCCTTGGCAAAGGCATCGACCACCGAGGATGGAATCACATTGAGCAAGAAGTCCACCGTGCCTTGCATCTTGCCCGGCGCGGTGTAGGCGGCAATGCCCTTGGTATCGAGCGATGCAGCATCGACGTGCATGCCCGAACCCGGTTGCAGCACATTGACCACAACCAAGCCAATGATGAGCGCCAACGTCGAGACGACTTCAAAATACAGCAGTGCCAAGCCGCCGGTTTTGCCGACCTTCTTCATGTCTTCCATGCCAGCAATGCCCACCACCACGGTACAGAAAATGATCGGGGCAATGATCATTTTGATGAGCTTGATAAAGCCATCGCCGAGCGGCTTGAGCGAAGCGCCCGTCTCGGGGTAAAAATGCCCTAGCAGCACGCCCACCGTGACGGCGAACAGCACCTGAACATAAAGGGACTTGTAAAGCGGTTTGCGCGCTGCTGTCTGTGACATGGCGAGGGCCTTCCAAAAGGGGTGGACGAATCGGGCGGGAATGCCGCGAAGGATACGCACCGCCTTGGGGCGTGCCAACTGTGGCGTTCAACAGTCGGGTTTACCCTAATTCTCCGTGGCTTGGTGCAGGCATTCGCGCTGTATTTGGCGCAGCAGGGTCGATCCGCCCCGACCCTCAAAATCAGCGTGCACCGGTTGTACGGCCTGTCGCAGTGCTTGGCGCTCTGGCACCGACAGCGTATGCAGTTGTGTGCCGGGTGTTTGCTCCAGCACCGTCCGTGCTTGCTGGTTGATTTGTGCCGATAAGCGGTTGCCTTGTTGCAGCGCATCCAACAGGGCTTGGGTCAAAAGCGCGCGGTCTGCTGCGCCCAGATGCGCCCAGAATTGTCCATTGGCAACCACGGCATAACCGAGGTAGCCGTGGTCGGTCAATGTGACCGCGCGTTGCACCGGGGCCAGACGCTGGGTTAAAAAATTCGACAGCGGGTTTTCTGCCCCATCGACCACCCCCGAGGCCAGCGCCTGCCGGGTTTCGCCAAAAGGCAGTACCACCGGCTGCGCCCCCAGCGCCCGCATTTGGGCCGAGAGTACCCGCGAGGCTTGTATGCGCAGGCGCAGTCCGCCAAAGTCTTGGACTTTTTTCAGAGGGTGCGGGGCGCTCATTTGCTTGAAGCCGTTGTCCAGAAAGCCCAGCCCGACCATTTGTTGCCGGGACAAACTTTGCAGCAGCTTGCCGCCTATGGTGCCTTGGGTGACGCAGCGCACCTGCGCCATGTTTTGGAACAAAAAAGGCAAATCGAAAACCTCAAACCCTGCGGCACCCACGGCGCTGAATTTAGACAGCGAGGGGGCCAGCATCTCAACCGCCCCCAGTTGCAGCGCTTCCATCTCGTCATCGTCGCCGTAAAGGGTTGAATTGGGATAAATGTCGAGGCGAATGCGCCCCCCAGAGCGTTGCTGCACCAATTTTTGCAACTGTTCCACCATTTGCCCTTTGGGGGTGTTGGAGGCGACCACGTGCGAGAACCGCACCACCACGGTCGGCACCGGTGCAGCTTGTGCGTGCAGGAGGTTGGCCCACAGTGCTATGGGTAGCAAATACTTACACCAAATACACCACTGCTGCAAAGAGGGTTGATGGGAAAGTAAAGTGGTATCGGCCATGTCCGCTATGCTACAACCACTGAACTTTTCGGCAATGTTCAGAAAATAATTTGAGTTTTGTTTTTTGATTTCTCTTATTTCATTGAAAGGAATAGTATTATCATGAAATCTTCCATTGAGCCATTAATCCATCCGTCGTCTTTTGTATCAAAAAATGCAAAAATTGGGTCTCATGTTGAAATTGGCCCTTATACCATAGTGCATGACAATGTAACTCTTGGCGATGGTACTGTGATTGAATCGCATTGTGAAATTGGCTATCCTGCGAATAAAAGCCATGATAGTAGTCCACTGGTCATAGGTAAAAATAGTCTCATTAGATCGCACAGTGTTTTTTATGAGGGTTCTTCATTTGGAGATAATTTGGTTACTGGGCACAGAGTAACAGTCAGAGAGAAAACCATCGCAGGTTGCAACTTTCAGATTGGCACCTTGGGGGATATACAGGGAACTTGTGAAATCGGAAATTTTGTAAAATTTCATAGCAATGTTCATATTGGTCAACATTCAAAGATAAAAAATTATGTTTGGATATTTCCCTATGTTGTTTTGACCAATGATCCCAATCCTCCAAGCAACATAATGATGGGGGTGACCGTGGAAGATTATGCTGCCATAGCTACGATGTCAGTGATACTTCCCGGTGTGACAGTGGGGGAGGGCGCATTGGTTGGTGCGCATAGCTCGGTTTCAAAAAATGTCGATCCCAATACGGTAGTTGTAGGTTCCCCAGCAAAATACATTTGTGATACCAATAAAATTAAAATGAAAGATGGCTCTCATCAGAGTGCTTACCCTTGGCGCAGGCACTTTCATCGGGGTTACTTGCCGGAAGATGTCGCACGCTGGATCGCTGAGTTTTCAGAGGAAAACAAATAAGTCCCAAGATGGATCCAGTGACTGCGCCACCGATCGACTTCGCGCTGCTGGAGCTAGATACCCGGCCTTCTTCGGCATTGCACCGCCGGGCCATTGTTTGGTTGGTGGGTATGTTGCTCCTTGTCGCGGTATCGACGGTGGTGCTGGCGCTGTTTTTACGCAGCGTCGAGACCGAAGAAGAAGCACGCCAACGCAGTGCCGATGCCCAATGGCTTGACCAAACCCTGCGTTTTCATTTGCGCCGCTTAGAGGGCGATTTGGCGGTGTTGGCGTTGCAAACACAGCGCACCGATGGTGCCGTTGCACCAGCACTGCATGCAGGCCAGTTGTGGCGCAGCCCGGCAGTGGTGCTGCACCACGGCTGGGTGGCGGCAGGTTCCCCGCACTGGCAGCCTTTTTTGCAGGTTGGCGGGGCATCTAGGGGGGAGACTGGCGGTACAGAGACTTTTGCCACCATGCTCGAAACCACCAGAGGCTTGCAGCGCGCGGCCTATGGTCGGCCTTTGCCGGATGCACAGGGCGCTGCGGACAAAATTTTGTGGCTGGCGGTGCCGTTGTTTGAACAGGGGCGTTTTCTGGGCGACTACGTTGCCACCATTGACCTCGAACCGGCATTGGCAGCGGTGATTCCGCCGTGGTTTCTGCAAGAGCACGCCGTGGCATTGGCCGACGATGCCACATCGGTCAACCGAGTTCAGCCCTCTGAGCATGCGGTGGTTTATTTGGCCCCCGTCCATTTGCCCGGTGCGCCTTTAGAGCTGGCCGTTCGCAGCCTGAGCAACCCGACCGCGCTGGCACCGCGCCTGTTTTTTAGCGTCACGCTGGTGTGTTTGGTCGGAATGCTGGTCGCCATGTATTTTTTGTGGCGCGATACAGCGCTGCGCCAGCGGGCCGAATCACGGTTACAAACACAAATTGCCTTGCGCACGGCAATGGAGCGCTCGGTCACGCTGGGCCTGCGGGCTTGGGATTTGCAGGGGCGGCTGATTTATGTCAATCAGGCCTTTTGCCATCTGCTGGGCTGGTCGGCGCAAGAGCTGTTGACCGAAGGGGCTGGGGCAGCTTCCTATTGGCCTGCCGATCAGGGCGATGAATTTACGCTGCTGCGCCAGCACACGGCACAGCCTTTGGAGCAGCAAGTGGGCCTCGAAATGCAGCTGCGCCACCGCCAAGGCCACCTGTTGGAGGTGCTGGTACACAGTGCGCCGCTGACGTTGATGGATGCCACGGTCATCGGTTGGATGGATTCGGTGCTCGATATGACCGAGCGCCACCGGCTTGACCGCATGGCTGCGCGGCGGCAAGAAATTCTCGAATCATCGGGGCGCTTGATTGCCGTTGGCGCGGTGGCCTCCACGCTGGCCCACGAACTCAACCAGCCGCTGGGCGCACTGAGCAGCTTTGCCAATGGCCTGCTGAACCGGCTGCGCGAGGGCCGCATCACGCTCGACGAAACCACCCCAGTGGTCGAGCGCATGGAGCGCTTGGCCCAAAAAGCGGGCCGGGTCATCCAGCGCGTCAATGCCTTTGCCCGCCGACAAGAAATGACCCGCCAGCCGCTGCAGTTAATGGCTTTCATCACCCGGGTGGTCGGCCATGTGCCTTTGCCCCAAGGTCTGGCGCTGGAGCTGCATTTGCCCGCCACCGAATGCACCTTGCCTGCCGATGGCCTGCTGCTAGAGCACGCGCTGCACAACATCGTGTTGAACGCTACCGAGTGGGCCACGCAGGCGGCGCGACCCGCCGCGCGCGTTCGCGTCAGTGTGCGAGAGTCCGACTCCATGATCGGCATTTGCACCGAAGACAGTGGGCCGGGCGTGCCCCCGGAGCAGCAGCAGAGCATTTTTGATGCCTTTGCCAGCCAAAAGAGCGGTGGTATGGGCATGGGGCTGTCGATTTGCCGCTCCATCATCGAGGCCCACCATGGCCGCATTGAGGTCGAGCATAGCGCTGCGCTGCACGGGGCAAAATTTACCCTTTGGCTACCGCGCAACTGCCCCAACCCATGAAACCAACCACCGTACACATCGTTGATGACGACCCCGATTTTCGGGAGGGCTTGGCGTGGTTGCTCGATTCGCGTGGCTTGCCAACGTGCAGTTGGGCCGGTGGCGATGTATTTTTGCAATCGCTGCGCCCGGCCAGCCCGACATGGGATTGCTGCGTGATGCTGCTGGACATTCGCATGGAGCCGCTGTCGGGGCTGGCGACGTTTGCGCGCCTGAAGGCGCTGGGCTGGCCGTGGCCGGTGCTGTTTTTGACCGGCCACGGCGATATGGGCATGGCCGTGGCCGCAGTGAAAGACGGGGCTTGGGATTTTTTAGAAAAACCGTTCCAAAACAACCTGCTGGTGGACAAGGTCGAGGCCGCTTGCGTGGTGGCCCAGACGCTGCACACGCAGGGCCAAGAGCGGCTGCAATTTCAGCAGGCATTGGCCGCCCTGAGCGCCCGCGAGCGCGAGGTGCTAGAGCAGCTCTTGCAAGGCCACTACAACAAGAACATTGCCGACCATTTGGGCATCACCCAGCGCACGGTAGAGTTTCACCGCGCCAATATTTTTGAAAAGCTCCAAGTCAACTCAGCGGTGGAGCTGGCGCACCGCATGGGGCGCTGGGGCAGTCAAAATTGATAGCTGCCCATACAATCCCAGGCAGGGCTTTATGCCAAAAAGAGCATAAATTTAGCCTGCGACAGGCCGGGTGGCGGCGAGTTGGTTCAGTACGGCTTGCATATCGTCCAGATCAACCGCTGTGCCCATGCTGCCGTCAGCATTGACCCAGCGCATCCGGTTGCCATCGGGGGTTAAAAACAGCACCTTGCCATAGCGTGCAGGCCAGTGCTTGGCCTTGTACGAGGCATCTTTGATGTCATTTTTAGTTTCAAGCAAGCGTTGTATGGGTTCGTCACCGGGATGGTGGCGTACACACACAACAAAATCAGGGTAGAAATAATGGTCGTGTTCGGCCCGTACTACACGCACGGCATAGGGCTTTTTATTGGGGTTGCGGTGCCACCACACCACAAAGTTTGCCCGATCCAATGCCCGCGAAAAAGCATTTTCTAACGGGTTGCTAAACCAAGCACCATCAAACTGTCCCTGTATCCATTCGCCATCGGTGACGGTGTGGGTTTTATCGGTCATCCACAGGCGGTCGTCCATGAACAGCTCTTTGTCGATGCGCTCGGCATCGGCGCGTGAGGGTGGCAGTACCCCGTAGATGTTTTTCTCTGACGGCTCTAGCGCGATTCCTGCCGGAAAGACCATCACATCGGGCAACGGTTTGGCATCAATGAGTCGAGCGCGCTGGGCAATTTCGCTAAACATCTCTTCGCACAGCGTTTGCCCTTGTTTCAAAATCACCCAATGCGCTGCGTCGCGGGCCAGTCGCTGGCGCTCGGTCTCGGTGGGCTGCATTTCTTCGGATAAGTTTTCAACAGCTTCGTCGATGTCGGTACGCAAACGGTGCGCTAACACTTGCACGATGATTTTGTAGTCTTCCTCTTCGGCTTGCGGCAAGGCACGCAGGGTCGCCATTGCTTCGCGGGCCAAGGCGTTGCGGTCGGTAAAGACTTGAATTTCTTGGGTATAGGTAGCGCCAGTGGTCAGCTCGGTATGGCGCTCAATTTCTTTGATGCGGTTGAGTGCCGCTTTGACAGCCGTGGCGCGCAAATTGTTTTCTTCCAGCGACAGCCGCGTTGCCACGGCCCGGGAAATCTCCGACATCCCATCCAATTCGGGCTTTTCTTCGGTTTTGAAGCAGCGGCCCAGCTTTTCTAACCCTTGCTTGCGCGGGTAGGTACGCAAGCCATGCTGCTGTAATTGGGCCATCACTTCGTCGCGGGTGGGCAGGGGTTGTGCCTTTTTGTTAGCGCTGCTGGCTTTGTGGCGTACCACCGCATCGATAGGGTACGTGCTGGCTTGCTCTGGCACAGCGGTAGATGCTGTCAAAGTATCGCTGTCGTCGCTGTGCTGAAACAGCGCCACCTGATCGCCCAAATGCCCCGCTTGGGCCAGTGCCTGCGCTGCTGTGGGGGCAGGTTGATCGGGCAGGGGTAAATCAAAAGCCACAGGCTCTTGTTCGGTTGGACGGTTGGTATAGACCACCGCGCCCGATTGGGTGTGCCGCACCAGCAGTTTTTCGGTTTGGCCTTCCAATTGGTTCTTTACTTCGGTGGTGGCTTTGACAGCAGCTTCAAACCCGGCCTGCGCCTGTGCATTGCCCAAATAGACATAAGCGGTGTTCAAATCGGCGGGAATTTCGTGCTGCTGGCCGAACGCATCGCGCACCGGACGCGCCACGCGCATGATGCGGCCAATAAACTGCATCGCAAAATCGGCATCGTTGACCGGTTTTATGCTTGCCAACACAAAAGCGCGTGGCGCATCGAATCCCGTTCCCGCCGATTGTTTAAAAATCAGTACCCGCTTGGTGGTGTCGTTGGCAATGGCTGCCATGAGCACGGGGTCGGGGTCGTCCGAGGAATGGCGGCCAATCGCTTCGGGCGGTACACCGCACAAGCGCATCAGGTCATCGGCAGCTTCATCTACCGTGTGATTGCCATTGGCCACCTGCACCAGCAGCAGCGGTACGACGTTGATTTTGGCCGCCTGCAAAGTCTTTTCGATTTCACGGTTGCGCCGCCAGCTTTGGCGCAGCACGGTGCGGCGCAGGTCGGTGATGTGCGCCATCGTTTCGCCGAGGCTGTAGACCACCGCTTCGATGTATTTTTTGTTCAGCCGGGCTTTGACCACCTCGTCGCGGCTGACCGCAAAGCCCACTTGAGCACTGTAGCCTGCATTTTTCAAAAAGTCGTTGAGCCGTTCGTCTTTGGGTGTGGCCGTTGCCATCAGCAAATAGTCGGCGTGCAGCCAGTGGGCAAATTTGCCAAATTCGGTGCCTTTATCGAGGGCAATATGGGCCTCATCGACCACCAGCCCTATTTGCAGCCCCTGCGCTTTGGCACGGGCGACAAACTCGGCAATGGTGCGGGTGTTGTCGTCGCCGTCGGCATCGTAGCCCTTGGTGCGCGACTGTGCCCGGGCCACGCCTTGGGCCGTCGAAAGCAACACCATCCCCGCATGGGCCTCTTGGTTGCGGCCTGTGTTGAGGGCTGTTGGGGCCAAGCTGGTGGCATTGGCACAGAGTGCATCTTCAGTCTGCTGCACCAGCGTCACAAAGGGCACAAACCAAAACCACAACACATTGCGCTCGGCGCTGATGCGCTCCAAGACTTGGCTGATGACAAAAGTTTTGCCTGAGCCCGTCGGCGCACGCAACAAGCACGGCGGCGAGGGCTGGCGCAGCAGGGCGCGGGTCATGTCGTCGATTAAATCGCGCTGAAACGCCTCGGGTTGCACCGCCGTGCTTTGGGCGGGCATGGCAATGCTTGCCATCGTGACGGGGGCGGTGGTGTTCATGCTGCATTCCCTTTGGATTTGCTGGTTTGGCCTTTGAGCAGCGCATCGTTGATCGAGTAAGCATTGGCCTCGATGCCGTGCACTTGCAACAAGGCGGGCAGCCCTTTGGGGCGGGGGCAAAACACGGCCAGCCGACTGGCTCCGTAAGCGGCGGGCAAAGCGGCCAGTTCCTCGACGATGTGGGGGGTCATGTGCCAGCACAAGACTGTGAGCCAGTCGCCGCTGGTTGCTATGATTTGAATAGCTTCTGAGGCAATATGGGCAGGGGCTGTGGCCGTTTCTCGCATTGAAATAAGCAGATGGGCGTGTTCTGGCGTGGCTTCAAAGGCGGTATCGGCGGCTTCGATTTTGTCCAGTTGCAGGTAGGCAAAGCTGGCATCGTAGCCGTGGGTGGTGATGACGCGGCGCAGGCGCTCGGCGCAGACATCGCGGCAGAGGTTTTTGCCCGGTTCTTTGGCCGTGGCTTCGGTGCTGCTGCACAAAATAAAGCGCCGCCCGCCGCCGTCTTGGGCATTGAGGGCCAAAACAGCTTGGCCGGTGGTGCCACTGCCCGCAAAAAAATCCAGCACGGTATCGCCGGGGCGGGTGGCTTGGGCCAGTAGCCCTTGAATCAGGGAAAGAGGTTTGGGGTAGTGAAATACTTTTGTTCCAAAATTAGCTAAAATATCACGAGCACCTTCTTGGTTGCTTCCAGAAATTAAACTTTCAGGCGCATCGTATAAATTCTTTTCGGAATTTGGGATGATCCAACTAGATAATGGTCTTGTGGCATTTTGTAAATCTGACTTATATCTTTTGAATCTCGGTCTACCAAAGCCAATCGGTTTCCCTATCCAGAAATCTAAATTTGGTATTTCCCTACGAATCATCAGGGTTTTGCCGCTTCCAGGAACATTTCCGCTTTCTATTGCTGCATAGATTTCATCTATTGAGTTCCATGTTTCAATGCGTTGATTTGTTGGGAAAATTACTCTTTCGGCTGCAATACATTCTTCCATTGTATTTGCACGTAGAATCTGCCCTTCACTGATTTTTTCTTTTGAAGCATAAACCCAAACTCTTTCTGGATTACATGGATAATAAATTCCTGTTTTTGGATCTTTTATTGGATAAAATAAATTTTGGCGTTCGATGTAATTTTTGGCGCAAGATAATGAATCAGAAGACCATTCTCCTTTTGGGTCGTTGTCTGGATTTGAATATGTTTGAAATGTTTTTTCAAATCCATTGAATGCGAAATTGTTATTCGCATAAATTAGAACATTTTCATGATGGCGGATTCAAAACTGAAGTGCAACACCTGTCATCCAGTAAGGTACGCAGATGCACAGCAAGCCCGAGAACTACAGC
>JAIEMS010000039.1 GCA_019751915.1 Burkholderiaceae bacterium
AGACCCTGATTCAGAAACGAGTTAAATTAACCCCGGACTCCAAAGCCCAGTGCTACTGAAAATGGGGGGACGTCGGCATCATCAGAAGAGAAATCTGGATTTGTACTCATTGCACGCGACGTGACCCAACGCAAAGCCGACCAGAAGCGCTTACAACTAGCTGCAAGCGTTTTTACCCATGCACGCGAAGGCATCATCATCACCGATGTCCAAGGCAACATTGTTGATGTGAACGAAACCTTTACCAGAATCACTGGTTATTCTTCTCAAGAGGTACTAGGTCGCAACCCCCGGTTCTTACGATCAGATCGACAAGGCCCAGATTTTTACAAAGCCATGTGGCAATCGCTCACAAGCAAAGGCCACTGGTACGGCGAGCTATGGAACCATACCAAAGATGGCAGTTTGTACGCTGAGATGCTCACCATCGGCACAGTCTATGACGATGACGGCCAAGCACTAAATTACGTTGGATTATTCAGCGACATCACCCTTCAGAAAGAACACCAGCAAGAGTTAGAGCATATCGCCCACTACGATCCACTAACCAATCTTCCTAATCGGGTCTTACTCTCTGATCGCCTACGCCAAGCAATGGCCCAATGCCAACGCTCAGACTCTCTGTTGGCAGTTGTATTTCTCGATTTAGATGGATTCAAATCAATCAATGACCGGCATGGGCACGATGTGGGCGATTTATTGCTGATTTCATTGGCACAACGTCTAAAAAATGCACTGCGCGAAGGGGATACGTTGGCACGAATTGGTGGAGATGAATTTATTGCCGTACTGGCTGGACTCGAAAATAGTAATAATTACGTGCCAGTACTAGAGCGGATGCTACAAGCCGCTGCCGAGCCAGTTCCCTTTGGGAAAATAATGCTGCAGGTATCAGCCAGTTTAGGCGTGACAATTTTTCCGCAGGATGCAGCTGATGCCGAACAACTCATGCGCCACGCAGATCAGGCAATGTATCAAGCAAAACAAGCAGGGAAAAATTGCTACCACATCTTCGACATTAAGAATGATATTACTATTAATACCCATACCGAACAACTTATCGGAATTATCAGGGCATTACACAACAATGAATTCGTTCTGTATTATCAGCCAAAAGTCAATATAAGAACAAACGAAATAATAGGAAGTGAAGCACTTATTCGTTGGCAGCATCCTGAAAAAGGATTACTGGAACCTAGTCATTTTTTACCAATTTTAGAAGGAAAATCTGCTGCAGCTGAACTTGATGAATGGGTAATCGACAAAGTATTTGAACAATTAGTAGAATGGAAAACTCATGGATTTTCTACCCCTGTTAGCATCAACATAAGTGCAGTTTCATTACAAAACCATGGCTTTGTTCAGCGCCTTTATGATCGTCAAATCAAATATCCACAACTATCTTCTAATATAATAGAACTTGAAATACTAGAAACAAGCACTCTAGAGGACATTACCACAGCAGCAAGCATTATTACTGCATGTAAAAATATTGGAATAAAATTTGCACTCGATGACTTTGGCACAGGATATTCATCACTGACTTACTTAAGAAGACTTCCTGCAGATCAATTAAAAATTGACCAAAGTTTTATTCGCGACATGCTTGATGATCCTGATGACTTAGCAATTGTCAAAGGAATTATGGGATTAGCAGAAGCATTCAAACGAACAGTGATTGCAGAAGGTGTAGAAAGCACAGCCCATGGCGAGCTTTTACTAGACATGGGCTGTGAATTAGCCCAAGGTTATGGAATTGCCCATCCAATGCCACCTGAGATGCTACCCAATTGGAGTGCTCAGTGGACTAAATTATGACTACCGTTATATAAAGATAAACTTTCAATCAGAAACCTCATCAACTGCTAAATAACGCTTCACAAGATCAAAAAAGCTTTCGTAAAAATCTTCACTCGCAATAGTTTCACTACCAATTTTTACCATAGCCTCACTCCCAGCCATAAAAGGTAACGATACAGAACCTATAGCACCAACACCTAAACTAGCCGAGCTATTAGTTTTTTTGAGTGTGTACCGATCTTGCAGTGCAGATACAAAACCTAAGCTTATCTTTCCATTATTGCTTTCAGGAACACATACCACTCGAATCATCATTTGCAAATGAGATTCAGAATCCGGTTGAAAGTTTTTCTTCCCTTCAACCAAAGCCAGGGTTGTCGTATCAACAATATAACCTTGGCTAAGCAAAGCACGCCGTGCGGCTTCGCACGTTTGATTTGGAGATGCATCAAACAATCGAGAATAAGTAGCGACCGAACCAAAGTTTTCTTGTGGTGCAAATGCCTTACTAGGAACAGTACACCCTGCTAAAAATAAAAACAAAAAAACCGTACTACAGACGATGGTACGGTTAAAAATTTTAATCAAGGAAAGCATTAGTCAATAATTAGTCAACATTCCGATGGCGCACTAGATACCTGTAAGAAAAACCAGGAAATGCCAAAGTAACAAACAATGTTCCTGTAATGGCATAAAACTCCCAACTTTGGGGAAAAATTTGTCCGGCACTTTTCTCAAAAAATAGCGCCAAACAACCAACCAAAACGTAAAAAATCAAGAGTTCCAGAATACGAACTGGAAATTTCTTATATGGACTAAAGACAGGGCCAATACCCAGAAAAGAACGATGGGTTAAAAATGGCAAATTGGCCGCAATACATGCGGCCAAAATGACAATCCAGATTGAATTTACCTGTGACACTTCACATCAGGTCGCTAAAGAGCGAACGATAGCATCGGTACACAAAGTCATCAAGCCACCAGGCAAGATACCAAGGCCAAGAACCAGTGCGCCGTTAATAGTCAAAACTACACGAACCTCCAACGAAGCTGACACCTGTGTGACGGTGAGAGGTGCATCAAAATACATTACCTTGACGATACGCAGATAATAAAAAGCACCAATCAAAGACATTACCACAGCAAAAACTGCTAATCCAATGTAAAGGCCTTGACCAGATGCCATAAGGGCCTGTAACACAGCTAATTTAGCGTAGAAGCCAACCAACGGAGGAATACCGGCCATTGAAAACAAACACACGGCAAGAACAGCAGCGTAAAGTGGACTACGCTGGTTTAATCCAGCCATATCGGAAATCTCTTCACTTTCGAAACCATCCCGAGCCAACAGTAGAATAACGCCAAATGCAGCCAACGTAGTCAATACATAAGTAATAACATAAAACATCGAGGCACTGTACGCACCCTCAATGGTGGAGGCATCTACATTTCCATTAACGACACCAGATAGTAATCCTAATAACACAAAACCCATCTGTGAAATCGTCGAATAAGCCAGCATACGCTTAAGATTAGTCTGTGCAATGGCTGCCAAATTCCCGACTAGCAAAGAACCAATTGCCAAAACAGCTAACATCTGCTGCCAATCGATAGCCAGTGGCAGTAAACCATCCACCAAAAGACGCATCAAAATAGCGAATGCAGCTAACTTTGGAGCACCGCCAATCATCAGAGTAACAACGGTAGGTGCACCTTGGTAGACATCTGGAACCCACATATGAAATGGAACGGCACCGAGTTTAAAACCTAAGCCTGCAACAATAAATACAACACCAAATACCAAAACTTGATGGTGAATCTGACCAGAGTTTACAGCTTTAAAAACATTGCCAATATCTAATGATCCAGTGGCCCCGTACAACATAGATAGGCCATAAAGTAAAAAGCCACTAGCCATAGCGCCAAGAACAAAATATTTCATGGCAGCTTCAGTAGCCGTAGTGTGATCACGACGCAATGCCACCAATGCATAGCTCGACAACGTCAATAGCTCTAATCCTAAATAAATTACAAGAAAGTTATTTCCGCTGATCATGATAAACATGCCAAGCAACGAAAACAACCCCAGTGTAAACAACTCACCACCACGCAGCATTCCACGATCAGCGGCATAAGGACGGCCATAAATCAATGTAACCATCATCGCTACGGTTGCAAAGCACTTGAGCCAATTACCCATGGCATCGCTGACAACCATGTTGCCAAAGCCATAAAAAGTATTACCACTGCTTGCATACATACCCTGCAGAACAGCTACCACTGCCAATGTAAGCATGGTCAGAACATAAGTTCCTGTACGACGCGTACTATTCACACCTAAATCTACCAGTGCGATGACGCAGGTCATGACTAATAGCAGTATCTCTGGGTAAATCGCAAGCCAACTGATGTTGTCAATCATCTCAAGTCTCTCAGTTTAGTTCAGCTTGGACAATGCTACATGCTTAAGCAGGTCAGCCACGGAGGCATCCATCACATCAGTGAATGGACGTGGGTACAAACCCATATACAAAACGGCAAATGCAAGCAACGCCAGGATGAAGAATTCACGTCGATCAATATCAAGCAAAGCCTTAACATTTTCATTGCCAACAGGGCCGAGATAAACGCGCTTGAACATCCAAAGACTGTATGCAGCGCCCCATATCAATGCTGTAGAAGCAGCTGCGCCAACCCAAAAATTTGATTTTACTGCTGCCAAAATAACCATCCACTCACCCACAAAACCTGCTGTTCCTGGAAGTCCACAATTTGCCATAGTAAACAACAAAGCAAAAGCAGCAAATTTAGGCATGGTGTTAACAACGCCACCATAATCAGCAATTTCACGAGAATGCATACGATCGTATAAAACACCAATCGATAAGAACATGGCGCCTGAAACAAAGCCGTGGGCAATCATTTGAACCAGACCACCAGACACACCTAAGTCATTGAAAACAAAGAAACCTAAGGTGACAAAACCCATATGAGCAACAGACGAATAAGCAACAAGCTTCTTCATATCTTTTTGCACCATTGCCACCAAACCAACATACAGAACAGCTACCAGTGATAACGCGGCCATGAACCACGCCCACTCACGTGCAGCATCAGGAGCAATCGGCATTGAAAAACGCAAGAACCCGTAAGCTCCAAGCTTTAACATAATGGCAGCCAAAACTGCCGATCCACCTGTTGGCGCTTCAACGTGAACGTCAGGAAGCCATGTATGCACTGGCCACATTGGAACTTTAACAGCAAAAGCCGCAAAGAAAGCAAAGAACAAGAGCGTCTGTGTACGACCATTCAATGGCAGTTTATGCCAAGCCGCAATATCAAAACTACCGCCGGACTGATGGTAAAGATAAATTAACGCTACTAGCATCAACAAAGAACCCAACAGCGTATACAAGAAAAACTTGAAAGCTGCATAAATTCGATTTGGCCCACCCCAGATACCAATAATAAGGTACATAGGGATTAGTGTAGCTTCAAAGAATACATAAAACAGCATTCCATCAAGCGCGCTAAAAACACCAATCATGAGGCCGGACAAAATGAGGAAGGCCCCCATGTACTGATTGACTCGCTCAGTAATAGCTTCCCATGAAGCGATCACTACAATAACTGTAATAAATGCTGTAAGCGGGACAAACCAAAAAGATATTCCATCCACCCCCAGATGGTAAAAAATATTGAAACTGTCAATCCAACGGGCTTTTTCTGAGAACTGCATGGAAGCAGTACCCAATTTAAAGCCACTATATAACGGTAACGTAACAAAAAACCCTATCAGCGCACCGATCAGTGCAAGCCATCGAACAGCCCGGACGTGTTCATCACGTCCTAAGGCCAGCAACAGCGCACCAAACGCGATGGGCGTCCAGATAGCAAGACTCAACAAACCCATTTTTGTTTTTCTCCTACTTGTTGAGCCAGACAAACCAAGTCATGAGGACAAAAATGCCCAATAGCATGACCAATGCATAGTGGTAAACGTACCCCGTCTGCATCCGGCGAACCAGCCCTGCAATCCAACCAATAAGCTTCCAAGAGCCATTGACAATTGTGCCATCAATCACTGCCTGATCGCCACCCTTCCACAAACCTACCCCCAATGCACGGGCACCGCGTGCCAAAATATTCTCATTAATCCAATCAAGATAATACTTATTTTCAAGCAGCATGAAAACTGGCATGAAATTTCTTTTAATAGCAGCAGGCAATCTTGGATTAATCATGTACATATAGTACGAAAGCGCTACTCCTGATAAGGCCAACCAAAACGGGAGCGACATCAATCCATGTGTAGCCATTGCTACTGGACCATGAAAGATCTCCGCCATCTTATCCATGGCTGGATGACGCATAGCATCTATATAGATAACATTTTTGAAGAAATCACCAAACAACATTGATTGAATGGCGATAAATCCAATCAACACCGACGGTATTGCTAGAAGAACCAATGGAATGGTAACAACCCAAGGTGATTCATGAGGTTTATCGTCGTGGTGGTCGTGGTGGGCATCCGGGTTTTGATCGTAACGCTCTTTTCCATGGAAAACCAAAAAATACATACGGAACGAATAAAATGCCGTAACAAAGACACCAGCCAAAACGGCAAAATTGGCAAAACCAGCAGCAGGCAGATTACTAAAATGGACAGCTTCAATAATGCTATCTTTAGAATAAAAACCAGAGAATAACGGCGTACCAATTAAAGCAAGAGAACCTAAAAGTGAAGTAACCCACGTAATTGGCATATATTTTCGAACACCACCCATCCATCGAATATCTTGGTTATGGTGCATGCCAATAATTACTGAACCAGCACCCAGGAAGAGAAGGGCTTTAAAAAACGCATGCGTCATCAGATGAAATACAGCGACAGAATAGGCAGATGCACCCAATGCCACCGTCATATAGCCCAATTGAGACAGAGTTGAATAGGCAACAACGCGTTTAATATCATTCTGGATAATCCCCAGAAATCCCATAAACAAAGCAGTAATCGAACCAATTATCAAAATAAAGTTCAAAGCTGTATCTGATAACTCAAACAACGGCGACATACGCGCTACCATAAAAATACCAGCAGTCACCATGGTAGCAGCATGAATTAATGCTGAAATAGGAGTCGGGCCTTCCATCGAATCCGGAAGCCATACATGCAGAGGGAATTGAGCACTCTTCCCCATAGCACCGATAAATAAACAAATGCAAATAACCGTAATCAACATCCAATCCGTTCCGGGAAAGGAAAGTGCACCAAGTTGACCAGATTTTGAAAATATTTCGCTGTAATTAAGAGTACCAGAATAGGCAGCGATAAGGCCAATACCCAAAATAAAACCAAAATCACCAACTCTGTTAACCAAAAAAGCCTTCATATTTGCAAAAATAGCAGATGGTTTATTAAACCAAAAACCAATCAACAAATAAGAAACTAAACCAACCGCTTCCCAACCAAAAAACAATTGAAGCAAATTGTTGCTCATAACAAGCATGAGCATAGAAAATGTAAAAAGCGAAATATAAGAAAAGAAGCGATTATATCCATCATCCTCTTCCATATAGCCAATTGTATAAATATGTACCATAAGCGACACGAATGTCACCACGCACATCATCATCGCAGTCAAACTGTCGATGAGAAATCCCACCTCCATTTTTAGATCTCCAACAACCATCCAAGTATAAAGTGTCTCATTGAAGCGCGCGGAATCTAAAGCGACACTTTTTAATGTCATCGCAGAAAGAATAAACGCCACCAAAACACCTGTAATGGTAATGGTGTGAGAAACACGACGACCAATCCAGTTGCCACCAAAGGCTGTACCAAAAATACCAGCGAATACAGCACCCACTAGTGGTGCCAGTGGAACAGCCAGAAGAGTTGAAGCAGAGAGGGTTTGACTCATTGTGGAGAACCTTGCATATCCGTCAGATCAACCGCGGAGGGTGTCGAGGGTGTCCGCATTAATGTTGGACTTATTGCGGAATAGCAGTACTAAGATGGCTAAGCCAATGGCCGATTCAGCCGCTGCTACTGTCAATATAAAAAATACAAAAACCTGTCCATGCATATCACCCAAATAGTGGGAAAAAGCAACAAAATTCATATTTACGGCCAACAACATCAACTCAATAGCCATCAACAGAACAATTAGATTTTTTCTATTAAGAAAAATACCAATAACTGCTAGGGAAAACAACATTGCCCCTAAGGAGAGAAAATGTCCTAATGTTAAAGTCATACTGTCTTCTCCTGAATATTGGCCGACAGATTAGGTTCATCTTGAAACTTCTTTGTTGCAGTCATCTGAACAACTTCGACTCGATCGCTTGCACGCACACGAACTTGGATCGCAGGATTAATGGTTTTAGTATCTTTACGACGACGCAGAGTCAGGGCAATGGCGGCAACCATTGCAACAAGCAAAATAACCGAAGCGGCTTCAACAGGATAAAGATACTCTGTATACATCAACTTACCCAAGGCCTTAGCATTTGAATATTGCACTGTTGTCCCAGCCGGATCAAGGGCAATTGCTAGTGACTTTGGTTCATCCATACCACCAAAACCTCCCATCAACACAGCAATCATTTCGAGTGCAATTAGTGCACCGATAGTAGCAGCCAAGGGGAAATGCCTCCAAAAACCTTGTCGTAGTACATCAACATGAATATCGAGCATCATGACGACAAATAGGAAGAGCACCATAACAGCACCCAAATAAACAAGAACTAGTACAACTGCTAAAAATTCTGCTTTTAGGAGCAACCATATTCCCGCTGCTTGTGAAAAAGCAAGCATTAAGTGCAAAACTGCGTGTACCGGATTGCGTGCTGTAATCACACGGAAAGCTGCGTAAAGCAGCACAATCGAAAATAGATAGAAAAAACCAGTCTTGGCGTCCATGAATAGGTTCTTTTTAGAGTTCTGAGTTCTGGCTTGTTAATTTAATGCTGTGTCAGCGGTACTTAGCATCGGCAGCTTTTGCTGCAGCAATTTGGTCTTCATACTGATCACCAACAGCTAGCAACATATCTTTAGTGAAATACAGATCGCCTCGTTTTTCACCGTGATACTCAAGAATTTGAGTCTCGACAATAGAATCTACTGGGCAACTTTCTTCACAAAAGCCACAAAAAATACACTTTGTTAGATCAATATCGTAGCGTGTTGTACGGCGTGAACCATCTTCGCGAACATCTGACTCGATTGTAATAGCAACTGCGGGACAAACTGCTTCGCAAAGCTTACAAGCAATACAACGTTCCTCTCCAGTCTCGTAGCGCCTCAGAGCATGCAATCCACGGAATCTTGGTGATAACGGTGTTTTTTCCTCTGGAAATTGCACCGTCACCTTACGCCGAAAGGCATAACGCCCAGTCAAGGCCATTCCTTTAACTAGCTCCACAAGCATGAAGCTTTTAAAAAAATCCTTGAAGGAAAAATTCGCAGTCGCAATGGCAGCCATTTGTGGGTCTCCGCTCATTTCCAAATGTTCCATGGTGAGTGCAACCAACCACCGACCAAAACTAACCATACTAACGTAACAGGGATAAATATTTTCCAACCTAAACGCATAATTTGGTCATAGCGGAATCGAGGGAAAGTGGCTCTAATCCAAATAAACATAGAAACCACCAAAAAAGTCTTCAAACCAAGCCAGATCCAAGCTGGAACCCAGTTGAAAATTGCACTATCAATGGGCGACAACCACCCACCTAAAAACATTAATACAGCCAAAATGGAGACCAACCACATGCTGGCATATTCAGCCAAAAAGAATATTGCAAATCCCATACCGGAATATTCAACCATATGCCCAGCAACAATCTCAGCCTCTCCTTCGACAACGTCAAAAGGGTGACGATTTGTTTCTGCAACACCAGAAATCAAATAAACAATAAAAATTGGAAATAATGGCAACCAATTCCAAGACATGAAATTTAATCCATGACTTGCTGCGAATCCAGATGCTTGACCCATGACTACTTGCGTTAAATTCATGCTTCCTGAGACCATAATGATCACCAAGAAGCAAAACCCCATGGCTATTTCATAGCTGACCATTTGCGCAGATGCACGCATAGCACCTAAGAATGCATATTTAGAGTTAGAAGCCCAGCCAGCGATAATTACACCGTAGACTTCAATTGAGGTAATTGCCATTACCAACAATACACCAACATTCACATTGGTAAGTGCTACATCTGGACCAAAAGGAATAACCACCCAAGCAGCTAATGCAGGCATGATAGCCATTACTGGCCCTAAAATAAACAAGCCTTTGCTAGCTGCAGACGGTTGAATAATTTCCTTTGTCAATAATTTCAAAGCATCAGCAATAGGCTGTAACAAGCCCATGGGTCCGACCCGATTAGGGCCAAGTCGAACCTGCATAAACCCAAGTAACTTCCGCTCCCAAAGCGTAAGATAGGCCACAGCGCCCATCAATGGAGCCAAAATCACAACAATTTTTAATAAAATCCAAATTACTGGCCAGAGGACAGCAACCCACCATGTTTGTGAAAACAAACCTAAACCGCTGTTATAAATTCCATCAATCATGACTGCGCTCCTTCAGTCATCAAACGAGCATCAGCTGTTAATTGCAACGATGAGGAACGGCGAACTAATCCATCTAACTGATAGATAGATGCTACAACCGGCTCAACATCATGAACCTTCGCAGCCAAAAATGAGGAACATGTCGTATTACTCAATTTGTCCTCTGGTACACCAGCTCTCACCTCAAAAGAAGTACCAGCAACTTTGAACAACACATCCTGAGATGTTTCAAAATCAAAGTTAGGCACTCCGAGTAAGTTTCCTAAAACACGCAAAACTTTCCAAGCTGGACGGGTTTCACCTAATGGACGAACCACAGCATGAAAACTCTGTAAATTACCTTCAGCATTTACAAAACTACCTGATGTTTCAGTGAATGGTGCAATTGGCAACAGGACATCACTAAATTCCATATTAGCTTTAAAAGGGCTCATAGTAACCACCATTTCAGCCTGAGCCAATGCAGAAGCAGCTTTTGCGCCAATTGCACTATCGAAAACTGGTTCAGTATTCAATAAAATTACTGCCTTCAAACCACCAGAAAGCATTTTACCGGCATCCAAACCATTCTGATCAGGCAATGCATTGACCCATTGTGCTCCAACAGTGTTAGCCGCTTCTGTTAAATAACCAACACTGGAATTTGTTTGATCAGCAATCCAATTACTCAATGCTAAGAGTGTGGAAGCATTTGCATGATGGGCAGCTGCATTGCCCAATAGAATTGCTTTTTTATCTCCACTAATTAAAGAACGCGCTATAGCCAAAGCTACATCACTAGATCTACCCATAGCATTGGGTGGAGAAACATTTTTCTCCTTTGCTACAGCAGCAGCGATATCAGATAGTGCTTGAACCCATGATTCCGATGGAGCCGTTAATCTCTGAGCAATAGGCAAAGCCCAATCACGAATAACAGAATCAATTGATGCTACGCGACAACCTTTACGAGCGGCCTGACGAATCCGCTGTGCAAACAGTGGATGATCCTTCCGGAGATTAGAGCCAACAACCAATACAGACTGCAATGTAGATAGAGATGCAATCGAGCGACCCAACCACCGAATACCCTCTGGTAATGGAAATTCAGCATTACGGAGGCGGTAATCAATATTGCCACTACCAAAACCACGAACCAAAGCACCAGCTAGATACAGTTCCTCTAACGTGCTATGTGGACTCACTAAAGCACCAATAGCGGCAGCGCCGTGATCAACTTTAATATTCTTTAAACCATTGGCAACGTACTCTAATGCCGTTTGCCAGTCCACATCGACCCATACGCCATTTTGCTTAAGCATGGGATTCGTGAGACGATCAGAACAATTTAATGCCTCATAAGAAAATCTGTCTCTGTCGGCAATCCAACACTCATTTACATCTTCATTTTCCAGAGGCAAAACACGCATAACTCTATGGTTCTTTACCTGAACCACTAAATTTGCGCCCGTAGAGTCGTGTGGACTGATTGATTTACGACGTGATAATTCCCAAGTGCGTGCACTGTAACGAAAAGGTTTGCTGGTTAATGCCCCCACAGGACAAATATCAATCATATTTCCAGACAACTCTGAATTGATTGTTTCACCAGTAACAGGCGTAATTTCAGAATGCTCACCTCTGTGAATCATTCCAAGTTCCATCACTCCAGCAACCTCTTGCCCAAAACGGACACAGCGAGTGCAGTGGATACAACGACTCATTTCCTCCATAGAAATGAGCGGTCCTACATTTTTATGGGGTACAACACGTTTATCTTCCTCATACCGTGAAGAATATCCGCCATAACCTACTGCTAAATCTTGCAACTGACATTCACCGCCTTGATCACAAATTGGACAATCAAGCGGATGATTAATCAGCAAAAACTCCATTACTGAACGCTGGGCTTTAATCGCTTTATCAGTTTTTGTTCGTACAACCATACCCTGTGTCACTGGCGTAGCACAAGCAGGCATGGGTTTTGGCGCTTTTTCTACTTCCACCAAACACATACGGCAACTGGCAGCAATAGACAGTTTCTTGTGGTAACAGAAATGTGGAATATAGGTGCCTGCTTTTTCAGCAGCATGCATCACCATACTGCCTTCAGCAATTTCTACTTTCTGACCATCAAGTTCAATTTCAACCATATGCTTTTCTCGCGATCAGATGGAAGCTGCGGCCTGATGATTCGCTTGCTCGATCATCGCCTCAAATTCATGACGAAAATGTTTAACCATAGCCCGAACTGGCATAGCTGCAGCGTCACCAAGTGCACAGATTGTGCGTCCCATGATATCACTTGCTACCGAATCCAAAACATTAAGGTCTGTGAGCTTTCCATTGCCTCGATGAATCCGGTCAACTAGGCGCCAAAGCCACCCAGTACCCTCACGACAAGGCGTACACTGACCGCAGGATTCGTGCATATAAAAATACGATAAACGCTTGAGAGACTCAACCATACAACGGCTATCGTCCATAACAATCACGGCACCAGAACCAAGCATTGAACCGGCCTTGGCAATTGAGTCGTAATCCAACGTACATTCCATAATGATAGATGCAGGAAGCACTGGAGATGATGAACCGCCAGGGATTACGGCTTTTAATTTTCTCCCTTGACGTACACCGCCTGCAAGCTCTAATAATTTAGCGAATGGCGTACCCATGGGAACTTCATAGTTACCTGGCTTCTCTACATCACCGCTCACAGAAAATATTTTTGTACCGCCATTATTTGGTTTTCCACATGCTAAATATGCAGCACCACCATTACGAATAATCCATGGGACAGCACCAAAAGTTTCGGTATTATTAATGGTTGTAGGTTTTCCATACAAACCGAAACTTGCTGGAAATGGTGGCTTAAATCGCGGCTGCCCTTTTTTACCTTCGAGAGATTCTAATAGCGCTGTTTCTTCGCCGCATATATATGCACCAAATCCATGATGTGCATGCAATTGAAAACTGAAACCACTACCTAAAATATGACTACCTAAATATCCAGAAGAACGAGCCTCTTCAAGAGCATCCTCAAAACGATCATAAACCTGAAAAATTTCTCCGTGAATATAGTTATAACCAACACTAATACCCATTGCATATGCGGCAATAATCATGCCTTCAATAACAATGTGTGGGTTATACATCAAAATATCACGGTCTTTACAAGTTCCTGGCTCACCTTCATCTGAATTACAGACTAAGTATTTTTGCCCAGGAAATTGACGTGGCATAAAACTCCACTTCAATCCCGTCGGAAAACCAGCACCGCCGCGACCACGCAGACCTGACTCTTTAACGATAGCGATCACTTGATCTTGGGTCAGACCTTCGGTATCACCAGAGTTTTCTTTGCCTAATATTTTTCGCAGTGCTTGGTAACCACCACGTGCCTCGTAATCTTTAATATTCCAATTAGAACCATTTAAACCTGCGTAAATTTGCGGCTCAATATGGCTATTATGAAAGCAAGTTTCAATACCTGCCGCTTGAAATTGGGTAAGAATTTGAGCTGCTGAGGTCATTGCTTACCTTCCACAGCTTTGAGGCTGTCAACCAATTGATCCAGCTTATCATTACCCATAAAGCTGCACATATTACGATCATTCACCAACATCACTGGAGCATCTGCACAGGCACCCAAACACTCGCATTGTTGCAAAGTAAACAATCCATCTGAGGTGGTTTCCCCCATCGAAATGCCTAATTTATGCTCCAAATGCTCCAACGCCTTACCACCATCACGCAGCAAACATGGTAAATTAGTACACACTGCCAGCTTATATTTACCAACAGCTTGTTGGTTATACATATTATAAAATGTAGTGACTTCATGCACAGCAATCTGAGGCATGCCAAGATATTCACCAATGAATGCTTCACTGGCTTCACTTACATAACCTTGTTCTTGCTGGACAATAGAGAGACACGCCATAACAGCCGATTGTTTCTGTTCGGGCGGGTACTTAGCTACTTCACGTGCAAAACGCGCTTGAGTCGCTTCAGAAATCATCGGTCAATTTCTCCGAAAACGATATCCATAGTGCCGATAATGGCAACAACATCGGCCAACATATGCCCACGAGACATTTCATCGAGGGTGGATAAATGGACAAAACCAGGGGCGCGGATCTTCAGCCGATATGGTTTATTAGCACCATCACTGACCAAATAGATACCAAATTCACCTTTTGGATGTTCAACAGCTGCGTAAGCTTCACCCTCGGGAACATGGAAACCTTCGGTAAATAACTTAAAGTGGTGAATTAAGTCCTCCATATTGGACTTCATAGCCTCACGACTAGGCGGAGCCACTTTATGATTTTCAGTAATTACCGGGCCTGGATTAACACGCAGCCAATCGACGCACTGCTTAATAATTCGATTGGATTGAAGCATTTCTTGGACTCGAACCAAGTAACGATCATAACAATCACCTGTTTTACCGACAGGAATATCAAAATCGACACGGTCATAAACATCGTATGGCTGCTTTTTACGCAAATCCCAAGCAATGCCGGAACCACGCAACATAGGCCCGGTCATTCCTAAATTCAAGGCCCGATCAGGATCGACCACACCAATACCAACTGTACGCTGCTTCCAAATACGATTATCAGTTAGCAGAGTCTCGTATTCCTCAACACAAGCTGGAAACCGCTGCGTAAAGTCATCAATAAAATCGAGCAATGAACCCTTACGATTCTGATTTCGTATTTCTAACGTTTTAGCATTGCATACTTTGTTGGCCTTATATTGGGGCATCGTGTCTGGCAGATCACGATAAACACCACCAGGCCGAAAGTAGGCAGCATGCATTCTGGCTCCAGAAACTGCCTCGTACATGTCAAAAAGATCTTCACGCTCACGGAATGTATAAATCAGAATCGTGGAGCTACCACAATCGTTCCCGTGTGAACCAAGCCACATCAGATGATTTAACAACCGTGTAATCTCAGAAAACATGACGCGTATGTACTGAGCACGCAACGGTACGTCAATGCCCAACAATTTCTCAATCGCGAGACAATAAGCATGCTCATTGCACATCATCGAAACGTAGTCCAGACGATCCATATAAGGAAGCGACTGAATAAAAGTTTTGTGCTCCGCTAATTTTTCTGTAGCACGGTGCAACAAACCAATGTGTGGATCCGCACGCTGGACAACTTCGCCATCCAATTCAAGCACAAGACGCAGCACACCGTGCGCTGCCGGGTGCTGCGGACCAAAGTTCAGGGAATAGTTTTTGATTTCAGCCATGATTTACCAGAGAAGGCACGAGGCACCTCAGTGCAGTCCCCCGTATTTATCTTCGCGAATAATGCGTGGCGTTACTTCACGCGGCTCAATGGTCACAGGCTCATACACGACACGGCGCTGATCAGCGTCGTAGCGCATTTCGACATGCCCGGAAAGGGGGAAATCTTTGCGGAATGGGTGCCCAACGAAACCATAGTCGGTCAAAATACGACGCAAATCGTTGTGGCCATCAAAAATAATACCGAATAAATCGAATGCTTCACGCTCGAACCAATTGGCTGATTCCCACAAAGTGGCAACAGAAGATACCAATGGGAGATTATCATCGGGACAAAAGACTTTAACCCGAATACGCTGATTTAACGAAACCGACAACAAATGCGAAACAACACAATACCGTGCAATATCGTTCGGACGGTCACCGTAAGTAGAATAGTCGACACCACAAAGGTCAATCAACTGCTCAAACTTGCAAGTTGGGGCATCACGCAAAAGCTGCATAGCCTGCAGGTAGTTTGCTGCAGATACTACGACAGTCAACTCATCAAGAGCCACACTGATTTGACGAATTTTATCTCCCAAGACTGCGACTACCGCTTTCTTGAGATTTTCTGGGCTAATAGCAAAAGCTGTCATACTGACCCTCAAACACGGGCAATCGTATTAGTACGGCGAATTTTTTGCTGCAATTGAATAATCCCGTAAATCAACGCCTCAGCAGTCGGCGGACAACCAGGGACATAGACATCAACTGGAACAATACGATCACAGCCTCTAACCACGGAGTAGCTGTAATGGTAATAGCCACCGCCATTAGCACATGACCCCATCGACAACACCCAACGAGGCTCCGACATCTGATCGTAAACCTTGCGCAGAGCGGGGGCCATTTTGTTACACAATGTGCCTGCAACAATCATCAAATCGGACTGACGAGGACTAGCGCGAAAAACTTCAGCACCAAAACGAGCAAGATCGTACCGAGCAGTGGCTGCATGCATCATTTCAACAGCGCAGCATGCCAGACCAAATGTCATTGGCCACAACGAACCAGTTTTAGCCCAATTCACCACAGAGTCGTAACTCGTAGTGATAAAGCCTTCCTTCATTACGCCTTCAATCATTGCGTTAATCCTCGGTCAAACCTGATCATTCCCAATCCAACGCGCCTTTTTTCCACTCGTAGGCAAAACCCACAACCAGAACGGCAAGAAAGATCAAGACAGCAACGAAACCGGTTACACCAACTTCTTTGAGCGAAGCCGCCCAAGGAACCAAAAAGGCGATTTCCAAATCAAAAAGAATGAACAAGATAGCCACAAGATAGTAGCGCACATCAAATTTCATGCGCGCATCTTCAAAGGCTTCAAAACCACATTCGTAGGGGGAATTTTTCTGAGCATCAGGACGGTTAGGCCCAAGGATATACCCAAGAGCAAGCGGAATAACACCAACCGCCATACCTACCAAAATGAACAAAAGAACGGGGAGATATTGATCGAGGTTCATCTTGTAGATGCGCTCACCGCTTTGAGCCCGATGCACTACGACCGAAAACGGTGCAGGCAAGGGCTTGTTTTTGTTTGGTGCCGTCGGCGAGACTCGAACTCGCACAGCTTTCGCCACTACCCCCTCAAGATAGCGTGTCTACCAATTTCACCACGACGGCTGTTTTACTGTCTGTTTTGCTTGAGGAAACCTAAGTTTTTGCTCTCCAGACAGTCTGTAATTCTACTCCGGAAAAGCCCACTGTTTGGCTTCAACAAGCAATTTAATCAGCTTATTTAGCAGGAATCTGCGCTGCACCAGAAGCTGCGGCCGCAGGTGCAGGCACAGAGGTCACGACATTGTTTGGGATAGACGATGCGGCACTTGCATCAGGTACGGCAATGGGTGCGACCCCCTCCAGCACACTGCCCGCACTGACGGGACGCGCGTTGCCAAAGTAGGCCAATGCCAGTGTGCAAACAAAAAACACCCCGGCCAATACCGCTGTGGTGCGCGATAAGAAATTAGCGCTACCACTGGCACCAAAGAGGCTACCCGAGCTTCCGCTGCCAAACGCAGCGCCCATATCTGCACCTTTTCCATGCTGGATCAAGATCAAACCGATCATGCCCAAAGCAGCCAAAATTTGCGCTGCCAAGATCACATTCACAAGGACACTCATTCTTCAATTACTCCTGATTCGATAGCGGACAACGCTGATCTTTATTGGGCTGCACCAATGATTTGCAAGAAATCAGCCGCTTTAAGGGAGGCTCCACCCACCAAGCCGCCATCAATGTCGGGCTGTGCCAACAACTGCGCCGCATTGGCAGCATTCATGCTGCCACCGTACAGCAGTCGAATACGGGCTGCTTTGTCACTGGCCGCTGCCAATTGGGCACGCAAGACCGCATGCACCTGTTGTGCCTGCTCCGGCGTGGCAGTCTTGCCGGTGCCAATAGCCCACACGGGCTCGTAAGCGACGACGACTTCGCTGATGCAATGACCGTTGACGTGGATGACCGCTGCCAGTTGGCGCTTGACTACAGCTTCCGTTTGCCCCGCTTCACGCTCGGCTAAGGTTTCACCCACGCAGACAATCGGCGTAACCCCCGCAGCCAATGCACGTTGGGCCTTTGCCGCCACCTGAGCATCTGTCTCAGCATGGTATTGACGGCGCTCAGAATGCCCGACCAACACATAGCGAACACCAAAGTCACGCAGCATGGCAGCAGATGCTTCGCCAGTGTAGGCACCCGCGTCGTGTGCTGAAACGTCTTGCGCCGCGAGCGCCACAGACGACCCCGCCACCAACGACTGCACCTGCGCCAAGTAAGGCGAAGGTACTGCCACAGCAACATCACAGCCACCCTGAGTGCCTAAGCCGGCAATCAACGCACGCAGCAAAGCGTCATTGGCAGCGAGGCTGCCATTCATTTTCCAGTTGCCTGCAATCAGTTTCTTGTTCATGTTTCACCACGTCAAAAGAGGGCGGCACCACCGACCCGATGGCAGGGCACCGCTGCGGCATGCAGATTCATCTGCCACATCGTAAATTGGAATGATTTTGGCATCTAGCGCACGACCAGCATACACTAGATGCTCACATATCAATAGCAATCAATTAAGCGTTATTGTCGCCTTGCTGTACGCCATCACGGGCAACAGGTTCACGACGCTCGCCACGGTCGGCGGGGGCGGGACGCTCGGCCAATGCCTTCATCGACAGCTTGATACGACCCTTTTCGTCCGTCTCCATGACCTTGACCTTCACGATTTGGCCTTCGGTCAAGTAGTCGCTGACGCGCTCAACGCGCTCGTGGGCAATCTGGCTGATGTGCAACAAACCATCTTTACCCGGCAGCAGGTTAATCAACGCGCCAAAGTCCAAAATCTTGGTCACTGGGCCTTCATAGACCTTACCGATCTCAACTTCAGCCGTGATTTGTGCAATCCGACGCTTGGCTTCGTCAGCCTTGGCTGTTTCCGTCGAAGCGATGGTGATGGTGCCATCTTCATCAATGTTGATTTGGCAGCCGGTTTCTTCGGTCAGCGCGCGAATCACAGAACCACCCTTGCCAATCACGTCACGGATTTTTTCCGGATTGATCTTCATGGTGTAGAGCTTGGGAGCGAAGTCGCTGACTTCGGTTTTGGCCTCGCCCATAGCATCTTGCATTTTGCCCAAGATGTGCATGCGCGCTTCTTTGGCTTGGGCCAACGCCACTTGCATGATTTCCTTGGTGATGCCTTGGATTTTGATGTCCATCTGCAGGGCAGTGATACCGGCAGTCGTGCCAGCCACCTTAAAGTCCATATCACCCAGATGATCTTCGTCACCCAAAATATCGGTCAGGACAGCGAAGCGATTGTCTTCTTTGATCAGGCCCATGGCGATACCAGCCACGTGCGCCTTCATGGGCACACCCGCATCCATCAGCGACAGGCAGCCGCCACACACCGAGGCCATCGACGATGAACCATTGGATTCGGTGATTTCAGACACCACACGCATGGTGTACGGGAATTCTTCTTTGCTTGGCAACACTGCTGCCAGCGCACGCTTTGCCAAACGACCGTGGCCGATTTCGCGGCGCTTGGTGCTGCCCATGCGACCGACTTCGCCGGTGGCAAAGGGAGGCATGTTGTAGTGCAGCATGAAACGGTCTTCGTACTCACCCATCAGAGCGTCAATGCGTTGTGCATCGCGCTCAGTGCCCAGCGTGGTCACTGCCAGTGCCTGGGTTTCGCCACGGGTAAACAACGATGAACCGTGGGCACGGGGCAGTACGCTGCTGCGAATTTCAATCGGGCGCACAGTGCGGGTGTCACGGCCATCAATGCGCGGCTCACCGGCCAAAATTTGGCTGCGAACGATCCGCGCCTCAATGTCAAACAGCATGCCTTCGACTTTTACGCTGTCAAATTCGACACCAGCTTCTTTCAGATCGGCCATAACTACCGCATAAGCTTCACGGCAAGCGTGGGTGCGAGCCTGCTTGTTGCGAATTTGGTAGGCGGCGCGCAGTTTTTCTTCAGCAAAGTGCGTGACTTTGGCAATCAATGCCTCATCCTTGGGCGGAGCACTCCAGTCCCACACAGGCTTGCCTGCATCGCGCACCAGTTCATGGATAGCATTGATCGCAATTTTGCCTTGCTCATGGCCGAACACCACAGCGCCGAGCATCACGTCTTCGGGCAATTGTTGTGCTTCGGACTCGACCATCAGCACAGCCGCTTCCGTACCGGCGACAACCAAATCCATTTGGCTGTTTTTGCGCGCTGTTTGGCCGGGATTGAGCACATATTCGCCATTGATATAACCAACGCGCGCAGCACCAATGGGGCCACTGAATGGAATGCCCGAAATAGCCAGTGCAGCACTAGAAGCAATCAGCGCAGCAATATCGGCATCGACTTCAGGATTCAACGACAACGTGTGGATGACCACATGCACTTCGTTGAAGAAACCTTCAGGAAACAGCGGGCGAATCGGACGGTCAATCAGACGGCTGGTCAGTGTTTCGTGCTCGCTGGGCTTGGCTTCGCGCTTGAAGAAGCTGCCGGGGATTTTGCCTGCGGCGTAAGTCTTTTCGATGTAATCAACGGTCAGCGGAAAAAAGTCCTGACCGGGCTTGGCACCTTTAGAGGCCACCACAGTGGCGAGCACTACGGTGTCGTCAATATTGACGATCACAGCGCCCGAAGCTTGGCGAGCGATTTCGCCGGTTTCCATGATGACGGTCTTGTCACCCCATTGGAACGACTTGGTAACTTTATTGAAAATGCTCATGTGAATCCTGATTTGATAGCTGGCAACACAGTGCCAGCGAGTGCCAGAGGCCATTCAGAACACGATGCCATTCCAATGAAACCGCACGCGGAAATTCAGTGGAATGACACAGCTTCGCTCTGATCTTGGACACTGGTTAAAGTAAAAAACGCCTGAGCTAGCGGACTAACTCAGGCGTTTTTGCATGCGATAGCGCTTACTTGCGCAGACCCAACTTGGCGATGAGTGCGGTGTAACGCTCAGCATCTTTGGACTTGAGGTAGTCCAACAGCTTGCGGCGGCGGCTCACCATGCGCAGCAGACCACGGCGACCGTGGTGGTCTTTGGCGTGGGTCTTGAAGTGGGGCATCAGTTCGTTAATGCGTGCTGTCAGCAGAGCTACTTGCACTTCTGGGCTACCAGTATCGTTGGCAGCGCGTGCGTTGGCCTTGACGACTTCGGCCTTGATGGAGGATGCGATCATTGGGGGAATTTCCTGAAATGCGGCCAGTCGCCTTGGTCAAAAGACGTACCGACGCGGGTTTGACTTGCGCCAGAAGCTGGAAGGGCCACCGGCGTGCGCTTTGCACCATGCAAAGCCCTTTGATTATAGCCGACGACACCAGATAGGCTTCATTTTCAACACGTGGGGACGACAACATCGAATAAAAATAGGGTTCCGACCAACACCCGAAAGAGAGCCGCCAATGCATTCCCACCGCCCTTCCATCTGGCTCTACGCCTTGTTACCTGCCTGCGTCAGCTTGGCACTTTTGCTCACCCCGACCGATGCACGTGCTGCACATAAAAAAGCTGCGCTAACGACCGATGCAGCCCCCAAGAAGGGCCGCACCAAGGTCAAACAGACCCGAAGCTCCTCAGAGGAAAGCAGTGCAGAGCGTGATCGACGCCTGTACCGCGAATGCCGAGGACGGCCCAATGCGGGTGCATGCTTGGGGTACACACAGCGGTAGCCGCCCCTTTCCAAGCTGAAAGGTCGATTAAACAGGACGAACGAGAGTAGCGAGCACTGTGAAGACCCACTAGGATGGAGCGATACATCAGCAATACAACAAAAAATCCGACGACACCATGCCCCAAAAAAAGCAATTTGGTTTTTCTCTTTTAGAAATTCTTATCTCCATTGTCGTTCTTTGTTTTGGCGTACTTGGTGCTGTTGGGTTGCAAGCTGCCTCGTTACAAGCAAACCGCGAAGCACGGCTTCAGGCTTCTGCTGCAAGATTACAAGAAGAAATTTCTGAATTAATGCGCGGCAATAAAGATATTGCAGGGAAGACAACCAGCTCAACGGATAATCCCTACCTTATTAGTATAAAAATGGGTGATAGTGACCCCGTTAACCCCAATTGTGGATACCCAGGAAAGAGTGCTTGCACATCTAAGGAGGATGTTGCAAAGCGTGATATTTATGAATGGTGGAAACGCGTCACAGCAACCCTTCCTGGAGTCAGAGTTTCTATTTGTCAAGACAGCACCCCTTACGATAATTCTGGATTACCACAATGGACTTGCAATAACACCGGTGGAATGCTAGTTTTAAAAATTAGCTGGATCCAAGCTAATACCCTTCGAGGAGCTACAGGCACAGATGCTACAACAGCAGAAGCAAATAATACGGGTGCTTTTAACAATGCACTGCGTCCATCCATTATTTTTCCGATCACGCCAGGAAGTAGCACTTAAATGCTTTCACAATCTCATATTACCCATAGAAAAGAGAATGGCTTAACCCTTGTCGAATTAATGGTGGCAATGGCCCTTAGTGGGCTTATTATCACAGCAGGCATGGCTGCCTTGGTTCTCGCACTGCGTGGCTTTAGCACGGTTGATTCAGCATCACAGATTCGTGATAATCAAAGATTTGCCACAAGCATCATGCGCAGAGTTATTACCCAAGCGGGATATCTTGAGACAAAAAATGCAGTAGATCAAGGCTCTGATTTCAAAACAAGACCATCAGATGAAATAGAACCAAACATCAAAGGATTTGAAAATTCTGCTTACGATTCTGATTTGGTTCTTGGAATTACAAATACAATCAAAAAAGGATTGAATAATAGCGATATGCTGGTAGTACGCTACCGTCAAGGTGAAGATTATACAAATTCTTCTGGAGACACCGATTCATCTATGATTAACTGTAGTGGATCTTCTCCTGAAAAAATAGATTCCTCTATTGATAATCCAACCAAACGAATGATGAGTGTTTTTTACGTTGCATCCAGCACAGGCGGCGAACCAGCCTTGATGTGCTCATGGAGCGATAAAGATGGATATTTGACAAAAACACCACAGCCATTGATACAGGGTGTTGAAAGTTTACAAATTTTATATGGTGTAGATGGTGTAACTCCAGGGGCAGCACCCACTGCTACAGAAGATAGCGTTCCAGAACGTTATTTACGTGCAGATGAACTCACTGTAAATGGAAACAACGCCGGAACATTGGACAATTGGCGGCGCGTTCGCTCTATTAGAATAGGCATGGTTATGCGGGGAGCCGTCAACTCAGCGCCTCCAGAAACCGTTCCTGCACAATATCCACTCGGCCCTCAAGGAATTATGGATTCAACAGCAGATGCTGGCAGCATTTTCCCGGCCAGCAATGATCGACGACTCAGGCAAATTGTAACTTTCACAGTGCACTTGAGAAATCCACAAAGAAGTTAATTATGATAAATAAATTAACAACCAATCACAAAAAAATAAAACCAATAACGCATACAATCACCCATGAATATGGTGCATCACTTATCATTGTAATGATACTTCTGGTCGTTGTTTCTGCACTAGGGATTAGTGCAGTACAAATATCTATCATGGGTGAAAGAGGATCAAGAAACGATAGAGATTACCAAATTGCTTGGCAAGCTGCCGAATCCGCATTAATGGATGCAGAATTTGATATAAGAGGCCCCGGTACAGCAACAAGAAAATCTGTATTTACGGCGAATGATCCTACTGCTTTTTTGGAAGATTGCGGAACCAGTGGAAATAGCAAAGGGCTGTGCCTACCAAAATCCACCGGAAAACCAGTATGGCTTCTTGTTGATTTTAATGCAAGCAACTCACCAAGCACAGAGTTTGGTGACTTTACAAGTCGAGGTTTCGACGCAGGCGACATTGGATTAAAACCGAAGAAAAAACCACGTTATATCATAGAAATAATTCCTGATACAGGCGCTTCAGGGAATGCTGCTATAGGAGCCGATAAAAAATATGTTTACAGAGTAACATCTATGGGATTTGGCCCCAGAGAAGACATACAGTCTGTAATGCAAATGCTTTTTCGCAAAGAATAAAAATTATGAAAATACTGCCAAAATCTTTCTCGGCAAAAATTATCGCTATTATTTTTGCAATATTTTCTATTGCTTATGGATTCTATTCCATAAGTCAATCCACACCAGTTGCACCCAATATTGCACCAGTCACCTTGGCTGCTGATCCATTGTACGCACAAGGATCAGGCCAAAAACCAACCTTAACTTTGGCACTTTCGGTTGAATTTCCTACCGTTGGTGGTCAATACCGTGGAGTATCCGACTACACCCCAGATACAGAATATATTGGATACTTTGACTCAGGAAGTTGCTATGGCTATAACAATGCGACTTTGGCCAATGACCGATATTTTCAAAGAACAGGCCCTGCAACCAATAGAAAGTGTGGTGGGACTGGATTTAGCGGCAACTTCATGAACTGGGCGACAAGCTCTTCTATTGATATTTTACGCTATGGATTGACTGGTGGTGATCGTTTTATAGATAAAAATAATTTAACGGTTCTTCAGCGTGCTATATTGCAAACTTCTTTTTGGAACAGTGGCAGCTATTTTCCACTTAAATCTATTTCGAAAGCTGTTGCCACCGATGCGATTCCAACATCTATGTTTAGTACAGGACTTACTACTGTCTATATTAGCAACTGCCTTAATCAGGTGTTTTTTTCTTCATCTAATTCAACAGGGTCTTGTGCCGCACCTACCTTTACCAATAGTTTAGGTGCCAAAGCATCCAGTGGCACTACTGGGCCTGCTGCAGGCTCTGCTGTTTTATCAACCGATATGTTTTTCACACGGGTAAAAGTCTGTGAATCCAGCGGAAACACACTTCAAGACCCACGCGCTAGTTTGTGCCAAAAATATCCAAATGGATATTATAAGCCCGTGGGAAATATGCAAAAATACAGTGATCGGGTTCGATTATCAGCATTTGGTTATTTGATGGACAATGGAACTCTACGTTACGGGGGCGTATTGCGCGCGCCCATGACCTACGTTGGAGCAAAATCCTACGATGCCAATGGTATTGCGTTATCTGGCATCAATCCTTACCGCGAGTGGGATTCTGATACTGGTATATTTATTGATAATCCACGGGGTGACACTATTGAAAGCAACAGCGGCGTCATCAACTATTTAAATAAATTTGGCAGGGTAGGGGCAACGCCTGGGCTCTACAAAAGCAACGATCCAGTGGGAGAACTTTACTATGAAAGTCTACGCTATCTTCAAGGACTTCAGCCTACAGCCCAAGCTGTCTCTAATATTACATCGACTTTAAGAGCTGGATTTCCAGCTTACTCAACTTGGACAGATCCTTTTGACGGAGGGGCTAGTGATAAAAACTATTCCTGCTTGAGAAATAGCATACTGCTTATTGGTGACGTAAACACCCATGCCGATAAATCATTTCCTGGCAACACAAGAACATCAAATAACGACTTCAATAGGGCCTCTGATGTAAACTTGGCCAATAATATTCCAAATTTTTATGATTGGACCAAAGTAATTGGTGGATTTGAGTCAGGAAATTCTGTCACCTACAAAGATGCAAATGGCACTACTCGCACAAGCAGTAACCCAACCAGCAATAAAAATTCTGGTCTTTGGGGTATTGAAAATCAGGATACTGGGTCAGGTCAAGCAGCATTTTATATTGCTGGTGCAGCTTATTGGGCCCATACCCATGATATTCGTGGAACCGATTGGTCAGACACGACAAAACGCCGCCCTGGAATGCGCGTCACCACCTACGTTCTAGACGTAAATGAAAATGGCTCTAACACCACCCCATCCAATCGTTATAAAACTCAATTTTTTCTGACTGCAAAATATGGTGGTTTTAACGACACAGACAATGACGGAAATCCATTTACACCACCAAACAATAACAACCAATATGACAATAGACACTGGGAAAAAGACACCTCTCCGCTAGAAGCAAAAACATATTTTCTTGCCAGTGATGCAAGTGCCGTTTTAAAAGCACTGGATGATATTTTTATTGCAGCCACAAAAGTTAGCAATACCATTGCAGCACCGGCAACATCTACCAATCAACTCAGCACAACAGATGGCTACATTTATTTGGCAAGCTTCGATCCAGAATATTGGTCTGGTGATCTCAAAAGAAATACTATCAAAATAAAAAATGATAACTCTATAGAGCAAGGTGATCCAATTTATGCATTGTCTGCAGCAAAAAAATTAGATAATTTATCAGACGCACAAACTGAAAACAGAAAAATTTTTGTTGGAAAATCATCGGGGACAACCTCAGGGTATGCTACAGAATTCAAATGGGGAAGCATTGAATCATCATTACAAGATTATTTAAATAAAGAAACGCCAACCGCCACAGCAGATGGAAACGGTCAAAATCGTTTAAAATTTATTCGTGGTTATCGCGAACTTGAAACATCTACATTTCGCAAGCGTGGATCGCGAATGGGTGATATTGTTAACTCTGGTACTGCTTACTCTGCAGTACCAACAACGCGCTATAGCGATACAGATTACAAAACATTTTTTAATAACAATAAAAATAGAACTAAAGCTGTTTTTGTAGGCGCAAATGATGGAATGCTACATGCATTCAATGCTACAACAATGGACGAATTATTTGCTTATATTCCAAGCTGGATGGGGCCAAATATTTCGCTACTAACAGCTACTGATTACAATTCAAGCAGACACACTAGCTATGTAGATGCGACACCCACCACGGCTGAGGCACAACTCGATAGCGGCTGGAAAACAGTTCTAGTTTCTGGGACTGGTGGTGGTGGCCAAGGTGTTTTTGCACTTGATATTACCGATCCTACTGCATTCACTGCGAGTAGCGTTTTATGGGAATTTAAAGATTCTGATGACCCAGACATTGGAAATATCGTTGGGCAACCAAAAATATTGAAAATTAGAACCAGCCCAAAAACTGCAACGACAAAAACATACAAGTGGTTTGCCGTCGTCCCAAGCGGGGCTAACAATTATGTCAATGATGGTGTTGGTAAATTTAGTACTACAGGACAACCTGCATTGTTTCTACTTGATTTAAGCAAACCTACTAGCACTGCTTGGTCACTGGGAACAAATTACTTCAAAATCTCTTTGCCAATTAGTAATAGTACCATTTTAGGGACGCAAGTTCTTGATGCTAATGGCACTGGCACTGGCACTGGGAAAGCTACTGGCCTCATTAATTTTGAGGCAACTGGTGACTACAACGATGCGGTTCAGTATTTTTATTTTGGCGATTTGCATGGTCAATTATGGAAAATAGACATGAATGAAGCCGATCTTTCCAGCAGCAATCCAAGCTCGTGGAGCTTAAACAGTATTTCATTTTTCAAAAAAGACACGGAAGCTCGACCACTCTACATTGCAAAATCATCTGATGGAAAGGTGCAATCTATCAGTATGACCCCAACCATCGCTTACGGCCCCAGTGGCACCTATATTCTTGCTTTTGGCACAGGAAAATATTTAGAAGCGACTGACAATGCGTCATCCACGCAAATTCAATCTTTTTACACCATTTATGACAATGGTTTAAAAGATTTAGCTAATGGCAGCTTAGCAAGATTTGCTGGACGTTCCAACCTACAACAAGGTTCAATCTCTGGAAGTACAATTAGTATGAGTACTTTTTACTGGACTGATCCTAGCAATACAAATACAACCACTAGGAAAGCAGGATGGTTTATAGATTTTCCAAAAAGTGGTGTCAATGGTGGTGAGCGGCAAGTTACCAACGCATCGTTGCTTGGAAATCAAATTATATTTAGTAGCCTTATGCCGCCTAGCACATCAACCAATGCCTGCGGTGGTGGCTCCAGTTATACTTACATTGCAAATCTTGCTTCAGGCATCGGCGAAATATCAACTGTTTCTAGTGGGGCGCAGGGTGCACCTATTATTTTTAAGCTCAGTTCAGATATTTCCGTAAGTGACTCCTCTGGATTGCGAACAAAAACAGATAAAGTTATCTTGGGAGTACCATCTTCTACTGGCGACAATAAACTGTCAATTTCCGAAACAAAAACAGCGACATCAACGGTTGGCCGTTTAAGCTGGCGACAAATTAACAACTACCAAGAACTGAAATACAAATCATGGGAATGAATAAAAAATTAATCAACGGCTTTACTCTTATTGAGCTGATGATTACTGTTGCAATCATTGGCATATTGGCAGGCATTGCTTACCCGTCCTACCAAGACTCGGTACGAAAATCTCGACGTGCTGAAGGTCGAACAGCCATCATGGAAGTTTTACAGCAGCAAGAGCGTTATATGACGCAACGAAACACTTATCTGGCTTTTACCAAAGGACTTGATAACATTGCATTCAAAACATACACTGGCGAAAGTGGCAAAACATCTGCCAGTTACTTGATAGGCTCAGAAGCGTGTCCAGGTCAAAACATCAATGTCTGCGTTAGAGTTTTTGGTGAGCCTAATGCATACAATGAAACTGATATTCAGCAACTCAACATCACCAGCACTGGCGTTAAAGACTGCACTTTGAAAAAAGGCACCGATAAATCCATTTGTTGGAGATAGAAAATCTATGGTCCATTTGCCAAGGCGAAGGTTTTCGTCATTCGGATTTACGCTGATTGAGCTTATGGTGACATTGGCACTTTTGGCTATACTTTCCGCAATTGCAGTACCTAGCCTTGTGACATTTCGCCGCAATGCTGAACTCACTGGGATTACTAACAATTTTCTTGCGGCACTTCATACAGCGCGCTCCGAAAGCATGAAGCGCAACATGAATGCGATGGTGGTTCCTACCAATAAGGATACGGATTGGTCTAAGGGATGGATTGTTTTTGTCGATGTAGATCGAAGCGCTACCTACAGCACTGGCGATATCGTAGTGATGGAACAAGAGGCACCACCGTCTTACATTACCGTATCAGGAAATAGTTTTTTTGCTGCCAGTCCAAGTTATGTCATGTATGACGGCTCTGGATTTTCTAAAGTCAAAACGGGTTCCGGTGATTTAGCCAATGGCACACTCACCATTTCCAGAAATGATGCCGCCAGTACCGATTACAGCCAAATTCGACGCATCAAAATTGCCATTACCGGGAGTGTCAGAATTTGCACCCCTAAATCAGCCTCCGATACAGCCTGTAGCGCCACGGGAGATTGAAAATTGAGCCATAGCACTTTTCAAAATAGTCCACCGAGCGCCTTCATGTTCCAAGCGCTCGAATTGGCTGCTCAGGCGCTTTTTCTTTCCAATCCCAATCCCCGGGTCGGCTGTGTCATCACCACACCCGATGGGCGCTTACTCGGTCAAGGCTTTACCCAGCAAGCTGGTGGGCCGCACGCTGAAGTCATGGCGCTGCGCGATGCAGCGGCTGCCGGACACGATGTGCGTGGTGCCACCGCCTACGTCACACTGGAGCCTTGTGCGCACCAAGGGCGCACCGGGCCATGCTGCGATGCCTTGATTGCCGCGGGCATAGGCCGGGTCGTCGCTGCACTGCAAGACCCCAACCCCTTGGTCGGCGGTCAAGGTTTTGCCCGTTTGCGTGCTGCAGGGGTAGATGTAGAGGTTGGGCAAGGTGCAGGGCCTGCGCGGGCCTTGAACATTGGGTTTTTCAGCCGCATGGTGCGTGCACGGCCTTGGGTGCGGCTCAAAGTTGCCGCATCCCTTGATGGCACTACAGCGTTGCCCAACGGGGCCAGCCAATGGATTACTTCGCCCGACGCACGCGCTGACGGCCACGCTTGGCGTGCGCGGGCGTGCGCGGTGCTGACAGGCATTGGTACGGTGCTGGGAGACCACCCGCGCTTGGACGTGCGCGAGGTCGCCACACCACGCCAACCGCAGGTTGTGGTGGTCGATAGCCAATTGCAGACACCACTCGACGCTCCTTTATTCATAGCAAAAAGAGCTTGTACCATCTACGCTGGCAGCACATCAGACTCTCAAAGTGCTCCGTTCTTGGCACGCCGGGCCGCTTTGGAGGCGCGCGGAGCCCGTGTGGTGCAATTACCCGGCCCAGACGGAAAGGTCGATCTGCGGGCCATGCTGCACGACTTGGGACAGCATGGCATCAACGAGCTGCACGTCGAGGCTGGTCATACCCTCAACGGGGCGCTGCTGCGCGAGGGGCTGATCGATGAGTTGCTGCTCTATCTGGCACCCAAGCTGCTTGGCCCCGGTTTGGGCATGGCCGCCATCGGCCCACTGGCAACGCTGGCACAGGCACAAGCACTGGAGTTCACCAGTGTGGAACGCGTCGGGCCTGATCTGCGAATTCTGGCGCAACCACCCGGACGCAGCGATTTTTAAGCCACAATCTCACTCCATGTTTACCGGAATCATCACAGGCATGGGGCGCATTGCCGCCGTGCAACCGCTGGGCGATGCGCCATTGCATGGCAAACGCTTGACCATCGAAGCCCCCGTGGGCTACCTCGACGACGTGGGCTTGGGCGATAGCATTGCCCTCAATGGTGCCTGCATGACCGTGACCACGCTGCTGCCGGCGCAGCAACAGTTCACGATCGACATCTCTGCCGAGTCGCTCGATAAAACCTCTGGCTTGGATGCCATCGGCCCGATCAATCTCGAAAAAGCCCTGCGTGCCAATGACCGCCTAGGCGGTCACTTGGTATCGGGCCATGTGGACGGCTTGGGCACCGTCACGCACTTTGAACAGGTCGGCGAAAGCTGGGAGCTGCGCGTGCTGGCTCCCCAAGAGCTGGCCCGGTTTCTGGCCTACAAAGGCTCCATTGTTATCAATGGTGTCAGTTTGACCGTCAACCGCACCACCGACTCCGCCCAAGGCTGCGAAGTCAGCATCAATCTGATTCCGCACACGGTAGAAAACACCGCACTGGGGCATCTGCACGCAGGCTCCAAGGTGAATTTAGAAGTCGATTTGATTGCGCGCTACGTGGCGCGCATGCTCGAAGCCGCGCCGCCTACGCCGCGCTGATCGCAGCCACTCAAGCGGCCAGCAAGCGTGCTCGGGCCGCTTGGTACTCGCGGCGCAGGCGGGCTACGAGGTCTGCCGTGGAGGTCACGCCGGCAATAGCACCGATGCCTTGGCCGCAGCCCCAAATGTCTTTCCACGCTTTTTTCGCATCGCCACCAAAATTCATTTGACTCGGGTCAGAAACGGGCAAATTGTGGGGATCTAGCCCCGAAGCGCGAATCGACGCAGCCAAATAGTTACCGTGCACGCCCGTGAACAAGTTGCTGTAGATGATGTCGTCAGAATCGCCCTCGACAATCGCCTGCTTGTAAGCATCACTGGCGCGGGCCTCTTGGGTGGCAATAAAAGCCGAGCCGATGTAAGCAAAATCGGCCCCCATCGCCTGTGCTGCCAACACCGCCCCACCCGATGCAATGGAGCCACTCAGCGCCAGCGGGCCATCAAACCACTGGCGAATCTCTTGCACCAACGCAAACGGGCTTTTGGTGCCAGCGTGACCGCCCGCACCCGCAGCCACGGCAATCAGGCCATCAGCGCCTTTGTCGATAGCTTTGTGGGCAAATTTGTTATTGATAACGTCGTGCAGCACCACACCGCCCCAACCATGCACGGCCTGATTAACATCCTCACGCGCACCGAGCGAAGTAATGACGATAGGCACCCGGTACTTGGCACAGACCTGCATATCGTGCTCGAGCCGGTCGTTGCTTTTGTGCGCAATTTGGTTGATGGCAAAGGGCGCGGCGGGCTGCTCAGGATGGGCTTTGTCGTGGGCAGCCAATGCCTCGGTGATTTCGGCCAACCAGTCGTCCAATTGTGCTGCCGGGCGCGCATTGAGCGCAGGCATAGAGCCAACGATGCCCGCCTTGCACTGGGCAATCACCAGTTGCGGGTTGCTGATGATGAACAGTGGCGAACCGATCACCGGAAGCGAGAGTTTTTGCAAAACGGGTGGCAAATGGGGCATGGCGGTCTCCAAAATATGTTTTAGGTATAAAAAAGAGCTGTAGCGCTTGCAGAGCAAGCACAGACAGCTCTCATTTCAATAGCAGATAAATACTACTGGTGCATCAGAAGGCATCCAGCGCCAACGCAGTCACGCTGTCGGCACCTTCGACAATGCTGTCGCGCAGGCCAGTGGCTTTGACCAAAATGTGCTCGGCATAGAACTGTGCGGTGGCAATTTTGGCGCGCATGAAGGCTTCGTCCTGTCCCTTATGCAACAGCTCTTGGGCCACCAACAGCGAGCGGGCCATTTGCCAGCCTGCCACCAAATTGCCTGTCAACATCAGGTAGGGAACGCTGCCAGCGTAAACCGCATTGGGACGGGTTTTGGCGTTGGCCGCGACAAACTCCACCACATCCACAAACGCCAAGCGAGCCGCCTCCAAGCGCTTGAGCACCGCCAGCGCTGCGGGCGTGGCGCTGGCCGTCAAAGCTGCTTCGGTTTGTTCGATTTGCGCGGCAATGGCCTTGGCCGTCTGGCCACCATCGCGGGCTGTTTTGCGACCCACCAAATCGTTGGACTGGATAGCGGTCGTGCCTTCGTAGATGGTCAAAATCTTGGCATCGCGGTAATACTGAGCAGCACCAGTTTCTTCGATAAAGCCCATGCCACCATGCACCTGCACCCCCAACGAGGCGACATCAATGCTCATCTCGGTGCTGTAGCCCTTGACCAAAGGCACCAAGAATTCGTAAAACACTGCACTTTGCTTGCGCGTGTCGGCATCGGGATGGTGGTGGGCAGCATCGTAGGCGGCTGCGGCCACAGTTGCCATAGCGCGGCAACCTTCGGTGTAAGCGCGCATGGTCATGAGCATGCGGCGCACATCGGGGTGGTGGATGATGGCGGCGCTGGCGTTGATGCTGCCATCCACAGGGCGGCTTTGCACCCGATCTTTGGCAAATTGCGCGGCTTGCTGGTAGGCACGCTCGGCCACCGCAATACCCTGCACCCCGACGGCATAGCGGGCGGCATTCATCATGATGAACATGTACTCTAGGCCCCGGTTTTCTTCGCCAACCAAGTAGCCAATGGCACCACCGTTATCGCCAAACTGCAACACCGCCGTGGGGCTGGCCTTGATGCCGAGTTTGTGCTCGATGCTAACGCAATGGGCATCGTTGCGTTCGCCTAGCGTGCCGTCGGCGTTGACCAAGAATTTGGGCACCACAAACAAACTGATGCCCTTGACACCTTCGGGTGCGCCCTGCACCCGCGCCAGCACCAAATGGACGATGTTCTCGGCCATATCGTGCTCACCGTAGGTGATAAAAATCTTGGTGCCAAAGACCTTGTAGCTACCATCGGGCTGTGCCTCAGCACGGGTACGCACCATTGCCAAGTCCGAACCGGCCTGCGGCTCGGTCAGGTTCATGGTGCCCGTCCATTGACCGCTGACGAGCTTTTCTAGGTAGGTCGCTTTGAGTTCGTCGCTACCTGCGGTCAGCAAGGCTTCAATGGCACCATCGGTCAGCAAGGGACACAGGGCAAAACTCAAATTGGCGCTGTTGGACATTTCGATGCAGGCCGCACCAATCGTTTTGGGCAAACCCTGACCACCAAAATCGGCCGGGTGTTGCAAGCCTTGCCAGCCACTTTCGGCGTATTGGGCAAAAGCCTCCTTAAAACCGGGGGTGGTGCTGACCACGCCATCTTTGAGGCTAGAAGGGTTTTTGTCGCCCTCCCAGTTCAGCGGTGCAACCACGCCTTCGTTGAACTTGGCGCACTCTTCGAGCACAGCCTGCGCAGTGTCCAGCCCGGCATCTTCAAAACCGGGAATTTGTGCAATTTGCTCAATTTGCGCCAAGTGTTCAATGGCAAACAACATGTCCTTGACGGGGGCGGTGTAACTCATGGTGGTGCTTTCTATGCAACGGAAAAATGAAGTAAACGGTTCAACAGCTGAAAAAAAAGGGGCCTCACGCCCCTTTTGTCGGATGGCCCCGTATCAGAGTGCCTTGACCAGCTCGGGCACTGCCGCGAACAAATCGGCTTCCAAGCCGTAGTCAGCCACGCTGAAAATCGGCGCTTCGGGGTCTTTGTTGATGGCCACAATGACCTTGGAGTCTTTCATACCAGCCAAATGCTGAATGGCCCCCGAGATGCCCGCAGCAATGTAGAGCTGCGGGGCAACGATCTTGCCCGTTTGGCCCACTTGCCAATCGTTCGGAGCGTAACCAGCATCCACCGCAGCGCGGCTGGCACCCAGTGCAGCGCCCAGCTTATCGGCCAGCGGGGTCATCACTTCGTCAAACTTCTCTTTGCTGCCCAGCGCGCGGCCACCCGAGACGATCACCTTGGCAGCGGTCAGCTCAGGGCGGTCATTTTGGGCAATTTCGCTGCCTACAAAGCTGCTTTGGCCGGCATCGGCGACGCTAGCGATGGTTTCAATGGCAGCGCTGCCTCCGGTAGCAGCCGCATCGAACCCGGTGGCGCGCACCGTAATCACTTTGATGGCATCGGCGCTTTGCACTGTGGCAATGGCGTTACCAGCGTAGATGGGACGCTCGAAGGTATCGCTGCTGATGACTTTGCTGATTTCGCTGATCTGCGCGACATCGAGTTTGGCAGCAACGCGCGGTGCGACGTTCTTTCCACCAGCCGTCGCGGCAAATGCAATGTGGCTGTAACCAGCGGCCAACGCCAGCACTTGGGCTGCGACGTTTTCGGCCAAACCGTGGGCCAAGGCGGGGCCATCGGCGTGCAGCACTTTGGCAACGCCAGCGATTTGGGCAGCGGCAGCGGCAGCAGCACCTGCGTTGTGGCCCGCTACCAGCACATGAACATCACCGCCGCAAGCAAGGGCAGCCGTGACGGTATTGAGCGTTGCACCCTTGAGGGATGCGTTGTCGTGTTCGGCAATCACGAGTGTGGTCATTTCTTGTGCTCCTTAGATGACTTTGGCTTCGTTCTTGAGCTTTTCCAGCAGCGCGGCCACATCGGCCACCTTCACACCAGCGCCACGCTTGGCGGGTTCGCTGACCTTGAGGGTCTTCAGGCGCGGGGTGACATCGACACCCAAATCTTCAGGCTTGACGATTTCCATCGGCTTCTTTTTGGCCTTCATGATGTTGGGCAGCGTCACATAGCGCGGCTCATTCAGGCGCAGGTCGGTAGTGACCACAGCGGGCAAGCTCAGGGCCAAGGTTTCGAGGCCGCCGTCGATTTCGCGGGTCACATGGGCCTTGCCATCAACCAGTTCGATCTTGCTGGCAAAGGTACCTTGGGGCAAGTTAGCCAAAGCAGCCAGCATCTGGCCGGTCTGGTTGGCATCGTCGTCAATGGCTTGCTTGCCCAGAATAATCAGGCCGGGCTGCTCTTTATCGACCAGCGCCTTGAGCAACTTGGCGACCGCCAGCGGCTGCAATTCTTCGCTGGTTTCGACCAAAATAGCACGGTCAGCACCAATGGCCATTGCGGTACGCAGCGTTTCTTGGCACTGGGTAACACCACACGAGACAGCGATGACCTCGGTCACCACGCCTTTTTCTTTCAGGCGCACGGCCTCTTCGACGGCGATTTCGTCAAAGGGATTCATGCTCATCTTCACGTTGGCGATGTCCACACCCGTGTTGTCCGATTTCACGCGGACTTTCACGTTGTAGTCCACCACACGTTTGACAGGGACCAAAACCTTCATTGCTGCGGCTCCTCAAGTTGATTGAATTGACGTTTACGTAAACTGGAACATTTTATCCGGGCGGTGGCGGTTCAATCATCTATCGCACTGCCAATATGGGATAACAGAAAAAAGAACGACCGTGCTTTTAATTATAGCCAGCTTGCAATGGCTGCTGGCAAAAAGTAGCACGCCGCTCCCTATCGGCCCCGCTAACGGGTCCACACTGGCAGCAGTGTCTCCCAAAATCGAAGATCACCAGAAATACCGGAAATAACCTGATGGCAAAGAAGCATTATTGACCCGCTTTGTTGCTGTTTGCACTGGGGTGTATCCATCCCACCAATGCCGCTGGCGAGCGGCTAGGCATGCTCTTAAAGATGTGGCCGACGGGCTGATCCGCCGCAGTGGTTGCAGCAAGATTTGCGCCGCATCGGGCAGCCCTTGGGTTAGCCCGCCAGTACTGCCTTGACTGCGCCAGAGACTTGGCCCATGTCGGCCTTGCCCGCCAGTTGGGTTTTCACGGCCGCCATCACTTTGCCCATGTCGCCGGGGCCTTTGGCACCGAGTTCAGCGACGATGGCTTGCACGGCTGCGCTGACTTCTTCTGCCGACATGCGCTGGGGCAGGTAGGTTTGCAGCACGGCCATTTCGCTTTTTTCTTTGTCGGCCAAATCTTGGCGCTGGGCTTGTTCAAAAGCGGCAATCGAGTCTTTGCGTTGTTTGACCAGTTTATCGACGATGGCAATGACGGCTGCATCGTCCAGCACCACGCGCTCATCGACTTCCTTTTGCTTGCAAGCGGCCAGCAGCAGGCGGATGGTGCCCAAGCGTTCGCTGTCTTTGGCGCGCATGGCGATTTTCATGTCTTCGGTGATCTGGTCTTTGAGGCTCATGGGTGGGTCTTTCAAGGAAAAATCGGTGGCTTTTTGCCGTTCAAAAAGCAAAAAACCCGCGCTTGGCGTCCCTAGCGCGGGTTGTGTCGGCACGGGGCCGGCAACGATCAGTACAGCTTTTTAGGCAGCTGCATGCTGCGAACGCGCTTGTAATGACGTTTGACGGCGGCAGCCTTCTTGCGCTTGCGCTCGGCGGTGGGCTTTTCGTAGAACTCGCGGGCGCGCAGGTCGGTCAGCAGGCCGAGCTTTTCGATGGTGCGCTTGAAGCGACGCAGGGCAACGTCAAAGGGTTCGTTTTCTTTTACACGGATGGTGGTCATTAGCTAATGTTTTCTTAAAAATTGCCCGCAGAGGGTCTTGGGGAGATCGGGCCTCAAGACCTTGCGTGGCGGTTTCCCCGTCTTGTAACTAGTATTGGCCGACGGGGCGATGCCAGCAAAGCCGGACATTATAACGTTGCCGCTGGCAGTGCTTGCGCGCACGCCGCAGCGCTGGCCCAAGCCCATTGAAAGTTGTAGCCGCCCAGCCAGCCCGTCACATCGACCACTTCGCCAATAAAGTGCAGCCTGGGCTGGGTTTTGCACTCCATCGTTTGCGACGACAGGGCTTTGGTGTCGATGCCCCCGAGCGTGACTTCGGCCTTTTTGTAGCCTTCGGTGCCGGTGGGCAGCAGCTCCCAGCGCGTTAGGCGCTCGGCCAGCCGTGCCAGTGCTTTGTCGGAGGCTTCGGCAATGGGGCGTTGCCAGTCGGTGTCTTGGCTGGCCCACGCATCGGCCAAGCGGCTGGGCACCAGCGTTGCCAGTTCGTTGGCAATCAGTTTGCGCGAGCGTGCTTTGGCCTGCGCCAGTGCCGCCGCCACATCCACCCCCGGTGCCAAATGCACCGCCAGTGGCGTGCCTTCTTGCCAGTAGCTGGAGATTTGCAATACCGCCGGGCCAGACAAGCCCCGGTGCGTAAAGAGCAAGTCTTCATCAAAAGCGATGCGCGTTTTTTTGCTGCCGGTACTGATCGTCACCGGCAGGGCCAGCCCAGACAGTTGCGCATAAGGTGCCCAGCCTGCACCGTCAAAGGTCAGGGGCACCAACCCGGGGCGGCGTTCTACCAGCGGGATGCCAAATTGCTGGGCGATGCGGTAGCCAAAATCGGTAGCGCCAATTTTTGGAATCGACAAACCACCCGTCGCCACCACCACACTGCGCGTTTGCACTGGGCCACGGTCGGTATCAATTTGATAGCTGTAAGTGCTTGCTGTATCTGGGCTGCTGGCTAAAAAAGCTATTTTTTTGATGCTGCAAGGCTGCCAGCGCTCGACGTGGCCGGCGGCGCACTCGGCCAGCAGCATGGTGATGATGTCTTGGGCAGAGTGGTCGGCAAAGAGTTGGCCTTTGTGCTTTTCGTGAAAACCAATGCCGTGTTTTTGCACCAGTGCAATGAAGTCTTGTGGTGTGTAGCGCGACAGCGCCGAACGGCAAAACTGCGGATTCTGGCTGACAAAGTGTTTGTGCGGTGCGCTGGCATCCAAGTCGCGGTTGGTGAAGTTGCAGCGGCCACCGCCCGAGATGCGGATTTTTTCGGCAACTTGTTCGGCGTGGTCAATCAGCAGCACTTTCAGGCCGCGCTGGCCGGCTTGGGCCGCGCAGAACAGGCCGGCGGCACCGGCTCCGATGACCACAGCGTCAAAATTTTGGATCAAAAGTGGCTCCAGCGCTTGCTGGGTGTGCGCCAGCAGCTATCAAAAAAGGAGTTAAGGGTGCACATGAAACGGCCAGTGTAATGGCCGTTGCCGCGCTGGCGCTGGCCGGTTATGCGCTGGCGCTGCGTGGGCTGTAGTGGCCCGCTGCGCTGGCTGCGGCCAAGCCTTGCAATACATCGCCCACCACAATCACGCTCGGGCTGGCGAGTTGTTCTGCTTCGATGGTGCTTTGCAGTGCGCCCAAGGTCGTGATGGCGTGGCGCTGCTGGGGCAGGCTGGCGTGTTGAATCACCGCCACGGGGGTGTGGGCGGGCAGGCCGGTCAGCAGCTCGTGCTGGATGTGGGCCGCGCCACTGACACCCATGTAAACCACCAAGGTCAGTTGCGCGTCGTGGGCGGTGGCGGCCAATTGTCGCCAGTTGGTCGCTTGGCCGCCCGGACGGGCATGGCCGGTGATAAACACCACGCCGTGCGCGTGTTCGCGGTGCGTCAGCGGCACACCCAGCGAGGTCATGCCCGCCAGCCCCGCCGTGATGCCGTTGATGACGGTCACGGCAACACCGGCGGCGCGCAGGTGCTCGACCTCCTCGCCCCCGCGACCAAAAATAAAGGGATCGCCCCCTTTGAGGCGCACGACGTTCTCGCCTTCGCTGACGGCCATCAGCATCAATTTTTCGATAAATGCTTGGGGCGTGCTCTTGCAGCCACCGCGCTTGCCAACGTACACCACCCGCGCTGTGGGCGAGGCGTGGGCGACGATGGCATCACTGACCAAATCGTCCACCAACAACACCGTGGCCGCTTGAATCGCCTTGAGTGCTTTGATGGTCAGCAGTTCCGGGTCGCCCGGGCCTGCACCGACCAAAGTGCATTGGCCCACGCCTGCCAAGTCGGGCGCGCGGGTGTGGGGGTTGGACAGTGTCGGGCGGTTCATGGTGTCTCCTGTGGGGTTGCTGTCGCCAGACGCAAGATGTGTTCCACCTGCAACGCCAGCGCAGGCGGCACGGGCAAAACTCCGGCCAGCACGTCTTGGGTGTAGCGGGCGGTGGTGTGGATGTCGATTTCGGTGGGCAGACCGGGCACTTCGTTGGCAGTGCCCGGTTGCTGTTCTTGCAATAGCTGGTGCGTGCCGCCGAGAAAAGCGTCATAGCGCGGTGTGCGCCGTGGATCGGCAGCGACTTCGCCTTCCAGCCCGCGCGAGACCAACGCGGTGCTGCCCAGCAGAGCGAAGGTGGCGCACAGCATCTCAAAGTATTCGGGATGGGTGTAGCTACTGACCACGACCGCAGCCCCAGCGCACGGTTGCAGCAATTTGACCGCGCTGTGACCGCAGTTGCGCAATCCGACCACTTCGCGTACCGCCAGCAGGCGCGCCAGCCCGGCGTGCAGGTGCTCAGTGGCAATGTGCGCCACGCTGCCGTTTGCTATCTTTTCAGGAGCTATCAGTGCAGGCACACCAAGGGCTACCAGCACATCAGAAGCCAAAATGCGCCGCGCCTCGGTGCGCATGCCGTGCAGCAGCACCGGCAGGCCCTCACGCGCCAGCAGCAAGGCCAGCAAGGGGGTCAATACCGGCAACTTGCGCGCGCCGTTGTAGCTGGGCAGCACCACCAGCGGTTGGTCGCTGGCTGGAAAAAGCGCCATCCGTTGCTGGGTGGCATCGAGAAAACCGGCCATTTCTTCGGCGGTCTCGCCTTTGATGCGCATGGCAAGGCAAAAAGCACCGATCTCCAGATCGGTCACTGTGCCATCGAGCACTTGGCCGAACAAGTCTGCCGCTTGTGCACGGGTCAGCGGGCGTGCCCCGCGCGGGCCGCGCCCGATTTCTTTGATGTAGTGGCTGATGCCCATAGCGCGAGCTGCTTGGCAGCTGGGTGGATGAAAAGGGGGCTGATTTTCGCGTAACCGAGAAAACTTGGGTGGATATAGCCCGATGCCACTGCAAATGGGCATTGGCGCATACCATCTGTGGCTGAACCCTACCGCGCGCTTGCGCACTTTTCTCGAAAGAAATCCCCGATGAGCACCTCTCCCACCCTTGTTGATGAATTGTTGACCCACCTGCAGGGCGCGCCGCTGCAACAACTGGCCCAGCAATTGGGCATGGACACCGCCCAGACGCAAAACGCTATTGGTGCCGCGCTACCAACGCTGCTGGGTGCGCTGGGCCAGAACGCGGCCCCGCCACAAGGCGCTGCCGATGTGCTCGGTGGTTTATTGGGCGGTGCCGGCGGCGGTGCTGGGGTCGATATGGGGGCCATTCTGGGCCAAATGCTCGGCGGCAACCAGCAACACACCGAAGCCGGTGTAGGCCAAGCCTTGGGGGGCAATGCCGGGCAGTTGCTGCAACTGTTGGCACCGATGGTCATGGCGTTTTTGGCGCAGCGCGGCGCAGGCGTTGGCGCAGATGCCGGGGCGCATTCCCCTGCACCAGAACTGGGTGGTCTGGGGGGCGGTTTATTGGGCAAGATGCTCGACCAAGACGGCGACGGCCAAGTGGGACTGAGCGACTTGCTCAAAATTGGCGGTAATTTGCTGGGTGGTCGCCGCTAAACACCCGGACGGTGGGGTGATCTGCTCTTTTTTCAGGAGCTATAGGGGCAGTTTGCACGGGGGCTATTGGCAGTTTGGTAGCAAAAATTGGTAATGACCCTGTTGCCAGCGGCCCTGTGTTGCCGTGAAACTGACAGTGCGATCCATTAGAAGCATGATGACCCTGAGGGAGGTTTTATGACATCCGTTGCCGAAATTCTCAAAACCAAGAGCGACCACACCGTACAGTCGATTGCGCCCACCGACACCGTGCGCCACGCCTTGCAGCGCATGGCCGACAAAAGCATTGGAGCCCTGCTGGTGATGGACGGCGATGCTTTGGTGGGCATCTTTACCGAACGTGACTACGCCCGCAAAATCGCCTTGCAAGGGCGCAGCTCCGTCGATACCCGCGTGCTGGAGGTCATGACCCCCAGAGTGGTGGTGGTCAGGCCCGAGCAGCGCAGCGACGAGTGCATGGCACTGATGACGCAGCGGCGCTTGCGCCACCTGCCTGTGGTCGAAGGCGAGCGTGTGGTGGGCTTGATCTCTATTGGAGATTTGGTCAAGAACATCATCAGCGAGCAGCAATTCACCATCGAGCAACTCGAGCACTACATCAGCGGCCAGCGCTGAGGCGCGCACCCAAATCAGTCCTCAAAGGCATAGCCGAGATTGCGGTAGGTGCGCACGGGCAGTTCTTGCCCCGCTTCTTGCTGCACCTTGCTGCGCAAACGACTCAGCAGCGTATCTAAACGCCGGGTATCTAGCAGCGCGCTGCCGGGGCTTATCAGCTCTTGCAGAGCGGTACGCCCTACGGGTTGGCCGCGTTGCTCCAACAAAGTATTCAGCACGAGACATTCAGAGCCTGTCAGGGCCACCTGTTGGCCGTCGGGACATTGCAACCGGTGCTGGGCGCGCAGCAGTTCCCAGCGCCGGTTGGCGCTATTGGCGTGGGCGAGAGAGCGCGCCAGCCGCTCTGTGACGCGCTGCGAAAGTCGGTCAATCACAGCGCACAATTCACGCAAATCGACCGGCTTGACCAAATAAGCATCGGCCCCACTGTGCAGACCCAGAATGCGATCATCGGTATGGCCCCGGGCGGTCACCATCACAATGCCTACATCCAATCCGTGTTGCTGGCGTACCTCTTGCGCTGCGGTGGTTCCATCCCCATCGGGCAAACCTAAATCGAGCACCAGTACCTGCCAAACTTCTTGTTCTAAAGCTTGGCGCATGCCGGCCACACTGCCCACGCCATGGGCTTCATAGCCGCTAAAACGCAGGTAATCGACCAGCTCTTCGCGCAAATCGACCGTATCTTCAATCACCAGAACCCGGGGTTTCATCATTGCAATGTTGTGGCGCTTCCTTGCGCAATCATGACTGCTGACTGGGATGGAACATCAAGACCCATAAAGTGTAAGAAATTGCAAAAAAGAAAGCGTTTTTTAGCAAAGAATAGGAAAGTGTAAAGACTCATACAAATGGCTCGCCTACAGCGCCCCTAGCACCGCACTGACGGATCTCGGCTGACGCTGGCTCTCTGGTCAATTCAGAGAAGTTTTTGGTGATGTCCGGTGGAGTACCGACTAGAACTGCAAGCCGACCTAAGGACTCCCGCTGTGGCTAATATTTTACTTTCAACCCACATGGGTACTGTTACATAAAATCTTAACTGATTGATTTTTCAACAAATTTTTCTTAAATGGCAGAAAAGTTTAAAAATCAAAAATATAGCTTTGGTTAGTACGTGCAAAAACCGCTGGGTCCATGCAGCAATAGCTGTAATGGTGGGGATATGTTGCCTGCACTAGCGCAGCACAATGGGGCGGCTATGCTGGTGTTTTGGCACTATCTACAACCATGAATTCTTTGCAGGAGCGCAGCAACGGGCAGGTAGCGAGCCGGCGCAGGCAGTGACGACAACAAAGCATGTTCAGACGCTACGGGCCGAATTGGAGGCTGCGAGTCCCGTGTGCCCGCTGCTCATTGTGTGAAGCCCGTAGGCTTACAGATTGCCATGATGACCGGATTTGCAAGCCGTGCCATCGAGCGCCCCGACTCCGAATAACATTACCACATAAAAAATTTAAATAGTATTTATCCGCTAATGAAAAATAAAATTTTAATTTCATTTATATATAGCCAAAACATAGAAAATTCATCCAATCGGCAGCCAATTTAACCGTGTCTTTCATCGCCCAGCGCTGGGTTTTCATCTTGGCAATATGCTCCTTCTTCCTTGGGGGGGGCATGGTCACTGCCCGGGCAGATACTGTACCGACGCTGGTGCTGCAAGAGGGGGTTGGTCGGCATTCCCTGGCCGGGCATTGGGCCATGTTGCGCGATGCCAGTGGGCGTTTGGAAATTGGCGATGTATCTGCTCCCGGCAAGGCGGCGGACTTTATCTCCTTGCCCGATAATTTGGCGTTGGGCTACAGCGAAGATGTGGTGTGGTTACGTTTTTCCGTACAGCACTCTGGCAGAAAAGCCGCGCAGTGGTGGTTGTGGATGGCCCCAGGGTTCATTGAGGATTTGACCCTGTATGTGGCGCAGCCTGAAGGGCACTTTAAGCAATGGCGCTCAGGGTCCAAAATACCCTTAGCTACACGTCCGGTAGCTCTGCCAGAGGCAGTGTTTCCCGTCACCCTTTCTGAAGACTCAGCCGGCCCTGTAGTGATGTATCTGCGCCTGCAAAGCGCCAGTACATTGGCACTGCAAGCGCAGTGGTACACGGCAGAGCAATACGCTCAAAGGCGCTTGTTCAAAGACCTGCTCATGGGTATTTTGTTAGGGCTGCTAGGTTTAGCAGCCCTGATCAGTTTGTTGGCAGCGCTGTGGCTGCGCCAACGATTCTTTTATGTCACTACGGCCTATTTGCTGTGCTTTGGCTTGACACAGATTTATTTACATGGTTACGCCCAGTATCTATCGGGTTTGCTATGGCCTGCAGCCCAACTACCTCTAGCACAGGCCCGTAAAGGATTGTTAGCCAGTGCGCTGGCGGGGTTGCACATCGCTTTTGTTTTGGGTTATTTACAGCCTGCACCCTATTGGCCACGTTTAACCCATTTTTTTACTGCCGTTGCTTGGCTGAATGTGCCTGTTTCTATATTGGTGTTGGCAGGCGTTTCTTGGGTCGTAATAGCACCCTATTTCTTTACCGTCTTGCTGGGATGGATGAGCGTTATGCTCGTCTTGTTTGTGCTGATGCTCAAGCACCGCAGACTGCCCGCCCAACTCATGTTATTAATGTTCATGCCCGGTCTATTGGCGATGGGTTTGCAGACATTGCGTAATTTAGGATTGCTGCCGGTGACGTTTTGGACAAGCAACCTGTGGGAATACACGCCCATTTTCCAAGTACCTTTTGCTGCGGTGGTGGTATTGTTGCGTGTGCGCGATGAACAGCGCGCTATGGTGCAAGCCCAACAGCGTGAACGGGCGCAGCGCACCTTTATCGACATGATGGCCCATGAGTTGCGCACCCCACTGGCAGTGGTGCAAACTGCCTTGGGCAACTTGCAAGCGCGTACCGCCCAAGATCGCCCTGACCTGTCGCACCGTTTTGAACGCATTGGCCGGGCCTTAAAACGCTTGAACACCATGGTGGATAACGCTTTGGTACAGCGCGAACTCGAACAAGGCGGGGCCTTTCAGATTCAGCCAACAGCACCTAGCGAGTTACTCGAGCAAGTGTTGGCCATGGTTGTGACCGATGAACGTTGTCCGGTGCAGATGACACCGGTGCAAGACGATACCCCGGTGCCGATGGATGCGGATTGGATCACCCTAGCGTTGCTCAATTTGATAGAAAACGCCATCAAATACAGCCCTAACGGGGGCGCGGTGCAAGTGCGTTGCCTGCGCGTACCGGGCTATTGGGTACTGGAGGTTGCCGACCATGGTATGGGCTTGCCAGCCCATACTGGTGAAACGCCGTTGTTCACGCGCTTTTACCGCAGCGATGAGGCGCGCCAAATCGCCAACGTCACAGGCATGGGCTTGGGCTTGTATTTGGTACAGCAGGTGGCCTTGGCCCACGGTGGTAGCGCACAGGGGTGCAACCGTGTCGGAGGCGGTAGCATCTTCACACTCACATTGCCAGATATTTCCAGCACATTCATTGGCACACGATGGCCAGCGTTCGAAAAATAGGCCGGGAAGACCAGAAAATCTTAAAACTGACCACCTAAAATGCCAAAATGTAAGAAATTGCAAGAATGTAACAACTTATTTCTAGTAAAAAATACCAAGATGCAAGTACTGATGCTGCTTGTGTATTTTTAACCCCTTGTTTTTTCTTGAAACCCGTATGCCCAATGCACTGATCCAGTCTTCTTTGTCCATCGGTACCACCCCTGTGGGCAGCGCTGGCTTAAACCCCATAGCGCAAAGTACGAAAGGACAGAGCATCATTTTGGATTTGCGCGGTGGTTGGAATGGTGGCACCCTGAAAATCAAAATGGCCTCCCACAGCGCTAAGGGCGATCACCTGACGCTTCCGCCCACTTCATCCCTGTGGCTCAACACCAAGAATTTAGTGCTGATGTCAGGTCTCATGCCGATTGGCGTTGCCAGCCATCCCAGCGTTTACCACTGCGACGAGTGGGTTTTTACATTCAACCAACACGCCACCACCAGATTGGTGCAAAGAACAGCACAGGCCGTAGTTTTGAGCCGCCAAATCGATACCACTGACAACACACAACGCAATGTGACCTTTGTAGCTACCAATGCCGCAGGTACTTTTGCAGCTACGCAAACTGTACCGAGTTCTACCATGGACGGCAGCACGCCGGTGCCATCGCAGCGCAGTGTGGCTGTGCTCGACGGTATCAACGACTACCTTGATGTGCAAGGCTATCGATTTTGAGCGGCAATCGTTGATGTGGCGAGCCTAGCCTTCACTTCATGAAGCCTAAATTGCTGGTGCTGTAATGTGCCAAATTGGGCATCACGCTGGCCTGGTCGGTGGGCGAAACTCCAAACCACGTTGCCAGCGTGGCACCGTATTGATCGACTGAAAGACTGGGCAAAAGCCTGCCCTGCCCGACATCATCGGGGCCGTTATTGGCAATGACTGGTGGTGTACCGACAAAGCTTTGCCCATTGACCCCACCGCCGACAACAAAGTGCATGCTTCCCCAGCCGTGATCGGAGCCATCGGTGTTGCTCACCAAAGTTCGACCAAAATCGGATGCCGTAAACGCGGTGACCTGATCGGAAACGCCCAGTTCGACGGTCGCTTGGTAGAACGCCGACATGGCACTGCCCACCGTGCTCATCAAGCCAGCATGTACCGACAGCAGGTTGTCGTGGGTATCAAACCCGCCTAAAGAGACAAAAAAGACCTGTCGTTTGGTACCTAAGCTTGAGCGAGCAGCAATCATGCGGGCCACCATTTTGAGTTGGTCTGCCAGCGTGTTGTTGGCTGGAAACGCAGTGGCTAAATTCACGTCTTTCAGGGCTGATGCGATTTGTGTCGTCGCTGAGATAGAGCGACGGTTGATGCGTGCATACTCGTTTTCGAACAAGTTCACACGGTCGGCAGTCATCAGCTGTTCCAGTGTGGCAGCGAAGGTCGAAGAGCCAAACAGTGGCGACTGCAATCCCCGGATCGACACCGGGCCTGTTGCAGGCACTTGGTATTGCACAGCCGTTTTGCCTGAGAGATAGACCGTATTGCCCGAGACGTTGATACAGGTAAAGCTGGAATTGCCGTTGCTCGAGGCAAAAAGATCGCCCATTCGGCCACCCCAACCCGAAGTCGCACCTTCAGGCGAGGACGATTGCCAAAAAGATTGTTGGTCGTTGTGCGAAAACAGTTTGGGGGGCAGCAGCACCGAGCGTGCGGTGTACTGTGCCTTTGTCGTCGGTTGAATCAGGGTGCCAACATTGAGTAGCACCGACATCTTCCCAGCATGAAACAGTGGCACAAGGGGGTCTAGTCCCGGTGCCAGTGCGTACTGGCGGGCATTGGGCAGTGGTGTGCTTGGGTTCAGCAGCAAGGGTGAGAGCGCATTGCGGTCAATCGCCAAAATGCTTCGGTATTGCTGCTGGGCGTTATAGCTTGGGGTATCGTAGGGGATCAGCGTGTTGGCATAATCGTTGCCACCATACAAAAATACACAAACCAATGCTTTGTAGTCACTGGCATTGGCTGCCGCTGCCTCACCCAATGCAGCCAAATTCAGTGCAAAAGGCATTGCTCCACCGGCCAGAGAAAGTGCTGCGCTGCGCTTGAGGAAAGCACGCCGTGAGGCATTGTCTGGTTTGATTTTTGGAAAGTGATTCATAGAAATAAATTTTTATTATTTTTGAACAATGAATTCAGGTGAAGCAAGGACTAGTGTGAGTGCTGCATAAATTCTATTAAGCAATTGTGTCTCGGTGGTAGATGCCATTGAGTTAATTAGCTTTTCGATGGTAGAGAGTGTTTTTTCTGAGACTTGGCTTCCAGCTAAAACTTGGTTTATTTCTGCTAGCAATCCAGGTGGATTTTTTGCGATAGACAATAGACTTTTATAGTCTGGTGTGAGGTCGCCAGCCCCTCTGCCTGTCACGATGGTGGTCATATAGTTGATATAACCAGCAACGGAAGACTCATTGATAATTTGAAGCTCAGGCCCCGTCATATTTTTCGCTGCCAGCGCTGTTCCTGGTGGAACGTAGCCGGGTCGAAAGAAATTAAAAACGGAGCCTGAGCGCATAGGGCTTTGTCCCAAACGGGTCGCGGGATTGGACAAATCGCCGATATTCCATGCCCCAGATGGCGAAGTGGCGTTGTAAGCCTTGGCCCAGTTAAGGAAGCGCACCATGGGTTCACGCACTTTGCCGTAAGTAGGTGCCGTAGCGAGTGAGGCATCCCGGGCTTCGGCATCCAGAAGAATAGCCTGAAGAACTGCTTTCAGGTCGCCGCGCACCCCCGCACCGTTGTTGGAAAACACTGCTGCAACACGCGCAACATAGCCCGGCGTTGGATTGCTGGTCACTAAGCGTTGAATCAGCTGTTTGCTAATAAACGGTGGAACATTAGGATGGTAAAAAATACTGTCCAGTGCAGTATTTAAGCTTTCTATTGCCGACGTACCTGCCGCGATGGTGGTATCTAAAAATTTTTTACTTCCGGTTTCGTATTTTGTTGCGACCGAAATCATCGGTCGTTTTTGGTAGTCTGGTGGCCGCGGGGAGGTCAGTCCTGATGTGTCAATATCCCATCCAGTAAAAACCCGTGCCAATCCACTGACATCAGATTGTTGGTAGGTTTCTATTGGATTTCCATCTAGCCCTAATGTTGGGTTTCCATTGTTTTGCAGTTTAACAAGCCCAATACTAAAAAGCTGCATCAACTCACGGGCATAATTTTCATCGGGTTGACTGCCGTTGGCTGGGTTGGATTTTGCATTGCCACGGTAAGTTAAATAGTAACCCATTGCTGGGCTGAGTGTAATTTGCTGTAGCAATGTTCGGTAATTTCCGAAGGCATTTGACTCTAAAATATCAAGGTAGTTAGCTGCCGAAAATTGTCTCCACTGTGCATTGATTCCAAGAATGGAAACGACAAATATCTCTGAGAGTGCCAGAACCATTCGCTGTCGTAGCGGATCATTGGAGGAAATTAGTTTTCGCCAAATGGTGTTGTCCAACCCGCTTTGGGTGTTGATGTATTTATTATCACCATAGCCATTTTCTATGAGCCAATCATAGTGACTTTGGGAGCGTGGAGTTAAAAACTGATTTTCAAGCCATGCTGCATAGGTGGATTTTCTGAGTGCATTGAGATCAGCGCGGTTAAAGCCTAATGTTGCTTGCGTCAGGAAGCGGCCCGCATCTGCAACCGATGGGTGCGCTGACGGCCCAGGGGTTAGCAGGGATGCTGTTTTGGGGGCGGCTGACGTGCTGGCATCTTCGCCGCCACCACAGGCCGCCAAACCGACCAACACCGTCGCGGCACCAACGCCCCGGTTGACCCTAGACCCCAAAGAATCCACTTTGGTGGGCGTTTTGGGGGGGGGCGCTTTAACCGCTGGTGGGAGCGCTACAGGTGCGTACAGGAGGGTGGTCATGGGTATGTGGAGGTGATTTTCGGGAGGAACAAGTCTTTTCAGTGCAAGTGCCCGATGGCGCAAAAGATTCTGGCACGGGGCCGACGTCCCCCCATTTTCAGTAGCACTGGGCTTTGGAGTCCGGGGTTAATTTAACTCGTTTCTGAATCAGGGTCT
>JAIEMS010000034.1 GCA_019751915.1 Burkholderiaceae bacterium
CCTTCGGGTAATGTCCAAATCGCATGAATATGATCGGGCATGACGACGATGGCATCAATTTTGAAGGGCCGCCTTTTGATTCCATCGGTAAATGCCTGCCGTAAATTGGCAACATACCGCGCATCGTTAAACCACGGCCAACGCCGGAGCATGGCCACGGTAAAAAAATACGTTCCGCCTTGCGTCTGGTCACGTCGGTATTGCATGCACTCATTGTGAAGGCACTTCGTATGCGCTTGCAACCCAACATGGCGCGGTGCAAACGGGTTTGCATACAAGCCGCTTCACTCCTTCTGGGGTGGGGCGGTTTTTTGTTGGTGACTGCGCCTGACAGGATGGTTTCTCCCGGATCCCTTCCCCCCTGCGGGGTACTTCTGGTACAGTCTTTTCCATGAGTTCTATTACCTTCGATACCCATAAGTTTGTTCGCAAACTGCAAGAAGCAGGTTTTGATGAAAAGCAAGCGGAGGGATTGACGGAGGCGATGCGTGCGGCGATTGACGAATCCGAATTGGCCACACGGCGCGATCTGAAAGAAATGGAGCTTCGGCTGGATACGCGGTTTGAAGCTTTGAAGGGGGATATGTCCCTCATCAAATGGATGATGGGGGCACTGATTGCATTGGCGGTTGCAAACTTCTCAAAGCAATTTTTCTAATAGGGAATTGAGCCTTGTAGGTTGGGTTGCTTGCGGGAAATTGGGGTCGGACTCCAATTTGAAATTTTTTGACTCAATGACATGGCTAGCGTGGTACTGGGCACAGGCCCTCTTTACACGCTCTTGCCATTCAGAAACGATCTAATGCTATTGAGAGGTTCCATTTGAAAGCGTCAAATATCGTCTGGCATACCGCCTCGGTAAGCCGTGAAAATCGCCAGCAGCAAAATGGCCATCGCAGCTTCGTAGGTTGGGTTGCTTGCAACCCAACATTGCACGGTAAACGGCCCACATTACCGGGTTAAATAACCCGGCCTTATGCAAACCGCTTCATCTTTTCCGGGTGGGGCGGTTTTACTTTGGGTGCTTGGGATGAGGTGGGTGCGGTGCGGGGAATGTTGGGTTGCTTACGCAACCCAACCTACGGGGTGCGGTGCGGGCGGTGAATGCTGCTGTACGGCCAATCCTCCGGGCGCTCCACATACCCGTGCTTTACCGGGTTGTAATGGATATATTGCACATGGGTGGCAAAATCGACCTCATCTCGAATACGGTGTTCCCAAAAACGCCGCTGCCAAATGGCTTGCTCTTTTTTGTCGGCACGGCTGCCCCGCACGGCGGGGCGCTCCTCGTCGGGAACCATTTTGGTAAATTCACGTTTAATATGTTGCCATCGGGTTGAATAATCGCTATCGCCTTCGGGTAATGTCCAAATCGCATGAATATGATCGGGCATGACGACGATGGCATCAATTTTGAAGGGCCGCCTTTTTATTTCATCGGTAAACGCCTGCCGTAAATTGGCAACATACCGCGCATCGTTAAACCACGGCCAACGCCGGAGCATGACCACGGTAAAAAAATACGTTCCGCCTTGCGTCTGGTCGCGTCGGTATTGCATTCACTCATTGTGAAGGCACTTCGTATGCGCTTGCAACCCAACATGGCGCTTTGGGGGGCGGTTTTGCTTTGGTACGTTTTGGCCGACACTTACAATGCCTGCAATGGCTTCCAGCAACAACGACGCTTCTTACAAATTGCTTTTTTCGTGCCCAGAACTGGTGCGCGATTTGGTGATGGGTTTTATCCCTGACGATTGGCTGCACAGCTTGGACTATTCGACACTGGAGCAAGTCTCAGGCAACTACGTTACCGATGATTTGCGCCACCGCGCTGACGATGTCGTCTGGCGTGTCAAGGCAGGCGATCAGTGGGTGTATCTGTACATCCTGATGGAGTTCCAGAGCAAGGTCGATCCGTGGATGGCAGTGCGGGTCATGACCTATGTGGGGTTGCTCTACCAAGATTTGATTCGCAAAAATCACATTCTGCCGAACAAGCAATTGCCACCGGTTTTGCCGATTGTGCTCTACAACGGGGATAGCAAGTGGACAGCCGCCACCGACATTGCGGCCTTGATTCCCGGTGTGCCGGGCTTGGTATCGAAGTTTCTGCCGAAGATGGAGTATCTGCTGATTGCAGAAAATCAGTACACTGAAACGGGCTTGGCAGAAATGAAGAATCTGTTTGCTGCCATGATGCGCTTGCAGCGCCCACCTGAGCAAGCCTCGGTATTGCAGTTGATTGATTTGCTCACCGTTTGGCTCAAAGACAACCCGGAACTGCTGCGCGTTTTTGCGATCTGGATTCGGGCTTTGATAGTGCGCCAAAGCAAACACACCTTGGCACTGCCAAAGATTCAGGACATGAAGGAGTTGAAAATGACATTGGCTGCACGCTTTGAGGAATGGGCACACCAATATGAGCAAAAGGGCAAGCAGGAAGGTAAGCGGGAAGGCATTACTGAAGGCGAAGCAAAGGGCGAAGCGAAATTGCTGCAACGCTTGTTAGTACGGCGATTTGGCCCGTTGCCACACCATATCGTCGATCAACTGAGCAAGGCATCGACTGTGCAAATTGAAGCATGGGGAGATCGGGTGCTGGATGCCAAACAGTTGGATGAGATTTTTACCGATTGATTTGTCGGCTACTGCCCTCGGGTGATGGGGCTGTCAGTGCATGGAGCTTCGCAGGTTGGGTTGCTTGCAATCCTCAGAAACAACATTAACGCTATTGAGAAATTCCATTTGAAAGCGTCCAATATCGTCTGGCATACCGCCTCGGTAAGCCGTGAAAATCGCCAGCAGCAAAATGGCCATCGCAGCGCCATCGTTTGGATTACTGGATTATCGGGTGCCGGTAAATCGACCTTGGCCCATGCGCTAGAGTCCCGTCTGCATGCTATCGGTTGCCGTACTTATGTGCTCGATGGTGATAATGTCCGCCACGGTTTGTGTGGCGATTTGGGTTTTTCGGCGGCTGACCGTACCGAGAACATTCGCCGCATTGGGGAAGTAGCCAAGCTGATGATGGAGGCTGGGGTCATTGTTCTGACGGCCTTTATTTCACCGTTTCGGGCCGATCGTGACCGTGTGCGCGCTATGGTGGCCGAGGGTGAATTTATCGAAGTGCATTGCCAATGCGGTGTCGATGTTTGCGAGTCACGCGACGTAAAGGGCCTTTATCAACGTGCGAGAGCGGGCGAAATCAAAGATTTCACCGGCATCTCTTCGCCTTACGAGGCCCCTTTAACGCCCGAGTTGGTGGTGGATACCGCCAGTCAGCCATTGGACGATGGTGTCGAGCAGGTTTTGGCCTATTTGCGTGCTTGCGGCCTGCTGCCCACCGATGTGGGTGCTGGCAGTTGCCATACCTGAAATGTCCTTGCCCCACCATCCTCAGATGCCATGAGAGGCAGCGGGCAAAAATTGCACTAAGCTGTCGTTTTTGGCAAAACCGCGTGCCTTTTGAGGCACCCTTGCTTTTTCTGAAGGATTTTTTATGCGTACTCCCTTTCGCTTGCAAACTGTAGTGGCCGCTCTGGGCATGGCTGGTGCTGTGCTGGTTTCGACCGCCCATGCACAAAATATCAAAATCGCTATGGTCATTCCGGCCACGGGCGCTGTCTCCCAGTATGGCGATATGGTCAAAGAAGGCGTGACCACCGCCGTCGAAGTAGCCAATGCTGCGGGTGGCATCAATGGTAAGAAAATTGAGCTGGTGGCGGTCGATGACGCTTGCGAACCCAAACAAGGCCCAGTGGCGGCCAACCGGGTGATCAACGCCAAAATTGGCTATGTCGTCGGCCCAGTTTGCTCAGGCGCAGCCATCGCTGGCGTACCCATCTACAACAGCGAAGGCGTGGTGGTTGTGACCCCATCGGCCACATCCCCGGCCCTGACCGAAGGCAAGAACTACCAGTTCATCTTCCGCACCATTGGCCGCGATGACCAGCAAGGCCCTGCCGCCGCAAAGTTTATTGCCGAGAAGGTTAAACCCAAAAAAGTGGCCGTGCTGCACGATAAGCAGTCCTACGGCCAAGGTATTGCTGCTTCGGTGCGCGATGACCTGAAAAAAGCCGGCATCAATGTGGCGTTGTTTGAAGGCATTAACGCCGGCGACAGCGATTATTCCGCCGTCATTACCAAGCTCAAGAGCGCAGGGATTGATTTTGTTTACTACGGTGGCTACCACCCCGAAATGGGCCTGTTGCTGCGCCAGTCGGCAGAGCAAGGCTTGAAGACCCGCATCATGGGCCCAGAAGGTGTGGGCAACCCTGAAGTCAATGCCATTGCTGGCCCCGCTGTGGAAGGCATGCTGCTGACTTTGCCAGCTGACTTTTCTGCCAATCCCAAGAATGCAGCCATTGTTAAAGCCTTTAAAGACAAAAAACGCGATGCTTCTGGCGCATTCCAACTCTCAGCCTACAGCGCCACGCAGGTGTTGATTGACAGCATCAAAGCCGTGGGCGACAACCCGACCAAAGTGGCTGAATACTTGCACAAGACTTCTTTTGAAACGCCCATTGGCACCACAGCGTGGGACAAAAAGGGCGACTTGAAGTCGTTTGAATTCCAAGTCTTCCAGTGGCACAAAGACGGCAGCAAGACCATCGCAAACCAGTAAAATCCTGCCCTTCCCAAAACAAGGCATGGCACTGCACCATCTGCAGAGGCCATGCCTTGTTTTTTGTCCATTTTTTCTTCTTTTCCTCTGCTTAGGCGGCTTCGCCTTTTTCTTTCTTCGGAGGGCCATCATCAATGTCTGAACTTTTGCCGCAGCTGATTCAACAGCTATTCAACGGCCTGTCGCTGGGTGCGATTTATGCGCTGATTGCCATTGGTTACACCATGGTGTACGGCATCATCGGCATGATCAACTTTGCGCATGGCGATATTTACATGATTGGCGCGTACATCGGTTTGGTGACGCTGTCTGCTGTGGGCACGCAAAGCGGTTTGCCGGTGTACGTCATCATTGGCTTGATGCTGCTGGTATCGGTCGTGCTCACGGGTATTTATGGTTTTGTGGTGGAGCAAGTGGCCTACAAGCCAGTGCGCCACGGCCCGCGTTTGGTGGCATTGATCTCAGCCATTGGTATGTCGATCTTTTTGCAAAACTGGGTGGCTTTGGGCCAAGGGGCGCGCGATATGGCAGTGCCCTCGTTGATGCCGGGCGCATTTCGTTTTGGTGCCGACAGTGCTTTTGAAATCTACATTCCGTACACACGGGTGATGATTATTGTGGTGGCCGTTGCGTTGATGATTGCGCTGACGCTCTACATCAAACACTCCCGCATGGGCCGTGCCTCACGCGCTTGTTCGCAAGATATGCACATGGCAAATCTGCTGGGTATTGACACCAACCGGGTGATTTCGTTCACCTTCATTCTCGGGGCCATGCTGGCAGCGGTGGGTGGTGTTTTGATTGCACTGGCAGTGGGCAAACTCAACCCGTTCATCGGATTTTTGGTCGGTATCAAGGCCTTTACCGCAGCGGTGCTGGGTGGCATTGGCAGTATTCCGGGGGCGATGCTGGGCGGTATTTTGTTGGGTGTGGCCGAAACCTTTGCTGCGGCCTACATTTCGTCTGAATACAAGGACATTGTGGCTTTTGGCCTGCTGGTGCTGATTTTGTTGTTTCGGCCCACCGGCTTGTTGGGTAAACCTGAAGTGGAGAAGGTGTGATGCGCCAAACCATTCGTGATGCACTCGTCGCTACCGTGCTGACAGCGTTGGTGGTGATTCCAATTTTTGGTTTGCACCTAGAGCGCGCTGGTAGCCGTACTTTTGTCGTGCCGCACTGGGAGTCGGTACTCTGGGCCTGTGCGCTGGTGTTTGTGGTGCAGTTGCTGCGCCCGTGGCTGGGGCGGCGTTTGTCGCACTTGGCTTGGCCTGAGTTGCCTGCAATCTCTGGCGGTCAGCGCACTGGATTGATGTTGGCGGTGCTGATGCTGGCCGTGAGCTGGCCCTTTTTTGCGGGGCGCAATGCGGTCGATATTGCCACGCTGGCGATGATTTACGTCATGCTTGGCTTGGGGCTGAACATCGTTGTTGGCTTTGCCGGTTTGCTCGATTTGGGTTTTGTGGGTTTTTACGCCGTGGGTGCTTACACCTATGGCTTGTTGTTTCACTGGCTGGGCTGGAGCTTTTGGGAGGCTTTGCCGCTGGCTGGCGCGGCCTCGGCACTGTTTGGCTTTGTGCTGGGGTTTCCGGTGCTGCGTTTGCGTGGCGATTATTTGGCTATTGTTACCCTTGGTTTTGGCGAAATCATCCGCTTGCTTTTGGTCAATTTGACCGACTGGACGGGCGGCCCCGATGGGTTGTCTGGCATTCCAAAGCCCAGCGTTTTGGGCATCGAGATGGCGCGCCAGCCCAGCGTCGAAGGGGGCAATACCTTTCACCAACTGTTGGGGTTGGAGTTCAACTCGCTGCACATGGTCATCTTTTTGTACCTGATGGCATTGACGCTGGCGGTTGTGACGCTGTGGATTTCTAATCGCCTGATCCGCATGCCCATTGGCCGCGCTTGGGAGGCGCTGCGCGAGGATGAGATTGCTTGCCGCTCGTTGGGTTTGAATCCGATGAAGATCAAGCTGTCGGCTTTCACGTTGGGGGCGATGTTTGCGGGGTTTGGTGGCGCGTTCTTTGCTGCGCGCCAAGGTATTGTCAATCCCGAGTCGTTTACCTTTATCGAGTCGGCGCTGATTTTGGCGATTGTGGTGCTGGGGGGAATGGGTTCACAGTTGGGGGTCATCATTGCCGCCATTTTGATTACCGTGCTGCCCGAGCTGGCGCGTGAGTTTTCCGAGTACCGAATGCTGATTTTTGGTCTGGTCATGATTTTGATGATGGTCTGGCGACCACAAGGTTTGCTGCCTATGAAGCGCCACCATGTGGAGGTGCGAACATGAGCGCCACACCTTTGCTGGAAATCGACAATCTGTCGATGCGCTTTGGCGGTCTGCTGGCCGTAGATGGCGTGGCATTCGCCATCCAAGAGCGCGAGATTTTTGCCATCATCGGCCCCAATGGGGCAGGCAAAACCACGGTGTTTAACTGCATCAGTGGTTTTTACCGCCCCAGCACTGGGCGCATCGCCTTAGAGGGCCAAAACATCGCGGGACTCGGTAGCCACACGGTGGCTACGCACGGATTGGTGCGTACCTTCCAAAACGTGCGTTTGTTCAAGCACATGACGGTGCTGGAGAACTTGCTGGTCGCCCAGCACCGCCATGTACGCACTGGACTGCTGGCGGGGTTGTTCAAGACCCGTGCCTATCGCCAAGCAGAGGAGCAAGCGATCGAAAACGCTTTGCACTGGCTGGATGAAATGGGACTGCGCGAGTTTGCTAACCGTGAAGCGGGCAATTTGGCCTACGGTCACCAGCGGCGGCTTGAAATTGCCCGCTGCATGATTACCCGCCCGCGCGTGCTCATGCTGGACGAACCGGCGGCGGGTTTGAATCCGCAAGAGAAAAAAGACCTGCAAGGTTTGATTTACCAACTGCGCGAACAGCACGGCGTGACGGTATTGCTGATTGAGCACGATATGGGTTTGGTGATGGGCGTTTCGGAGCGCATTTTGGTGATGGAGTACGGAAAACCGATTGCCTTGGGCACGCCGCAGGCCATTCGCAACGACGAACGCGTCATCAAAGCCTATCTGGGAGAAGAGTAATGCAGGCCATGCTCGAATTGCGCCAAATTAACACCCACTACGGTGCCATCTGTGCCGCCAGCGATGTCAGCTTGCAGGTGCGCCAAGGCGAAATCGTTTCCTTGATTGGGGCCAATGGCGCGGGTAAAACGACGCTGCTGATGACCGTGTGCGGCAACCCGCGCGCTAGCAGTGGCTCTGTGTGGTTTGAGGGCGAAAACATCACCAACCTACCAACGCATTTGATTATGCGCAAGGGCATCGCCATCTCTCCCGAAGGGCGACGGGTGTTTGCAGACCTTACCGTCACTGAAAATCTCAAGATGGGTGGTTTTTTCTTGGATAAATCCGAGATTGATGCCGGTATTGCCCACGTTTTTGGCCTGTTTCCACGGTTGCGTGAGCGGGCCAACCAACGTGCTGGCACCATGTCTGGCGGTGAGCAGCAGATGCTGGCGATTGGCCGGGCACTGATGTCGCGGCCACGCCTGCTGCTGCTCGATGAGCCTACTTTAGGGCTGGCCCCATTGATCATCGCGCAAATTTTCGAGATCATCCAGACGATCCGCCGTGAGGGAGTGACGGTGTTTTTGGTGGAACAAAACGCCAACAAAGCACTGCAAATTGCCGACCGGGGCTATGTGCTCGAAAATGGTCGGGTGGTACTGGAGGACACCGGTGCCAACTTATTGACCAATGGCGATGTTCGCAAGGCCTACTTGGGCGCTTAATCTGTCGCTATGCCCCAGACCCTCGCAGCTCCTGCCCACAGCGAGCTGATTATCAAAAAAAGTCGCTTTATTGGCTGCGTGCAGCCCATGGCCGACCGTGCTGCTGCCCAAGCCCATGTGGATATGCTGTGGCAGGCACACCCCAGTGCCGCCCATATTTGCTGGGCATTGTTGGCGGGCGGTCAGTCGGCAGCCGTGGACGATGGTGAGCCGGGCGGTACTGCGGGCCGGCCCATGCTGGACGTACTGCGCCACCAAGATTTAGAGGGTGTGCTGGCGACGGTGGTGCGCTATTTTGGTGGCGTTAAGTTGGGCGCTGGTGGGTTGGTGCGCGCCTACACCGATTGCGTAGCCCAAGCACTGTTAACCGCACCCAAGGTGCAGTTGCAGCGCATGGCCCGTTTGCAGTGCATGGTGCCTTATGCCCTCGAAGGTCTGTTGCGCCGGGAAATCGACGCAGCTGGGGCAGAGTTAGCGCAGGTGCAACATGGCTCACTCGTTACCTTGCAAATACACCTGCCCCAAGTGCAGGCAGCCGCCTTTGTGCAGCGCATCAACGACTACGGCCAAGGCCGTGTTGGGTGGGTGCAGCCCGACTGACCCAATACCCCCACGGTTGCATTGCATGGGTGCAAAATGCAGCCCCTGCCGATAAGATAAGCCATCTTTACCCTCAGGAGTTCATTATGGATGTTGCTCTGACCAATTCCATCGTTAGTACCGCCACAGCGATGACCAACCGTGAAACATCGGATGCCATCCAAACCAAGGTGCTAAAAAAGGCCATAGACATTCAAGCTGCCTCTGCGGCGACCTTGCTGCAAGGCTTGCCACAGCAGCCGTCATTGGCAACCTCTGGCCCATTGGGCACCAAGCTCCATGAGATTGCCTGAGGTATTTGTTGCTCAAAGAAACCGCCAGAAGGCGGTTTTTTTATGGAAGATAATTATCTTATCATGGGGTTTCTTGATTCTGCTCCATGAGAATGCAAAAGCTGAATCATGTGTTTGTCTTTGTTTTTAATGGCAATATCTAAAAGAGTCCTGCCACCCCGGTCAGTGCCGTGTGGGCTGGCACCCGATTTCAGCAGTTGATAGGCTGTGGCCCAGTTTCCTGTTTTGACAGCAGTGAGCAATTCTGTATCTGCCAGATTATTGTTTTCCTTGACACTGCCATGCTCTTTAACCGGTTGTCTGGCTCCATAAACTGCGCCTTTAGCAGATGATGTACCAGTTGTACCTTCGGTTTGAGATGGTGAAATTTTTCCGCTGGGGATAGGTTTTTTTAGAATTCTTTTGCTGAAAACAACACCAGCCACTGCTGCAAATAAAAACCAAAGCAGCAGGCTAATAGTTATCATGATAATAACCTTAAAGCCTATCATGAGAACATCGTTCATAGAGCCATCCATGATGGCCATTGCTTTCGAGAAATCCATATTTTTTACAAGCCAGATAGTTTTACGGGTATTTTTGAATGGCTCAAAATACCAACTCTCCCATGCGGGATTTCAGATATATTTTTCGGAGTAGGTGCTCGCCACCACTCCGGCTTTTTGATAGTACACGGTCAGGAAGCGATGGTTGGGTCGGCTGCGCTGGGCTGTCACCGTTGGACAAGAACTTTACTATCTGTACAGTAAGCCCACCCTAGAATGGCAGCCTCCCCCTATGAACATTTTTTGCTGCTCCCTGACGCTGCGCTTTCAGGCACCGTGTGCCGATGTACGCTCGGGCCAGTACCCGTCTATTTTGACCGACGGCGCATGGTATTCAGGAGCACACAGTGTTTGACCATCTCGGCCCCTCCCTTACCCAAGGCATCCGTGGCCTGAATGTTACTGGGGTGCTGACTTTGCGTGCCATGTCAGGCTTGGTATCGCCGGGCGTATGGCTCGATGGTGCCGGTTTTTTGGTGACACCCGAAGAGGCGGCAGCTTTGCTAACGCCCTTGCTTGACACCACGGATATGGCTGCGTTTACAGCCATGCCAGTGCAAAGCAGCGTGATTCGTCCTTGTTATAGCGCTATCGATTTGAACGATAAACCGCAGGACTTGATGGTGATTGATGCGTTCGGGCTGGATGCCCAAGAGCTGCTCCAACGCCATCCGATGGTCTATCAATGGTTGCAAGAGCGTGTCCAGCCCGAGCGCGATGCCAAACAGTCCGACCCACAAAACACCGACCATGCACAGCATTGGTGGCTGTTAGGCCAACCGCGTCCACACATGCGCCAGCAATTGGCCGCTTTGCCGCGCTACATTGCCACCGTAACGACCACCCGGCGGCGGTTTTTTCAGTTTCTCGATGCCAGCATCGTGCCTGACCACCAGTTGACAGTGATTGCTTTGGATACGGCCTTTGCCTTGGGGGTGCTCTCCAGCCAAGTGCATTCCCAATGGGTGTTGGCAACCGCTCATGACGGTGGTGAGGCCCAGGGGCGTGCGTACTACCACCCCGAGCGCAGTTTTGAGACGTTTCCTTTTCCGGGCGAAGACACCGGCTTGACACCGGCACTGCACGACACCATTGCCCTGTGCGCGCAGAAAATTGACGATCACCGCCGCCATTTGCTATTGCACAGTCCCAGTGTGACCACGGTAGGGCTGTACAACGTGTTGGCTGCGCTGCGGGCGGGGCGTGCGCTGCGCCCCAAAGAGAAGGTTTTGCACATCAAAGGCTTGGTCAGTGTGCTGTGGTCGTTGCACCAGGCTTTGGATGCAGCAGTGCTGGCTGCCTATGGTCTGAGTGCCGATGCTTGCCCCGAGGCAGTTTTGGCCCGCTTAGTGCAGCTCAATGCAGCGCGCGCCAGCGAGGAAGCGCAGGGGTACGTACGCTGGCTGCGCCCTGAGTTTCAACAGAAACTCACTTTTTGATAGCATTAAACTGTTGGCTGGTAACGGCTATGGCTTTTTTATCCCTAAATTGGGTTTTTATGTCTGTTTTACCCTCGATAGCCTCGGATGCGGTGCCCGCTGCACCGGCACCCCGGCCACACAGCGTGATGGATTTGTTCCTTTCTTTTACCTGGCTGGCTTTACAGGGCTTTGGTGGGGTGCTGGCGGTGGTGCAGAGTGAGTTGATCGAGAAAAAGCGCTGGATGACCAACGAAGAATTTCTCGAAGACTGGTCCGTTGCACAGGTGATGCCCGGCCCGAATGTGGTCAATTTGGCGATCATGATTGGCGATCGCTACTTTGGTTTGCGCGGAGCAGCGGCTGCGCTGGCGGGCATGGTGGCTGTTCCCATGGCATTGGTGTTGTTGCTGGCCATGGTTTACGCCCATTGGAGCGCTGACCCAGTGGTGGCTGGCGCTTTGCGTGGCATGGCGGCGGTGGCAGCGGGTTTGATGGGGGGCATGGCCTTGAAGCTCGCTGCAGGGTTGCGCAACCATCCACTGGGGCGAGCATGGTGTGCAGCGTTGGTCGCCATGACCTTTGTGGCGATGGCGCTGCTGCGCGTGCCACTGCATTGGATTTTGCTGGTGCTGGGGGGCATCGCTTGCCTGCTGACGTGGCGAAAGATCGCCCCATGAACCCGATCACATTGCAAGCCAGCGATTGGCTGAATTTGTTTCTTTACTACCTGTCGCTGTCGCTGCTGGCGGTGGGGGGCGCGATTGCCACCACCCCCGAGATGCACCGCTTTCTGGTCGAACGCCAAGTTTGGTTGACCGATGTTCAGTTCAACGCCAGCATTGCCATCGCCCAAGCTGCGCCGGGGCCTAATGTGCTGTTTATTGCATTGCTGGGCTGGAATGTGGGTATGAACGCAGCAGGCCAGCAGGGCAGCGCCGGTTGGAGCTTGGGCCTGCTGGGCGCTTTGCTGTGCATGCTTGGCATGGTATTGCCCAGCGCCACTTTGACTTGGATGGCAACGCGCTGGGCGCAGCGCAACCGTGAGCGGCGCAGTGTGCGCGCCTTCAAGCAAGGCATGGCACCGCTGGTCATTGGCATGCTGTTGGCGACTGCTTGGGTGCTGGGCCGTGTCAACGGCGTTCCCCGTACCGATGGGCTGCTGTGGGGGCTTACAGCCATCAGCGCTTTGCTGGTGTGGCGCACCCGGCTGCATTTGCTCTGGCTGTTGGCCGCCGGAGCACTGTTGGGTGCAATCGGCTGGGTGTGAGCGCTCAGGGCAGCAGTTCGAGGGCTTGTTGGTAGGCGGGCTGGAACATCAAATCGTCCCAAGCCAGCGGCAGGGTTTGCGGCAGCAACGCTACGCGGCGCGATTCGCTGTCCATGCTGGGCTGCCAGCGGCCTTGGGTTTGTGCCTGTGCCAAGCCATCGAGCAGCTCGTCCACGGCAGCACCATCGCCCAAGCTCTGGTTGCACAGCAGCACCAAATCACAACCGGCTTGCAGTGCGGTGATGGCGGCATCGGTGTAGCTGACGGTTTCGCCGTCAATGCGGCGCGCGCCCTCCATGCTCAAATCGTCGCTGAAGATGGCTCCATCAAAGCCGAGTTTGCCGCGCAAAATCTCTTGCAGCCAGCGCGCTGAAAATCCTGCCGGGCGTTGGTCAATTTTGGGATAGATGACGTGCGCTGGCATGACGCTGGTCAGGCTGCTGCGCAGCCAATCGTAGGGGGCTGCGTCGTCGGCGAGGATTTTTTTCAGGCTGCGTTTGTCTACCGGGACTTCGGTGTGCGAGTCGGCCTTGACAAAGCCGTGACCCGGAAAATGTTTGCCGCAATTTGCCATGCCCGCTTGCAACAGGCCGTGCATCAAGCTCTTGGCCAGCAGGGTGACTACGCGTGGGTCGTGGTCAAAGGCGCGGTCACCAATTACGCCGCTGCGCGAAGCATTGGTGGCATCGTCTTGCCAATCTAAATCGAGCACCGGCGTGAACGAAAAGTCCACCCCGCAGGCGCGCAGTTCGCTCGCTAGCACATAGCCCGCTGCCGTGGCTGCGTTGGTGGCGCGCATGGCACCGCTGCCAGTGCCGCCCTTACCGTCGTGCATCCACATCTGGCCCAAAGTGCCCATCGGTGGCAGGTGGGTAAAGCCGTCGGAGCGAAAACGCTGTACCCGCCCCCCTTCGTGATCGACGCAAATCAGCAAGTCATCGCGCACCGCTTTGATGGCGCTGGTCAGTTGCAGCAGTTGGGCACGGTCTTGCCAGTTGCGTGCAAACAAAATCACGCCGCCGGTCAACGGGTGCGCGAGGCGGCGACGGTCGGCAGCGCTCAGGGCGGTACCAGCAACGTCAAGAATGATCGGGGCGTGTTCTGTCATGGGGGGCACAGGCAATGCTTAAGCAACAAGGGGTGCAAATCGTACCGCCGTTTTTGGGCGATAAAAAACCCGCCGAGGCGGGTTTGAATTGTTTGGTGGCAGGGTGTTTATTTTTTCGCACTGCTGGCGGGTGCAACAGGTGCAGCAGCAGGTGCTGGCGCTGGTGTCGATGCCGGTTTGGCCGCTGCTGCCGGGGCAGGTGCTGCTTTGGCTGGTGCAGCCGGGGCAGGTGGTGTTGCAGCGGCTGGCGCTGTGGGAGCAGCCTTAGCAGGTGCGGGCGCAGCGCTGGCCTTAGCGGGAGCGCCGTTGTAGGTGCTGCCACCCACGGTCAAACCGTTCTCAGACAACTTAACGGCAGACTTGGGGCCAATGCCTTTGACGCGGGCCAGCAAATCGCTCCAATCCTTGAAAGTTCCCTTTTGCCGTTCGTCCACGATCCGGCTGGAGATAGCAGGGCCAATGCCCTTGACACCATCGAGTTCAGCCGCAGAGGCCTGATTGACATCGACTGCCGCAAACACGACAGAGGCGTACAACATGGCAATGAACATCAGCAATTTTTTCAGCATGGTTAAAGCTCCTAAAAGGGGTACGGCCCAAAATGCCGTGCCCGAATGATGCCGATCAAAGCTCCTCAATGCGCCGTGCGGGGTAGCTATCCCATGTCTGGCAGCCGGGGCATTGCCAAAAATGCTGGCGGGCCTCAAAACCGCAGGCAGCGCAGCGGTAGCGGGTCAGGGGCTGGGCTGCGTGGTCAAGGGCGCGTTGCACTTGTGGATGAAATTCTTCGTGGGCAAAAGGCTCTGCGGCAATCCATTGGGCTGCTGCGACCAGCGAAGATTCTTTCTCTAGGTGCTGCACGTACCACATTCGCCCTTTAGGGTCGGCCTCGCCGGTCGATGGCTCTAACGCCACGATGGCATTGAGCACGTCCAACGAAGGTGCATGGGCGTAATGCCCGCGCAGCAGGCGCATGGCTTGGCGTGACTGGTTTGCCGCTTGTGCTGCTTCGACCAGCAGTGCCGCTGCCAATGGCAGTGCTTGGGGGATGTTGGTACCCAAGTCGGTCAAGGTAGCCACGGCCCGTGCTGCTTGGCCTTGGCGCAGTTGTACGCGGGCCAGCTCGATGCGTGGGCGCGCTGCTTGGGGGGCCACTTGCACGGCTTGTTCAAGGCAAACGGTGGCAGCATTCCAATCTTGTTGGGCCATCAGTGGCAAGGCCTGTTCACAAAGGTAGTGCGCTTGCCGGGTGCTGAAGTCACCCTGCTGGGCTTGTTGCATTTGGTGGGCCGTGGCAGCAGCGCGCGGCCAGTCGCGTGAGCGTTCGTGGATTGCCAGCAGGGCCAGACGTGCTTGGCCCTCAAAAGGGGTGCCTTCGAGCCGGGCCAGCGCATCTTCGGCACGGTCAAGCAAGCCTGCCTTGAGAAAATCCAGCGCCAGCGCGTGTTGTGCCCGTTCACGGTCTTTGGTCGAGAGGTCGCCACGCGCTAGCAGGTGCTCGTGTACGCGCACGGCGCGGTCGTATTCGCCGCGCCGTCGAAACAGGTTGCCCAAAGCAAAGTGCAATTCGGAGGTGTCCGGGTCGCTCTGCACCGCTTCAATGAAGGCATCAATCGCTTGGTCTTGCTGCTCATTGAGCAAGAAGTTCAGCCCTTTGAAGTAGGCTTGCGGAACGCGGCGGTTCTCGGCCCGCAGCTGGCGCAGGTCAAACCGCGAGGCCAGCCACCCGAGCATGAATGCCAGAGGCAGTCCTAGCAAAATCCAGCCAATGTCAAATTCCATGGGGGGGTACAGAGTGTGTAGATGCGGGCGCGGCCTCGGTGGGTGCCGCAGTGGGGGGCTGTGGTGGCGTTGTGGCTGCGCTGGCATAGCTGTGGTGCATCCACCAGCGCGGCACCATGCCCAATACGCCGACCACCAGTCCGATGGCAAAGGCACTCAACACCACCAACACCAAAGGCGCACGCCACTGGGTGCCAAAAAAGAAATGCACCGTAGCGTCTTGCTGGTTGTTCAGCGCGAAGGCAAACAGGGTAAAAAAAATGGCTGCTTTGAGCAGCCACAAAATGTATTTCATCTAGAGCTAACTTCGGTTTGAAACATGGGTTCGCGCAGCCCCGGTGTGGCGGAGCATTTTAAAGCCGCAGTGCTCTGTAGTGCACCAGTTGTGCATCAAATCGGTCGGTAGCGCTTGTCCAGCAAGCCAAAGATGCTATTATTTTTGATAGCGCACAGCCCCGGTCGGGGTGTTGAGTTTGGCGTAGGGCGCATCAACCGCCTCGCGCAATGCTTTGCCCGGTTTGAAGTGGGGCACCCGTTTTTCCGGGATTTGCACCGCTGCACCACTGCGCGGATTGCGGCCCAGTCGGGGCGCGCGGTGGGTGACCGAGAAGCTACCAAACCCCCGAATTTCGATGCGCTGGCCGCGTACCAATGCATCACCGACTGCATCCAGCAGGGTTTTGACAGCCAGTTCTGCATCGCGGTGCGTGAGCTGACAAAAGCGGGTAGCCAATTCTTCAACGAGGTCTGATCGGGTCATGCAAGCTCTCTGGAGGTCGGGAGTGGAAACAACAACGGGCGCTCAAAGCGCCCGTTGTTCTTCAAGTCAACGCCGGGGCGTTTTACTTGTCAGAGTTGTCCAACTTGGCGCGCAGCAGAGCGCCCAAGCTGGTGGTGCCAGCGCTCTCGCGGCTCGATTGTTGGCTCAGGCTGGCCATAGCGCCTTGCTCTTCGGCCATGTCTTTTTGCTTGATCGACAACTGGATGTTGCGGGTCTTGCGATCGACGTTGACCACCACAGCGGTGACTTCGTCGCCTTCTTTGAGCACATTGCGGGCATCTTCCACGCGGTCGCGGGAGATTTCCGAAGCGCGCAGGTAGCCGATGATGTCTTCGCCGAGGTCGATTTCAGCGCCACGGGCATCCACGGTCTTGACCTTACCGGTGACGGTTTGGCCCTTGTCGTTGACGGTGACGAAGGTGGTGAATGGGTCGCCATCGAGCTGTTTGATGCCCAAGGAGATGCGTTCGCGGTCAACGTCCACAGCCAACACGATAGCGTCAACTTCTTGACCCTTCTTGTAGTTGCGAACAGCCGCTTCGCCGGCTTCGTTCCAAGACAGGTCAGACAAGTGAACCAAGCCGTCGATGCCGGCAGCCAGACCCACGAACACGCCAAAGTCGGTGATCGACTTGATCGGGCCTTTGACGCGGTCGCCGCGCTTGGTGTTTTGCGCGAATTCTTGCCAAGGGTTGGCCTTGCACTGCTTCATGCCCAAGCTGATGCGGCGCTTGTCTTCGTCGATTTCCAGAACCATGACTTCGACTTCGTCGCCCAGCGTGACCAGCTTGGAAGGAGCGATGTTCTTGTTCGTCCAGTCCATTTCGGAAACGTGCACCAAGCCTTCAATGCCGGGTTCGAGTTCGACGAATGCGCCGTAGTCGGCAATGTTGGTGATCTTGCCGAACAAGCGGGTGCTTTGTGGGTAGCGGCGCGAAACACCCATCCATGGGTCGTCGCCCATTTGCTTGAGACCCAGCGAGACACGGTTCTTTTCGGTGTCGAACTTGAGGATCTTGGCAGTGATTTCTTGACCGGCAGTGACCACTTCGCTGGGGTGGCGAACACGGCGCCATGCCATGTCGGTGATGTGCAGCAGGCCGTCGATGCCGCCCAAGTCCACAAACGCACCGTATTCGGTGATGTTCTTGACCACGCCTTGAACGATGGAGCCTTCTTTGAGGGTTTCCATCAGCTTGGCGCGTTCTTCGCCCATCGAAGCTTCGACCACAGCGCGGCGCGAGAGCACCACGTTGTTGCGCTTGCGATCGAGCTTGATGACCTTGAATTCGAGGGTCTTGTTTTCGTAGGGTGTCAGGTCTTTGATTGGACGGGTATCGATCAACGAACCGGGCAAGAATGCGCGGATGCCATTGACCAAAACTGTCAGGCCGCCCTTGACCTTGCCGCTGGTGGTGCCGGTGACGAATTCGCCCGATTCCAGCGCCTTTTCTAGGCTCATCCACGAAGCCAAACGCTTGGCGGTGTCGCGCGACAAGATGGTGTCGCCGTAGCCGTTTTCGATGGAGCCAATGGCCACCGAGACGAAGTCACCCACTTGGACTTCGACTTCGCCCTTGTCGTTCTTGAACTCTTCCAGCGGCACGTAGGCTTCGGACTTGAGGCCAGCGTTGACCACGACGAAGTTGTGTTCCACGCGCACGACTTCGGCGGTGATAACTTCGCCTGGACGCATTTCGGTACGTTGCAGGGATTCTTCAAAAAGGGCGGCAAAAGATTCTGACATGTGTTTCCTTGCCACTGGCAGGTTTACTGCGGCACAAACGCCGTGGTTTCCAAGACTGCCGGTGGTGGCTTGCTGTGCGGCGGGGCCGCGGGTTAAGGTACAAGAACCACACCGCCTGTGCGCAATTGCGCGCGGGGGAGCGTGGGCCAGCGGGGCGGTAAACCCCTTTTTTCAGTTCTTTGCGCTGGGCGCAAAGGGCTGTTTCTGCTGCCACCAGCCAAGTACCTGCGTGACGGCCTGTTCGATCGTCATTTCGGAGTTGTCTAGTAGCAAGGCGTTTTCGGCAGGCCTCAAAGGAGCTACGCTGCGGGACATGTCCCGTGCGTCGCGTGCCTCAAGGTCTGCAAGAAGGTCTTCGATTCTAGCGCTCTGCCCTTTTGATATCAACTGTTTGTGGCGGCGCTGGGCACGGCAGGCTGCACTAGCGGTCAAATAAACCTTGAGTGGGGCTTGCGGAAAAATCACGGTACCCATGTCGCGCCCATCGGCCACCAGACCGGGCAGGCAGCAAAAGCTGTGTTGTAGCGCAACCAAGGCCTCGCGCACTGCGGGCAGCGCCGAAACGCGCGATGCGTCCATGCCAGCCTCTTCGGTGCGAATGGCCTCGGTGATGTCTTGGCCGTCGAGCAGTACTTGGTCGCCCTCAAAACGCAGCGCCAGTCCCCGAGCAAGGTTTGCAATCGACAGCTCGGCAGAGGCATCGAGCGCCAAACCAGCGCGAACCGCCGCCAAAGCCGTGACGCGGTAGAGCGCACCCGAATCCAAGAACTGGTAACCCAGTCGCTGCGCTACCAAGCTCGCTACCGTGCCTTTGCCCGATGCCGTGGGGCCGTCAATTGCAATCACTGGAATGTGTCCCGGCACTGGATGGGCCACCGAAAAAAGGGCCTCAAAGTAATCGGGATAGGTTTTGGCTACGCATTGGGGGTCTTCGATACGCACCGGCAACTGTGCCGGGTTGAAGGCCGCCAGCGAGAAGCACATGGCAACCCGGTGATCGTCGTAGGTGTGGATGCTGGCAGCACGCCAGCTGGCTGCATCGGCAGGGGGGGTAATGCGGATGAAGTCGGCACCTTCTTCGACCACGGCCCCGAGTTTGCGCAGCTCCGTTGCCATTGCGGCAATGCGGTCGGTTTCTTTGACACGCCAACTGGCAATATTGCGCAGCACCGTGCTGCCTTGGGCATACAGCGCCATCACTGCCAGCGTCATGGCCGCATCAGGAATGTGGTTGCAGTCCAAATCAATCGCCTTGAGCGGCCAAGCCCCGCGCTCAATGTGCAGCCAGTTGGCCCCGCCGGTGATGTGTGCGCCCATGGCGCTGGCGGCTTCGGTGAAGCGAATGTCGCCTTGGATCGAATCGAGGCCTACACCCAAGATTTTGATGCCATTTGTGCCGCTAGCGCTTGCTGCAATGGCACCAAGTGCTATGAAATAGCTAGCAGATGACGCATCGGCCTCGACGTGAATGCTGCCCGGCGATTGGTAACGACTGCCTGCCGGAATCGTAAAACGCTGCCATTGCTCGTGCACCACGTGAATGCCAAAGCGCGCCAGCAGTTGCAGCGTGATGTGGATGTAGGGGCGCGAGATCAGTTCGCCGACCACCTCAATCACCACATCGTGTTGCGTTGCTGCCAGCGGCAGGGCCATGAGCAGCGCTGTCAAAAATTGGCTAGAGACATCGCCGCGCACCCGGATCGGCGCTGCCAGCGACAGCGCTGGCACACCAGCGGCTTGGGCAATGCGCAGCGGCGGGTAGCCCGGGGTGCCAAGGTAGTCGATCTGGCAACCGAGCTGGCGCAGGGCATCGACCAAATCACCAATCGGGCGCTCGTGCATGCGGGGGATGCCGCTCAATTCGTACTCACCGCCCAGCAGTGCCAGTGCCGCCGTCAAAGGGCGCATGGCAGTGCCTGCATTGCCTAAAAACAGCGCAGCCGGTGATGTGGGCGTGCGCCCCCCGAGGCCGGTGATGCGGGCTTGGGCACCCTCTTGCTCGACCACGCAGCCCAACGCGCGCAGCGCGTCCAGCATGACGCGGGTATCGTCCGAGGCCAGCACATCGTGTACCGTGGTGGTGCCTTCGCTCAGGGCAGCCAACAACAAAACGCGGTTAGAAATGCTCTTAGAGCCGGGTAAGCGCACGCTGCCGCCCGCTGCGTCGAGTGCGGGAACATCCAAAAAATCGGTGCTGAACATCAGTTGCCTTGGTTGGGGCGCACGCCCATGCGCCAGTGGGCGCGGGTTTCGCTGGCAAGCGTCAGCATGTCTTGCAGGGCTTGTGGGTTATCGCTGCGAATGATTTGTTCCAGCTGTTGCAACGATTGTTGGAACAGCTTGGATTGGGTCAGCACTTCTTCGCGGTTGGCGAGCAAAATGTCGCGCCAAATTTTCGGGTCGCTGGCGGCAATGCGCGTGAAGTCCCGAAACCCCGGCCCGGCCAGCGAAAAAAAACTCTCGGCTTGCGACTGCCCGGCCAGTCCGTTGATAAAGGCAAATGCCAGCAAATGGGGCAAATGGCTGACTGCGGCAAAGGTTTGGTCGTGGGCCTCGGGCGACATGCTGCTGACGTTGCAGCCCAGCGCGGCCCACACTTCTTCGGCTTGCTTGATCCGCGCCGTCAAAGTGCGCTCCATCGGAGTCAAAATCACTTGGCGACCGTTGTAGAGATCGACATCGGCATGGTCAACGCCCGAGACCTCGCGCCCCGTAATGGGGTGTGCCGGCACGAACGAGCCGACCTGATCGCGCAGCGCACTGCGCGCTGCCTGCACCACATCGGCCTTGGTCGAGCCAACATCCATGATGAGCATGTTGGGTGTGACCAGATGCTTAATGGCTTTGAGGGTGGCTTCGGTCGCCGACACCGGCACGGCCAACAACACAATGTCGGCCCCGGCCACGGCCAGCAGCGCCGAAGGGGCCTCGACATCAATCACCCCCATCTGCCGCGCCCGGTCGGTGGTCGATGGTGATTTGCTGTAGCCCACCACACGCTTGACCAAGCCAGCGCGCTTGAGCGCCAGCGCAAACGACCCCCCCATCAGGCCGCAGCCAATCAGGCCCAATTGTTCAAACATGCCGCGTCCTCAGGGTGTCACTGGGTAGGTGCCCAGCACTTTGTAAAAGGCACACAATCCGCGCAACTCGGCCAGCGCAGCGCTGACATGGGGCTGGCTCGGGTGGCCGTTGATGTCGATGTAAAAGTAGTATTCCCACTGGCCGGTACGCGCTGGGCGTGACTCAAAGCGCGTCATGGAAACGCCATGATTTTTCAGTGGAACCAGCAAATCGTGTACCGCGCCGGGCTGGTTGGGCACCGAAACAATCAGGCTGGTGCAGTCGTGGGCCGATGGCGGCGGGGTGCCGAGCGTTTGGGGCAAACAAATGACGGCAAACCGGGTGCGGTTGTAGGCATCGTCTTGAATGGCGTGCGAGACGATGTGCAGCCCAAATTGCGATGCTGCACGCTCACTGGCAATGCCTGCCCAAGCGGGGTTGGTTGCGGCCAAGCGCGCGCCCTCGGCGTTGCTCGATACCGGCTTGCGTTCGGCGTGGGGCAGGTGTTTCGACAGCCAAGCTTGGCACTGTGCCAGCGCCTGCGGGTGCGCCAACACCGCCTCAATGCCTTCGAGCGAGTTGCTGGTGCGCAGCAGGTTGTGGCGCACCAGCAGGCTGACCTCGCCGACGACGTGCGTGGGGGTGTGCAAAAACAAGTCCAGCGAGCGCGTGACCACGCCCTCGACTGAGTTTTCGACACCGACGACACCAAACTGGGCGCTGCCCGAAGCGGTGGAGTGAAACACCTCGTCAAAGTTGGCGCAGTAAACGATGTCGGCAGCACCGCCAAAAAACTCCAGTGCGGCTTGTTCGCAAAACGTCCCGGCAGGCCCGAGCACGGCTACCCGCTGGGGTGACTCCAGCGCCAAACACGACGACATGATTTCGCGCCAAATCGCCGCGACATGGCCGCCTTTGAGCGGGCCGGGGTTGGCGGTTTGGATTTTCTCAATCACTTGGGCCACGCGGTCAGGCCGGAAAAACGGCGTACCCTCGCGCTTTTTGACCTCGCCGACGCGCTCGGCCACCAGCGCGCGCTGGTTGAGCAAAGAAAGCAATTGTTGGTCGATTTGGTCGATTTGGATGCGCAGGTCGGCCAAATCAGGGGAGGCTTGGGGGGTGTTCATGGGGGTGGGGGCGTGGGTCATGCGTGCTGGCGTTCAAATTCTTGCATGTAGTCGACCAGCGCCTGAACGCCTTGCAACGGCATGGCGTTGTAGATGCTGGCGCGCATGCCGCCAACCGATTTATGACCCTTGAGTTGCAGCAAGCCCCGCGCTTTGGCACCGGCCAGAAAGGCATCGTTACGGCTTTCGTCGCGCAGGAAAAAGGGCACGTTCATGCGCGAACGGCAATTGACGGCCACTTTGTTGAAGTAGAGCTGTGATTGGTCGATGGTGTCGTACAAAAGCTGCGCTTTGGCCCGGTTGCGCAGTTCGATGGCGGCAATGCCGCTGGCATCGCCCTCGCGCTGGCGTTTGAGCCACTGGAAGGTCAGGCCCGCGATGTAAATGCCCCACGTCGGCGGGGTGTTGTACATAGACTGGTTATCGGCCACCGTTTGGTAATTGAAGGCGCTGGGGCATGCGGGCAGTGCGTGGCCGAGCAGGTCTTCGCGCACCACCACCAAGGTCAGTCCTGCCGGGCCGAGGTTCTTTTGGGCACCGCCAAAGGCCAAACCGACACGCGACCAATCCACCGGGCGCGAGGCGACGTGCGAGGAGAAATCAATCACCAGCGGCGCGTCGCTGCCCAGTGCTTGGAGGTCGGGCAACTCGTGAAACTCAATGCCGTCAATGGTTTCGTTGCTGCAAAGGTGCACGTAACTGGCACCCCGGCTGATGTGCCAGTGGGCCGGATCGGGCACCGTGGTAAAGCCGCTGGCCTCGCCCGAAGCAATCACATTGACTTCTGCGGCGTATTTGCGCGCTTCTTTCTGCGATTTTTGGCTCCAGCTACCCGTCACGACAAAATCGACCGTGGCTGCGCGCGAGAGGTTCAGCGGCACGATGGCGTTTTCTGCCAGTCCACCGCCCTGCATGAACAAGATTTTGAAGTGGGATGGAATTGCCAGCAACTCGCGCAAGTCGGCCTCGGCCTGCTCGCAAATCGAGATGAATTCTTTGCCCCGGTGGCTCATTTCCATCACGCCCATACCGCTGCCGCGCCAGTCGAGCATTTCGGCGGCGGCTTGTTCGAGCACCTCGACGGGAATGGCGGCAGGGCCAGCAGAGAAGTTGTAAGGGCGTTGCATGGTTTTTTAAGATAAAAAGTGGCTCTAGCGCTTGTTGGGTAAGCGCAAGCAGCTATCAATTTGATAGTTGGTGGCGCGTCGCCCCGTCGCAGGCTGCAACCGATCAAGCATCGGGCAATGCAGCGTCGGCGGTTTCGGTGGGCAGGTTGTCGGTGTCGCCCGCATCACCCGCATCGTTTTCGACAATGCGTTGCAGGCCACTGAGCTTGGCACCTTCGTCCAAACCAATCAGCGTCACGCCTTGGGTTGCACGGCCCAATTCGCGGATTTCGCTGACGCGGGTGCGCACCAAAACGCCCCGGTCGGTAATCAGCATGATCTCGTCGTCGGCGCGTACCAGCGTGGCTGCAACCACTTTGCCGTTGCGCTCCGATTGTTGGATGGCAATCATGCCCTTGGTGCCCCGACCATGGCGGGTGTGCTCGGTGATGCTGGTGCGCTTGCCATAGCCGTTTTCGGTGGCGGTGAGCACGCTTTGCGTTTCGTCCTCGGCCACCAGCATGGCGATGACGCTTTGGCCCTCTTCGAGCATCATGCCGCGCACGCCGCGCGCTTGGCGACCCAGTGGGCGCACATCGTTTTCATCAAAGCGCACTGCCTTGCCGCCGTCCGAGAACAGCATCACATCGTGCTGGCCGTCGGTCAGTGCTGCACCGATGAGGTAGTCGCCCTCGTCGAGGTTCACGGCAATGATGCCGCCCTTGCGGGGGTTTGAGAAATCGTCCAGTGCCGTCTTTTTGACCGTACCCATGCTGGTTGCCATGAACACATAGTGGTCGGCGGGAAAGCTGCGCATACCGCCGGTCAGGGGCAACACCACGTTGATCTTTTCGCCCTCTTGCAGCGGGAACATATTGACAATCGGCCGCCCCCGCGCGCCGCGCGAACCTGCTGGCACCTCCCACACCTTGAGCCAATACAGACGGCCCCGGTTAGAAAAGCACAGAATGTAGTCGTGCGTATTGGCAATAAAGAGCTGGTCGATCCAGTCGTCCTCTTTGGTGGCCGTGGCCTGCTTGCCGCGTCCACCGCGCTTTTGCGCCCGGTATTCCGACAGCGGCTGGCTTTTGATGTAACCCGAGTGGCTGAGTGTGACCACCATGTCGGTGGGCGTAATCAGGTCTTCGGTCGAGAGGTCTTGGGCACTGTATTCGACCAAACTGCGCCGTGCGCCCAGCTTGCTTTGACCAAACTCGGTTTTGATGGTGTTGAGTTCTTCGCCAATGATGGTCGAAACGCGCTCGGGGGTTGCCAAAATATCCAGCAGGTCTTCAATGACCGCCATGATGTCTTTGTATTCGGCAACAATTTTGTCTTGTTCTAGCCCCGTCAGGCGTTGCAAGCGCATTTGCAAAATTTCTTGCGCTTGGGTCTCGGACAAACGGTACAAACCCTCTTGGCCCATGCCCAAGGCGCGCTCCAGCCCTTCTGGGCGGTAATCGTCGGCGTTGACCACCCCGCCATCGGTGCGGGTACGGGTCAGCATGCCGCGCACCAATGCGCTGTCCCACGAGCGGGACATGAGTTCTGCCTTGGCAACGGGTGGTGTTGGCGCGCTGCGAATGATGGCGATAAAGTTGTCGATATTGGCGAGCGCCACCGCCAGACCTTCGAGCACATGGCCCCGGTCGCGGGCCTTGCGAAGCTCAAACACCGTGCGGCGTGTAACCACTTCGCGCCGGTGCTGCAAAAAGACCCGGATCAAATCCTTCAGATTGCACAAACGCGGTTGGCCACCAATCAGCGCCACCATGTTCATGCCGAAAGTGTCTTGCAGCTGGGTTTGCTTGTAGAGGTTGTTCAGCACCACTTCGGGCACTTCGCCGCGCTTGAGTTCAATGACCAAGCGCATACCGGACTTGTCGGATTCGTCCTGAATGTGGCTGATGCCGTCGATTTTTTTCTCGTGAACCAGCTCGGCCATGCGCTCTTGCAGCGTCTTTTTGTTGACTTGGTAGGGCAGCTCATCGACGATGATGGCTTGGCGCTGGCCGCGGTCGATGTCTTCAAAATGGCACTTGGCCCGCATGATGATGCGGCCTCGGCCAGTGCGGTAGCCATCTTTAACACCGTTGATGCCATAGATGATGCCAGCGGTCGGAAAGTCCGGTGCCGGAATGATTTCCATCAGCTCGTCAATCGAGGCCTCGGGGTTTGCCAGCAGATGCAAGCAAGCGTCAACCACCTCGTTGATATTGTGTGGCGGAATGTTGGTCGCCATGCCCACAGCAATGCCCGACGAGCCATTGACCAGCAAATTAGGCAGTTTGCTGGGCAAGACCAGCGGCTCTTTTTCGCTGCCGTCGTAGTTGGGGCCGAAATCGACAGTTTCTTTGTCGATATCGCCGAGCATTTCGTGGGCAATTTTGGACAAGCGAATTTCGGTGTAGCGCATGGCGGCGGCGCTGTCGCCGTCCACAGAGCCGAAATTGCCCTGACCATCGACGAGCATGTGGCGCAGAGAAAAATCCTGTGCCATGCGAACAATGGTGTCGTACACGGCGCTGTCGCCGTGCGGGTGGTATTTACCGATCACGTCACCGACAATACGGGCAGACTTTTTGTAGGGACGATTCCAGTCGTTGCTCAGTTCGTGCATAGCGAACAAAACGCGCCGGTGCACGGGCTTGAGTCCATCGCGGGCATCGGGCAATGCTCGCCCCACGATCACGCTCATGGCGTAATCGAGGTAACTGCGCCGCATCTCCTCTTCGAGGCTGATGGGCAGGGTTTCTTTGGCGAACTGGGTCATGGGGATGGCGGATGCAGCAAGGGATGTTTATTTTAGGCGCAAGCGGCTGTAGCGATCGCGCAACATATTGGTGCAAATGCATACCCGTCCTAGCGCTGGTGCTCTGCTAGGGGCGTTGCAATCATGTTACGTATGGCACAATCAAATCAACGTTTTTGGTGGTGGTCACCGATGACGTCATTGATTCGCAGCGCGGCTGCGGCTTTTTCCCCAAGAGGAGAACCATGAAGAAACTGAACAAAGTGGCGATGTTGTTTGCCTCTGCAGCGCTCGCAACCGCCGCTGGCGCACAAACTGTTGACAACTGGAAGAACGGCACCAACGAGCTGGTCTGGAAGAACGGCACCAATGAGCTGTGCTGGCGCGATGCCAACTGGACACCCGCTACTGCCGCTCAAGGTTGTGATGGTGCTCTGGTAGCTGCTCCTGCTGCTCCTGCTGCTCCTGCTGTTGCACCTGCTGTACCCGCTGCTGCTGCACCTGCCGTGGCACCAGCACCCGCTGTGGCCACCAAGGTGACCTACGCTGCTGACGCTTTCTTCGACTTTGACAAGGCTGTTCTGAAGCCCGCTGGCAAGGCCAAGCTTGACGATTTGATCACCAAGGTCAAGGGCGTGAACCTCGAAGTCATCATCGCTGTCGGTCACACCGACTCGGTCGGCTCCGATGCTTACAACCAAAAGCTGTCGATCCGCCGCTCTGAAGCCGTCAAGGCCTACTTGGTGTCTAAGGGCATCGATAAGAAGCGTGTTTACACTGAAGGCAAGGGTGAGAAACAACCCGTCGCTGACAACAAGACCAAAGAAGGTCGCGCTAAGAACCGCCGCGTCGAAATCGAAGTGGTTGGCACACGCGCTGCTGCCAAGTAATCTTTCGATTGCATCTCCTAAAAGCCCCGGAAACGGGGCTTTTTTTATGGTGCCTCGTAAATTCCCTTGCTTGATGGAAAATCAAAACCATGAACCACACCACAGTCAATGCCGACCCAGCCGAACTGGCCAAGTTCTCCGATCTGGCCCACCGTTGGTGGGATCCTGAAAGCGAGTTCCGACCCCTGCACCAAATCAATCCATTGCGGCTTGAATGGATCAATGGCCTGTCTGCACTGCAAGGCCAGCGCGTACTCGACGTTGGCTGTGGCGGTGGTATTTTGGCGGACTCTATGGCCCGCAAAGGGGCGAATGTGCTTGGCATTGATTTGTCGACCAAAGCATTGCGGGTAGCCCAATTGCACGCTTTTGAAGCGCAAACCCCGAATATCGAATACCGTGAAATCAGCATCGAGGCTTTGGCCGATGAGCACCCCAGTAGTTTTGACACCGTGACTTGCATGGAAATGCTGGAGCATGTGCCCAACCCAGACTCTGTGGTACAGGCCTGCGCCAGATTGGTCAAACCCGGTGGCTGGGTATTTTTTTCGACCATTAACCGCAATGCCAAAGCCTTCATGCTGGCGATTGTGGGGGCCGAATACCTCCTGAATATGCTGCCGCGTGGCACCCACGAGTACGCCAAAATGATCAAGCCGAGCGAGTTGGCCGCCAGTTGTCGCAGTGCCGAGTTGGATCTTGTCCAAACCAAAGGCCTCGAATACAACCCACTGACGCAAAGGTACTGGCTGAGTGCCAATACCAGCGTCAATTATTTGTTTGCAACCCAGCGGGCTTTTTGAGGGATTGCGATGCTTGAAAACATCCGTGCTGTGCTGTTTGATTTGGACGGAACCTTGATCGATAGCGCCCCTGATTTGGGTGCAGCCGCCGACAAAATGCGCACCGACCGTGGTTTGGCATCTTTGCCTTTGGAGCGCTATCGGCCTATGGCCGGTGCCGGTGCGCGCGGCATGTTGTCGGAAGCTTTTGGTATGACCCCAGAGCACCCCGATTTTGCTGATTTTCGAGAAGAATTCTTTGCAAATTACGAGGTGCGCTTGACCCAAAGCACCCTTGTGTTCGATGGTGTGGCTGAATTAATCAACCAACTGTTGGCGCGTCGATTGGCTTGGGGCGTAGTGACCAACAAAATGGCGCGTTTTACAACTCCTCTGATCGGTGCTATGCCCTTGTTTGCCAGTGCTGGTGCAGTCATCAGTGGTGACACCACGCCCCATGCTAAACCCCATCCCGCCCCCCTACTCGAGGCCGCAGTGAGGCTGGGAGTTGCACCACACCAGTGCATTTACGTCGGGGATGACGAGCGCGATGTGGTGGCAGGTTTGGCTGCCGGTATGACCACAGTAGCTGCAACCTACGGGTATTTGGGTGAGACGACCAGTTTTCAGCATTGGGGTGCCCATGCCGCAATTAATTCTCCCATCGAGCTCTTGCAATGGCTCGATGGGGCCTAAAATAGATATTGAGGGGCTGCCCTGGTTTCGACGTGGGTTCGGAATCGGCGTGGTGCATGTCGAGCTTGATTGGCGCTCGTAAATCTGCATTCAAAAAACTAACTGCAAACGACGAACGTTTCGCACTCGCTGCTTAATTGCCAGTGAGCCTTGCAACAGTTGGCCGATGGGCTGGGCAAGGGGGTTCTGAGCAATCAGTGCCTCCCGGCTGCAAGGATAATTACATGGGCTGGCATTCATCCGGGTACCTTGGATGGATGCGAGAAAATAGGGTACTGGCGACCGGTGTAGCGTGCGACTGCGCGATACCGGTGGCAAGACTCAAATCAGACCGCTAAACATGTAGATCTGCCCGGTAAAGGCTTGCGGACGCGGGTTCAATTCCCGCCAGCTCCACCACCTCATAGAAAAAAGCCCGCCAACTAAGACCAGTTGGCGGGCTTTTTCATTGGTGCATAGGTCTAAGTATCGGCCAAAAAAGGCCACTGGGATATACTGGCAGCCACCTAAAACCGGGGGAACAAATGGGGGAACGATAGGCCAAAAATGGGGGGAACGTGCTTTTTGTTCTCCCTCTACCCAGAAGTTCAGCCATGCCGATGCCGATTGCAAGAATGCCAAGAACATCAATGTCGGGGGCATCGCTTTGGACTATCCCCACCGTTCGTATGAAGCGCAACAAGGCAGGTAAGGAAAACGGGGTTCCCCATTTGGTGCTACCGCCTAAACAAGCACCAGTATTACGGGCTGTAGCGTAGCGCTGTTCTTGAGAAACGTGTCGTTCAGTGCCCTGCGAAAAGTACCTGTTGGTATCTGGTTTGTTGGTATGTCATCGTGCCTTACGAGATGACATGAGACAACAAAAAAGCCCCTGTGCCTGTGAGGTGAAGGGAATCGAACCCTCGTATGAAGCTTGGGAAGCTGCCGTTCTACCATTGAACTACACCCGCAAAGACCGGCTATTTTAGCGTAGAAATTTTTTGCCACTCTTGCCCACGCACACGGGGGTGCAGTGGGCAAGTAGCCGGTATTGGCTTTTAACGGTTAAACGAACCGCCGCGTGGGCCACCAGTACCACGGGGACCACCACGACCGCCGCCACCGCCGCCACCGCCGCCATATCCTCCGCCACCAGCATATCCGCCTCCACCACCGTAACCACCGCCGCTACGGAACCCACCGCCCCCACCACGGCGGCCGCGCTCTGCCATGCTGTCCACGCTGGTACGCATGGGGTCTGGCTGTCCTGACGGGCCAGAGCCTCGGCTCGACGGCATGCTATGGCCACCGTGCGTACCCAAATGGGCGTTCTCACGTGGCGGCTGGGCATCGCTAAAACGGCCTGGGCCACCCGGACGACCACCGCGTGCTGGGCCTTGGTTGCTGCGTGGCCCAGCAGGAGCACCGCGCGGTACATTGCGCCCGCCGCCTGCATTGCGTTGACCGTTGCCGCCATTGCCATTGCTACCACCGCCGGGCTTACCACCACGGTCGCCTTGAGGGGCTTTACCAGCGCGCATGCGCTCCATCATTTCGCCGCGTGCTGCCTTGGCTGCCGCCTGCATCACGTCACGGCTCGGGGGCTTGCCCGCACCGCCCCAGATGGTTTGGCGACCCATCGCAATCGGTTCGGCCTTTTCACCATCTTCAGGGCCAAAGCCTTCGATGACCTGCACTGGAATCGTCTGCTTGGTAAAGCGTTCGATGTCCATCATGAAGCCTTCTTCGTCCATGCAAACCAGACTGACTGCCTGACCACTGGCACCGGCACGGCCCGTGCGACCAATGCGGTGAACATAGTCTTCTGAGACGTTAGGAATTTCGTAATTGACAACATGCGGCAGATCGTCAATATCAATGCCCCGTGCCGCAATATCGGTAGCCACCAATGCGCGCACATCGCCGCTCTTAAAGCCTGCCAGCGCCTGTGTCCGAGCGCTTTGGCTCTTGTTGCCATGCAATGCCATTGCAGTGACACCATTTTTCGTCAAAAACTCGGCCACGTTGTTGGCACCAAACTTGGTGCGTGTAAACACCAACACTTGGCTCCAGTTGTGCTCTTGGATGATGTGCAGCAGCACTTGTTTTTTCTTGCCACGTCCCACGGGGTGAATCACTTGCGTGATGCGCTGCACAGTGGTGTTGCTGGGCGTGACCTGAATGCTTTGCGGGTTTTTGAGCAGCGTGGCGGCCAAATCGCGGATTTCGTCGCTGAAAGTGGCCGAGAACAACAGGCTTTGTTTTTCTTTGGGCACCAGTGCCAAAATCTTTTTGACATCATGGATAAAGCCCATGTCGAGCATGCGGTCGGCCTCATCCAGCACCAGTACCTGCACGGTCGACAAATCCAGAAAACCCTGTTGCTGCAAATCCAGCAAACGCCCAGGTGTGGCGACCAAAACGTCCACACCGCGTTTGATGCGGTCGATTTGCGGGTTCATGCCAACGCCGCCGAAAACCACAGTGGAATTCAAATCAAGGTATTTACCGTATTGGCGCACCGATTCTTCGACCTGTGCAGCCAACTCGCGGGTTGGTGTGAGCACCAAAGCGCGCACGCCCTTGCCACCAAACTTGCTTTTTGGCCCTGCCTCAAGAGACAGGCGATGCAACATCGGCAGCACAAAAGCGGCTGTTTTTCCTGTGCCCGTTTGTGCCCCAGCCAACAAATCGTGGCCTTGCAGTACCGCAGGAATGGCCTGCGCTTGAATTGGGGTCGGTATTTCGTAGCCCTGCTCGTGCACAGCTTTCATGATGGCCGGAGCCAAATTCAGATCGTCAAATGTCATATCAAGAGAGGCGCCCATCCGGGCGCTGGGTATCGGCCTGTCGTGACAACCGGGTATCGGCTGCCGAGCCAGTGTTAGGCTGATAAGGTTCAAGGGTGGGAGCCAGCAATTGCTTGCGTCGTCCCCAGCAGACTGCTGATGTTGCACACAACTGGAGTGTGCAACGGGAGGATATTGTCGCATGCGCCGATAATCTGGTTTTGTTGGCAGAAACCTCTGCCGACGTTTTGCAGGTTTGATTGACACATCCGATGGCCCAATACGTCTATTCCATGAACCGCGTCAGCAAGACCGTGCCGCCCAAACGGCAGATCTTGAAAGACATTTCCCTTTCCTTTTTTCCTGGAGCCAAAATTGGCGTGCTCGGGCTAAACGGCTCTGGCAAATCCACGCTGCTGAAAATCATGGCGGGCGTGGACAAAGAGATCGAGGGCGAAGCCCTGCCCATGCCCGGCTTGACCATTGGCTATTTGGAACAAGAGCCCAAACTCAATCCTGAACACACGGTGCGCGAGTCGGTCGAAGAGTCGATGGGCGCAGTGTTTGCCGCCAAAGCACGACTCGAAGAGGTCTATATCGCTTACGGTGCAGAAGATGCCGACTTTGATGCCTTGGCTGCAGAGCAGGCCGAACTCGAAGCCATCATCGCCACCGCTGGCACTGACTCGGAACACCAGCTTGAAATCGCAGCCGATGCGCTGCGCTTGCCACCGTGGGATGCCAAAATTGGTTTGCTGTCGGGCGGTGAAAAACGCCGTGTTGCGCTGTGCCGACTGCTACTGTCCAAGCCCGATATGCTGCTGCTGGACGAGCCAACCAACCACTTGGATGCCGAATCGGTCGAATGGTTGGAGGTATTCCTCAAGCGATTTACTGGCACTGTGGTGGCAATTACCCATGATCGCTACTTCCTCGATAACGCTGCGGAATGGATTTTGGAGTTGGACCGCGGTCGTGGTATCCCATGGAAGGGCAATTACAGCACTTGGTTAGAGCAAAAGGGCGACCGACTGGCACAAGAGCAAAAGAGCGAAGAAGCCCATGCCAAGGCCTTGAAGAAAGAACTCGAATGGTCGCGCCAAAACCCCAAGGCACGCCAAGCCAAGAGCAAGTCGCGTTTGGCCCGGTTTGAGGAATTGAGCGATTTTGAATACCAAAAACGCAACGAAACCCAGGAAATTTTCATTCCTGTGGCCGACCGTTTAGGTAGCCAAGTGTTTGAGTTCAAAAACGTCAGCAAGTCCTTCGGTGAGCGCCTGCTGATTGAAAACCTGAGCTTCAACATCCCAGCGGGTGCCATTGTCGGCATCATCGGCCCCAACGGTGCTGGTAAGTCAACACTGTTCAAACTTTTGGCCGGCAAAGAGCAGCCCGACAGCGGCGAGGTGGTGGTTGGCTCGACGGTCAAAATGGCCTTTGTCGATCAAAACCGCGATGTGTTGGAGAACGAAAAAACCGTCTGGGAAGATGTCTCGGGTGGACTGGACATTCTCAATGTTGGCAAGTTCCAAATGGCCAGCCGTGCCTATTGCGGACGCTTTAACTTCAATGGCTCCGACCAGCAAAAGAAGGTGGGCATGCTCTCGGGTGGTGAACGCGGCCGCCTGCATTTGGCAAAAACACTGATTGCCGGTGGCAATGTGTTGTTGCTCGATGAGCCTTCCAACGATTTGGACGTTGAAACCCTGCGCGCCCTTGAAGATGCACTGCTTGAGTTTGCCGGCACCGTGCTGGTCATCAGCCATGATCGCTGGTTCCTTGACCGTATCGCCACGCACATTTTGGCTGCCGAAGGTGATAGCCAATGGACGTTCTTTGATGGCAACTACCAAGAGTACGAAGCCGATAAGAAAAAGCGTCTGGGCGAAGAAGGCGCACGGCCTCACCGCATGCGCTTCAAGGCGCTCAAGTAAGGCGGCCTCAGCGCTCTTGCTTGACTGCTGGTTTTTCGGGAGGTTGCGCCATGCCACAGTCTGAGTCCAGTGCCAAAACGGTGTTCAGGGCTTGCGTCGTTAACGCCGTGCGCGGTGGCGATGCCCTCATGGCGCAGCTTATTGAGCTGACCCGCACAGCACTGAGCGAGCAAGAGTCAAGCTGCCGCGAGCCTCAGCAGCGCAATCTCGTTGGCGACGCGCTGCGCTTGCTCCAGCAGCACGAGGCCGAATTGGTCAAAGCCTACCCGATGGCTTTGCTAGAGGTTTTTGCCCAAGGACCGGCAGTGCCGACCCATGCACCGGCTGTTTCTGGTCATGCCAGCCTGACGGGGATGGATTTTGGCGAGCTGTCTTTGGTCGATGATGCCCAAGTGCAAGCACAGGTCGATTTGTCGCGGGCACAGCAACAGGCACAGCACACCACCGATGCAGTCTTGGCTGAATTGAATGCCTTGGTCAGCGCGGCCCAAGGCTTGCACCGGGTACAGCCCGAGCGCAACCCCCTGCGCCCAGAAAACTACCTTCGCGCCTTGCAGCAGACCGTAGCCCAAACGGGTGTCCCTGCCGCCATCGGCGAGGTATGGATGCCACCGATGCGTGATTTTCTGGGGCACCAATTGGTCGCGGTGTACCAAAGTGCAGTTCAAGATTTGCACAGCCACGGGGTTGAGCCGGTCGGTTATGGTCTGGCACCGGCGCTCTCGGGGCGCAGCTCCAGCGGGCGCAGCGCTGACCCGATACACAGCCATTACGCCGCCTTAGAGCCAAGATTTAGCAGCACCGACTGGGGCGATACCCCTGAGATCAGCGTGCCGACCCAAGAGGAGCTGCTCACCGCAGAAATTTTGCGCCAGTTACTCAGCGGCGGCGGTAACCTCTACGAAGCCCCGCCAAGTGTTTACGCAAGCCCGATCGCTGTGCCCGCAGGCCCTACTGCATGGGCCGCTCCCGATCCGGCGGTGCAGGCAACCCAAGTGGTGCAGCGCATGGTGCAAAACATAGCCCAGGATGCTCGCTTACCGGGGCCAGTCCAGCGTGCGGTGCAGGCATTGGAGCCAGCCATCGGTCAATTGGCGCGCATTGACCCCTCCTTTTTCAGTGACGAGCAGCACCCAGCACGCCGCTTACTGGATGAATTAACGCAGCGCAGCATGGCGTTTTCTTCAGAAAACACGCCCGGATTTGGCCGCTTTATGCAGCTCGTCCATCAAGCCGTCGCCCATCTGACCGGGCAAACTATTACCAGTGCGGCACCGTTTGCCTCGGTACTCAAGGCGCTAGAAACAGCATGGCAAGTGCAACAGCAACACGAAAAGGCGCTGCAGCAGCACCAACAACTGCAAGCGCGCACCGTGGCGCAAACCGATCAGCGCCAGCAGTTGGCACAGAGGGTTGCAGCCAACATCCGCGCCTTGCCTGAGGTTGGGCAAGTGCCGATGGAGGTCATGGATTTCGCTGCGGGGCCGTGGGCCGAGGTGGTGGCGCAGGCGCAGATAGCAAACCCACAGGGTACCGATGACGATCCGGGGGGCTATTTAGCACTGGTGCCTTGGTTGTTTTGGAGCGTGCAGACGGGCATGGCCCATGCCGATTCCCAGCGCGTAGCGCAGAATTTTCCGGGGCTGCTGGAAACTTTGCAGAAAGGCCTGCGCCAAATCAACCACCCACCGGCCCAAATCAACGCGGTAGTGGACTTACTGCAAGGTTTACACAGGCAGGCGTTGGCTGCAGCACAAGCACCTGTAGCCAGCGCCAACAGTGTTCCTACGATCCCTGTCCTTGACCAGCGGCCCACCGCAAACGCTGTTGCCGATGCTGGCATTGACATCGTGCTGGAAGATGCTGGTGATGTGGATTTTTTGCTCGACTCTGCGCCACCGCTGAAGCCAGCCAGCGGTCAAGCTGCTGGCACTGCGCCTGTGCCAGTGGTAGCCGAGCAGCATTTTGGTGTGGGGGTGTGGGTTGAGCTGGTCAGCAGCCACAAAGTGGTTCGCACCCAATTGACGTGGGCCAGCCCACAGGGGACGCTGTTCTTATTTACAGCCCCTGATGGCAGCACGCAATCGATGACACTGCGAACGCGTGACCGGCTGCTGGCCGAAGGCAACCTTCGCATGTTGCCGCCGCCGTAGCGCTTGTGGTGTACCTAGTGGAAGAACGGGAATTGGATTAAAGACCTCGTTTCGCCATGTTTAACAAGGTACTCACCTCGACCGAAATATCGGCAAAATTTGAGCCAGAACCAATGAGTTTTTCAGCGTCAGCGTACTGACCGCCGTTGATTTTTCGTGCCACATCTCCAGCAGATTTATGAAAATCGGCATGCTTTGCCAACAGTTTGGTAAACAGCGGGCGCGTACCCCAGCGCTCACCACCTGGGCCGTGAATCCATTGTCCCAGCGGGCATTTATCGTCGCGGCAAATGGTGTCCGCATCAAGTTGCTCATGCTTGGCAATGGCCGAGCGCAGTTTGATTTTCCATTGGCGGTGGGCCTCAATGGCCTTGTCAAAATCAAAATCAGCCGGGGTGCCTGCGGCATCAAGTTCGCTTTGCTCTATCGCGGCTTGGGCTGAAGCTGGAATTTTGAACCGCGCTACTTGGTCTACCAAAGTGTAGGCTTGGTTTTGCATGGCCGATGCGGCGGAGGCAGTTTCTTCCACCAAGGCCGCGTTTTGCTGCGTCATGCGGTCGAGTTCGTGAACTGCTTTTCCGATCTGGCCGATGCCTTGGTTTTGTTCGTGGGCACTGGTGGCGACTTCGCTCAAAATGTGGTTGACGCGCTGCGAAGATGCAACGATGTCTTCAATCGTGGCACCGGCTTTGCGCACAATGCTGGTGCCGGTAGCGACCTGATCGACGCTGCGGTCAATCAAGGTTTTGATCTCTTTGGCCGCCGCTGCACTGCGCCCGGCCAAGTTGCGGACTTCGCTGGCGACGACCGCAAAGCCGCGCCCTTGTTCGCCCGCGCGGGCAGCCTCGACGGCGGCATTGAGCGCCAAAATGTTGGTTTGGAACGCAATGCCATCAATAGTGGCGATGATGTCGGAAATTTTTGCCGACGAAGCATGGATGTCTTCCATGGTTTCGATCACATCGCGCATCACCCGCCCGCCATCGGCTGCAACATCAGCGTTGTGGCTCGCCATCTGCGAGGCCTCTTTGGTGTGCTCGGTGCTGTTGCTGACGGTGGTGGCAATTTGCTCCATAGAAGCTGCCGATTGCTCCAAATTGCTGGCTGTTTCTTCGGTGCGTTTGGACAAATCCATCGCACCGCTGGCAATTTCGCTGGCCGAATGCACGATGTCGTCGCTGGAGCGGCGCACACGCAGCACCATGACGCGCAGAGCATCCTGCATCGCGTGCAGCTCGGTCATGAGCTGGGCGGCTTCGTCGTTCCCCCAAGGCGAGGGCGATGTGGTCAAGTCGCCATCGGTCATGGCGCGCAGGTGGCGGCGGGTTTCTTTCAAGCCCCCGTCCATAACCCGGTAAAAACTCAGAAAAAGGTAACCCGCCACCAGCAGCGCCACCAGCACATTGATGCCAGCCACGCTGATTTGGTGCAACGCTTCTTGCTTGACATCATCGGTATAAATGCCCGAACCCAGCACCCAACCCCAAGGCTCAAAACCTTGAACGTAGGATGTTTTGTCCAACGGAGTATCGCTACCGGGCTTGGGCCATTGGTAGACAGTAAAGCCTTTGCCTTGGCTGCGCACGGTATCGACAAAGACTTGAAACAAAGCAACCCCGTTGGGGTCTTTCATGCCGCGCACATCTTTGCCATTGAGTTCTGGTTTGGCGGGGTGCAGCACCATGCGCTGCTCCATGTCGTTGATCCAAAAATACTCTTGTGTGTTGTAGCGCAGCGGTGCAATCAGTTCCACGGCCAGTTGCTGCGCTTGTGCGCGAGGCATCTTGCCCGAGGTCTCTTGGGCATAGGCCCACACCAAGATGCCGTGGGCAATCTCAACGTGCTGGCGGGTGGCATCCATGCGCGACTGCATGGAGTGGTCGTAGTTCGATTTGAGCAGCCAGCCCGTCAAGGCCAACATCGGCAGCATAAAAGCCAACGAAATGATGGTCGCTTTGGTGATAAAGCGCAGACTCCGAAAAGCCCTGACACCGGGTGCCCAAATGCCGTGGTGGTCAAAAAAACCGCTCTGATCGGCAGCACGAGATTGAAGAGCAGCCCGCTGGGCTGCAGGAGAGGGAATGCGGGAACTCATGGTTTGTCTTGTTTTGTTACTTTTAATGACAAGCCGCATCATATTCGCCCAGACAAAGGGTTGCTTTGACTGGGTTTTGCACCCATTGGGTACGCTTTTAAGCCCGGCAGAGCTTTTTGAGCTGGTACAGCGCCTCTAGTGCCTCGCGCGGGCTGAGGGCATCGGGCTGGATCGCCGCTAGCGCCGTTTCGAGGGCACTCGGGCCTGCCGTTCCTAGAGGCGCAGCAGGGGCCGCAAACAAATCAACTTGCGCTTGGTCTGCACTGGCGCGAGCCTCCAATGCGGCCAATGTTGCCCGCGCATGGTGCAGCACCGGCGCGGGCACGCCCGCCAATTTAGCGACCTGAATGCCGTAGCTGCGACTGGCGGGGCCACTTTGGATTTCGTGCAAAAACACAATCTCGCTGCCGCTTGGGTCGCTGGTCTCGGCAGCGCTGACGTGCATATTGACGGCGTGGCGCGCACGCGCGGGCAACTCGGTCAGTTCAAAGTAGTGCGTGGCAAACAGGGTGAAGGCTTTGGTTTTGTCGTGCAGGTGGCTGGCGATGCCGCTGGCCAGCGCCAAGCCGTCCAAGGTGCTGGTGCCCCGGCCAATTTCGTCCATCAGCACCAGACTGTGCGGCGTAGCAGCGTGCAGTATTTGCGCCGCTTCGGTCATTTCGAGCATGAAGGTCGATTGGGCATTTGCCAAGTCGTCTGCCGCCCCGATACGGGTGTGAATGGCATCGATCGGCCCCAAACGGCAAGCCTTGGCCGGAACATGGCTGCCCATGCTCGCCAGCAGCACAATCAGCGCAACTTGGCGCATATAGGTCGATTTACCCCCCATATTCGGCCCGGTAATGATCTGCATGCGCGTGTTCAGGCCCAAGCGGGTGTGGTTGGCAATGAAGGTGCCGCTGGAGGTTTCGGTCAGCCGTGCTTGCACCACCGGATGGCGGCCCGCTTCGATGTCAATACAGGGTTCGGGCGTGAATTGTGGTGCGCACCAGTCGAGTGTTAACGAGCGCTCGGCCAAGCAGCACAGCACATCCAGCGCAGCCAGTGCGCTTGCCAGCCGGGTCAGTGCGGCGACATGGGCTTGGAGTTGGTCGAGCACCTGTTCGTACAAAAACTTTTCGCGGGCCAAAGCACGCTCTTGGGCCGATAGCGCTTTGTCTTCAAACGCCTTGAGTTCAGGGGTGATGAAGCGTTCGGCATTTTTCAGCGTTTGGCGGCGGCGGTAGTCCTCAGGGACTTTGCTGGCTTGGCCCTGCGTGACTTCAATGTAAAAGCCGTGCACTTTGTTAAATTGCACACGCAGGTTGGCAATGCCGGTGCGGGCCTTTTCGCGGTTTTCCAAGTCGAGCAAGAAGGCATCGCAATCGGTCTGGATGGCGCGCAACTCGTCGAGTTCCGCATCAAAATTTTTGGCAATCACTCCGCCGTCGCGCACCAGCGCTGCGGGTTCTTCGGCAATAGCCCTTTGCAGCAGCTCGGCGCAGTCGGCTGGGGGCTGTAAATCGGTAAATATTTGGGTTAAATACGGCTCTAGTGCCTGTGGCACATGGCTAAGTAGCTCTGATTTTTGTAGCGTTTTGCACAGTGCTACCAGCTCGCGCGGGCGCACTTGGCGCAAGGCGATGCGGGCGGTGATGCGCTCGACATCGGCCACGCCTTTGAGCACACCGCGCAGCGTCTGCCACGGCCCCCCGCTGCCTTGGCCGCGCAGCACGGTCGTGGCAGCCAAACGCGCACGCGCTGGAGTGCGCTCGCGTGGCAGTTCTAGCAACCACGTTTTGAGCAAACGACTGCCCATGCCGGTCATGCAGGTATCGAGCAGCGACAGCAAGGTGGGGGCATCGTCGCCGCGCAGCGTTTTGACCAGCTCTAAATTGCGCCGGGTGCTGGCGGGCAGGTCAATCACATCGTCAGTGCGCTGCACTTGGATGCTGTGGACATGGGTCAGCGCCCGGCCCTGCGTGTGCTCGGCGTATTGCAACAAGGCAGCGGCAGCAGCATGGGCTTGGGTTAAAGAGTGGGCGTTCCACGCTTGCAAGTGGGCTGCGCCCAAATGCTCTTGCAGTTTGCGCTGGCCCAGTGCCGCATCAAACTGCCAATCGGGGCGGGGACGAACCGGGCAAGCAAATTGCCCCCCTTGGCGCAGCGCCAGCAGGTGTTGCTCAAAGCGCTCGGTGGCCCCGGCGCTGTAAATCAGCTCGCTCGGGCTGGTGCGCGCCAGCCAAGCGCCCAGCTCGTCTGGTGCGCATTCGGCCAGATGCACTACGCCCTGCGTCACGCTCATCCAAGCCAAACCACAACGCGCCCGTGGGCCTTGGGCCACTGCCAGCAACACCGATTCGGTTTTGTCTGACAACAGCGCCGCATCGGTCAGGGTGCCGGGCGTGACCACGCGCACGACTTTGCGCTCCACCGGGCCTTTGCTAGCACCGACTTCGCCGACCTGCTCACAAATTGCCACCGATTCGCCCAACTTGATGAGCCGCGCCAGATAGGTTTCGAGTGCATGAAATGGCACGCCGGCCATCACCACCGGCTGGCCCGCCGATTGACCGCGCTGGGTCAGGGTGATGTCAAGCAGACGGGCTGCTTTTTCGGCATCGGCATAAAACAGCTCGTAAAAGTCACCCATGCGGTACAGCAGCAGCGCGTCGGGGTGTCCGGCTTTCAGGGCCAGATACTGCTGCATCATGGGCGTGTGCGGCAGAGCGAGGGTGTCTGGCATACGGTGGCGTGCCTTTGGGCGTTAAAACGGTGCGTCTGGTGCCGGTGTCGTCGTTGGGGCAGGTGCCTCGCCATCGGTGCTGGGCGCGGCTGGTTCGGCGGAATCGGCATCAACCGGCGCAGCTTGGCGCAATGCGGCTTTTTCGCCCGCACCGGCAAATTTGCTGTATTTGCCCAAAATAGTGACCAGCTGACCATAAATGCGCGGGTTGCCCGCCAAGCATTCTTGCTGCTCCATAAAGTCGGACTCGCCGGTAAAGTTACCCACCAAGCCGCCCGCTTCGGTAATCAACAGCGAACCAGCAGCCACATCCCAGATGCTCAGGCCCGACTCAAAAAAGCCGTCCGCATAACCGGCTGCGATGTAGGCCAAATCCAAAGCCGCAGCGCCGGGGCGGCGTATCCCGGCGGTGCGCGGCATCACGTCGGCCATCATCCGCAGGTAGTTTTGGAAGTTGTCGCCCGGACGGAATGGGAACCCGGTAGAGACCAAGCAATCTTTCAGTTGGGTGCGCTTGCTGACGCGAATGCGCCGCTCGTTGAGGTAAGCACCCCGGCCCTTGGTGGCGGTAAACAGGTCGTTGCGCGAGGGGTCAAACACCACCGCTTGCTCGACCTTGCCGCGCACAGCCAGCGCAATGCTGACGCAATAGACCGGAAAGCCGTGGATGAAGTTGGTGGTGCCGTCCAGTGGGTCAATGATCCAGACAAACTCGGAGTCTTTGGCACCGTACTCGGTGCCCGATTCTTCGGCCAAGATGCCGTGGCCGGGGTAGGCGGTCAGCAGCGTTTCGATGATGACCTTTTCGCTGGCGTGATCGACTTCGGTCACAAAGTCGTTGATCTGCTTTTGCGAAATACGCACCGCCTCCACGTCCAAGGCCGCGCGGTTGATGATGGCGCCGGCGGCGCGGGCGGCCTTGATGGCCACGTTGAGCATGGGGTGCAGATTGGACGACATAAATTGTGGGTGTGAGCGCACCGGCAGCAAAATCAGCGGCGCGCGAACTAAGGAACAAAGAAGTCGCAACCGGGCGATGCAGGCTGCGACAATGAGCGCCCGATTTTACCCACGCGCCCTGTAAGCGAGCATTTTCTAGACCTCGCGGGCAGCTTTCGTCCCATGAAAACCCGCTTTATCCTGATCCAAACCAGCCATGCTGGCAATGTCGGCGCTGCCGCCCGCGCCATGAAAACGATGGGTTTTGACGATTTGGTACTGGTGGCCCCGCGCTGGCCCAATGTGCTGCGGCGTGAAGAAACCATCCAACGCGCCAGCGGTGCCTTGGATGTGTTGCACAACGCGCGCATTGTCGCCACGCTCGATGAAGCACTCGATGGCATGAGCCACCTGTGCGCCACCGCCATGACCCCACGCGACTTTGGCCCGCCCACCTGCACCCCACGGCCCCACTTTGAGATGCTCCTAAAAAAAGAGCAACAAAATCAATCTGCACCAGCGCTAGAGGATCAAAACATCCAAACTTTGCCAGAAACTCCCCCCGCAGGCCCTTTGGGCGAGACCGGCGTGGCGTTCTTGTTTGGCTGTGAGCGCTTTGGGATGTCGAACGAAGACGTTTACCGCTGCCATGTGGCGTTGCAAATTCCGACCAACCCCCAATTTGGTTCCCTCAACTTGGGCGCGGCCATTCAGGTCATTGCCTATGAATGGCGACAAGCGCTGGGCGGTTTTGCCGCGCCTGTGGCTGCGCAGGCACCCGCGCGCGCCGATGCAGCCCAAGTCGCCGGAATGCTGACACACTGGGAGCAAGCCCTGACCGACATCGGTTTTCTAGACCCGGCAGCGCCGAAAAAATTGATGCCGCGCTTGAACCAACTTTTTAACCGAGCGCAACTACAGACCGAAGAAATCCACATCCTGCGCGGTGTTGCCAAAGCCATGATCGAGGCGGCGCGGGCAAAGCACTAAACTGCCCAACTCCTTTTTGTTGCACTGGTAACTGACCATGTTTTCCCGTTTGCGCTCTGACATTCAGTGCATTCTTGAGCGCGACCCGGCTGCGCGCACCGCGTGGGAGGTACTGACGTGCTACCCCGGACTGCACGCGCTGGTGCTGCACCGGCGCGCGCATTGGTGCTGGACGCATGGCTTGAAATGGCTGGGACGGTTTATCTCGCACCTGTCGCGCACCCTCACAGGCATTGAGATTCACCCCGGCGCACAGATTTCGCCCTGCGTTTTTATCGACCACGGCATGGGCGTGGTGATTGGCGAGACCGCCGAAATTGGCCCCGGTTGCACCATTTACCACGGCGTTACGCTGGGAGGAACCTCCCTCTACAAAGGGGCCAAACGCCATCCGACACTGGGCAGCAATGTCATTGTGGGCGCGGGCGCGAAGGTATTGGGCGGCTTTACGGTGGGCGATGGGGCCAAAATTGGCAGCAATGCCGTCGTCACCAAACCGGTGCCCGCAGGGGCCACCGCAGTGGGCAACCCAGCACGCATCATTGCCGCCGAGGCCGATGCCCGGCGCGAAGAAGCGGCCTCGAAAATGGGCTTTTCTGCCTACGGTGTCACGCAAAACGACGACCCGCTGTCGCAAGCCATGCGGGGCCTGATTGACAACGCTGGTGCCCAAGAACACCAGATTGCCCTCTTGTGGCAGGCTATCGAAAAGCTCTCGGCCATGCCCCAGCACAGCAACTGTGTGCCCGACGGAGCAGCCCGCCAAGAACACTTTAAGGCCGACAAGCTCAACGCTTTGATCGGAAAATAAGCCGATACCCCCTTCTTTTGATTTGCAAGGAAACCCCCGTGGACGTTTTTCAAGCCCTGCAACAGCGCCGCTCTGTGCGCGCCTTCTTGCCCCAAGTGCCCAGCGCCGACACCGTGCGCGCCCTGATCGAAGGCGCGGCCTACGCCGCTTCAGGCGGCAATATGCAGCCTTGGCGCGTGGTGGCCCTGACAGGCGAGCCCTTGGCCAAAGCCATCGATTTGGCTGCCAAGGCCCAGCCCCAAGAGCACCCCGAGCGCTTGTCGTACCCTGAAAACCTGTGGGAACCTTACCGCACCCGCCGCTTTACCAATGGCGAAGACCTGTACCGCAGCATTGGCGTGGCCCGAAAAGACAAGATCAGCCGACTGGCCCAATTGGCGAAAAACACCACCTTTTTTGGTGCCCCAGTCGGCTTGTTTGTGTTGATTGATGAGCGCATGAACCGGCCACAGTGGGCCGATTTGGGCATCTATTTACAGTCGCTGATGCTGCTGGCAGTCGAACGCGGCCTTGCCACTTGTGCCCAAGGCTTTTGGCGGCGCTATGAACACGCACTGGCCGAGCACTTGCAAATGCCTGCGCCGTATTGCATCGCTTTTGGCATTGCACTGGGCTACGAAGACACCAGTGCCCCCATCAACAGCCTGCGCGCAGGCCGGGCACCATTGGAAGAATGGGCTCAGTTGCGCGGTTTTTGAGCAGACGCTTCATCGGGGCTAATGCGCATGGCCCGATACCAAACCAACATCCCCGCCAGCACCAGCACAGCATGGCCGCAGCTCAAGGCCAGTGTGCTGTGGAACAAAAACGGCACCACCAACCCCGTGATGGCAGAAAACAGCCCCATATGCACGAAGCCTTGCAGTGACGATGCCAAGCCCCGCATCTGCGGAAACGTCCCCATGGCTTGCAAAATCAGCAGCGGATTCAGCAACGACAAGCCCAAGGTATAGAGCGAAATAGGCACCACCGCCCACGGCACTGCGGCGGTAAAAAAGCTGTTGTAGGCCACATTGAGGCAGCAGGCACAGCCCAGCAGCACAAAGCCGATGCGCTTTTGCGTTGCCGGTTGCAGGCGGCTGGCAAGAACACTGCTCACTGCCGCGCCGGTCATGCCGCCACCGACCAACGGAATAAACAACCAACCGTAATCGGTGGCCGACAGCCCCAGCAGCGTGACGATGAACTCGGAGGCCGAGCCGATGTACACCGACATGGCCGAAGCCATCAAGCCAATCGACAACAGCATCCAGCGAAAGCGCCGGTGGCGCAGCGCCGTGGCGTAATTGTGGGCAATGACCCCGAATTTGAGCGCGTGGCGCTTGTGCGGCTCCAGCGTTTCGGGCAGCAAACGCCAACCGGCAATAAAGAGCAACAACGAAAAAACGCTTAAAAACCCAAACGAAGCCCGCCAGCCCCCATGCAATTGCAGCCAACCGCCAAAAATCGGGGCCAATGCTGGGGCCAGACCAAAGATCAGCATAATCATCGCCGTCATGCGCTGGGCATCGGCTCCGTGGTAGCGGTCTTGCACCATCGCCCGCGACACCACCATGCCAGCGCCTGCGGTCAGCCCTTGCAAGCCCCGCAGAAAAATCAGCATCTCGATGCTGGTGGCGAAAGCGGCGGCCAAGGAGGTCAGGCCATAACAAACCACCGTGACCAGCATCACCCGCCGCCGCCCAAAGGTGTCCGACAGCACCCCATGCACCAACATCATTGCGGCCAGCGCTAGCACAAACACGCTCAAAGTTTGCTGCACCGCCAGTGGCCCGACCGAGAACTCGCGGGCGATGGCCGGAAACGAGGGCAAATAAGTGTCAATACCCAGCGGCCCGAGCATGGTGAACAGCGCGAGCAACAGAGTTAAAAGCAAATGGTGCATAAAAAGAAGTCCCAGTGACCCGCGCAGCAATACCAAGGGCGGTTTCAAGTCTCAAGCACAGCACCTGCAACGGACAGCGTTTACCAGAGATGGAGAATCGGCAGATGCTGCCCAGACACGGGGACTGGACAGTGGGCGGTGGAGCAGGAGTTGCTTCTGAGCACCCAGCAGCACTCCCGTCCCCTTCATTGCAATGCTGGGTGTTGCACTTCAGAACGTGCGGCCACCCAGCGTACCTTGCATCACTTAGCGTCAGAAACGCCTAATTGCGCTAGCGCGGCATCACCACCCAGCGACAACAAGCCCGATTGAGCATAAATGCCCAATTTGGCGCGGGTATCGACAATATCGAGGTTGCGCATCGTCAGTTGACCAATGCGGTCGAGTGGCGAGAACGGTGCATCCTCGACCTTTTCCATGCTCAAACGCTCGGGGTGGTAGGTCAAATTGGGCGACTCGGTGTTCAACAACGAGTAGTCGTTACCCCGGCGCAATTCCAGCGTCACAGTGCCAGTGACGGCGCGCGCAACCCAACGCTGTGCCGTTTCGCGCAGCATGATGGCTTGGGGATCAAACCAACGACCTTGGTACAACAGGCGGCCCAATTTCAGGCCATTCATGCGGTATTGCTCGATGGTGTCTTCGTTGTGAATGCCCGTCACCAAGCGCTCGTAGGCGATGTGCAGCAGCGCCAAGCCGGGGGCTTCGTAAATGCCACGGCTCTTGGCTTCGATGATGCGGTTTTCGATCTGGTCGCTCATGCCCAAACCGTGGCGACCGCCAATGCGGTTGGCTTCCAAAATCAAAGCCACAGGGTCGCTGAATTCGACACCATTCAATGCAACGGGCTGGCCTTCTTCAAAGCGCACCGAAACCTCTTCGGCTTTGACCACTACATCGTCTTTCCAGAAGGCTACGCCCATGATCGGATTGACGATTTTGATGCCGCTGTTCAAAAACTCTAGGTCTTTGGCCTCGTGTGTCGCGCCGAGCATGTTGGAGTCGGTGCTGTAGGCTTTTTCGGCGCTCATTTTGTAACCAAAGCCGTGCTCGGTCATAAACGCCGACATTTCAGCGCGACCACCCAGCTCGTCAATGAACAACTGGTCGAGCCAAGGCTTGTAGATTTTGAGCGCCGGGTTGGTCAGCAGGCCATAGCGGTAAAAGCGCTCAATATCGTTGCCCTTGAAGGTGCTGCCATCGCCCCAGATGTGGACATCGTCTTCCTTCATGGCAGCCACCAGCATCGTGCCCGTGACGGCGCGGCCCAGCGGCGTGGTATTGAAGTAGGTCAAGCCACCCGTGCTGATATGAAAGGCACCGGCTTGCAGCGCAGCAATGCCTTCGTGGGCCAGTTGGGTGCGGCAGTCGATCAGGCGGGCTTTTTCAGCGCCGTACTCCATCGCTTTGCGCGGGATGGCATCGTAATCAGGCTCATCGGGCTGGCCTAAATTGGCGGTGTAAGCGTAGGGCAGAGCACCTTTGCGCTTCATCCAGTGCAGCGCAGCGCTGGTATCGAGGCCGCCAGAAAAGGCGATGCCGACCTTTTGGCCGACGGGTAAATTTTGGAGAATGGTTGCCATGGGCGCAGATCCTGTGGTGTGGTTCGGTTTAACCAAAATGGCAGATGTAGTGGTAAGCCTCGGTCACGCGAATATCAAATTTGGAGTTACCCGCGATGCTGAACTTCTCGCCGGGGCTGCTCTTGAGCCACGTGTCAGTGCCGTCCAGACGGTATTCGCAGCTACCGGCCACGCATTCCATGATTTCTGGTGCGCCGGTGTTGAACGTTAGCGTAGCGGGCAGCACAACACCGACCGATTTTTTGGTGCCATCGGCCAAAGTGATGCCGTGGCTGACGCACTTGCCGTCAAAGTAAACGCTGGCTTGGGTGTTGACGGAAACGCCGTCGATTTTTTCGGTGGTCATGGGAGTGCGGTGGTCAGAAGAAAAAAACCGGCAATTTTAGGCCGGTGCGTTGGCAACTGTGCTGCAGCATTAGCGCCAGTGCTGTGGGCGGTGGTGGTAGGGCCGCTCGTAGGGCGGCGGGTTGTTGTACTCAATCACGACCCCCGGTTGTTGCATATAAACGGGCTGCACCGGGTAGGTGCTGA
>JAIEMS010000025.1 GCA_019751915.1 Burkholderiaceae bacterium
ACTGCAAGCGCTGGCGACGGCGAACTTGGCGCTGCTGAGCACCAGCCAGTTGACGGGACTGAGCAGCACGCAGATTGCCAAACTGACGACCGACCAAGTGGTGGCGCTGAGCAGCAACCAAGTCAAGGGCTTGAGCACCGTGCAACTGGCAGCGCTGACGACAGCACAGCTGCCGGTGCTGCAGACAGAAGACCTTGCGGCCCTGAGCACGCAACAACTGGGGGGCTTGAGCAGCAGCCAAATTGGCAGCCTGAGCACAGCGCAGATCGTAGCGCTGACGACAGGGCAAGCCAGTGTGCTGAGCACGGGCCAACTGCGGGCTTTGACAACGAACCAAATCCAAGCGCTCGAGACCGCTGATTTGGTGGTGCTGAATGCTGCGCAGTTCGCTGTTTTAACAACAGCGCAGTTCAATGCATTGACTTCTAGCCAGTGGGGGGTGTTAGGTACGACTGCTGTCAGTTCGCTTTCAACAGCGATTGTGCTTGGATTGTCTACAGCACAGATTCAAGCATTGACCACTGATCAGGCCAAGAGCTTAACGACTTCACAGATACGTGCATTGACAACGAACCAAATCCAGTCTCTCGAGACCAGTGATCTGGCCGTGCTCAGCACCCAGCAGTTGCTTGGTTTGACCAGTACGCAGGTGTCTACGCTCACTACGGATCAAGTGGTGGCGCTCACGTCTAATCAAGTTAGAAGTCTTGATTCGGCACAGATTCGTGCTTTGACTACGAAGCAAGTGACCAGTTTGACGACGGCGCAGATTAGTGGACTGACGGCAACTCAGGTTCCGTTTTTGGAAACGGCCGATTTTGCGACACTGAGTACCAAGCAGTTGGCAAGTTTGACAACCGTTCAGATACCTAATCTCACAACCGCCCAAGTAGTGGCTTTGACGACCGATCAAATCTCTGGATTGAGTACAGCCCAAGTTCGTGTTCTGACAACTGACCAAGTCCGAGTTCTTGAAACAAGAGATTTGGCTGTTTTTAGTACGGATCAATTGGGGGCTCTGACAACCACGCAATTCGGTGTGATTACAACGGCACAGCTGGTTGCACTGAGTCCTGCTTCAGTTGCTACGCTGGCCACCGCTATCGTCAGCGGATTCTCAACGGCGGCTGTGAAAGCACTGACATCCGATCAAGTAGGAACCCTAACGACAGCGCAAATTAAATCGCTCACAACCGATCAAATTAGGGCGTTGGATACGGGCGATTTTGCAGTGCTCAGCACCGATCAAATTGCCAGTTTGACGACCAATCAGGTGCTGCAACTGACAACAGGGCAAGTGGTTGCATTGACGCAAGCACAAGTGCCTGGCTTGAGTACTGCCCAAATTCGCGCTTTGACGACCGCCCAAGTGCAGTCCTTGCAAACAGCTGATTTCGCGACGCTGACAACCCAGCAATTACTGGCATTTACATCCGATCAATTCACTGGATTGACGGCAGGGCAATTGGGTACTTTGGATTCGTCCGAGATTAATGGACTCGCTACTTCGACGCTGCGCGGATTGTCAACGACCATGATGAGGGCGCTGACACCAAGTCAATTGAATGGTCTAGATACAACGGCAATTGCCGCTTTCAGCATGGAACAGTCGCTAGCGTTGACTACAACCCAAAAAGCAGGGATGGTTGCAACGCAGACGGCAGCTCTGCTGTCTCCTATTGTTTTGGATCTGAATGGCGATGGCGTGCGAACCTTGTCTGTGAGTGAGGGAGTGAGCTTTGATTTAGCAGCCAACGGCTCTTTACGCCATACGGGTTGGGTTGCCTCAGGCGATGGTTTGCTGGTGCGTGACTTGAATGGCGATGGCACCATCAACGATGGCCGTGAGCTTTTTGGCACGGCGACCGAACTTGCTGATGGCACGAAGGCTGCAGATGGCTTCGCTGCACTGCGTGCTCTGGACACCAACGGTGATGGCAAGGTCTCGGTGGGTGATGCAGGCTTTGCGCAGCTGGCGGTTTGGACTGATAGCAACCAGAATGGCAAGACCGATGCGGGTGAGTTGGTGTCCTTGGCAGACAAGGGCATCGTCTCTCTGAATTTGTCGGCGCAGACGTCGGATGCTGTCAACAACGGCAACCTGTTGGGCTTGGTGTCATCGTATGAGACAGCCAATGGGACAACGCACGACATGGTGGATGTCTGGTTCCAGCAAGGTGCTAATGCCTCTGATGGATTGCGAACAGCTGTGAGTGGTTTGACCGAATCTTTGGGTAGCTATCTGGAAGATGCGGCTAATCTGATAAGCAGTCCTGACCGGTCAGTGTTGCCTCAGGGGAACGCTCAAGCAGTCTCGGAGAACAATGCTCCTAGCTTGGTGCCGGTGATGAGTCCAGTGCTGTCGATGCAATTAAGCGCTTATTATCAGCAGCAAGGACAAGGAAGCCACATCACATCCCATTCGATGGTGCACTCTGCGAGTGTGAATGGCTTGCTGTCGGGTGCTATCGCTCATGGAGTATCTACTTCAACAACCTTGCTGGCTCCCACAGACATGGGTAATGGCAAGTGAATTATTATTTGATCGGATCTTGCTAGTCCGATCTGAATAAATAATTGCAATGGGTCGCACTTTTATGGGTGCGACCCTTTTTTGTGTTATTTTTGAATTAATTTTTGCATTGTTTTATGCCAGCATCTTCTCTTTCACTGTCGGATTTGATGGCACAAGCAGACATCCTGCAGCAGCAGGGTCAAGCTGCTGACGCTATTATTCTTTACCAAAGTTGGTTGGCTGAAAAAAATGATCCATTGCAATTGGTAGCATGGTTTAATTTGGGAGTTTTGTTAGGTAATGTCGGTCGCTCTGGTGAGGCTCAGGTGGCTTACCAAGAAGCCTTAAAATTTAACCCACAATTTTTCCAGGCACGATTGAATCTTGGGCACCAATTAGAGAATCAAGGGCACATTGATTTAGCCATAAAAGAATGGCTACAAGTTTTAAATGATTTGGAAAAATCAGAACAGCCAGAGAAGGTTTTGCATTTGCATGCAATCAATAACTTGGCTCGATCTTTAGAGTCTGCTCGGCGTTTTGATGAGGCAGAGTCTTATATGGTGCGTAGTTTGCAAATTGATCCTGATCAATCGGCGGTTTTGCAGCATTGCATTCATATTCGACAAAAGCAATGTAAGTGGCCTATTTATCAGCCAATTGAAGGTGTGAGCGTTAATCAGCAGTTAATGGCAACATCAACATTGGCCATGCTTGCTGCTTATGATGATCCTGCTTTGCAATTGCTAACTGCACGTGAATTTGTTCATGCCAAGGTTCAGCCGACAGTACCTCGCCGTCCTTTACGTTCTCGATCACCGGGAAGCAAAATAAGAATAGGTTATCTGTCGGGTGATTTGTGTATGCATGCTGTTGGACTCTTAACCGTGGAGCTTTTTGAGTTACACAACCGAGAGAAATTTGAGGTTTTTGCTTTTTGTTGGTCGCGCGAAGATGGCTCTCCTTTGAGAGAAAGAATTATCAAATCATTTGATTACCATATTCGTATTGGGCATTTGGATGATTTGAGCGCTAGTCGACTGATTGAATCATGTAGTATTGATATATTGATTGATTTGCAAGGACTGACAGCTGGGGCAAGACCAAATATCTTGGTTCAGCGCCCAGCCCCAGTGCAAATTAGCTACCTTGGATTGCCTGGTACTTCTGGGATCCCTGCTGTAGATTACATTTTGGCTGATCCATTTGTTTTTCCAGAAGACTTAGAACCTTTCATGACAGAAAAGCCTTTAAGGGTTCCAAATTGCTATCAAGTGAGCGATCGTAAACGTGCTGTTGGTCGACTGATGACCCGTACAGAATGCGGTTTGCCAGAAGATAAATTTGTATTTGCTGCTTTTAATAATAATTATAAGTTTACAGAAGATGTTTTTTCGGTGTGGATGAGGATATTAAGTAAGGTTGACGATAGTGTGTTGTGGATTTTGTCGGATAATCCTTGGGCCAAAGCTAATATGACAAGTAAGGCATTGGAGTATGGAATCGGTGCTGATAGATTAATTTTTTCCGATCGGGCTGCACCAGAAGAATACATGGCAAGATTGAAACTTCCTGATTTGTTTCTTGATACTTTTCCATATAATGCAGGAACTACTGCAAACGATATTCTTTGGATGGGGACACCAATCTTAACTTGTTCTGGGAAAACTTATATATCCCGTATGTGTGGAAGTCTCTTAAATTCATTAGGGCTCCATGACCTTATTGCAAATAGCATGTCTGATTACGAAGATAAGGCGGTTAGGCTTGGAAAAAATATAAGAGCTATTAATATGTATAAAAAATACATTGAAGATTATAAGGTGAGCAGCAATCTATTTGATATTCCTAGATTGGTTCGTGATTTGGAATATGTGTTTTGTGAATTGATTTATAATTAATTGTATTATGAAAATAACAACATTAGTCCCTGCTTACAAGCCTAAATATTTATTTGAGCTATTGGTTTCGATGAGAAATCAAACGGTGAAGCCAGAGAAGATAATTTTCTCTGACGATAGTCCGGATCAGTCTTTTATTTATATATTAAATGGCGATCAAATAAAAGAAGTGACTGCTGATTTGAATATTGAAGTAATTCCGGGACCTAGGTCTGGAGGTTGGAATAACTTTCGTCATTTAATGAGGATTTATGCTGGGAAAACTGATATATTTCACATTCAATTAGACGACGATATTTGTTATCCTAACTTTTATGAGCAGCACTTAAAAGCCCATGCAATTGGATATGTTCCTTGTGTCATAAGTCGTCGTTGGACTGCAATGGAGTCTGGACAGCCTTTACGTGATCTTGGTGTTCCTTCTGCTATCTCTGATCATCCCCAAAGAATGCTGTCTTTGGATGCTAATTTATTATTCACACATACCGTCGGAATGAGTGCTAATTGGCTCGGTGAGTTTTCAAATGCAACTTTCCGCTCTGATATGGTTCCAGAATTAGATGATGCCTCTATGGGAGGAATTAGTTTTAGTGGGTTAGAAGATCTGGGAGGTTTTTTAAAGGCAAGTTTAAAGGCTCCAGTAGGGTATATAAATGAGCATTTAGGGTATTTCAGAACAAGCGCAGAGCATAACTCTGCAAATCCAATGGGTCGCCCTATGAAGCTTGCGCACCTAGCTTATGTTGCATTGGCAATTGGATGTCGTCGTTTGGGTTATATATCTTCTGAGCAAGAAAGAGCTATTGTTTCTGCGTTGTGCCCAATCATAAAACAGCGTTACTTTCTTGAGGAAGATATGAAAGAATTTTGTGATTTAATGCCTTTTCTTGAAATTAATTCGCGGAATTCTGAGGATTTGTTTATTGAAATGTGGGGAAAATTTGCTTGATTGTAAATTTGTTTGGGTGATTTTAAATGATATATTTTGGTGTTTGATATGAGTATTAATTTTTGTAAAATTATTACCTTGCCGAAAATTTCTGATCCGCGCGGAAATTTAACTTTTATCGAGGGAGATAGTCATATTCCCTTCGATATTCAAAGGGTTTATTATCTTTACGATGTTCCTGGTGGTGCTCAACGAGGTGGACATGCGCATAAAAACCTGCATCAATTAATTATAGCAATGTCTGGGAGTTTTGATGTTGTCCTTGACGATGGAAAAGAAAAGCAGCGTTATCACCTTAATCGTTCTTATAATGGTTTGTATGTTTGTCCAATGATATGGCGTGAATTGGATAACTTCTCATCTGGATCTGTTTGTATGGTGCTTGCATCTAATCGTTATGATGAAGATGATTATTACCGTGATTACCAAGATTTTTTAAAAGCGATACCATGATTGTTAAGTTCTTAGATATTGGCGCATCTTATAGAGAGCTGAAAGAAGAGATTGATGGTGCTATCTTAAATTCTTTATCTTCTGGATTTTTTATTGGAGGGCCAGAGGTAGATAAATTCGAAGATGAATATGCAGCATACTGCGGTACTCACCATGCGATAGGTGTCGCCAATGGATTAGATGCACTTCATCTGGCGTTGCGCGCTTTGGATGTTGGGCCTGGTGATGAAGTCATAGTGCCTAGTAATACTTTTATTGCTACTTGGCTGGCGGTGAGTCAGTGCGGTGCGACCCCTGTGCCTGTGGAGCCAGATGAATTTACTTTTAATATAGATCCAAATTTGATTGAATCGGCTATTACATCACGGACTAAAGTGATTATGCCTGTTCATTTGTATGGGCAATCTGCGGATATGGATCCAATTATTCATATCGCAAGAAAACATGGTTTACGTATATTGGAAGATGGCGCTCAAGCCCACGGTGCTTCTTATAAGGGGAAGCGTTTAGGCGGGCATGGTGATGCCGTTGCATGGAGTTTTTACCCTGGGAAAAATCTTGGGGCATTAGGAGATGGCGGTGCTGTGACTACCAATGATCCGATAATTGCTGACCGAATTCGCGTGCTGCGAAATTATGGATCTCGTATTAAATACGTCAATGAAGTAAAAGGTTTTAATAGTCGCCTTGATCCATTGCAAGCAGCAGTGCTGAGGGTAAAGTTAAAATATTTAGATCAATGGAATAAAAGAAGAAAAATTATTGCCGAAAAATACTTGAATGAATTAAAAGACACTGAAATTGTTTTGCCAAATGTTCCGGAATGGTCGAGTCCGGTTTGGCATCTCTTTGTTGTTCGCCATCCAAATCGAGATTCGTTAAAAATATCTTTGGAGGAAAATGGAATTGGAACGCTCATTCACTATCCTATTCCACCGCATAAGCAAAAAGCTTATGAGGATGTAGGTTTTTCGTCCAGCGATTTTCCAATTGCAGAACGTATGGCGAATGAGGTTTTGAGTTTGCCCATCGGCCCGCAAATCAGCCGCGAAGAAGTTGACTTTATTAATAAGTCAATTATGAAATTTATGAAGAATTAATGTAATTAATTTTCCATAAATATTTTTATGATGGCCGCGACCATGATGACATGGTCGCGGCTGGGATTCAATCGGTGCGATCAAGTTGGCGCAGCTTGACAAATGCCAATGCGGCCATGATGGCATCGTTGAGTGCATCGTGCGCGTCCCGCTGGGGTACGTTCAAGTCTTCGAGCACGGTGGTAAAACGCAAATCAATGTCGGCGCAATCGTGCTGTTGGTACGCGGGCAACCGAGAAAATTTGTGGTCGTAGTAGAGAGTAGAAACCTCAATTTTTGGTTGCGGCAGCCCTATCCCTAGCAGGGGCCGAATGGCCCGGTTGAGCATGGCTACGTCAAACTCAAGGTAGTAGCCCACTAGGGGGCGGCTACCAATAAAGTGCAGTAATTGGTACATGGCCTCGGCCACCGGTAAGCCTTGGGCCACGTCTTGCTCGCGCAGGCGGTGAATGCGCACACTCTCGGCAGACACTCCCTTATCGGGGCGCACCAGCAGCTCTAGGCGTTGGCTGGTCAAAATACGCTCTCCCACAATGCGTACCGCACCAATCGAGATGATCTCGTCGGTACGCACGTTCAAGCCCGTGGTTTCGCAATCCAGCGCCACCCATTCATTGGGCGGTGGTGGATTGAACAAAAAAGCAAAATTGGGGTCTGAGAGCTGGCGCAACTGCCACTGGCGTTGCAACGCTTGCAGCCAGCGTCGGGGTAATGGTGGTGGAGCGACAGTCACAGTGCATCCAGCCGAAAACGGTGAATCAACATCGCCTTAAAACGCTTGACAACTGCCAGAGTATCTTTGAGCAAATCGCGCTCTAGGCTGCTCAGGCGCTCAGGGGAGACATCGCCACTGACAGCATGGCCGGTATCTAACTCGGCCAAACCGGCCTTTAGGCGCAGGCCCATCAAGAAGTAAAGACTTTCGGTCAACTCCTCGCCTTGTGCGGCAGTCAACACGCTGTGGGCCACCAAGGCAGTAATGCGCGCGGAGGTGCAGGTTTCGGTGACGCGGTGTGCCAGTGCCAGACTTCGCACGCCGTGCACGATGGGGAAGATGCCCTCTTTTTTCAGATTCAGGTGGCGCACATCGTCACTGCGGGCCAGTAGCCGGTTCCACCAACCGGAGTTGCTGCCAAAGGCTTCGATAGCGGCGGCAAAGCGGCCCAGCATGGCATCGCTGTGGTTTGCCAATGTCACCAAACTGGCGCGCACATCGGACAGCAAACCTGCATCGCCTGCGACAGCGTGGGCATCCATAAAAATGGCCAAGTGCATCAAACTATCGGCATCGGGCAGCATGAGCCACTGGCGTGCTGTTTGGCTGAATGCCGTCACGTTGCCCCGCCAAGCGGGGTTACTGACCATGATTTTGCCGGGGCACTCAGGGTAGCCAAAGTCTGCCAATGCGGTGGAGAAGCGCTGGCAAATGGCATCCAAATCAACGGGCGGGGTGTAACCGTCGCGCAAAATGAGTCCGTTGTCTTGATCGGTTTTGAGCAGTTGCTCGCCCCGGCCTTCGCTGCCCATGACAAATAAGCAGCTGTGGCGCACCAACTCGGGCGGGGCCACCATGTGCCAAGCACGTTCGAACAAACGGGTGTTGAGTTGCTGCACCAGCGCCACCATCAGGCTGATGCGGGTGCCGCCCCGGTACAGCAGGGCAATCAATTGGGTGATTTGTGCTGCCGCTTGGGCCAGTGCCGCGAGGTCTTGCGCGTTCTCAATCTGCACCGTAATCAAATGCGATTGGTTGGCTAAAAAGCTGAACAAGTCCAGCGCTTCCAGAATGCCCAGAACCCGATCACCGTCCATGACCACCAAACGGTGCACCCGGCTGCGCAGCAAGAGCGCCATCGCATCGCCCAGCTGGTCTGAAGGGCGCACCGTCACGATGGGGGTTGTTGCCAATTCGCCCACCGCCAGTTGGTCGAGGGGCCGACCATCCAAAATGGCCCGCTGTAGTGTGGTGTTGCTGAAAATACCTAAACCATCGGGCAAGCCCGTCACCAGTACGCTGGTGATGCGCTGGGCCTGAAACAAACGCACCACCGAGACAATATCGGTCTGGGCATCGACGGTGTGCGCTGGGCGCAGATAGGCCGCATCGACACGCGCTAACGTCAGCGATTGCAGCTCGTGCTGGTCAGGTCGGTGCGCCAGTGTGTTGAGTTTGTGCCCGATGTCTGAAAACAGCAGTGCGCCAAAGGTGGTGTTGGAGGCAATCAGCGCATTGACTGCTTCGTGGGCCAGCTCGTAGGCCAGCACTTCTTCGGCTGCGACAAAGCGGCTGCTGACGCGTCCGGCCACCAAGCCGCGGCCATCAAAGGTGTCGTCGGGGCCGTAGGTGGCAAGCACTTCGTCGCCCTCGGTTTGGGTGACGTACCCCTTGATGATGATAAATAAATGCGTGGGCGCAGCCCCGACCTCCAGTACCACGGCTCCCTTGCGGAAGTAGGCAATATCGACGCTGCGCCGAACCAGCTCTTGCTCGTCCGGGCGCAGGCAGTGAAAGGGCGAGGCAGAAAAATTAAAGGCGTTGGGCATGGGGAGTCATTCAACTCCCCAGTCCTTGCGCCACGCTTGCAGCGGCATCCCAAGTGGTGTCAAACCAAGCATCGCCGTCCAGATAGGCACGCAACATCGGTAGGCTGTCGAATCCCCAAAATAGTTTGCCATCGACCTCAAACGCTGGCACACCAAACACGCCTTGCGCGGCGGCTGTATCGGTGTTGGCGCGCAGCAGGGCTTTGACGGTGGCGCTGGTGGGGTCTTGGTCGGGCTGAAGCTGTGGTGCCAGCTCCAAGGCCAGTTGCGCGAGTCGTGCTGGGTCGAGGGCATCGTGCCCGCCCTGCCAAACGTGGCGCAGCAGTGTGCCGGCCACAAAGCGGTTGATGCTGCCATCGCTGCTGCACGCCAACGACTGGCGCAGCAGCGGCAGCGGACTAAACGGGTGGCGCGCTGGCATGTGCAGTGGCACGCCCAACGCATGACCGAGCCAAGTGACGTGGCGGTAAGTCCAATCGCGTTTTGGGGCGATGCCTGCAGGCCCCGGATTGCCGTGCTGCTGCAACAGTGCGCCCAACAGCACCGGGCGGTACTCTATGCGGTAGCTCAGGCCTTCCAGCACTACGGGCAGGCGCTCAAAGGCCAGCCACGCATAAGGCGAGACAAAATCCAAATAAAAAGTAATGTGCTTCATGGCAACGCCTGTACCGATGCCGGTGGAGGAAATGGGATGCCCGCCCGCAGCGATAACTGCGCCCAAATGGCCCGGCGCTGGGCGGCATCGGCACCAGCCCAAGCCCGGATTTCAGCGATGGTACGAAAACACCCTTGGCAGCTGCTGCCATCGTCTGCCATGCGGCAGACCGAAATGCACGGCGAAGGCACTACCTCGTCACTTTCTTCATCAAAATAGCCCGCAGCGCTTAACAGACTAGCCCGGGTAGCTATTGGTTTGATAGCGTCTTCGGAGTTCGATTCAGGAATGGTGTCCATCGGAGGAGGTGCCTTCTGCGCCGCTAACCGGCGCGTTTGTTGAGAATTGCGTTGGCCGCACGCGACTGGGGTTTGCGTCCTAAGAAGTCGCTGATATAGGTACCGGCATCAATCAACTTGTCCAGATCAATACCGGTCTCGATACCCATGCCGTGCAGCATATAAACAACATCTTCGGTAGCGACGTTGCCCGTAGCACCCTTGGCATACGGACAGCCCCCTAAGCCGGCCACCGAGGTATCGTACTGCCACACACCCATCTCGAGGGTTGCAAGGGTATTGGACAGAGCTTGGCCGTAGGTGTCGTGAAAGTGGCCCGAAATATCGTCGATAGCGTAGTGGAGCAACGTGGCTTCCACCGCCGCTTGCACCTTGCGCGGCGTGCCCACGCCGATGGTGTCGGCCACACCGACGTGCTGCACACCAATTTGCTTCATCAGGCCCGCCAAATACGCCACCCGCTCGGGGGCGATGTCGCCCTCGTAGGGGCAACCCACGGTGCAAGACATAGCGCCGCGCACATAAATGCCTGCTGCCCGTGCTGCGGCCACCACGGGGGCAAAGCGCTCAATGCTCTCAGAAATGCTGCAGTTGATGTTGCGCTGGCTAAAGGCTTCGCTGGCAGAGCCAAACACCACGATCTCATCGGGGCGGGTCGGCACTGCAGCTTCAAAGCCTTGCAGATTGGGCGTGAGCACCGAGTAACGCACGCCGCTCTGGCGGGCAATGCCTGCCATGACTTGCACGTTGTCGGCCATTTGCGGCACCCATTTCGGGCTGACGAAGCTGGTGACTTCGATTTCTTTCAAGCCCGCTTCTTGCAGGCGATGCACCAAACCGATTTTGATCTCGGCAGGCACAGGGGTTTTTTCGTTTTGCAGACCGTCGCGCGGGCCGACATCGACCAGTTTGACGCGCTTGGGAAGGTGGTTCAAGCCCATGATGGCAACTCCTGTGCTTTCGATTACGCCGCAGCCACAGCAAGTTGCAACAGCTCGGCACCTTCGCTGACTTGGTCGCCGGGGGCGTACAGCAGCTCCGTGACCACGCCATCGGCGGGAGCGGCAATGGTGTGCTCCATCTTCATGGCTTCCATCACTGCCAGCGGTTGGCCCTTGGTAACTTTGTCGCCCGCTTTGACGGCAAACGACACCACCTTGCCGGGCATGGGCGCTGTCAGGCGACCGCCTTCGGATTGGGTCTCGCCCGCGTGGGCCAGCAGGTCGATTTCGACGATGTGCGTGGCACCGGCAGCGGCAAAAACATACAGTGTCTCGCCTTGTGCATAGACGCTGACCACCGCGCGCTCGTCGGCAAAGTGCAGTTCGATGCGACCATCGTCCAGCGCCTTGAACGACAGTGCTCCGCTGGCGGCGCTGCCGCTGCCTTGGCCGGGCTGCACGGCAAATTGCAAGGCACCGTTGCCCAGATAGGTCAACTGTGCGCTGGCATGTGCGCCGCCAAACTCAAAGGCAAAGCTGCGCTGCACCAGACCGTGGGAGCGCCAACCGTCGCGGCGGCTGAAGGGGTCGATGCCTTCGAGCGTTTTTTCGGCCAGCAAGGTTTGCGCCACGGCGGCTGCCGCAGCCATCGGCAAGCCGACCAGTTCTTGACCAAACAGCACAGCGGCTTCGCGCGGGATCAGCGCGGTATCCAACTGGGCGTTGGCAAACGACGGGCTGCGTGCCACCAAGCGCAAAAACTGCACATTGGTCGCCAAACCGACGATGTGCGTTTGTGCCAAGGCCTCGTCCAGCCGCGCCAGCGCTTGCTCGCGGGTATCGCCGTGGACAATCAATTTGGCCACCATCGGATCGTAGAACGGGCTGATGGCATCGCCCTCGCGCACGCCATCGTCAAAGCGCACGTCACCGCGTTCAAAGCTGGTGCAGTGCGGTTTGCGGTACACGTTCAATGTGCCGGTGGCAGGCAAGAAGTTGTTTTCTGGGTTCTCGGCGCAAATCCGAGCTTCGATAGCGTGGCCGGTGATCTTGAGTTGCTCTTGCGACAGCGGCAGTGCTTGCCCAGCGGCCACGCGCAGTTGCCATTCGACCAAATCTTGCCCGGTGATGGCTTCGGTGACGGGATGCTCCACCTGCAAGCGGGTGTTCATCTCCATAAAGAAGAAGTTCATAGCACCGCCATCGCGCTGCTCAACGATGAACTCGACCGTGCCTGCACCAACGTAGTTGACGGCACGGGCTGCGGCCACGGCGGCCAAGCCCATTTGGGCGCGCAGTTCGGGTGTCATGCCGGGGGCGGGGGCTTCTTCCAGTACCTTTTGGTGGCGACGCTGCACCGAGCAATCGCGCTCAAACAGGTAAACGTAATTGCCTTGGGTGTCGCCAAAGACCTGAATTTCGATGTGGCGTGGGCGCTGCACGTACTTTTCGATCAGCACGGCATCATCGCCAAAGCTGTTGATGGCTTCGCGCTGGCACGAGGCCAAGGCCGCTGCAAAGTCTTCGGCCTTGTCCACAGCGCGCATGCCCTTGCCACCGCCACCGGCGCTGGCTTTGATCAGCACCGGATAGCCGATACGGTCGGCTTCGTGCTGGAGCATGCGTGGGTCTTGGTCAGAGCCGTGGTAGCCGGGCACCAAGGGCACACCGGCTTTTTCCATCAGTTGCTTGGATTCGGCTTTCAGCCCCATAGCTTGGATGGCCGAGGCGGGCGGGCCAATAAAAACCAAACCTGCTTGGGTACAAGCGCGGGCAAAGTCTTCGTTTTCGCTCAAAAAACCGTAGCCGGGGTGAATGGCTTGTGCGCCTGTGGCTTGTGCCGCTTCGATGATGCGTTCCCAGCGCAAGTAGCTGTCTTTGGGGGCGCTGCCACCGATGTGAACGGCTTGGTCGCAGGCCGCGACGTGCTTGGCGCTGGCATCGGCATCCGAATACACAGCGACGGTCTTGATGCCCATGCGACGGGCAGTGGCGGCGACGCGGCAAGCGATTTCGCCACGGTTGGCGATAAGAATTTTCTTGAACATGGTCTGTTCCTACAAAAGGGGGGTCGAATACGGGGCAGTTGCCGTGGGTGCAAATCAGCTTGTCAGCCAAGCCGGTTTGCGCTTTTGCAAGAAGGACTGCACGCCTTCGCGCCCTTCCTCGCTGGCACGGATGTCGGCAATGCCTGCCACGGTCTGGGCGATCAATGCGGCATTGATCTCGCGCTCGGCCACGTCCTGCACCAGTTTTTTGCAGGCACGTACCGCGTTGGGGCTGGCGCTGGTCAGGGCCTTGGCCCATTCATCGACCTTGGCATCGAGGTCTTCAGCGGCCACGACATCATGGACAAAACCGATTTGCCGCGCTTCTGCCGCAGAAAACCGCTCGGCGGTCAAAAAGTAACGGTGCGCCGCCCGTGCGCCCATCGAGCGAATCACATACGGGCTGATGGTGGCCGGAATCAGCCCGAGCTTAACTTCGCTCAGGCAAAAGCCCGCTGTGTCGACACAGACGGCCAAATCACAAGCGGCAACCAGCCCCATGCCCCCGGCATACACGTCGCCTTGCACACGGGCAATGGTTGGGTGGGGGCATTCGTAAATGACGCGCAGCATTTCGGCCAGCTTGCCCGCATCCACCAGGTTTTCCTCGCGGGTGTAGTCGGCCATGCGGCGCATCCAGTTCAAGTTGGCACCGGCGCAAAAGGCAGGGCCTTGTGCCGCCAGCACCACGCAGCGCACCTCTGGGCGCGCACCGACTTCAGTAAAAGCTGCCGTGATTTCGGCAATCACTTCGTCGCTGAAGGCGTTGCGAATTTCTGGCTGCGTCAGGGTGATGGTGGCCCGGTGGCCTTCGTAGGTGATGGAGAGTGCAGTCATGCTGGCCCCGATCACATGCGGAAGATGCCGAACTTGGTGTCTTCCATCGGCGCATTGCGCGTGGCCGACAAGCCCAGTGCCAGCACGCGGCGGGTGTCGGCGGGGTCGATCACGCCGTCGTCCCACAGGCGGGCGCTGGCATAGTAGGGGTGGCCTTGGTCTTCGTATTGGCGGCGAATGGGTGCTTTGAAGGCTTCTTCTTCTTCCATGCTCCATTGACCGCCCTTGGCCTCAATGCCGTCGCGTTTGACCGTAGCCAACACGCCTGCAGCCTGATCGCCACCCATGACGCTGATGCGTGCGTTGGGCCACATCCACAAAAAGCGCGGGCTGTAAGCGCGGCCACACATGCCGTAGTTGCCTGCGCCAAAGCTGCCGCCAATGATGATGGTGAACTTGGGCACGTTGGCGGTTGCCACCGCCGTGACCATCTTGGCCCCGTTGCGGGCAATGCCTTCGTTTTCGTACTTGCGCCCGACCATAAAGCCGGTGATGTTTTGCAAAAACACCAGTGGAATTTTGCGCTGGCAGCACAGCTCGATAAAGTGCGCGCCCTTGAGCGCCGATTCGCTGAACAAAATGCCGTTGTTGGCAATGATGCCGACCTGCATCCCCTCGATGCGGGCAAAGCCTGTGACCAGCGTGGTGCCGTAGCGGGCTTTGAACTCGTCGAACTCGCTGCCATCGACGATGCGGGCAATGATTTCGCGCACATCAAACGGTTTACGGGTATCGACTGGGATCACGCCGTACAGTTCTTCTGCTTCAAATTTAGGAGCAATCGGAGCGCTGTCAGCGGGGGCTGGCGCTTTATTTTTATTCAAATTGCGTACCGCGTTGCGTGCCAGCGCCAGCGCGTGCATATCGTTTTGTGCCAAATGGTCGGCCACACCCGACAGGCGCGTGTGCACGTCGCCACCGCCCAAGTCTTCTGCCGTGACCACTTCGCCCGTGGCCGCTTTGACCAGCGGTGGGCCGCCCAAGAAGATGGTGCCTTGGTTTTTGACGATGATCGATTCATCGCTCATGGCCGGTACATAAGCGCCGCCTGCGGTGCAGCTGCCCATCACCACGGCAATTTGCGAGATGCCTTGGGCACTCATTTGCGCTTGGTTAAAGAAGATGCGGCCAAAGTGGTCGCGGTCAGGAAAGACCTCATCTTGGTTGGGCAAATTAGCGCCGCCCGAATCCACCAGATAAATGCACGGCAGGTGATTTTGCTGCGCCACTTCTTGGGCGCGCAGGTGCTTTTTGACCGTCAGTGGGTAGTAGGTGCCGCCCTTTACGGTGGCATCGTTACAAACGATCATGCAGTCGATGCCGCTGACGCGGCCAATGCCTGCAATCAGGCCCGCACCGGGGGCATCGTTGTTGTACATGTTCAGTGCGGCCAGGGGTGCCAGCTCTAAAAAAGGCGTGCCCGGGTCGAGCAGCATTTGCACGCGGTCGCGGGGCAACAGCTTGCCACGGGCGACGTGCTTGGCGCGGGCTGCTTCGCCCCCACCGGCAAAAATTTGGGCAATGTGCGCGTTCAGGTCAGCGACCAGTGTGCGCATGGCGGTGGCATTGGCCTGAAAGTCGGCCGAGCGGGCGTTGAGTTGGCTCTGCAAAACGGGCATGGGGGGCTTTCTGGGTATTTAAATACCGTGGCATAGCATCAAAGGAAGCCAAAGAATACGCTCTCCCATCGCTTCGTGTTTGCCACTGAGGTTGCAAATTGCGCCACCATCAGCACCCTTGCCGCTGCAGCTGGTGCCCTACCCAGTGCCACCCATCGGGTTAACCCCAAACCGCACAACGTGCCCAGCAACGCACAACGCCCGGCGCGCCATTGGGCATGGTATTTTTGCTACTAGGCTCTGAACGCTTCAGTGTCGCCAGGGTGGCGCAGCATTTTGTTGACTTCGTCAAGATGCTGCTCTTCTTCGACAATCATTTCACGGGCATATTCTTCCAAGAGAACAGAGCTTCCCTCGGTGATTTTGAGCAATTCGTAGTAGGCAGACAGGGCGATCTTTTCGTGTTCAAGGCTCTCACGCAAGATGTCGCCAATGTCGTGCTTTTCGGTCTCTAGCAGCGGGCCAATTTTCAGTGAAGGGTGTCCACCGAGCAGCGTTACCAACTCCCCAGCTTTGTGGGCATGGGCCAAACTTTCATTGGCATTGCCCTTGAGCCACGAAACAATCGGAATCCGGTTGTAGCCGTACACCATCAGCGAGTAGTGGGTGTACTTGACTACGCCAGCGAGTTCCAACTCCATGATGCGGTTCAGGGCATCAATGGCTGTTTTGGTTTTTACGTCGTCCATTCGTTCACTCCTTTAAAAAATCTGTCCTGCTGCAGTATTGGGCAGGCTGGTTACGTTGTCGAGCTGATTTGAATCCATTCCACCGTCCATGGCAATTTGCTCTAGGCCGCGCGCCAGCGATGAGACGCTGGGGTTTTCTACAAAAAAACAGCGTTTGCCAGTGCGCTTGCAAAAATCTTTGACCTTCCAGTAGGCGTTGTGGCTAATACAGCCGGTCTGACAAATCACCAAATCTGCTGCTGAGAGGCTGGCATCGAGAATATTTTGGTTGTTTTCTACCCCACCATCGTGGTGGTAAAAACGTGCCCCCACTTTTTCAACCACCTCGCGGTAGTTCGCAATACTGCCGTTGCGTCCTCCAACGCAGAGCACGGTTTTGTCTTGCAGGTAGACGGTGACTGGCGAGGTGGCTGGTATGGGGTGCTGTGGCTCTTGGAGCGCTGCCGGATCCGAGGACAGTATGTCCAGCGATCTCATGGCACCGCTGAGTTTTTGTCGTAAATCCGCATTGGTGGCTTCCAGTGCTGACTGTCTGGTTGCCATTTGCTCAATTTTCTTTTGAAGGCGAGAAGCGTTTTCAAAGTCTGGTATCGAGGCCTTCAGGGCTTCTAAACTTTGGGACAAGAGGGTGATTTGGCGCTCACTTCCAAGGTGAATGGTTCGCAGCCGAGCCGTCTCTGCCGTCAAGCGTTCAATTTCGACCGATTTTTCACGCAAAATTCGCGTACAGCGTTCTTGGGCCTTGCCAAGCTCACGGCTGACCACCGCATGTTCTTGCAGCAGGGCATTAAATTTGGACACATCAGCACGAATGACGGCACCGACTTGGTGCTGAATCATGTGCATGTCGTGCAGTAACACCTGTTGCAGAGTTTCGTCACAGCGCGGGTGGGTCAATGCGGCCCAAAATGCGCCCGCAATGTCGCATTCATCGACAGCAAGCGCCCACATTTGCGCGACTGCCTCGGTGGTCTTGGCCGCCCGGTAGGCCTGTACCTTGCCCGAATACCGCCTCTCTAACTCATTTTGGAGTAACTCAGACAAGCGGTTGCGGCTGGCACACTCGGCTGTGGCACCCACATGAACCTCGTAGTCAGTCGCCAGCACCCTTGCACCCAGTGCTTTGTGAACAAAATGGCGCAAAGTATCGAGCGGCAGACACACCCCAACCACAGGACAATGGCATTCGGCTGGCAAATCCCAAAGTCGTCGTCGACGCGATCCTTGAGAGGCAGGAAAAACAGTGGGAGCACATTGATCGCACATAGGACTTCCTATCAGATGCTGAATAGTTTGATGCGCCATCTATGGCCCAATGTTGGATCTTAAATGAGAATGGTTTCTATTACAAGAAGTCCAATAAACCTAATTCCAGTCCAAGGTTTCCCAGCATGACTCCATCAGCAAGCTCCCCAAGAAACAACCATGCGGCAACGCCCATGGCCTTTGTCAAAGCGATTGTGCAAGCCTGCGAAAAGGCCGGTTTGGTGCCCAGTGATTTGCTCAAGCAGGCACAAATTACGCCAGAGGAAGTGGAAAACCCTGATGCCAGAATCACCGCTTGGCAGTTTGAGCGCTTGTCCGGGTTGGCCATGCAGGCGCTGGACGATGAAGCGCTGGGCTGGTTCAGTCGCCGCCTGCCTTGGGGCAGCTACGGTATGTTGGCGCGCGCGTCCATCAGTGCGCCCACGCTGGGGGTGGCGCTGACGCGCTGGTGCCGCCACCACGGTTTGCTCACCGACGACATTGCCTTGCACCTCGAAAGCAAAGATGGAACCGCCACGCTGGCCCTGACACCACGGCGCAATCTCGGGGTGTTTACCGAGTTTTGCCCGGTCTCGGTGTTGCGCAACGCCCACGGGCTGGCGTGTTGGCTGATTGATTCGCGCATTCCGTTGCAAGGGGTGCAATTTGCGTTCGATGCGCCCGCACACCACGGTGTGTATCCGCTGCTGTTTCCGGGGCCAGTGCAGTTTGCCAGTGCGCCCACGGCGCTGCGCTTTGATGCCCGTTACCTGAGCCTGCCACTGGCGCGCGACGAGGCTGCGCTGCGCCAAATGCTGCAACGTGCCCTGCCGCTGACCGTACTGCAATACCGGCGCGACCGCCTGCTGGTGCAACGTGTACGCCAAGCGCTGGCCGCTGAACCCGACACCGCCCACAGCGCCGAGACGTTGGCCCAGCGCCTGCTGCTGTCGCCGCGCACGTTGCACCGCCAGCTCAAGGAAGAAGGGGCCTCGCTGCAAGGCATCAAAGACGAAGTGCGCCGTGAGCGTGCCATTGCCCTGTTGCACCGCACCGAGCGCCCAATCAAACAGGTGGCGCGGCTGGCGGGGTTTGTCAACGATAAAAGTTTTATCCGCGCCTTCAAGGGCTGGACGGGGCAGTCACCGGCTGAGTTTCGGCGCAGCGCCAAAACTACCGGATAGCATTGTTCTATTTATAGAACAGTGTTGTCTATTTTGCGGTATTTCCAACGCCATTGATTGCAAATACAGTACGTTCATTGCAAAGAACACCGTTGCTGGCGTTCTTTGATTCGATTTTCAACCGTCTGTTTTGCTCTACTGTGAGGAAGTTCACCATGTCCAAGTCCGTTCAGAATGCCCTTGATCTGGCCGCACGTTTGCTTTTTGTCGTGCTGTTTTTACCGGCTGGTATTGGCAAATTGACGGGTTTTTCCGGTACGGTGGGCTACATCGCTGCCGCAGGCTTGCCCTTGCCTGCGCTGGGTGCCGCCATCGCCATGGTGGTCGAAATCGCCGCCAGTTTGGCGCTGCTGGCCGGGTTTGGTACGCGCATTGCGGCCTTGGTGCTGGCAGTGTTTACCTTGGCAGCGAGTTTCTTTTTTCATGCCTATTGGGCGGCTCCCGCAGCGCAAGCGTATGTGACCCAATTGCTCTTTTTTAAGAATATCGCTGTGGCCGGTGGCTTGTTGGCATTGGCTGCGAATGGGGCCGGTGGCTGGAGTTTGGATGCCCGCCGCCAACGGTGACAATGAACAGCAAAAGCACACGGAGATAAAGATGAACACCACAACCCCCATCTCCACAGTGACGCTGTCTCGCATGGTCGAGCACATCGTCGCAGGTCGGGCCACTTCGGATGGCGCAGGTGTCAAACTTACCCGCGTGCTGACGCATGACCTGCAGCAGCGGCTTGACCCGTTCTTGATGCTGGATGCTTTTGGCAGCGAGAACCCCGATGATTACATCGCCGGTTTTCCTGACCACCCGCACCGTGGTTTTGAGGCCGTGACCTACATGATTGCTGGGCGGATGCGCCACCGCGATAGCGCTGGGCACGAGGGCTTGCTTGAAAACGGTGGGGTGCAATGGATGACGGCTGCACGGGGCGTAATCCACTCAGAAATCCCTGAGCAAGAAGAAGGCGTGATGGAGGGCTTTCAGCTCTGGCTGAACTTGCACAGCAGCGAGAAAATGAATGCGCCGTGGTACCGCGACTTCCAAAACGCCGATCTGCCGCAATGGGTAACGCCCCAAGGGGTGGCGGTCACGGTCATTGCTGGCGAGAGCCACGGCATCAAGGGGGCTGTGACCCGCGAAATCACCCAGCCTCTGTATTTGGATTTGCACTTGCCCCGGGGTGCCCGCTTTGAGCAAGTGCTGGCCCCGACACACAATGCTTTTCTGTACGTGTACCGTGGCGAAATTACGGTGTCTGGTCAATCCATTCCCGCGCAGCGGATGGCTATTTTGACCAATACTGCCGCAGCCGATGGCGTGGTGTTGCAGGCCAGCACCGATGCCAAGGTGTTGTTGATTGCGGGCCAACCGCTCAATGAACCCATCGTCCAGCATGGGCCTTTTGTTATGAACTCAGCGCAAGAGATTCACCAAGCGTTGAGCGATTTTCGGGCCGGTCGTTTGGGCGAAATGCCTCCGGCGTAGTCGGTGCTCGCGTGGCTTAGTCGTCGAGCAGTGCTGGCAGCTCGTCCATGTGGCGCATCACCTGCACCGCACCGGCAGCACGCAGTGCTCCCGGTGCTGCGGTGCCGGCACGCGCAGAGCTGTAGCCCACTACGGTAGCGCCTGCGGCGACACCGGCCCGCACGCCGGTCACGGTGTCTTCGACCACCAAACAGCGTGCCGGGGCAACCCCCAAGGCGGTAGCAGCGGCTAGATAGACATCGGGTGCGGGCTTGGTGGCGGGCATTTCGTGGCCGCTAAAAACCATGCCTTCAAAGTACGCTGCCATGCCCATTTGGGCCAGTTGCAGTTCGACCTTGAAGCGGTCGGCCCCTGACGCACAGGCAATGCGCCCTTGCAGCCGCCCATGCACAGCGCGCACCGCTTCGAGTGCCCCGGCAATCGGGGTCAGCTGGGTTTGCAAGGCGCTGTTGCGGCGGGCGTAGAACTCGGCCATCCAAGCATCGGTCAGGGGTTTGCCGGTGTGCGCCTCGATGCGGGCGGCCTCGCTGCGGACGGTTTTGCCGACAAAGGTTTGCATGCACTCGGCCAGCGAGATCGTCCAGCCGGACTCGTTGAGCATTTGGCACAGCACAGTGTGGGTGATGGTTTCGCTGTCGGCGAGAACGCCATCGCAATCGAACAGGACAGCATCAAAACGCAGAGGATTCATTTTGCTCATTAATTGATAGCTGCTAGCGCTTATCTACCAAGCGCTAACAGCCTTTTTTATTGAAAATCACCGTCCACATAGAACCAACGCGCCAGCGCCGCAGTGGCGGCATCGGTTGGCTCGGTGCAGCGGACAAACCGGCTGCGCTCGTGCAAGCGCACCGCCCGTCCCGCTTGGCGGTAACGGGCCACGAATTCGACCTCGGCACGGTCGGCATCGGCACCTGTGCCGGGCCAGTGCCCGCGCACCTGCAAGCCCAACCAGCGGCTGTCGGTATCGAGTGCCAATGTCGCTGGGCGGGTGCTCGAATGCCACGTAGCGCGCAGGTAATCGGCTTGTCCCAACACAAAGGCGCTGTAGCGTGAGCGCATCAGGCTTTCGGCATCGGGGGCGGGGCTGGTGTCAAAGTGCCCGATGTAGCGGCCACAGCAGTCGGCATAGGCCAATGGCTTGCGCCGGGGCGACAAGCGCGCGCAAGGGCATGGGGCAGTGGGGTCAAAAATCGAGGGCATAGCGCCGCGCATTGTCGGCGATGGTGGGCAGGGCTGCACAGGCTGGTACGGGCTGGTGCAGGAAAATTTCTAGCTAAATACGGTATTAGCGCTTATTCAGCAACGATTGGCAGCTCCTATTTTAGGAGCAACTCAAGGCGAGGCTACTTCGACGCACGACGGCGAAAATGGCCGACGCACCACTTGCAACGTGACGTGGGCGATGTCAAACCGCTCGTGCAGCATCTCGGTGGCTGTGCGGTAGAAGGCATCGTCAGGGCAGGCCTCGGGCATCACCAAATGGGCTGTCAGGGCCACTTGCGAAGTGCCCATAGCCCAGATGTGCAGGTCGTGTACCTGCGTGATACCCGCCAGCGCCAGCAAATGCGCGCGCACCGCTTGGGGGTCAATGTTGTCGGGTACCCCATCAAACAGCAAATGCAGCGACTGCGTTAGCAAGCCCCACGTGCCCAGCACAATCACCAATGCAATCAACAAACTGACCACAGGATCGAGCCAAACCCAGCCCTGCCACAGCGCCAGCGCCCCGGCCAGCACTACGCCCGCCGACACCAGCGCATCGGCGGCCATGTGCAAAAACGCCCCCCGAATGTTCAGGTCGTGCGCCCGCCCGCGCATGAACAGCAAAGCCGTAGCGGTATTGACCACAATCCCCACCCCGGCCACCGCCATGATGGTGCCGGCCTGCGCCTGCACAGCGGCATCCGCCGACAGTAAACGCCCCACGGCCTCCCACGCTAGGCCGCCCATAGCCACCAGCAGCAGCAAGGCATTGGCAAAAGCGGCCAAGATGGTGGCGCGCTTCCAGCCGTAAGTGTGCCGGTGGTTGGGCCGCAGTTTGAGCGCCAGCGCACCGCCCCATGCCAGCACCAAACCGGCCACATCGCTCAGGTTGTGACCGGCATCGGCCAGCAAAGCCAGCGAATTGACGCGCCAGCCATAAAAGGCCTCCACCGCTACAAACACCAAATTCAGCGTGATACCGATGGCAAAAGCGCGGTTGAAATTGGCCGGTGCGTGGCTGTGACCGTGACTGTGGTCATGGCCGTGGTGGTGGTGTGCACCTTGGTGAGAATGGGCTGAGGTCATGATGGTGGTGCGATGGGGTAACGCACAAGGTTAGCGCATGGCCCCAAACACCTTTTGGATGATGGCGCTGCCGCTGCCCACCGAGTCTTGGCGGATTTTCTTTTCTTCCTCGCCAATCATCAGGTACAGCCCATCGAGCGTTTTGCCGGTGACGTACTGGCCTAAGTTGGCATCTTCTTTTTTGACCACGCCAAAGTTGGCCGCTTTGCTGGCAAAGGCGTTGTAGGTTTGCGTCAGGCCGACCTTCTCGGTGGCTTGGTTGACCACGGGCAAAAAGCGCTCGCCCAGCGGCAGGCGGGTTTTGTCGGCAAAAAAGGTGGTGACTGAGGTATCGCCGCCGGTCAGGATATTTTTGGCATCGGTCACCGACATGGTTTGCACGGCATTGACCAGCAAATCTTTGCCCATGGGCACCGCTGTTTCGGCGGCGCGGTTGATGCTGGTGACCAGCTCGTCAATGCGCTTGCCTTGGCCGAAAGTCTTCATCAGCTTGGCTGCATCGTCCAAGTACCCCGGCAGGCCAATGCGCACTTTGGGATTGCCCAAAAAGCCATCTTGCTGGCCCAGCAGTGCTACGGCAGCCTCGGCCCCTTTGCCCAAGGCTGCTTTCAGGCCACTGCTGGCATCGGCGCTAGACAAATCGCCCAGCGACAAAGCCTGCGCTTGCTGGTAGGTGGCCAGCAACAGCAGACCCAGCGCACTGGCACCTGCACGGTGAAATTGACGACGCAACATAGATAAAGTCCTTGGAATTGAAAAATCAGGGCACAACCAAACCGGGATAGCGTGGCCGCCAGTAGCGTGCCGCAGAGCGTGCCGATTCACGCTGCACATGCGTCAGTTGGGGGCCGAGCCGCTCGCGTTGGAGCATGGCCTCGTCGCTGCCCCAGCCGCTTTCGCTGGCAAGGCAGTACCAAAAATAGGCCTCGGTGCTGTCTTTGCTCACGCCTTGGCCGCGTTCGTACATGCCGCCCAGCAGCAACTGCGCTTTGTGAAAACCACTCTCAGCCGACTGGCGCATCCAGTAAGCGGCCAACCGATTGGATTGGGGCACTCCGTCGCCCTTGGCGTGCATCAGTGCCAGCGCCAATTGCGAGCGCGGCTCGCCCACATCGGCAGCGCGGCGAAACCAGTGCGCCGCCTGCTCGGCATTGCGCTCCATGCCCCGGCCTTGAAAGTAGCGCAGCGCCAGTTGGTACTGCGCTGGGACGTTGCCCAGCTCGGCATAGGCACGCAACTCGGGCAGTGCCGCGCCGCTTTCTTGGCTCAGTTCGGTGGTGTCCAGGGCAGGCAGCTCTACCGTTTGGGCCTGGGCCAGCGCCCCGGTCGTCAGCAAGGCCCATGTCAATAACCAAACAGGTGCTTTTGTCTGCATCAACGCATCTCCGGCCATAGAAAGAGCGGCCCGTGCAAGGTTCACAACAACGCGCCGGGCTGTTCGCCACGCTCGTAGACCACATGGGCACGGCCCACGATCAGCGGATCGAGTTTGCCCACCGTCTCCAGTGATTTGTTGGCGTAGGGCAATTTGTGCAGCACATAGCGCATGGCGTTGAGGCGCGCGCGCTTTTTGCAATCGCTCTTGATGACTGTCCAAGGCGAATCGGCGGTGTCGGTTTCAAAGAACATGGCTTCTTTGGCGCGGGTGTAGTCGTCCCATTTGTCCAGCGATGCCAAATCGACCGGGCTGAGTTTCCACTGTTTGAGCGGGTGCACTTCGCGCTCTTTGAAGCGTCGGCGCTGCTCGGCTTGGCTGACCGAGAACCAGAACTTGATGAGGTGGATGCCACTGCGCACCAAGTTGCGCTCAAACTCGGGCGCTTGGCGCATGAACTCGTGGTACTCGGTGTCTTTGCAAAAGCCCATGACGCGCTCGACCCCGGCGCGGTTGTACCAACTGCGGTCAAACAGGGCAATTTCGCCAGCGGTGGGCAGATGCTGGATGTAGCGCTGAAAGTACCATTGGCCGCGCTCGACTTCGCTGGGTTTTTCCAGTGCCACCACATGCGCGCCGCGTGGATTCAAGTGCTCCATAAAGCGCTTGATGGCCCCGCCCTTGCCCGCCGCATCGCGGCCTTCAAACAAAATGACAACGCGTTGGCCGGTCTCTTTGACCCACGCTTGCAGCTTGAGCAGTTCGACCTGCAATTGGTATTTTTGCGTCTCGTAGCTGGAGCGGCGCATCAGGTGCTTGTAAGGGTAGCCACCATCGCGCCAATCGTTGGTCAATTCTTCGTCAGGATTGCCTTTGGCCCGCGCTTGCTGGGGCTGCTCAGCCCACAGCACTTGGCGCAGCACCGCCAAATCGTCTTCCGAAGCCCCTTCAAGGGTGGCCCGCAATGCGTTCGCACGCTCGGTGGCGGGCAGGGCCACATTGTCGAGCAAGCCCAGCACCGAAGCCAGTTGCTTGCCTTGGGCCGCTTGCACTGCCTCTTGAGGCACATGGCGCGAGACAGCCGTGGTTTCAAGCTCAGGGGCGGTGTCGCCTTGGAGGGCACCGCGCAGCTTTTCAGCGGCAGGCTTGGCCCGGCGAGCGCGTGGTGCGCGGGCCGAGGGCGAAGCGCCCTCGGGGGTGGTCGAATTGGCGGTGGTGGGGGTGTTTTTGGCAGTCATGCTGCCATTTTGTCACCAGTTATGGGCCAGAAAACAAATCATGCCAGTGCGCGCTGGATGATGATTTTTTGCACGTCGCTGGTGCCTTCGTAGATTTGGCACACGCGCACGTCGCGGTAGATGCGCTCGACCGGAAAATCGTTCACCACGCCATAGCCGCCCAGCGTTTGGATGGCGGCGCTGCAGACTTTTTCGGCCATTTCGCTGGCAAACAATTTAGCCATAGCCGCTTCTTTCAAGCAGGGGCGACCCGCATCGCGCAGGGCTGCCGCGTGCCAAATGAGCTGGCGCGCAGCCTCGATCTGCGTGGCACATTCGGCCAACCGGAAGCCCACCGCTTGGTGGTTAAAAATGGCCGTGCCAAAGCTCTCGCGCTCTTTGGCATAGGCCAGCGCCACATCGAATGCGCTGCGCGCCATGCCCACGCTTTGCGCGGCAATGCCGATGCGCCCACCTTCGAGCGCACCCAAGGCAATTTTGTAGCCCTCGCCCTCGGCACCGATCAGGTTTTCAGCGGGGATGCGGCAGTTGTCAAAGTTGATTTGCGCTGTATCGCTGCTGTGTTGGCCGAGTTTTTCTTCCAAGCGTGCCACCACGTAACCGGGGTTGCTGGTCGGCACAATGAAGGCACTCATGCCCTTTTTGCCTGCGCCTTTGTCGGTCACGGCAATGACGATGGCCACATCACCGTTTTGGCCGCTGGTGATGAATTGTTTAACGCCATTGATGACGTATTCATCGCCTTGCTTGACGGCGGTGGTGCGCAGCGCTGAAGCGTCGGAGCCAACGTGCGGCTCGGTCAGGCAAAACGCCCCCAGCATGTGACCTTGGGCCAGCGGCGTAAGCCAGTTTTTCTTTTGCTCGGCGTTGCCGTAGCGCATCAAAATGGCATTGACTGGGCAGTTGGTGACACTGATAGCGGTGCTGGTACCGCCATCGCCGGCAGCAATTTCTTCCAACACCAGCGCCAGCGTGACGTAATCGAGCTGGGCACCGCCAAACTCTTCGGGCACGCAAATGCCGTAGGCACCCAGCGCGGCCAAGCCTTGGTGGGCCTCTTTGGGAAAGTGGTGTTCTTTGTCCCAGCGGGCGGCGTGGGGCCACAGCTCTTGCTGGGCAAAGTCGCGCACCGCGTCGCGGATCATTTCTTGGTCTTGGGTCAGCAGCATTTTTGTCTCCGGGATGGCCCTCAAAGGGCCTGTGAATTCACGTTCAATTGACGTGAACGTCAATTATCATGCCCTCGGCTGCTGAACGATTGCCAGACTCAAAATTCGCTGTGCCAGCGCACTGAATAAACCTGCACTGGCCCCCGGTCGCGGTTGTAGCCGGGGTTGGTCAGATTTTGAACCCCCAGCGACAATGCCGATTGCATCTTGCCCGCTGAGGTGACGACATCGGGCATGACGATGCGGTAATAGGCTTCCAAAACTTTCTCGGTGCGGTAGTTGAGTTGTCCATCGCCCAGAAAGAAGCCGACCCCACCTGCTGCTAAGTAGTTGCGATGGCCTTGCGAAAGGCCGTTTCTAGCCCATGCCACGCCCCAGCGGTCGTTGCTGCGGCCCCATGCAGCGCCACTGAACTGCCCCCCCAGCGAGAGCTGTTGGTCGATTTCCGTGAAGTTGTAAGTCTCAGCCTGACCGTTGTTGCGGCTGGTGCGCAAAAATAGGCCTGCGTCCTCGCCTATGGGCGCTTCGAGGGTGAGGCCCCAGCCGGTTTTGGTTTGGTCGCGCCGCACCAGCCCCACATCGGGAATGCCGCCCAGCGCCAATGCCTCGTCAAAACGGCCCATCACGGCCCGGTTGCGGTACGCCAGCAAGCGCCCACGCAGAGGGCCTGCGGGCAAAGCGACTGGCAAGTCAGACTCGATTTCAAATTGGTCGCCGTGGTAGCGCCCCCAGTGGCTATCGAGTGCCAAGCCGTTCGATTCACGCGGCAGTCCCATGCGTGCAGCCCGCATCGACCAAGTGCTGGTGCGGTATTCGATCATGGCCCCGACCGAGTAACCTCGGGCATCGGCGGCGTAGTCCCACGCTCCGTGGGTCAAAAACGACCAATTGAAAAACTGCTCGCGTGGGTCTTTGGCGTAGGGGTTGTTGTCAAAATAATCGAGCAGCGAGAACGCACCTGCGCGCACTGTCCAACGTCCGGTTTGGGAGGCACCACCCAATTCGTTGAAGTCGGGTGCAATGGTTTCAGCCTCGCCCCCGGCGGCCCAGCGTTGCTGGACAAACATCCGTGCTCGGTACACCGACAGGTTCGAGCCTGAAGTGCGGGCCAGTTCGCCGTTGGACAACCCACCCGCGCCGCCCAAGTGCGACAAAGGCACGCCTTGGGCCATTTCAGGGTTGAAGTGGGCTTCGGCACCGTCCCACAAACGAATCCCCAAATCGCCGGTGGCGGTGAAGGAGTAGGAGCGCTCTCGGTTGGTCACCAAGCTGTGGGGGCCGGTGTAGGGGGCAGAAAACGCAGGTTTGCGCTGCCATTCCCACGTCGTTTGGGCATGCCATGCCACGCGTGGCTCGGTGGCATCGTCATCTGCCGTTTGCGCGACTGCTGGCGGCAACACTGCGAGGGCAAACAGTCCAACGACCGGAGCGACACACCGTACTTTGGAAGAAATGTGGCGTGAAATCGCCGGAGTGTTCAAAATCATGAATGCGAGTCTATCGCATTCAAATGACGGTCATACGACACCAAAAAACACCCTAAGTGCTGTTAGCGCTTATCTGGCAAGCACTAACAGCTATCATTTTAGGAGTTTAGAGCAACTCAATCGCCACCGCTGTCGCCTCGCCGCCACCAATGCACAGCGTCGCAACGCCCTTTTTCAGGCCGCGTGCTTGCAGGGCGTAAATCAGCGTCACCATGATGCGGGCACCGCTGGCACCAATCGGGTGGCCCAGTGCGCAGGCACCGCCATTGACGTTGACCTTATCGTGGGGCAGGTTCAAATCGTGCATCAGCGCCATCGGCACGACGGCAAAGGCTTCGTTGATTTCCCACAAATCGACATCGTTGGCGCTCCAACCGGCTTTGGCAAGGGCTTTTTGTGTCGCGCCCAGCGGGGCAGTGGCAAACCATTCAGGCTCTTGGGCGTGGGTGGCGTGGGCAACGATACGCGCCAGCGGTTTGCAACCGAGCTTTTCGGCCGTCGATGCGCGCGCCATCACCAAAGCGGCTGCGCCATCGTTGATGCTGGAGCTAGAAGCGGCAGTGATGGTGCCATCCTTCTTGAAGGCGGGCTTGAGGCTGGTGATTTTGTCGAGCTTGATTTTGCCCGGGCCTTCATCGACCGACACCACCGTTTCACCGGCACGGGTTTTGACGGTGACGGCCGCAATCTCTGCCGTAAAAGCACCCGATGCGCTGGCAGCCTTGGCCCGCTCCACGCTGGCGGTGGCAAATGCGTCTTGCTGGGCACGGGTAAAACCGTACTTGGCAGCGCAGTCTTCGCCAAAAGTGCCCATCGAGCGGCCTGGCTCGTAAGCGTCTTCGAGACCGTCGAGCATCATGTGGTCAAAAATACGGTCGTGGCCGATGCGATAGCCGCCCCGGCCTTTTTGCAACAGGTAGGGTGCATTGGTCATGCTCTCCATGCCGCCAGCCACCATCACTTCATGGCTACCCGCCAGCAGCATGTCGTGGGCAAACATGGCCGCCTTCATGCCCGAACCACACATCTTTGACAGCGTGACGGCACCAGCTTCTTTGGGCAGACCACCCTTAAAGGCGGCTTGGCGGGCTGGGGCTTGGCCCTGACCGGCCATCAGGCAATTGCCAAACAGCACCTCACCGACGGCATCGGGCGAAACACCGGCACGCTCAACGGCTGCTTTGATCGCAACACCGCCCAAATCGTGCGCTGCCAAGCCCGAAAAGTCGCCCTGAAAAGCACCCATCGGGGTGCGCGCCGCGCCCAAAATCACAATGGGGTCTGCGAAAGCTGCTGTCATCAAAGTCTCCTGTGTGTTGTAAAAAGAATGCGTTTTTTAGGCAGTTTGAGTGCCTGCTGGAACAAAACGACGGCTGGCATCGTAAGGAAATACGTCGTGCACATGACCGGCCAAAATGCGCTCTTTGTGCGATTGCCAAAAAGCCACATCCAGTAAATCGGCATGGTGCTTCATGAACACCCCGCGCACCGCATCGTTGCCGAGCAAGAACGGGCCAAAGGTTTCGGGGAACACGTCTTTGGGGCCAACCCTGTACCAAATCTCGCCACTCATTTCTTCTTCTTCGTTGCGCGGTTTGGGCACGCGGCGGAAGTTGGAGTCGGTGATGTATTCGATTTCATCGTAGTCGTAAAAGACGACTTTGCCGTTGCGGGTAACGCCAAAATTTTTCCAGAGCATATCGCCGGGGAAAATATTGGCCGCCACCAGTTCTTTGATGGCATTGCCATACTCAACCACGCTGTGCTCCATCAGCTCTTGGGCATGGGGGTCTTGCATACCGGTATCAAAGGTTTCTTGCAAATAAATATTCAGCGGAATCATGCGCCGCTCAATATACAAATGCTTAATGATGACTTCTTGCTTGCCATCGCCGTCGCGGTCACTGATTTCAAGCTGACTCGGGGCAAACTTTTGGATTTCGGCAATGAGATCGTCTTCAAAACGATCGCGTGAGAAGGCCACTTCGGTGTATTCGATGGTGTCAGCCATGCGCCCCACGCGGTCGTGCTGTTTCACCAATAAGTATTTGCCTTGAATTTGCTCGCGTGTCGTTTCTTTTTGCGGCGGATAATAATCTTTAATAATTTTAAAGACAAACGGAAAACTAGGCAGGTCAAACACCAGCATCACCATGCCCTTGATACCGGGGGCAATACGGAATTTATCGGTGGAGTGCTTCAGGTGGTAAAGAAAATCGCGGTAGAACAGCGTTTTGCCTTGCTTTGCCAACCCTAAGGCGTTGTACAGCTCGGCGCGTGGCGTGTGTGGCATCAGGCTGCGCAAAAACTGTACGTAGGCGCTGGGGATTTCCATGTCCACCATAAAATAAGCGCGGGCAAAGCTGAACAAAATTTGTAAATCAGCCTCGCCAAACAATGCTGCATCAATATACAGCTTGCCTTCAGCATTGTGCAAAATGGGCAGCGCAAACGGAATTTCGTTAAAACCGTTAATAATTTTACCGACTACATAAGCACCCTTGTTGCGAAAGAACAAGCTCGACAATACCTGAATCTGGAAATTGGCCCGCAGTTTGACTTGGTACAAATGCCCTTGCACCGCAGTTAAAACTTGGTTGATATCGTGCGCTAAGTGGGCAAACTCTGGCTGAAGATGAAAATCTTCTACCATCTGCGTTAAGGTTTCACGCAGATTTTCGCGCGAAGGGTAGTACGAAAAATACGTCGGCAGATCGGCAGCTTGATCGTTCTCAATGTATTCGGTACTGATAGCCGGACGGACAAAAATAAAGCTGTTATGAAAATAAGTCCGGTGCAGAATTTTGGTCGTGACCGAATTAAAAAATGTCTCGGCCAATTCTGGCTGGTGGTGATCGACCAGCAAACCAATATAGTGCAGCTTGACTTGGTGCCACACCTCCATCGGTTGCTCACCGGCCTTGAATTCTTTCTCAAGCCGCATTGAGCATTCTTTGACGCGCAAATCGTAAAACTCAATGCGTTCGCGCTGGGCGCGTTGCTGGCCGTGCCAATCGGCAGTTTCAAAGCGGTGCTTGGCCCGGGCGGACTCGGTGCGAAACAGGCGGTAGTGGCGGTTAAAGCCGTCCATCATCGCCTTGGCGATGTCGTAGGCTTGGGGCGAATCAAGGCGCTGGGGAAACATGGGCAAGGCTTCCTGAAAAACAGTCAAAGTCGATAGAGGGCCAGAATTGGCCCCCCGACTTTAGCGGCGTGCAGCCGCAACACCGGCCACAGCAGCCCGGTATTGGGCATCTAAGCCTTGGTTGCCGCCGACGCACATCAGCAAATCGTTGATGAGTCCGTCTTTGAGTCCGTAGCACCAGCCGTGCAACGTGACCTTTTGGCCGCGTGCCCAAGCGTCTTGTATTACGGTAGTTTGGGCCACGTTGATGACTTGCTCGATGGCATTGAGTTCACACAGCGCATCGTGGCGCGACTCTGGTGCCAATTGCGCCAGCAGTTCGCGGTGGCGATCGCGCACGTCTTTGACGTGGCGCAGCCAGTTGTCTGCCAAGCCAACGCGCACGTCCTCCAACGCAGCCAGCACACCGCCGCAGCCATAGTGCCCGACCACCATCAGATGCTCAACGTGCAACTTGTCCACCGCGTACTGGATGGTCGAGAGGCAATTGAGGTCGGTGGGCACCACCACATTGGCGACGTTGCGGTGGACAAACACCTCGCCCGGCTCCAGCCCAGTGATTTGGTTGGCAGGCACCCGGCTATCGGAGCAACCAATCCACATATAACGGGGCTTTTGCTGGGCCATCAGGCTGGTAAAAAAGCCGGGACGTTCGCGCTCCATTTGCGCCGCCCACGCCCGATTCAGCGCAAAAAGATCTTCGATTGAAGTTGCAGACATGGTCACCTTTCATTCAAAACAAAAAATCAGAACAGCGTAGAACGTAGAGCGGAGAGCGCGAGGAAAGTTCAGGGACACGCCATCGGCAGAACCATCAGCAGGTTTCAGCGAACAGTTCGCGGCCAATCAGCATGCGGCGAATTTCGCTGGTGCCTGCGCCAATTTCGTACAGTTTGGCATCACGCCACAAACGGCCCAGTGGGTACTCGTTGATGTAGCCATTGCCACCAAACAGTTGAATGCCATCACCGGCCATCTTGGTGGCTTGTTCGGCGCACCACAAGATGACGCTGGCGCAGTCTTTGCGGACTTGGCGCACGTGGTCGGTGCCCAGCATATCGAGGTTTTTTGCCACGGTGTAGGCAAACGAGCGACCCGCTTGCAACAGCGTGTACATATCAGCGACTTTGCCCTGCACGAGCTGAAACTCGCCAATGCTTTGACCAAATTGTTTGCGGTCGTGGATGTAGGGCACTACGTTGTCCATCACGGCCTGCATGATGCCCAGTGGCCCGCCGGTCAGCACGGCGCGTTCGTAGTCCAAGCCGCTCATCAGCACTTTGGCACCCATGTTCAGGCCACCCAGAATGTTTTCTGCGGGCACTTCAACGTCTTGGAACACCAGCTCACCCGTGTGGCTGCCGCGCATACCGAGTTTGTCGAGCTTTTGTGCGATCGAAAAGCCCTTCATGCCCTTTTCGATCAAGAAAGCCGTCACGCCACGTGCGCCCATTTCTGGCTCGGTCTTGGCGTACACCACCAGCGTGTCGGCATCGGGGCCATTGGTGATCCACATTTTGCTGCCGTTGAGCAGGTAGTAGCCGCCCTTGTCTTCAGCCTTGAGCTTCATGCTGATAACGTCCGAGCCAGCGCCCGGCTCGCTCATGGCGAGTGCGCCGACGTGTTCGCCGCTGATGAGTTTAGATAGGTATTTTTGCTTTTGCGCAGCGTTGCCGTTGCGGTTGATTTGGTTCACGCACAGGTTGCTGTGTGCGCCGTAGGACAGACCCACCGAGGCGCTGGCGCGCGAGATTTCTTCCATCGCCACCATGTGCGCGAGGTAGCCCATGTTGGCACCACCGAATTCTTCGGGCACGGTGATGCCCAGCACGCCCAAGTCGCCCATCTTGCGCCACAAGTCCATCGGGAACTGGTCAGAGTGGTCGATTTCGGCAGCGCGCGGGGCAATTTCGGCTTGCGCGAAATCGCGCACAGCGTCGCGCAGTGCATCGACGTCTTCGCCGAGTTGGAAGTTCAGACCGGGAATGTTGGCGGGAATACTCATGGGGATGTCTCCTGTGGAAAAAATAGGTATGGTGTGGTGGGTCATCAACCGTTCAGATCAGGCTGGGGCCGGGCTTGCACGTCTTCGCGGCCCGTCACGGCCATCAGGGTGCAACCCATCGTGGCAACGAGCTTTTCCCCATCGGCGTGCAGTGCATAAGCACGGCCTTCGCAGACGGTAATGGTGCGACCGGGCTTGAGCACCCGGCCTTCCATGCGAAAGCGCTCGCCGCGCGCTGGTGCCAGCAAATTGATTTTGAATTCGATGGTCAGCACTTCGGCCTCGGCGGGCATCAGCGTGAAAGCGGCGTAGCCGCAAGCGGAATCGAGTGCCGCCGCAACCATGCCAGCATGCAAAAAGCCATGCTGTTGGGTCAAGGCAGCGGCCCAGTCCAACTCAATATCGACCGCGCCCGGTGCCAGCAGTCCCAAGCGTGCACCCAAAGTTTGCATGGCCCCTTGCAGGGCAAAACTCTCGCGTACACGCTGGGCATACTGGTTGTTGCGGGGCTCGAAAGTGGGCGCTGTCATGACGGCTCCTGAACTAAGTATTACGTTTACGTAAACGTCAATTATTACTTATTTTTCTCGGCCTTGAGCAACAACGCCCGCGCCTCCTTTTCATGCTCTTTGACTTCGTCGAGGTTGGCTTGCAAGTCGGCCATTTGCTCTTCGAGCTGGCTGCGGTGTTGGGCCAGCACCAGCAAAAATTTGCGCAGTTGGACACCGGTATCGCGCGGGCTGTCGTAGAGGTCGATAATTTCTTTGGCCTCCGACAGCGACAGCCCTAAGCGCTTGGCGCGCAGCGTCAGCTTGAGCCGGGCCCGGTCGCGGGCGGTGTAGGTGCGGTTGCGTCCACCGGGGCCGGTACGCTCAGGCTGGAGCAGGCCCATATCTTCGTAAAACCGCATCGCGCGGGTGGTGAGATCAAACTCTTTGGCAAGATCGCTGATGGTGTAAGTGGTGGCCATAGTGGTAGGTGCTACAGGACATTTCCGGGCAAACGCCAGGCGGCGTTGCGACACCCGAAGACAGCCATGGAATGGCGTTGACGTTCGCGTTAATCCTACCCCATCAGCCGACGAAAAATCCAGCACCCACTGGCACTGCTGCGCCAGCGGCCAAGGCGCTCAAGCCAAGCGAAATACCGCCAATGTGCGCCCCAAAATGCCAGCGTTTTGGCTCATGGCGCGGGCTGCTGAGGCCGAGTCTTGTACCAGCGTCGCATTTTGTTGCGTTACCCGGTCCAAGTCCGTGACGGCCTCATTGACCTGAGAAATGCCTGTCGATTGCTCGCGGGCAGCAACGCCCATCTGCCCCATCAGCGTGTTGACGTAAGCCACCGACTGCACCACTTGATCGATGGTCTGGCTGGCAGAGTGCATTTTTTCCGTGCCGCGTTGGATGTGTTGGCCCGACTCGCTGATGAGTCCGCGAATCTCGCCTGCTGCCATGGCACTGCGCTGGGCCAGCGCGCGCACTTCGCTGGCGACCACGGCAAAGCCCCGGCCTTGTTCGCCTGCACGGGCCGCTTCCACGGCAGCGTTGAGGGCCAAAATATTGGTTTGGAAGGCAATGCCCTCAATGGTGGCGATGATTTGCACCATCTTTTGTGACGATTGGGCAATCGATTCGACCACGGTGCTGATCTCGCCGACGGCTTTGCCACCGTGGCGGGCCAGTTCGGCGCTGTTTTCGCTTTCTTTGAGTACCTGTTGCGCTGTTTCAGCCGACTGGCAGACGGTGCTGGCCAATTGCTCCATCGAGGCGGCGGTTTGCTCCAAACTGCTGGCTTGGGATTCGGTACGGCTCGATAGCTCTTGTGAGCCGTGGGCAATATGGTGGGCAATATCACCAAAACCGCCAATTTCGGCCCGTGCATCACCGACCACCGCCCGTAAATTGATCTGAATTTGCTGCAAGCGCTCCATCAGAAATGCCATGGGATGGCGACCATCAACCCGCTGGTATACACGACTGATGCGGCAGCCGGCAATGTCACTGGCCAGACGGTTGGCATCGGCCAGTCCCAAGGTGACGCGGCGGTGAAAACGCCACAAAGCAATACCCAATCCCAGCAGTCCTAGACCCCATTGCACCGCCAAGGCCGCCAGCCCCGTCCAGCCCAGCACCCAAGGCGCTAGCGGCACAGCCAGCCACAGCGGCACCAGCATGGCGGCCAAACGCTGTGTGAAGCTGGCGCGTTGGAGCTTATGAACCCAATTGCGCCAACCCGTGAAACGCACATGGCCGGCGTGCAGATGAAAACTGTGTTGGCCCGAGGCCCGTTCTTGGCGGATTTTGTCGTACAAGGCTTCGGCGTTGCGAATCTCTTCGCGGGTCGGTTTCATGCGCACCGACATATAGCTCTTGGGTTTGCCGCCCTCCATCATGGGCGTGACGTGGGCTCGCACCCAATAAAAATCGCCGTTCTTGCGCTGGTTTTTGACCATACCAATCCAACTGCGCCCCCGACCGATGGTCTCCCACATATCCTTGAACGCTTCGGGCGGCATATCGGGATGGCGCACCATGCTGTGCGGTTGCCCCATCAGTTCTTCGACAGCGTATCCACTGACCCGAGAAAAGGCCGCATTGCAGTGCGTCATCCGGCCTTGGGCATCTGTGGTGGACATCAAAAACTCTTCGCTGGAGTAATCAAACTCGTTAGAAGCAGAGGTCACAGGCAAATTGGTGCGCATTAGCAGTCGGTTGGGAAGTTGTCAGATGCACTAGTAAATGACAAAACCGCAGTAGGCACCATTGCCCCTAGGGGCAATGACCCCGGCCAGTCCCTGCCTTGAAATTACGCGGCGGCTGCGGGCAGTGCAGGCAGGCGCAGTTCCACCACCGCCCCGCCAGCGTCGCCGTTGGCAAGGGTGAGGCCACCGCCGTGGTGCTGGGCAATCGATTTGGAGATCGACAGCCCCACGCCCAAACCATCGGCCTTGGTGGTAAAAAAGGGGCTACCTGCCTGTTGCAGCCCGAGTGGCGAAAAGCCCGGCCCGCTGTCGCGTACCCGCAGCGTGGCCCAGGGTTCTTGGCACTCAATTTCCACCCAGACTTCGCGCTCAGGGGACTGTGCCAGCGCCTGTAGTGCGTTGCGGTACACGTTGAGAACAATTTGCGATAGCTGGATGTGGTCGCCCAGCACGCACACACCGGCGGGCGATGTTGCGAAGTGAATTTGGGCACGGTACGCCCGCGCTTCGCTGCTGACCAATTGGGCCACCTCATGGGCTAATTGCCCTAAATCGACCGGTCTGCGCTGCTCTGGGGTCGGTCGAATAAAACGGCGAATGCGCTCAATGATCTGGGAGGCGCGGCGGGTGTTTTTTTCGATGTCGTGCAGCAGTTCGCCCAGTTGTGCCGTGCTCCATCGGCCTTGCGCTAGCCCGTGCTGGGCCACTTGGGCATCGACCAAAATAGCCGTCAGCGGTTGGTTGAGTTCGTGGCCGAGCGAGGCTGACATCTCGCCCAAACTGCGCTGGCGATCAAGCTGGGCAATTTGGGCACCCAAACGTGCGCTTTCTTCTTGCTTGGCGCGTGCGGCCACTGCTGCCCAATCGTTGCGTCTGGCGCGTTCCAAGAAAATCCCAATAAACCCGACGCTGCCAATCACCGATGTAGCCAGTGCCGCCACAATCGTCCCCAAAACGTCTAGCCCACCGAGCACCGCATCGGGCGCAGAAGTTCCGATCCAAACGGCCAGCATTCGCACCAGCAGCATGACAGCGGTTACACCGTAGCCCCCCGCGACCCAATAGGCGCTGCGTGATGGCTCTTGTCGGGCCATCTGCCACGACAGCAGGGTAATGTGGGTTAGTAGCCCGACCAAACAAAACGTTGTCCACTCAAAACGCAAAATTGCGTTTTCGAGCACCGCGTGAAAATACTCGTACACCAGCCCAAAACCCATGCTCGCCAAAGCAATGTTGCGGCCACGCCAAGGCGCCTCCAGCTCGTAGCGCAAGGCCTGTGCCCGCATCATGTTGGCAAGAAACATCAAACTATTGGCCAGTGGGTAGGATGCCCACTCCGGAATGTGGCTGCGAAACCCTAGCAACATAATCCCCAAACCAAACAAGCCACCACCGCTGCACCACAGCAGGGCCGAACGCGAACGCAGGCCAAACAGCACCATCCACGCCGCCGCTGGCATGAGCACATACATCGCGCCCACGATCAGGTAGGCGGTCGGGATGCTAAAGGGTGTCATGGTGCGGGCGTGGGCCGGGCGGGAATCGGCCAAGCCAAGGTGTCAAGCTCGCGAATGGCTTCGGCCAGTTCAAGCAACGAAACGACCCCCATTTTTTCCATCACTCTGGCCCGGTGTACCTTGACGGTTTTGAGGCTGCATTCAAATTGTTCAGCGATTTCTTTGTTCATCAGCCCTTTGACCACGAGTTGGCAGATTTCGCGCTCGCGTGGGGTCAGGCTTTGGTAACAAAGCCGGGCATCTATGGTGCTGCGGTAGGACTTTAATTGTTCGCGGTCGTGGGCCATGGCCCGGTGGATGGCCTGCAACAGGTCGTCCATATTGAACGGTTTGATCAAAAAATCAATCGCCCCCGCTTTGAAGGCGTGAATGACCTCTGGGGTTTGGCTCTCGCCCGAGATAAAGACAATCGGCGTTGTGCGCCCAAGCTGCTGCATTGCACGTTGCAAATCTAGCCCACTCATGCCGGGCATGCGCATGTCCAGCAGCAGCACCGCTGGGGCAATCGGGAGCGAGTTTTGTAAAAAATCCTCGGGCGAATGGTAGGCCTGAACGGTGTAGTTCAGGTACTGCAACATCCGCAGCAGCGACACCCTGACCGCCGGGTCATCATCGACCAGATAAATATGCCCTTTGGCCTCTGGCAGTGCTGGATTCGCTTGCGCCTTCATGGCAGCACCTATGCCGCTGGGTAGTGCCGGTGGCCGAAAACTCCGCTGCCCACCCGCACCAAGGTGCTACCAGCGGCGATGGCGGCTTCCAAGTCGGCCGTCATGCCCAGCGACAAGGTGTCCCACAACGCCCCATCGACCCCTTCGGCGGCTTTTATGTGGTCAAAAATGGCTTTAGCCCGCATGCAGACAGCATATTGTGCTGCGAAATCAGGAGCAGGTTCTGGGATTGCCATCAGTCCGCGCAGTTGCAGCCGGGGCAGTGTTGCCACCGTCTGGGCCAGTGCCAGCGCCTCTGACGGGGTCACGCCCGACTTGGCGGCCCCGCCATCGACATTGACCTGAATACACACTTGCAACGGTGGCAGGTGCGCTGGGCGTTGCTCAGACAGCCGCTGGGCGGTTTTGGGTCGGTCGATGGTGTGTACCCAATCGAAGTGTTCGGCCACCAAGCGCGTTTTGTTGCTCTGAATTGGGCCGATGCAATGCCACTGCAAGGGGGCCAGCGCCGCCAGTGCCGGATCGGCGCGCAGCAGGGTGATTTTCTCGACCGCCTCTTGGATGTAGTTTTCGCCAAAGGCCCGCTGGCCCGCCAGCGCGGCCTCGCGCACGGCCTCGGGGCCGAAGGTTTTGGAGACGGCCAGCAGCGCGACACTGTGGCGGTCGCGGGTGGCGTGGACGCAGGCGTGGGCGATGCGCTCTTGCACCTGCTGAAGGTTGTGAAGAATCGTGGTCATAATCACCGGCAAGCCTACCAAACCATCGAGGAACCTGTGGACATCACCCAGTTGCTGGCATTCAGCGTCAAGAACAAAGCCTCCGATTTGCACCTGTCTGCCGGGCTGCCGCCGATGATCCGGGTGCATGGTGACGTGCGGCGCATCAATGTCGATCCGCTCGACCACAAAATGGTGCATGGCATGGTGTACGACATCATGAGCGACACCCAGCGCAAAGCCTACGAAGAATTTTTAGAGGTCGATTTTTCGTTTGAAATCGAAGGCTTGGCGCGGTTTCGGGTCAATGCCTTCAACCAAAATCGGGGCGCTGCGGCGGTGTTTCGTACCATCCCGAGCAAAATTTTGACGCTAGAGCAGCTCAATTGTCCGAAGATTTTCAGCGAACTGGCGCTCAAGCCACGCGGTATGGTGTTGGTGACTGGCCCGACGGGTTCGGGCAAATCGACCACGCTGGCGGCGATGGTCAACTACCTCAACGAAACCGAATACGGTCACATCCTCACGGTCGAAGACCCGATTGAATTCGTCCACGAATCGAAAAAGTGCCTGATCAACCAGCGCGAAGTTGGGCCGATGACGCTGTCGTTTGCTGCGGCGCTCAAATCAGCGCTGCGCGAAGACCCCGACGCGATTTTGGTGGGCGAAATGCGCGACCTCGAAACCATTCGCCTTGCCATGACCGCTGCCGAAACCGGCCATTTGGTTTTTGGCACCCTGCACACCTCCAGCGCTGCCAAGACCATCGACCGGATCATCGATGTGTTTCCGTCGGAAGAAAAAGAAATGGTGCGCGCCATGTTGTCGGAGTCGCTGCAAGCGGTGATCTCGCAAACGCTGTGCAAAACCAAAGACGGCACGGGCCGCGTCGCTGCCCACGAGATCATGCTGGGCACCAGCGCTATTCGCAATTTGATCCGCGAGGCCAAGGTCGCGCAGATGTATTCCACCATCCAGACCAGCAGCGGCGTGGGTATGCAAACGCTCGACCAAAACCTCAGCGACTTGGTGAAACGCAACATCATCAGCCCCGCCGAGGCTCGCAGCAAAGCCAAAATTCCGGACAACTTCCCCGGTTAAGTCGGGTTTTGGCTTTTGCTTTTTATTTCTCCCCGGTGCTTTGGCATCGGTAGCCACAGGACATCTGATGGAACGCGATCAGGCCAGTAAATTCATTAACGACCTGCTCAAGCTGATGGTCAACCGCCGGGGCAGCGATTTGTTCCTGACGGCGGAGTTTCCGCCCGCCATCAAGGTCGATGGTGCCGTGACCAAAGTCTCGCCCCAGCCCTTGACGGCCACCCACACCCTGACGCTGGCGCGCTCGATCATGAGCGACAAGCAAGCCGCAGAGTTTGAGCGCACCAAAGAGTGCAATTTTGCGATTTCTCCGGCCGGTATTGGCCGGTTTCGGGTCAACGCTTTTGTGCAGCAAGGGCGCGTGGGTTTGGTGCTGCGTACCATCCCCATGACCTTGCCGACCTTGGATGGTTTGGGCATGCCCCAAGTGCTGAAAGAAATCACCATGACCAAGCGCGGCCTGTGCATTTTGGTCGGTGCGACCGGCTCGGGCAAATCGACCACGCTGGCGGCGATGGTGGATTGGCGCAACGAAAACTCGTTCGGCCACATCATTACCGTCGAAGACCCGGTGGAGTTTGTCCATCCGCACAAAAACTGTGTCGTCACCCAGCGCGAAGTGGGCCTCGACACCGAAAGCTGGGAAGCGGCCCTGAAGAACACCCTGCGCCAAGCGCCCGATGTGATTTTGATGGGCGAAATCCGCGACCGCGAAACCATGGAGCACGCCATTGCCTTTGCCGAAACCGGCCACCTGTGCATGGCTACGCTGCACGCCAACAGCGCCAACCAAGCGCTCGACCGGGTGCTGAACTTCTTTCCCGAGGAGCGTCGTCCGCAGTTGCTGATGGATTTGTCGCTGAACCTGCGCGCCCTGATTTCCCAGCGCCTGATGCCCAAGCAAGACGGCAAGGGCCGTGCCGCTGCCATCGAGATTTTGCTCAACACGCCATTGATTACCGATTTGATTTTCAAAGGCGAAGTCGCTGAAATCAAAGAAGTGATGAAGAAAAGCCGCAACCTCGGTATGCAAACCTTTGACCAAGCGCTGTTTGATTTGTTCGAGGCCAACGTTATCAGCTACGAAGACGCATTGCGCAATGCCGATTCGGTCAATAACCTGCGCCTTGAAATCAAACTCAACAGCCAGCGCGCCCGCAGCAGCGATTTGTCAGCGGGCACGGAACACTTTGCCATTGTTTAATTAGTTAAATAGAGATAAAGATGCGTGCTGAAAATGAAAAAATTGACGGGCTTGATAAAAATGAAGATGCCTCTTTAGGGGATTATCCTATAGATACATTGTTAATTAGAAATGAGTCCCGCACTGTTTTTGAGGTGGTGCGCCGTATTGAAAAAGGTGGTTATATAATGACGCCTGATTTTCAACGTAATTTTGTTTGGGATGAAGAGAAGCAAAGTAAGCTTATTCAATCCGTATTAATGCGAATTCCTTTGCCTGTTTTTTATTTGGCTGAAGATGAAGAGGGGAAGTTGATTGTTGTTGATGGTTTGCAAAGATTAACAACTTTTAAACGATTTCTTGATAATGAATTTAACTTAAAACTTCCTAGCAAAAAGGAGTCCCTTAATCAAAATGAACTTGACAAAAAGTTTTTTAAAGAGCTTTCTCCTAAATTTCAAAGTCGTATTGAAGACTGCAACTTAATAATTTATGTAATTGATGCTAAAGTACCTGAGCGTGCTAGATTAGATATATTTGAGCGTGTTAATAGTGGCGAACCCTTAACACGGCAGCAAATGCGTAATTGTTTGTACAACGGACAGGCTACTCGATTTGTAAAAGAAGAAGCAGAGACGGAACTATTTAAGAGAGTTACTGGAGATAGTTTAAAACCAGAAACTATGCGTGATAGAGAATGCGTCAATCGCTTCTGTGCTTTTTATTTGCTGCCCATTGAAAGCTATAAAGGTGATATGGATGAATGGCTGGCAAATGCTTTGGAAAAAATGAACAAACTTAATAATTCAGAGTTAAAAGAGCTTTCAAATATTTTTCAAAAAACATTGGCAGATAATTACCTGCTTTTTAATGAGCAAACATTCCGAAAGCATGCTTCAGGACAAATAAATCGGGGTGTTTTAAATATTTCTCTTTGGGATGTAATGACCGTAGGGCTTGCTAAATATTCAAGCGCACAAATTAATTATTATTCAAATATTCTGAAAGAGAATTTTTATAAATTGCTTGAAAATAAAGAGTTTAATAACTCTATTACATTAGGAACCAATAGTAATCGCAATGTAAACTATCGTTTTCAAGTCACTAAAAAAATGTTTAAGGAGATATTTAATGCTTAACTCTATAGAACTGAAATACTTTAAATGTTTTGAGTCACTCAACTTACCATTGGCACCATTAACGATGCTATCAGGTGCAAACGCATCAGGAAAATCTTCTGTACTACAAGCTTTGGTGTTATTGCACCAAACAATGCGAGACCATGAATGGTCAAATTGTTTAATGCTCAATGGAAAGTCTATTCAATTGGGTGCAGTATCTGATGTTGTTAATGAGCAGCATGGCGGCAAAAGTTTTGAAATTGGAATTTCAAACGAGTCAACAACCATTACGTGGTCTTTTGGAGGGGAGCGCACCGAACTTTCGATGATTATCCAACGAATTTTTATAAATAAAAAAGAACATAAAATAGGGGGGTTTTCCGTTAATCATTTATTGCCACATTCATTGAAATCAGAATATAATGAATGTGAAATAAATTTTGCAAAATATTTAAAAGATTTAACATATATCACAGCAGAGCGTATTGGCCCGCGCGAAACTTATGCACTTGAAGATAGGCGAATAGCCTCCGTCGTCGGATCAAAAGGTGAATATGCAATGAGTATATTTTACTCAAAACGAGACGAGTCTATTTTAGATGATTTAATTATTGAAACAGAAAGTCGAAATACTTTATTTCATCAAGTTACTGCACGAATGCAGCAGTTCTTTCCGAGCTGCCTATTGGCCATAGAAAAAGTGCAAAATGTTAATGCAGTCACATTAAGAATAAAAACATCGAGTGCCACGGAATTTCATCGTCCGGTGAATGTTGGATTTGGTTTAACACAAGTTTTACCAATTGTGATTGCTGCATTATCGGCAAAAAAAGGAGCAGTTTTAATCATTGAAAATCCGGAAGTTCATTTGCATCCTGCGGGACAAGCATTGATGGGCCAATTTTTGGCTGAAGTTGCTAGTGCGGGAGTGCAAGTCATTATTGAAACGCATAGCGATCATATTCTAAACGGCATTCGTCGTTTTGTTAAATCGGGGAGAATTCAGCCTGAAAATATTGCATTACATTTTTTCAGACCATACTCTACGGATACATCCCAAGTAGTTAGCCCACAGATCAATATTCATGGCGATCTTGATCATTGGCCGGATGGATTTTTTGATCAATTTGACAAAGATATGAATTATTTTGCGGGATGGTAGCAATGGAAGTTCTACTTAATGAATTATCTTTACATGGACAGTTTAGTAGCATTCAAGATTTTAAGAGTGCCATGGCTACGATTATGCTTACCAGGAATATATTGAAACAATCCGGCCGGAATTTGCACTGCCATAAAAATTTTTTGCAAGTACAGATAACAGCCAAAATCAATTTACAAGAAGCATTATCTGAAATTGGTAGGATTGATAAAAATATGCAAAGATCAGTCCTGTCATGGCTAACAAAGGATGGGCCTTTCTGGGATGAAGATCGACAGCATAATTCTGGCGAATACTTTGAATATAAAGCAAAAGTTGTTACCGACTCGTCTTTGGGTGAGGCTGCATATCGTTGCTTTATTGGTAGCGAATGTCATACATTAAGCTTTTCATCGTTAAATTGGCAACTTAGTCCCATTAAAATTACTTGGCATCGCAATGAGAGTTGCACTATTGATGTGGATGTGCCTAATCACTGGGAATTTAATAGCCTTAAAGTGGCTTTAGAAAAAGCATCTGGGCCAATAACATCTTGGAAGCAACTCGCTGATAATATGAAGAGACGGTGCCAAAATTTAAATTTTTCTACAAATAGTTTTGTATATTTATACCCGCACCCTTTTGCTGACAGTGCAGCCAAGCGTATTGTAGAGCTACTGCTGTTTTTAGATAAATTCAAAACCTGTTTTGATGAAAATGGAAAACGGACTGATGAAGGAAATAGGCTATATCAAAATCATTTTACCGGGGATAAAGCTTGGTTTACTGATTCATCAAGTGATGAAATAAATAATTTCAGTGATAAACTAACTTTTAATCATCCGTCAAAATCTGATGAGTGTTTATTTTGTTCTTGGCATGGAAAAATAAAAACACCTCAGTTTCGCATTCATTTTTCTTGGCCAATTTCTGCCAACAAACCATTGTATGTTCCATATATTGGACAAAAACTTACAAAAAAGTAGGCGGATTCAAAACTGAAGTGCAACACCTGTCATCCAGTAAGGTACGCAGATGCACAGCAAGCCCGAGAACTACAGC
>JAIEMS010000032.1 GCA_019751915.1 Burkholderiaceae bacterium
CTGTCGATTGAGCAAGCGCGGGCCCAGTACCAAATCCGCAGCGCCGACCAACTCCCGACCCTGAATATCGGTGCCAATGGCAATCGCCAACCCAAAACCGATGGCAGTGGGGCCATCAGCAGCAGCTACAGCGCTGGTGTGATGATGGCCTCGTGGGAGATCGACTTTTTTGGGCGCATCGCCAGCCTGAAAGATGCTGCGTTGGCCCAGTATTTGGCTACCGAAGAGGCGCGCCACGCGGCCCAGACCAGTCTGGTGGCCGCAGTCGCCAACGCTTGGTTGAGTTTGCGTACCAACGATGAACTCTTGGCTTTGACCGAGCAAACCCTTGCCACACGCAACGATTCGCTGCGCCTGATGCGCCTGCGCTTTGAGCACGGCGTGACCTCGGCCCTTGATTTGCGCCAAGCCGAATCACTCTCTGCTGCTGCCCGTGCCACGCTGGCACAGCAACAGCGCTTGCGGGCGCTCGATATCAATGCCCTGACGCTGCTGGTGGGGCAAAGTTTGCCTGCTACCTTGCTCGACACTGGTGCCCACACAGACAAGGGATTAGCCCCCCAGTTTGCCCCGGTGCCAGCGGGTCTGCCGTCTGACCTGCTGACCCGCCGTCCCGATGTACGCCAAGCCGAGCAGCAACTGCGCGCAGCCCACGCCCAGATTGGCGCGGCGCGGGCGGCATTCTTTCCGCGCATTGCCCTGACGGCCAGTGCGGGCACGGCCAGCAGTGCGCTATCGGGCCTGTTTCAGAGCGGCTCATGGGGCTGGACGTTGGCCCCACAAGCGCTGCTGCCGATTTTTGACGCAGGGCGCAACCAAGCCGGGCTGGACGCAGCCGAAGTGGGGCGCAGCATGGCACTGGCGCAGTACGAAAAAGCCATCCAAAGCGCCTTTCGGGAAGTGGCCGATGCGTTGGCAGGCCGGGCCACATGGGGCGAACAACTGAGTGCCCAGCAAGCGCAGGCGCAGGCCGAGGCCGAGCGCTTCCAACTGGCCGACCTGCGCTACCGCAGCGGCGTTGCCAGTTACCTTGATGTGCTCGACGCGCAGCGCGCACTTTTTGCGACCCAACAGGCACTGGCACAAACACAATTGGCCCACGGGCAGAACCAAGTGCTGCTCTACAAGGCGCTGGGCGGAGGCTGGATGCCCGCCACCGAGCCAGCCCACCGTTGAGCCGCCTTGCGACGCAGCACCATGCCATCGACCGGATGGTTGATTTTGCTATGAAATAAATAGCAAACTAAACACTTCCATCCGGCGCTGGTGGCCTTTTTTGCTCTAAAGTTGCCCCCAGCGCCCCGTCTGGGCGTTGATTTTTCAGGCCAAACAAGGAGGTTTGCGATGTTCAAGGTTCCCCCCGTCAGTGCTGCCCGCTTGCCTGCGCTGCTGCGTGCCATGCCCAAAGCCGAGCTGCATATCCACATCGAAGGTTCGCTCGAACCCGAGATGATCTTTGCGCTAGCGCAGCGCAACGGTGTCGCGCTGGCCTATGCCGATGTGCAAGCGCTACGCGATGCCTATGGGTTTACCGACTTGCAGAGCTTTTTGGATATTTACTACGCCGGTGCCAGTGTTTTGCTGCATGAGCAAGATTTTTACGACATGGCCCGCGCCTACCTTGCACGGGCTGCTATGGATAACGTAGCGCATGCCGAGATTTTCTTTGACCCGCAAACACACACCGCGCGTGGCGTGGCCTTGTCCAGCGTGGTCAACGGCCTGTACCGTGCCTGCGCCGACGCTCGTACCGAACTGGGCATCAGTGCCTCGTTGATTTTGTGTTTCTTGCGCCATCTGAGCGAAGAAGATGCCTTTGCCACACTCGAGCAAGCGCTGCCGCTGCAAGATAAATTCATCGGCGTGGGACTCGATAGCAGTGAAGTCGGCCACCCCCCTGAAAAATTTGCCCGTGTCTTTGCCCGCTGCCGCGAATTGGGCCTGCATACCGTGGCCCATGCGGGCGAAGAAGGCCCCCCGGCCTACATTTGGAGCGCGCTGGACGTGCTCAAGGCCGAGCGCATTGACCACGGCGTGCAAGCGCTGCGTGACCCGTTGTTGGTGCAGCGCTTGGCAAAAGAGCAAATTCCGCTGACGGTGTGTCCGCTGTCGAACCAAAAGCTGCGGGTGTTTGCCGATTTGGCCCAACATAACTTGGCGCAGCTGCTCGATGCAGGCTTGTGCGCCACGGTCAATTCAGACGACCCGGCCTATTTTGGTGGTTATATCAACGACAACTTCACGCAGGTTTTTGCCGCCACGGGCATGACGGCGCGCCATGCTTACCAATTGGCCTTCAACAGCTTTGAGGCCAGTTTTGCCCCCGAAGCGCAAAAGCGGGTTTGGCAGCACAAGCTCAAGGAGTGCTTTGAGCGCTTCTACGAGCACGATTACTGAACCAGCCGCTTCAGCAATCTAAAAAACCGGGGATGGATTTAGATTTCGGCATAAAGCGTTTCTCCATCCACGGTCAAACCGACACTGGCCAGCGTGAGCGGCGTTTGGGCATCAAACGGGTGCAGCACCCAAAGCCCCTCCGGTAGCTTGCGAAACACATCGACGCAGCGGCGCTCAATGTCCACCAACGCGTATTCAGCCAAACTCGGAATTTGGCGGTAGCGCTGAAACTTTTCGCCCCGGTCGTAGGCTGCGGTGCCGGGCGAGAGCACTTCGACAATCAGCAGTGGCTCGCGCTTGATGTGGCGGCTTTCGGCATCGGCAGCGCTGCAAGTAACCACAATATCGGGGTAAAAATAGCTGCTGGCGGCATCGGCCTGCACTTTCATATCGGCCATAAAGGTGCGGCAAGGCGTGCCGCGCAAATGCTGGCGCAGGGCCATCGCAATATTGAGGCAAACGGTCACATGTCGATCTTCGGCACCCGCCATCGCAAACACTTCGCCATCGACAAACTCGTGGCGCTCGGGCTGGTTGGCTTCCCAAGCCAGATAGTCATCGGCACTGAAAGTGGCTTGGATTTGGGGCAAGGCAGACATAGTAAAACTCCAATAGAAAGGTGCAGATCGGGGGATGCCTACGGGCTGCTGGTCTGGTTATTGTCTACTCCGTTCAAGCTGGGTTCATTGCCGGTGGTGCCGCCACCAGCACCCGGTTGCGCCCTTGTGCTTTGGCTTGGTAGAGCACATGGTCGGCGCGGCCCAGCAGCGTGGCTGGGGTGTCGCCGTTGGCGTATTCGGCCACGCCAAAACTGGCGGTGACGGTGATGTGGTTGGCACCGACCACGACGGGATTTTTTCCGACCAATTGGCGCAACCGCTCGGCCACTTGGCGAGCCTCCTCGTGGCCGCGTTCGGGCAGCACAACCAAAAATTCTTCGCCGCCATAACGGGCCACCCAGTCCACTTGCGCCCGCAGCGCTTGCTCAAAACGCTGAACGATGGCCCGCAGTACCGCATCGCCCGCAGCGTGGCCCCACTGGTCGTTGATACGCTTGAAGTGGTCTATATCGGCAAACACCACCGACAAAGGCCGGTGGTAGCGAAAGCTGCGCTCTATTTCGGCGGGCAAGTGCTCATCGAGCTGGCGGCGGTTGTAGCAGCCCGTGAGTGGGTCGGTAATCGACAGGTGCTGAATTTCAAGCATCGCATCGTTGAGCTGACGGGTGCGCTCTTGGACCGCAATGTCCAGTGTTTCGATGTGGTGGCGCAGGTCAGCTTGCAAGCGCTGAAAACCCATCACCACCAAATCAATTTCGTCGAGGTGACCGGTTTTTTTGCGCTCCAAGGTCAAAGGCAAAGCCAATTGGTTCGGTTGGAGCTGGCCGACAAAATGGGCAATTTTTTGCAGCGGTTGCTGCAACTCACGGTGCAACACCCAACCGACCAGCAGGCAAATCAGCAAGGTAAAGATGACGTAGTCAAACACCACGGTAGCCACTTCGCGCACCACTTGCTCTAAATAAGCGTCATGGTGGGGGCCAATGTGCAGTTGGCCGAGCTTGCTGGTGCCGTTGGGTGCCATGATCTCGAGAACGATGGCATCGGTGCCGTCGTCTTCGGCATGTGTGCCCGCCGTAAAAACTTGGCCCGTGACGACTTGCACCCGCACCCAACCGACTTCGGGCAAGGTAGCGAGCCAGTCCACTTGACTCTGAACGGCATTGACCTCGATGTCCCACAAACCGGTCGAAAGCAGGTGCAAGCTGTTCTCGGCCACCGTGCGAACCGTGGTGTTGAAATTTTGTTGCACTGCATGGTAGGCAAATACGGCCCGCAATCCACCCATCACCAGCATGCACAAGCTGGCCAACAGCACAATGCGCACAATCAGTGTGCGCGCAATCGGTCGGTGGTGAATGTGGGGGTAAGGCATAAGAAGCGTCGGAGTGTGGGTGCGCACTCAGCGCAAGAGCGGCTCCAACTGAAAGTTGTATTGGCGCAAACTGGGCTGCAAGGCCTTGCTGTAAGCGCGAAAAGGCTTGTTCGGCCCGCTGGGTAAAAACAAATACTGAAAACGCCGAACCAGCGCTGGGTCGAACAAGGTGAACATCGGAAACTCTAGCTCCAGTCCTTCGTCACGAAAATCACGACCGTTGGCATGGTCGTACAGCATCACCATAGCCCACGCGCCACACAAAAAATGCCCCCCTGCCAGAGCGCTGAGTTCGCCCGAGTTGATGCTCTGCATCGCCTCTTTAGAGGTATTGATACCACTGAACAGGGCATCGGTGCCGGGCTTGCCGCCGCGTTCGCGCCAAACGTCCATGGCACCAAAGGCCATCATGTCTGAGCCAGCCCACACCAGTCTCGCTTGTGGATAGCGCTCATAGAGCCAACGGGCTTGTTCGGCGGCTTTGTCGCGCTGCCACTCGCCATAGACCAGTTGCTCTAGCACCACATCGGGGGATTTTTTCAAAGTTTGCAGCATGCCCTCGGTGCGCGCTATGGACGAGGGTGTGGAGCGGTCTCCGGCGATTGCCAGCAAGTGCAGTTTGCCGTCGGCACCGCGCAGGTTGGGGAGCTTGCGTGCCTTCTCGATCAGGGTTTGAACGGTGAGCTGACCGGCATCGGCAGCGCGCGGCTCCAGACTGCCCAGCCAAAAGGGAAATTTGGTGCGTGGTGCGCCGGTCATGGCGCGTTCTTGGCCGTGAATGCCGCTGAAAGCCAAAAAAGTGGCAATACCTGCTGGCGCAATGGCACGCAGCATCGCCGGTGCAGCACCATAGTCGTTGGTGATGATTAAATAATCGGGGCGCTGGGGGCGCGGTAAGGCTGCTACTTGGTGCGCCAATGCGATGGCCTTGGTGTGGTCGCGCTCGGCATAAAGCACCTCCAGCGTCATATCTAGGCTCTTGGCGGCTTCGTACATACCCTGTGATGCTTGACGCCAATAGGCCTCATCTGGCCGCCCAGGATTGATGAAAACCACGGAGACAGCAAATGCTGGACACACTACCGACCACAGCAAAGTTGTTAGAAGGATTTTTCGCAACATGTAAATTCTCCGCTACAACGCTGTTGGCAATCGTCAGAAAATAATTCATTGTCCGTCTTTTATGCTCTTTATTTTGAAGTCAAATAGGCCCTGAGTGCTACCAGAGCAAGCGCTGACTGCTATTAAAAAAGAAACCATTCATGAAGATTTTTCGCGGTTTTCGCCATCCTGCTATTGCACCTGCTTGTGCGCTGACGGTGGGTAATTTTGACGGCGTGCACCGAGGCCATCAGGCCATGCTGGCGCTGCTGAACAATGAGGCAGCCCACCGGGGTGTACCCAGTTGCGTCCTGACCTTTGAACCCCACCCGCGCGACTACTTTGCCAAAACGCTACAGCAGCCCCATATGGCCCCAGCGCGCATTGGCACGTTGCGCGACAAACTCTCCGAGTTGGCCCGCTGCGGCGTAGAGCAAACCGTGGTGTTGCCCTTTGGCGCACACTTGGCGCAGCAATCGCCCCAAGCGTTCATTGACGAGGTGTTGGTGCAAGGTTTGGGCGCGCGCTATGTGCTGGTGGGCGATGATTTTCGCTTTGGTCGCCAGCGTGCCGGCGACTACACCATGCTCGATGCTGTAGGCGAGGCCCACGGCTTTGACGTAGCCCGCATGAACAGCTACGAAGTGCACGGCCTGCGCGTATCGAGTTCGGCGATCCGCGATGCCATGGGTGCTGGGCGCATGGAGGGTGCCGCACAACTCTTGGGGCGGCCCTACACCATCTCGGGCCATGTGGTGCATGGTCGCAAGCTCGGGCGCGCACTCGGTGCCAGCAGTGCCGAGGCGGGCGATGGCTTTCGCACCTTGAATTTGCGCTTTGCCCACTGGAAGCCTGCTGCCAGCGGTATTTTTACCGTGCTGGTGTACGGTCTGTCTGACCAAGCCCTGCCCGGTGTGGCGAACTTGGGCATTCGCCCCTCACTCGACCCGAACGATGCCAATGGTGGGCGGGTACTGCTCGAAACCCACTGCCTGGACTGGCCCGCGCACCTTGGCCCCGAGGGGGCCTACGGTAAAATCATTCGCGTGGAACTGCTGCACAAACTGCACGACGAGCTGAAATACGACGGCCTCGATGCCCTCACGACCGGCATTGCCCGCGACTGCGCCGACGCGCGTGCGTGGTTTGCTGCCCACACCCAAACCCACCGCCAGACCACGCGCGACCGAATTTGAAGCGTCGGCGCACCGCTCGCTGACGCACATTTTCCCTTCCCCCCACTCTGCCACCCGGTTGCCTTAGCGACCGGGTAGCGCTTGCCCCAAACCTCCAAAGTCTTTGCCATGTCCGATACCCAAACCCCCAGCACCCCCGATTACCGCAGCACCCTGAACCTGCCCGATACCCCGTTTCCGATGCGCGGTGATTTGCCCAAGCGCGAACCCGGTTGGGTCAAAGAGTGGCAAGACCAAGGCCGCTACCAGCGCCTGCGCGATGCCCGACAAGGCGCGCCCAAATTCATCTTGCACGATGGCCCCCCCTACGCCAACGGTCAAATCCACATGGGCCATGCCGTCAACAAAATCTTGAAGGACATGATTACCAAAGCGCGCCAGCTCGAAGGTTTTGACGCGCTGTACGTGCCCGGCTGGGATTGCCACGGCCTGCCGATTGAGAACGCCATCGAGAAAAAATATGGCCGCAAACTCAGCCGCGACGATATGCAGGCCAAGAGCCGCGCCTATGCCACTGAGCAAATCGCCCAGCAAATGGCCGACTTCCAGCGTTTGGGCGTGTTGGCCGAATGGGACAACCCTTACAAAACCATGAATTTCGCCAACGAAGCGGGCGAAATCCGTGCCTTCAAGCGCGTGATGGAGCGCGGTTTTGTCTACCGTGGCTTGAAGCCGGTGTATTGGTGCTTTGACTGCGGCAGCTCGCTGGCCGAGTTTGAGATCGAATACCAAGACAAGCAAAGCCAAACGCTGGATGTGGCTTTCAAAGCCCATGAGCCAAAAAAAGTTTTTGATGCTTTTTCCATCAAAAGAAGCTTGGAAGACAGCGTAGTCGATGCGATGGATATAAAGCCTATATTCGCCGTCATCTGGACAACCACCGCGTGGACGATTCCAGCCAACCAAGCCCTGAACCTGAACCGTGAACTGCCCTACGCGCTGGTCGATACCGAACGTGGTTTGTTCATCGTTGCCGAAACGCTGGTCGAAAGCTGCATGCAGCGTTGGGGTATCGACGGCGCAACGGTGCTGGCAACGGTGGCCGGTGAAAAACTGGCCGGCTTGGAGTTTCAGCACCCTTTGTACGATGTGATCACGGGCGAAGACGGCAGCCGGGGCTACCAGCGCCTGTCGCGGGTCTATCAGGCCGACTACGTCACCGCCAGCGACGGCACGGGTATCGTCCATTCGTCGCCCGCCTACGGTGTCGATGACTTTAACTCCTGCATCGCGCACGGCATGAAGTACGACGACATCCTCAACCCGGTGCAGGGCAATGGCTGCTACGCCGCCGACTTTCCGCTGTTTGCCAATTTGCACATCTGGAAGGCAGTGCCGATCATTTTGCAAGCCCTCAAGGATGCGGGCCGCTTGTTGGCGACTGAAACCATCACCCACAGCTACCCACACTGCTGGCGGCACAAAACGCCGGTGATTTACCGCGCCGCGGCACAGTGGTTTATTCGCATGGACGAGGGCGAAGGCGTTTTCACCCAAGACAAAGCCCCCGAAACGCTGCGCCAAACGGCCCTCAAAGCCATCGAGCACACCCATTTTTACCCTGAAAATGGCAAAGCCCGCCTTAAAGACATGATTGCCAACCGGCCCGATTGGTGCATCTCGCGCCAACGCAGTTGGGGTGTGCCGATTCCGTTCTTTTTGCACAAAGACAGCGGCGAGTTGCACCCCCGCACGATGGAAATTTTGGACCAAGCCGCCAAAATGGTGGAAGAAGGCGGCATCGAAGCTTGGAGCCGCGTCACGGTCGAAGATATTTTGGGCGCTCAGGATGCGCCGCACTACACCAAGAGCACCGACATTTTGGAAGTGTGGTTTGACTCTGGTTCAACCTTCTCGCACGTCCTGCGCGGCACCCATCCGCACGTTCACCACGACAGCGGCCCCGAGGCCGATTTGTACCTTGAAGGCCACGACCAGCACCGGGGTTGGTTTCACAGTTCGCTGCTGCTGGCGGCGGCGCTGGAAGGCCGCGCACCCTACAAGGGCTTGCTGACGCACGGTTTTACCGTCGATAGCCAAGGTCGAAAAATGAGCAAATCGCTCGGCAACGGCATTGACCCGCAAGAGATCAACAAAAAACTCGGCGCTGAAATTATTCGCCTGTGGGTGGCTGCTTCGGATTATTCGGGCGACATTGCCGGGGATGACAAAATTTTGGCCCGCGTCGTCGATGCCTACCGCCGCATTCGCAACACGCTGCGCTTTTTGCTCGCCAATGTCAGCGATTTTGATCCGGCACACGATGCGGTACCGTTTGACCAACTGCTCGAAATCGACCGCTACGCCCTGACGCGCGCCGCACAGTTCCAAGAAGAAATTTTGGCCCATTACAAGGTGTACGAGTTTCACCCTGTGGTGGCTAAATTGCAGCTGTACTGCTCCGAAGATTTGGGCGGCTTCTATCTGGACGTGCTCAAAGACCGTCTCTACACCACCGCCCCCAAGAGCCTCGCCCGGCGCAGCGCCCAAACCGTGCTGCACCAGATCACCCATGCCATGCTGCGCTGGATGGCTCCATTTTTGTCGTTCACCGCCGAAGAAGCGTGGAAGATTTTTGGCGGCTCGGAATCGATCTTTATCGAAAAATTCCAATCGCTCGGTCAGCCCGATGACGGCCTGCTTGCCAAATGGGAACGCATCCGCGCCATCCGCGATGGGGTCAATAAAGACATTGAGGCTTTGCGCGCCGCCGGGCAGGTGGGTGCCTCGCTGCAAGCCAATATTGTCTTGACTGTGCCGCCTGAAGACTACGCGCTGCTGGCGAGTTTGGGCAACGACCTGAAGTTTGTATTTATTGTTTCTACTATTACTTTAGTAGCAGGAGATGCAATAGGGACGAGCGTTACTGCCAGTTCTGATGCCAAATGTGAGCGTTGCTGGCATTACCGCGATGATGTCGGTGCTGATGCCGCCCACCCGACGATTTGTGGCCGCTGCACCAGCAACCTGTACGGTGCCGGTGAGTCACGGATGCACGCCTAAATGGTGCGGTCATCTGCTTTTGGCGGCCATGCCAAGGCCAGCGTTTGGCCTTGGCTGGGTTGGGCGCTGCTGGTGCTGGTGGCCGACCAGCTCACCAAATGGTTGATTTTGGGCGCTTACCAACTGGGCGATGCCACTGTTGTCACCGGGTTTTTTAACATCGTGCGGGCACACAACACCGGCGCGGCATTTTCATTTTTGGCAGCGGCGGGTGGCTGGCAGCGCTGGATGTTTACCGGCATCGGCGTGGCCGCGACGGTTTTTATCGTGTGGCAACTGCGCCAGCACCCCGGACAAAAATGGTTTGCTTTTGCCCTGTCGAGTATTTTGGGTGGTGCAGTCGGCAACGTGATTGACCGACTGGTGCATGGCTACGTGGTTGATTTTCTGGATTTCCATTGGGCTGGATGGCATTTTCCGGCTTTCAACATTGCCGATGCAGGCATCACTGTGGGCGCAGCTTGCCTGATTTTGGACGAGCTGCTGCGCGTGCGTTCCGATAAATCCTCTACCTCCTTTGGGAACAACCATGATTGATGCACTCATTGCCGGCAAGCTGTATGGGCAACCCACCCAGCGTCCGAGCAAAAATGGTGGCAAACCTTTCGTCACCGCCAAGGTGCGCGCTGCCACAGGCGGCGGCGAAGCCATTTTCGTCAATGTGATCGCTTTTGATGCTGCACCCTGCAACGCCCTGCTGGTGTTGGGCGACGGTGACAGCATCTGTCTATCGGGCGCTTTGACCCCTAAGGTCTGGACAGACCGTGAGGGCCAAAACCACCCGGCCCTTGACATGGTGGCGCACCAAGTCTTGACTGCCTACCACGTCAGCCGCAAACGCAAAGCCATGGAAAACGATCGGGCTGCCCCTGCGCGCCAGCACGATGGCTCAGACTTCGCCCCGGAGCCATTGGACTTTTGAGCGAAACAAAAGCCCGCCTTGCCGCCTCCAACGCACCACTCATGCCGGGTAGGGGGGCAGATGGTGGCGCGTGCGGGCGCGGTTGCAGGCATCGCTGCCGGCTTCAAATTCACGGCAGGGGGAGGGCCGCCACTCGTAAATGCCACAGGCGGCTTTCTCGCCGACCTTTCCGGTCAGGGCCGCGCAGCGTGGCGTGCGGTGGTCGGTGCCGCGCATACGGCACAACTGCTCGGTGATGGCATCGGCCAAGCCCGATGGCACCCGGCCACCGTGCTCGTCCATCTCTTGGGCTGCAAAATCGACCCGAAAGCTCGCGCAGCAGGCTGCGCAACTCAGGCAAGGGTGGCTGCTCATGGGGTGGTTTGGCGGCCTAGCAGCAAATACTCCATCAGCGCCTTTTGGACGTGCATGCGGTTTTCGGCTTCGTCCCAGACCACCGATTGCGCGCCGTCGATCACATCGGCTTGCACCTCCTCGCCCCGGTGGGCAGGCAGGCAGTGCATAAACAAGGCATCGGGTTGGGCTTGCGCCATCATGGAGGCATCGACGCACCAGTCGGCAAAAGCGGTTTTGCGCGCTTCGTTTTCGGCCTCGTAGCCCATGCTCGTCCAGACATCGGTCGTCACCAAATCGGCACCTTGGCAAGCTTGGCGTGGATCGCTAAAAAATTGATAGCTACCCGCGCTGGCTCCGCTAGGGCCAAGGGCCAATTTTTCATCTACTTCGTAGCCGCGTGGGGTGCTGACGTGCACCTTGAAGTCGAGCAGTTGCGCCGCTTGCAGCCAAGTGTTGGCCATGTTGTTGCCATCGCCCACCCACGCCACCGTTTTGCCCCGGATGCTGCCCCGGTGCTCGATGAAGGTAAAGATGTCCGCCAAAATTTGGCAGGGGTGGAACTCGTTGGTCAGGCCATTGATGACGGGCACGCGCGAGTGGCTGGCAAAGCGCTCGATTTTGGTTTGCTCAAAGGTGCGAATCATCACCAAATCCACCATGCGGCTGATGACTTTGGCGCTGTCGTCAATCGGTTCGGCACGGCCCAATTGGCTGTCGCCAGTGGTCAGGTGAACCACGCTGCCGCCGAGCTGGTACATGCCCGCTTCAAAACTGACACGGGTGCGGGTGCTGGCCTTTTCGAAAATCATCGCTAAGGTGCGGTCGGCCAGCGAATGGTGCTTTTCGTAGGCTTTGAATTTCTTTTTGATCAGGGCCGCGCGTTCAAATAGATAAGCGTATTCGTCGGCGCTCAGGTCGTTAAATTGCAGGTAATGTTTCATCTAAAACTAGCTTCGGTTTGAAACATCCCCCATCAGGGGGATAGAATTTTCTTGGAAAGGGGTAAGCCCTTCCAAAGTCGCCTCTTGAGAGGCGTGGATTGAAACATGTTTGAATTTATTGGGCCAAGAATGCTTTCACCAGCGGGGTCAGCAGGGCAACGATGGTGTCGGCCTCTTCGGTCGTCAAAATCAAGGGGGGCACCATGCGAATCACGCTATCGGCCGTGACACTGATGAGCAGACCCGAATCGGCAGCGACACCGACCAACGCCCCGCATGGTTTTGCCAGCTCCACGCCCAGCATCAGCCCTTGGCCGCGCACTTCTCGGACACCGGGCACATGGCCCAGTTCGCGCTCCAATGCGCTCTTGAGGTAGGCTCCGACAGTGGCGGCATTTTCGACCAGAGCATCTTCTTGCATGATGCGAATGGTTTCTAGACCTGCACGCATGGCCAATGGATTGCCGCCAAAGGTGCTGCCGTGGTTGCCGGGTTGTAAAATGTGGGCTGCTTTGGGGCCAGCCACCACAGCGCCCATCGGTACGCCCGAGCCTAAGCCTTTGGCCAGTGGCATGACATCGGGAACGATGCCTGCCCACTGGTGGGCAAACCATTTACCGGTCCGGCCCATGCCGCACTGCACCTCGTCAATCATCATCAGCCAGCCGCGTTCGTCGCAAAGTTGGCGCAGTTGCTGCATGTATTCGATGCGCATGGGGTTGATGCCGCCTTCGCCCTGAATGGTTTCGAAGAACACGGCCACCACGTTGGGATTGCCTTGGGTGGCTTTTTCGATGGCCTCAATGTCGTTCATCGGCACCCGGATAAAGCCTTCCACCAGCGGGCCAAAACCAGCCTGCACCTTGGGGTTGCCTGTGGCCGACAGTGTGGCAATCGAGCGGCCATGAAAAGCCTTCTCGTACACCACTACTTCGGGTTTATCGATGCCTTTGTCGTGTCCAAATTTGCGGGCGATTTTTAAAGCAGCTTCGTTGGCTTCTAAGCCAGAGTTGCAAAAAAAGACGTTGGTCATGCCCGATAACTCGACCAGCTTGGCCGCCAGCGCTTCTTGGCCGGGGACATGGTAGTAGTTAGAGGTATGGATAAGGCGCGTCAATTGGTCTTGTAGCGCAGGCACCAGTGCGGGGTGGTTGTGGCCCAGTGTATTGACCGCAATGCCGCCGAGCGCATCGAGGTACATTTTTCCGTTCACATCCCAGACGTTGCAGCCTTGTCCGTGTGAGAGCGCAATGGGCACACGGCCATAGGTGTTCATCACGTGGGGCGAGGTGGCCTCAATGAAAGCAGTCATCAGAACTCTCCAGACAGTGCAGTTGGCAGGCCGACAAAGCTTGCGGCCTAGAAAAAAGAGAACCGATTCTAGGGCGTGAACATGCACCAGTGTGTGACGATGGCTGCGGACAGCTCTTATATAAGAGTTAGAATGACAGTCCTGCGGCCAGCAAGCAGCGATCCTGCACCGTCCCGTCCCTCATACTCCTTCCTACCCGATGGTTTCCCCCTCTACTCAAGAAGTTTTCATTCAGGGCATCACGCACAGCGGGAAGACCTTTCGCCCTAGCGATTGGGCCGAACGGCTAGCGGGCGTGATGAGCAGTTTTCGCCCCGGCGGTGCTCAGCCCGGTAGCCATTTGAGCTATTCGCCTTGGTGTGTTCCCAATGTTATTAATGGTGTCAAATGCGTGGTGGTTCACCGTGCTTTGCGCGACCATGATTCGATGGCTTGGGATTTTGTAATGAATTTTGCCCGCGATAACAACCTCCAAGTGGCCGAGGCTTGTTTGTTGCCCGATGGGCCAGCAGCACCAAAAACTGCACCGTAACCAATAAAAAAACCGCCGGGAGGCGGTTTTTTTATTGCTGGCAGCGCACCCGTTACAAACGGCGAACGGGCAAGCCCGTCCGGGCTGTTTGCCTGAAGAGGGTCAGGCGGCCAGTGCCAAGGCCTTGACCTTGGACGACAGACGGCTCTTATCGCGAGCGGCTTTGTTCTTGTGGAAGATGCCCTTGTCGGCAACGTTGTCCACCACCGATTGCATCTTGGCGAACAATTCAGCAGCCTTGGTTTTGTCGCCAGCCAGAACAGCCTTTTCGACGTTCTTGACAGCGGTGCGGTATTTGGAACGCAGCGAAGTGTTGGCTGCGTTGAGTTTGGTATCTTGGCGGACGCGCTTGCGACCGGATGCCAGACGGGGGTTCTTTTTCTTGGGTTTAGCGGATGCCATAGTAAGTATTCCTTGTGTTCGAGGATGATGCCAGCAAAGCCCGTGATTGTATCGCACCGGGCATATACACTCAGGGCTGTGTCATTGCTCAAAGCCGCCTCTACCGTTTCTTTGCTGACCCTGGCTTCACGGGTCACGGGGCTCGTGCGCGATCTGCTCATGGCCTCAATCTTTGGTGCCAACGCCCTGACCGATGCGTTTAACGTTGCCTTTCGCATTCCCAATTTGTTTCGGCGCTTGTTTGCTGAAGGTGCTTTCAGTCAGGCTTTTGTGCCGGTGCTGGCCGCAGCCAAGGAGGAGCACGGCGAAGATGCTACGCGCCAGCTCATTAGCCATGTCGCTACGGTGTTGGCTTGGGCGCTGGTGCTGACTTGCGTGGTCGGCGTGGCTGGGGCTCCGCTGCTGGTGTGGTTGCTCGCCAGCGGTTTGCACCAAGGCCCCGACGGTTTTGATGCTGCCGTGGTCATGACGCGCTGGATGTTTCCGTACATTGGTTTCATGTCGATGGTGGCGTTATCGGCGGGAGTGCTCAATACGTGGAAGCGCTTTGCTGTGCCCGCTGCCACCCCGGTGTTGTTGAATGTGTGCATGGTGCTGGCCGCTTGGTTGGGCGCGCCGTTGTTGTCGGCGCGCGGTATCGAGCCGATTTATGCCATGGCCGGGGGGGTCATGGCCGGGGGCATGCTCCAGTTGGCGGTGCAAATACCGGCGCTGCGCAGCTTGGGCCTACTGCCGCGCATTGGTCTGCGCTGGGGCGCGTTGCGCGAGGCTTGGCAAGATGCCGATGTGCGCCGTATTTTGCGGCTGATGGCCCCGGCCTTGTTGGGGGTGGGGGTCGCACAAATCTCGCTGATGATCAACACCCAGATTGCTTCGTACCTCGCCCCCGGCAGCGTGACGTGGCTTTTTTACGCTGACCGGTTGATGGAGTTCCCCACGGCATTGTTGGGTGTGGCGTTGGGTGTGGTGCTGACACCGCAATTGGCCGCAGCCAAGGCTGCGGGCGACGCTGCTACATACTCTGCCATGCTCGATTGGGGCCTGCGTATCGTGGTGTTGTTGGCAGTTCCTTGTGCTGTAGCGTTGTTGGTGTTTGCCCAGCCCTTGGTGGCAACCTTGTTCCATTACGGTGAACTCAAAGATTACGACGTTGGCAAAATCGCCGTGGCATTGGCTGGGTACGGTGCCGGTTTGGTCGGTTTGGTGGCTATCAAGGTGTTAGCGCCGGGTTACTACGCCAGCCAAAATATCCGCACCCCGGTCAAAATTGCCGTGGTGGTGTTGGTCATTACGCAGTTGTTGAATGTGGCGCTGGTACCTTGGCTAGCGCATGCTGGATTGGCACTGTCGATTGGTCTGGGGGCGCTGGTCAACGCGCTGTGGCTGCTTATCGGCCTGCGCCAACGTGGTAGTTACCAGCCATTGCCGGGCTGGCGGCGCTACGCGGCGCAAGTGTTGACCGCTAGCACCTTGTTGGCCTCATTTTTGTTATGGGCCGCAGAGCACTTTGATTGGCTGGCGCTGCGCGAGCACAGTTTGCAACGTGCCGGATTGCTGGCGCTGGTGTTGGGCATTGCCGCAGTGCTGTATTTTGCTGTGTTGTGGGTTGCTGGCCTGAAACTGCGCCCCATGCTCAGGCGCTAAGGCCGGTCGCTGCACCCGTGGGTACTTGACGCGCGGCACAGTGCCCCTTACAACCGTTTTATGCCAAGCTACGCCACCCCGACCCCACTGGAATATTTTGCTGCGCTGGTTAAAAGTGACGATAGCTTTCCGCTGCTGGAAGCTGCTGCCAGCATTGCCCAAGACGCATACCCCTGTTTGGATGTAGAGCAATTGCTGGAGGACATGGACTGGCTGCAGGCGCGTCTGGCGCAGCGCCTTGCCGCCGATGCCGGAATGCTGCAACGGCTGCAGGTGCTGAACAGATTTTTTTTTGGTGACTTGGGTTTTGCTGGCACCATTGACCCTGACCACAACCCTGAAAACAGCTATTTGCATAGCGTGTTCCATACCCGCCGGGGGAGTCCGATCAGTTTGGGGCTGCTGTGGATGGAGTTGGCCCAAGGTGTAGGCTTGCAGGTTCGTGGCGTGGCGTTTCCGGGGCACTTTATGGTCAAGGCACTGCTGCCCCATGGGCAGGTGGTGATGGACCCATTGACCGGGCAATCGTTATCGCGCGAAGACTTGATGGAGCGGCTCGAACCCTACCGCAACCACCTGCACGCATCAACCGACGAGATGCCGCTGGGCCTGTACCTGCAAGCGGCCAAGCCGCGCGAGATCATCGCCGATATGCTGCACACCCTAGAGGCGCTGCACCGCACCGAGCAAAACTGGCCGCGCCTGATCGCTGTGCACGACCGCTTGATCGTGCTCCAGCCCCATGCTTGGACGCACTACCGCGAGCGCGGTTTGGCACATGCCCAAGGCGGCCATGGTGCGCTAGCGGTGCAGGACTTGCAAACCTATTTGGCCCATGTGCCCGGCGGCGGCGACATTGCCACCATTGCCGAGCGCATTAGTGCCTTGCAGGCCGCCAGACGCTAAATCGGCAATTTTTCAAGCAAAATAAGGTTCTAGCGCTTGATGGACAAGCGCTGGTAGCTATCAAAAACGTAGTGTCCAGTGAGGAACCTTCATGAGCATCAAAAGCGACAAATGGATTCGCCGCATGGCCCAAGAGCACGGCATGATCTCGCCCTTCGAACCCGGTCAAGTGCGCGAGGTCGATGGCCGCAAGATTGTCAGCTACGGCACCAGCAGCTACGGCTACGACATCCGCTGCGCGCCTGAATTCAAGGTTTTTACCAACATCCACAGCACCGTGGTTGACCCTAAAAATTTCGATGAAAAAAGCTTTGTCGATTTTGAAGGCGATAGCTGCATCATCCCGCCCAACAGTTTTGCGTTGGCGCGCACGCTAGAGTACTTTCGCATTCCACGCAACGTGCTGACCATTTGTTTGGGCAAAAGCACCTATGCGCGTTGCGGCATCATCGTCAACGTGACACCCTTTGAGCCGGAATGGGAAGGCTATGTGACGCTGGAATTTTCCAACACCACCCCGCTTCCCGCCAAAATTTACGCTGGCGAAGGCTGTGCGCAGGTGCTGTTCTTTGAGAGCGATAAAGACGATGTCTGCGAGGTGTCGTACAAAGACCGAGGCGGCAAGTACCAAGGCCAGTACGGCGTGACATTGCCACGCGCCTGAGTTGGGTCGTGGCTGTGGTGCCATTGTTTTGCAAACGAGCTTTCAATTCTCATGTCCGTAGTCTCTCAGGATGCACAACCCCGGCGCAGACGCTGGGGCTTGCAGGGTAAAGCACTGGCCTTGCTATTGGGCGCAACTTTGCTGGTGTTGGTCATTGCCTTGGTGGTGGGCTGGCGTGCTGTGGGCGCTGTGCGCCAAGAATTAGGTTCGGCGTTGGCGCGCGACCATGCACGCCTAGCACAGCAGCACATTGCAAGCAAACTGGGCCAAGAGATTGCACTGGTGCGCCGCTTTGCGGCATCTGACTGGTTGCTTGAATGGTTAGCCGATGAAAACAATCCCCACCTGAGCGAGCGCTTTGGGCGTGAGGCCGAAAAATACCGGCAGGCATTTTCGGATGGTGGGTACTTCACGGCATCGGCCCGTAGTTTGAACTTTTACTACACCGATGCCAAACAACCTGCACCCCAGCGGGCCTACACCGTGCAGGCCAACAACCCTGAAAACGCTTGGTATTTTGCGACCCTCAAGTCCCCCGATGGACTCTTAGCGAATGTGGATTTTGATAGCAAAGTGGGTGCTACCAAAGTCTGGATCAACGCCTTAGCGCGTGACCATACCGGCATGGTTCGGGGGGTGGCTGGCACCGGCATCGATTTGACGCGGTTCATCGACGAGCTGCTGATGGCGAACGAACCGGGCGTGGTCACCATGATCGTCAACGAGCACGGCACCATCGTGGCCCACCCTGATGCCAGCATGATCCAGTTCGATCTGGCGCGTCAGGAGATAGCGCCGACAGAGGGGAAAAAATCGTTGTTTCAGTGGATCGCTGGCGAAGATGCTGAAACTGTTCGCCGTGCAATGGCGCAAGCCTATCAGCAAGGCGATGCCATGGCGATGGGGGTATCGTTTGCTGGTGCGCCGCGCATGCTGGGTTTTTCTGCGGTGCCCTCGCTGGGCTGGACGGTGGTCAGCGTGATTGATGCAGGTGCCAACAGTGTATTGAGTCCGGAACGCTTGGCATGGACTGCAGGCGCTTTGTTGGGCACGCTGGTTTTGCTGTTTGCAGTGGCGATGTTGGGCATCCACTGGCTGGTGCTGCGCCCTTTAGCGCGGCTAGCCCACAGTGTGCAGGAGGTTGGCAAGGGGAGCTACAGCATTCGATTGACCTCTGCGCGGGCCGACGAAATCGGTGATCTGACACGTGCCTTTGATGCAATGGCCCAGCGTGTTCACGCCCACGCCGAAACCTTAGAGCAGCAGGTGGCCGAGCGTACCGCCGACCTTGCTGCAAGCCACCGAAAAACCGCCGAAAGCATCCGGTATGCCAGTTTGATTCAAGCAGCTATCGTGCCTGAGCGGGCACTGGCCGAACGGTTTTCAGGCCAAGCCTGTGCACTATGGTTGCCGCGCGATGTGGTTGGTGGTGATTTTTACCTGTTCCGCGAATGCACTGATGGGTTCTTGTTTGGTGTGATCGATTGTGCCGGCCACGGTGTGCCCGGTGCATGTATGACGATGCTGGCGCATGCTGCGCTGGATGTGGCCTTGACGCAGGCACCCGACAACGACCCCGCCGCGTTGCTAGTACACATGGATCGGGCCATGCGCACTATGCTGCCAGACGACAAGCGCATTGCTGCCAACATGGACGTTGGGTTGGTACACATCGATTCTCGGCTGCGCCGGGCTACCTTTGCAGGGGCAAAGATGGACTTATTCTGGAGTGATGGCAGCGAGTGCCAGACGCTGGCAGGTGCACGCAGTTGTTTGAATGCCCGCAAACCGGGCCATTACAGCAACGCCATACTCGATCTACCGACCGGACGGGTCTGTTACCTGTTGTCGGACGGACTGTTAGACCAGTCTGGTGGGCCTAGTGGCTATGCTTTTGGTATACAGCGCTGGCATGCTTGGGTGGTGCAGCATGCCCATGAGCCGCTGTCTGTGCAGCGTGATGCTTTGGCCCAAACTTTGGACGATTGGCGACAAAATACGGCCCAGCGTGACGACATTACCGTACTGGCGTTCAGACTCGACGGTGGTGGTTAAATACCTGCCTTGGTAAGGAGAACCTATGAGCACTTTGATTCCTGCTGCTGCGCTTGATCTTTTTGCCCTGCGTGAGAATTTCGACCATGAGCGCATTTTGCTGTGCTTTAACGGCCCCATCACCTCGGCGCTGATCGAAGAAATTGGCAATGCCTTGCGCAGCCACCTTCGGGTACTCAAAGAGTCGCCATCGGCAGTGACGGATGTTTTCTCAGCCTATGTCGAGATGACGCAGAATATCCGCCGCTATGTCGAGCAGAAACCGCATATCCAAGATGCCTCGGTGATCGTGGTCTCTCGCGATGGGCAAGGGCGGCACATGGTCAGTGCTGGCAACACCGTCGAGGTCGCCGATGGCGAACGATTGGTGGCACGGATCCATGAATTGGCCGCTCTGAGCAAAGAGCAACTCAAGGCCCTCTACAAAACGCAGCTGCGCCGCCCCCGTGAAGAACTAGAAGGTAGTGCCGGTTTAGGTTTTATTGACATAGCCCGCAAAGCTGCCGAACCACTTCACTGCACGCTGCGCCCTTTGGACAGTGACCGAGCCTTTTTTACCCTGCGAGTGACCCTGTAAAGCATTGAGCGCCATTCTTTTTTCTTGAAAGTATTTGCCGTGAACAACCTCGTGATCGAAAAAACCGGCAACAGCCCTGCCGTGCAGGCCGATTGGGCAACCGGGCTGTTGGCTATGCAAGGGGACTCTTATCCAGAAAACTCGTTTGAGTTCTTTCAACCGTTGATTGATTGGGTTGAGGCCTACTTGAGCAGAAATCCTGCCCAGCCTTTGCAATTGGAACTTGAGTTGGCCTACCTCAACACCAGCAGTATCCGGGCACTGATGGATATTTTGGATTTATTGGAAACGGCATGGACGGGTGACCAAACCCAAGTCGGGGTGCGCTGGAGCTACGACAGTGCTAACGAACGCGTGGGCGACTTGGCCCGTGAGTTTGCTGAGGATTGGAATTTCCCTTTTGAGGTCGTGCCCAAGTGACTGACAAAGAAGACGATAAAACATTTGAGGAGCGCATTCAGCGTTGGATTGCCGATCCAGTGCAAGCTGCCCCCCAAGAGTTGGTTGCTACCTTGCAAACCCTGTTTGAGCGTTACCGTACCCAACAGCGGTTTTTAGATCGGGTTACGCATTTGTCTGACCGCTACCAGAGCGCTGAGCGTGATCGGGGCATGTCTTACGCCGACCGTTACCAGAAAAAAATACGCCAGATTGAGAAAATCGTCCGTATCAGCGACCAGTACCAAGCGATGCTGCACGATATTAACGATCGTCTGCTGTACGTCTCGACCCATGACGTGCTCACTACCCTACCGAACCGGCGCTACATCATCGACAGGATGGCCGCTGAAATGGCACGTGCCACACGCCAAGGCGGTAGTTTTGCCATTGCTTTGGCCGATATTGACCACTTTAAAGAAGTCAATGACCGGTATGGTCATGCAGTGGGCGATGCCGTGCTCGTGCGTTTGGCTGGTATTTTGGGCTCTAGCCTGCGTGAATACGATTTGTGCGCGCGCTGGGGTGGCGAGGAATTTTTGTTGTTATTCCCTGGGGTTGATCTTGGCACGGCTGTCAGTTTGGCAGAGCGCGTGCGCCTGTCGATACACAACGATGGCAAGGCCAAAGACCGCCCTGAAGCGCTGCCGGTTTTCTCATTGAGTTTTGGTGTTGCTGCCTACCGCCCCGGCGAAACCAGCGATATGTTGCTGCACCGGGCCGATGAGGGACTGTACCAAGCCAAATCGAGCGGGCGTGATCGCACCAGAGCAGTTTCTTAGCAAAATTGGTAGGGCTTGTTGTGCCTTAGCCCCGCCTGCGTGCCGTAAGAAGAGACACACATATTTGTTTCGATCTACCCTTCTCAAAAAGGTGACTTTGGAACAGGTTGCTTTTTTCCTCAAGTGAGGTATTTCCCTGAAGGAGATGCTTCAAACCGGAGTTAGTTGGATATGAAATGGGAAGGCAATCGCCAGTCAGACAACGTTGAAGACCGCCGCGACAGCGATGGCGGCGGCGGTGGTGGTGACGATGGCGGCAACAGGGGTAGCCCCGTTTTTGGCGGACGTGGCATTGGTATTGGCACCATCGTGATTGCTTTGCTGGGCGGTTGGATTTTGGGTGTTAATCCGTTGACGATTTTGGGTTTGCTCAGTGGTGGCAACGCACCGACAGCGCAAGTGCAGCATGCGCCAGCCCATCGCCCACCCAGCGATGATCGGATGGCAAAGTTTGTCTCTACGGTGCTGGCCGATACGGAAGATGTCTGGAAGGACGTTTTCAGCCAAGGCGGAAGCCGTTACCAAGAGCCCCGGTTGGTGTTGTTTCGTGGCGCTACACCCACGGCCTGTGGCAAAGGGGAGGCAGCAATGGGGCCGTTTTACTGCCCCGCCGATCAGAAGGTTTATATCGATTTGGGGTTCTATGAAACCCTGAAAAACCAACTCGGTGCGCCCGGTGAATTTGCCCAAGCCTACGTCATCGCCCACGAAGTGGGTCACCATGTGCAGCACTTGTTGGGCATTAGTGACAAAGTCGACCAGCAACGTGGCCGCGTCAGCCAAGTGGAATACAACCAGCTCTCGGTGCGGCTGGAATTGCAGGCCGATTGCTTTGCTGGTGTCTGGGCTAACCATGCTCAATCGGCGCGTCAAATTCTAGAAAATGGTGACATTGAGGCCGCTATGAATGCGGCTGCAAAAATTGGCGACGATGCCTTGCAAAAGCAAAGCCGAGGCCGTGTAGTCCCCGAGAGCTTTACCCACGGCACCAGTGCCCAACGTGTGCATTGGTTTCACAATGGCCTGCAAAATGGCAGCGTTAAAGCCTGTGACACGTTTTCTGCACGCAGCCTCTGATCCCACACTTTATGCCCGATGTTCGATATGCCGTTCCTAGCATTCTTTTACAAGCGCAGCCGTTGGTGGCTCACGTCGCTGATGGCTGCCGTAGCGGCTTTGTTGGCTTCTTGCAAAGCGCCACCGGAAGCACAACCGTCGCCGTTAACGCAGGTGCCCAGCAACGATGCCGGGGCATTGGAGACGCAGCGCACCTCTGGCGCAACCACAGCCCATGCCTACCGCCAAGATGCAGCAACCCATCTGTATGGATTGAATGCGCAGCGGGTTTGGAAGGGGAAATTACCCTCTATGCTCTACGCCATTGGCGTGTTGGAAGTGGACATCAACCGTACCGGCCATGTCACCCGTTTGCACTGGATGCGTGCGCCCAAGCATGCCCCCGAAGTGGTGGCCGAAATTGAGCGTACGGTGCGTGCCGCAGCGCCGTTTCCTGTGCCTGTGCGTTTGGGCAAAGTGACCTACACCGATACATGGTTGTGGGATCAAAGCGGTCATTTTCAGCTCGATACTTTGAGCGAGGGTCAACATTAAGTCCGGCAGGATGGGGTGCAATGTTCTACGGCTACTATTCTCGGATTACTACCTTTGTGGTTTCATGACCGTGAAAGAAAGCGAGGCCCCCCGATGCAAAAAATTTCTTGTGCTTTTCTGCTCTTTATGCTGCTATCTGCTCCTGTGGTGGCACGTGAGTCCGAGGAGGTGATTGGCCATATTCAAAATTTGACCGGAACCGCCGCCATTGTGCGTGGTGACGCAGTGATGCCCGTCGCACCGGGGGCCGCGTTGTACCGGGGCGATGTGGTTCGCACGGGCAAACCCGGCGCTGCCGGGGTGGTGTTGACCGACGATACGACCATTTCGCTCGGTTCGGGCAGTGAAATTGCGTTGAACGATTACGCTTTTCAGCCCAAAGAGGGCCGGTTTGCCTTGGCCTTGAAAATGGTCAAAGGGACGTTTGCCTATGTGACAGGGCAAATCGTCAAGCTTGCGCCAGAATCAGCCCAAGTGCAAACCCCCGATGCCACCATCGCTGTGCGTGGCACCAAACTACTGATTCAAATTGAGGAGTGAGCGCATGCAAAACCACGCAATGGAGCCAAGCAGTCTTTGCAATTTGTTCCCTCAACGAGGGGGTTTGTGGCTGACGGGTTGCCTGCTTTTGTCTTTGGGCGGTTGTGCAGCGCGCCAGTCCATCGTTTTGGTGCCTGACCCAGCAGGGCATGTTGGGGTGGCGGAGGTGCGTACTGCTGCCGGTACGCAAACATTGCAAAAGTCGGGCGATATGACCCAGACCAAGGGGGCTTCGGCTGCCCCCACGGCCATCACCAGCGCTGATCCGGCTTTTATCAGCACCACTTTTGGCCCAGCATTGGCGGTCGAGCCACCTCCGGCCCAAACTTTCACCTTGTTGTTTGAGAATGGGTCTGCTGTTTTGCGTGCGGCCTCGTTGGGGCAACTGGATGAAATTGCCACTGCCAGCCACCGGCGTATGGCGGTGCGGGTCAGTATCAGTGGCCATACCGATGCCACTGGTTCAGACAAACTCAACGATGAGTTGGCCCGTGCCCGTGCCGAGGAAGTGAGGCAACAATTGTTGCAACGCCGGGTCAATCCAGAGCTGATTTCGGTCAGCTCGCATGGCAAAGGCAATCCGCTGATTCCCACGCCCGATGGTGTGGCCGAGCCACGCAATCGTCGGGTGGTCGTCATCGTTCGCTAGCCAAGGGTGCAAGAGGTGTCTCCCTTATCCCGTGTATCGGCTTGGATAGGGCGTTTGTGCAAGTTCTTTTGGGTACGAAAAGAACTGTCTGGACTTTATGGGGCGGGGCTGTGCCTGACCTTTTTGATGGCGTTGCTGTCGGTATTTCAGCCATTGGCGGTGCAAAAGGCCGATTTGGCTGTGTACGACCTGATGCTGCGGGGTCGGGCCAGTCCACCGCAGTCGAATGTGCCGGTGGTGGTGGGCATTGATGAAAACAGTCTGGCCAGTTTTGGGCAGTGGCCTTGGCCGCGTTACCGACTTGCTTTACTGATAGAGCAATTACAGCGTTTGGGTGCTCAGGTCGTGGTGTTGGATTTTTTGATGCCCGAGTCTGACCGCACAGCCCCCGAGGTCATCCAAATTGAGCGACGGCGTGACCGTGTCGATGCGAAAAACACCAGCACTACTGCCACTGCTCCAGCCTACGATGGCAATTCGCGGCGTTTGGCCGATGCACTGGGCCAAGGGCCGACCGTGCTGGGGTATTACTTGGATTTTTCTCAGCCTACGGCCTTGGGACGTTCGCTGCACCCACCAACGCCGCCTGCGGGCATGGTGGTATCGCGCTCTTCTCACGGCACGGGGCAATGGCCTAAGCCACAGGGCCAGATTCGTAGTTTGCCTTTGTTAACCGATGCGGCCAGTGCCGAGGGCTTTACCAACGCGCTGCAAGATATAGATGGCACGCTGCGCCGGGTGCCGTTGTTGCTTTCATCGCCGCAAGGCCAAGATGCACCCTCACTGGCGTTGGCCGCTGCGCTGCTGTCGTCGTCCCAGCGCAGTCTGCGGCTCGATACCCATCCCGCCGGGGCGGCATTGCGTTGGGGTGATCGGAATATTCCGCTGGACAGGTCGGGCAACTTGTTGCTGAATTGGCACAGCAGTCCAGCGCCGTACCTGTCAGCGGGCAGTGTGTTGGATGGCACCGTACCTGCGGGCAGCTTGCGCGGCAAAATCGCCGTGGTGGGGGCGTGGGCCCAAGGGCTGGGTGATCGGCATCTGACACCATCGGGCAAATCGATGTACGGCGTAGCGGTGCATGCCACTGTGATCGACAATCTTTTGTCGGGCACCTTCATTGTGCGGCCCTCTTGGGCCAGAGGTGCCGAGTTGCTGGCGGTGTTGCTGGCCGGGGGGCTGTGTACCTTGTTGCTGGGGAGGCCCGGTTTTACGTGGTCGGTGCTGGTGGTGGTGTTGGGCACGGTGGGGCTTTATACCGGGGCCTACCAGTTGTTGCTGCTAGAGGGGGTGCATTTGTCGCCCTTGCTGCCGATTTTGGCCTTGGTGCTCATTACCAGCGTTTTGAGTTTGCTGAAATACGGTTTTGAGGCGCACAAACTGCTGCTGCGCACCCAAGAGTTGTCGGAGGCACAAGACGGCATCATCACCAGTTTGTCGGTGCTCTCAGAGGCGCGCGACAAAGAAACAGGCGGTCATATTTTGCGTACCCAGAGCTACGTCAAGCTGCTGGCACAACAATTGTCTACAACACCGGCCTACGAATATTTGACCGATTCGGACATTGAGTTGCTGACCAAGTCGGCCCCCCTGCACGATATTGGCAAAGTGGGTATTCCCGACAGTATTTTGCAAAAACCGGGCAAATTAACCCCGGAGGAATACGCCATCATGCAGAACCATCCGCTGATTGGTGCGCAAGCCTTGGCAAAAATCATGGCCGGTACCGGCCACCCCGAGCAAAAAAGCTTTCTGGATTACGCCCGCCAAATGGTCGAGGCCCACCATGAGCGCTGGGATGGCAGCGGCTATCCGCACCGCCTGAGTGGTCAGGCTATTCCGCTGGCGGGTCGGTTGATGGCGTTGGCCGATGTGTACGATGCCCTCATCAGCAAGCGGGTTTACAAAAGAGGTTTTAGCCACGACGAGGTGCGCCAGATGCTTATTAAAGACTCGGGGTCGCATTTTGATCCCGATGTGGTGGCGGCTTTTTTGGCCCGAGAAGCCGATTTTGTCCGGGTCGCGGAGGAATTTGCGGATCCGCATGAGCCACCCCCAGAAGCATTGGTGGTACCCGCTTTGGCACCTGCGCCGGTGGCTTGAGGGGTCTGCCCAAGGGTAGGATGCAGGCCACTAATATTTGTGCAACCCCGAAATCTCAGGAAACGCCCGATGGCCCGCACCGCTTTTCAATGGAACGACCCTTTTTTACTCGATCTGCAACTGACCGACGAGGAGCGCATGGTGCGCGAAGCCGCCGCTGCGTATTGCCAAAGTCGGCTGGCCCCGCGTGTGTTGGAGGCTTTTCGCCACGAAAAAACCGATACGGCCATTTTTCGTGAAATGGGCGAGCTTGGCTTGCTTGGCCCGACCATTCCCGAGGAATACGGTGGCCCGGGCCTGAACTATGTCTCTTACGGTTTGATTGCCCGCGAGATTGAGCGCGTCGATTCAGGCTACCGCTCCATGGCGAGCGTACAAAGCTCTTTGGTGATGGTGCCGATTTACGATTTTGGTACGGAAGCGCAAAAGCAAAAATACCTGCCCAAACTCGCCAGCGGTGAATGGATTGGCTGCTTTGGCCTGACCGAGCCTGACCACGGCTCTGACCCCGGCAGCATGGCAGCGCGGGCACGCAAGGTCGCTGGTGGCTACCAGCTCTCGGGCAGCAAGATGTGGATCACCAACAGCCCCATTGCCGATGTGTTTGTGGTGTGGGCCAAAGAGGTCAGCGAGGGCGGTGCCATTGGCCCGATTCGGGGCTTTGTGCTTGAGAAGGGAATGGCCGGTTTGTCGGCTCCCGTGATTGAAGGCAAAGTCGGTCTGCGCGCCTCGGTGACCGGTCAAATCGTGATGGACAGTGTCTTTGTGCCGGAAGAAAACGCCTTTGAGCAGGTGCGCGGACTCAAAGGGCCGTTCACCTGCTTAGACAGTGCCCGCTACGGCATTGCTTGGGGTGCGCTCGGGGCCGCAGAATCTTGCTGGCACACCGCACGCCAGTACACGCTAGACCGCCAGCAGTTTGGCCGTCCACTGGCCGCGAACCAACTGGTGCAGAAAAAACTCGCCGATATGCAAACCGAGATTGCGCTGGGCTTGCAGGGGTGCCTGCGCTTGGGCCGCATGAAGGACGAGGGTGTGGCTTCGGTCGAGATTACGTCGCTTATCAAGCGCAATAGCTGTGGCAAAGCGCTCGATATTGCCCGTCTGGCGCGCGACATGCTCGGGGGCAACGGTATCAGTGACGAGTTTGGTGTGGCCCGCCATTTGGTCAATCTGGAAGTGGTCAACACTTACGAGGGCACACACGATGTCCATGCCTTGATTTTGGGGCGTGCGCAAACGGGTATTGCGGCTTTTTCCAATTGAGACCAGCACGGTAGCGTTGCTGGCCCGGAATGGTCAGAAATCGGTTTTGGGATCGAATTCGCAGCTATTTAGGGGTGCAGCGCTTATCTGGTAAGGTTTTGTTGCTATGAAATAAATAGCAATCCTTGCGTTACTCACCTGCGCGCTGGTTTGGCAAAACCGCTTTCGGCCCACGCCAGTGCGCTGGCTGTAGTGAGTTGGAACGTGGGCGAGGCGGGCACCCGCGCTATTTCTTGGCCGTATCCATCGTGGGCGCTGAGGCTGGCGCTGGGGTTGTCGTCGTCGGGGACGATGCTCAACAGCACCCGGACACGCTCGCCGTGCACGGTGATGGTGGTACTTTTGTTGAGTTGGGCGTGTAGCTGTTGTTCGTGTCGGCGCAGTACCTCGGAGGCCGTTTTGACCAGCGTATGAAACGCCGACACGTCCAGCGGTTTCGGGTTCTTTTTGTCCCGGCCCATAGTCCACGGGCCTACCAGCGCTGGCTCGGACTGCCCGTACAGCGTCATGGCAACAGCCCAGCCATCGTCGTCTTCGTTTTTGAGCACGCGCGCCCTCCAGTGGCCATCGCTCCAAAGGCGGGGTTCTTGGACAAGTTCGAAAGAGTCGTCGTCGGTCATGGGCTATACGCTCAAAAAGCTGTCAAGCTTATGGCAAGCGCAGTTTTGCAACACCATTGCCTTGAAAATATGTCTTTTGTAAAACCAGTGGTATATAGCTACACGCTAGAACCTAAAATTTGACAACGCGGGTCCCCGCGCAAAGGATTGATACGATGAGCACCGCAGCACAAAAAGAGATAGATGAGCGAACCAATCTAACCAGCTCCAACAAGTTTGAGTTGTTGTTGTTTCGTTTGGGGACTGATGTCGCCTTGGGGCAGTCGGAACTCTTTGGCATTAACGTTTTTAAGGTTCGGGAAATTGTGGCAATGCCCAATATCACCCCGATTGCCGGAGGCACACCGTTTTCTTTGGGCGTGGTCAATTTGCGCGGGCAGGTCATTCCCGTGCTGGATTTGCCCGCCATCGTCGGCTGCAAGCCCAAAACCGGGCTGAACATCATGTTAGTGACGGAGTTTGCCCGCACAACGCAGGCATTTGCCGTGGAATCGGTGGAAGATATTGTTCGGCTCGAATGGACGCAGGTGCTGTCGGCAGAGACCAGCGGAGCGTCTGGCAAGATGGTCACCAGCATTGTGCGACTCGATGGCAACACCGATGGCACCCGGCTGGCGCAAGTGCTGGACGTTGAGGCCATTTTGCAAACCGTCACGCCGGTGCAGCAATCGCATGCAGAAGAGCAACGGGTGCGCCCGAAACTCAACATCCGCCCCGGTGCCATCATTTTGGCCGCAGACGACTCTTTTGTTGCCCGCGCGTTGATCGAAAAAGAGCTGCAGGCCATGCACGCTCCCTACGAAATGACCAAAACGGGTAAAGAAGCGTGGGATCGGCTCAATGCCATTGCCAAGAGCGCGGAGTCTGAAGGCAAGACGATTTTGGACCGGGTCTGTATGGTGCTGACCGACTTAGAAATGCCCGAGATGGATGGTTTTACCCTGACGCGCAACATCAAGCAAGATGCCCGTTTTAAGGGCCTGCCGGTGGTGATTCACTCATCGTTGTCAGGTTCGGCCAACGAAGACCATGTGCGCGGCGTGGGTGCCGATGGCTACGTTGCCAAGTTTGTGGCCGAAGACTTGTCTTCGACCATCCGCAGCGTGCTTCCGTTCTAAAAAAGCGGTAAAAATAGCATCTAGCACTTGTCTGGTAATGGTTAGATGCTATTTGTTTGATAGCGCATGTTGGTGCGCCCTACACCTCATACGAGGTTGGCGGCGTGGAGTTCTTTTTTCAGGTAGGCGTAAAACAGCGGCGCTGCCACCAGCCCCGCTGGGCCGAAAACGGCCTCTGCAACAAACATCACACTCAGTAGCTCCCACACCCCCATGTGGGTGCGTTGGCCGACAACCTTGGCATTGATGACGTATTCGGCCTTGTGGATCAGCACCAAAAAGCCTAAACAGGCCAGCGCTGCCGCTGGTGAGACCGACAACCCAACGATGGTGATGACCGCATTGCACAGCAGGTTGCCGACAATCGGAATCAAGCCCGCCACAAAAGTAATGGTGATGAGTACCGGTGTGTAAGGCAAGGAGATGCCGCTCAGGGGCAGCACCACCAGTAGAAACACCGCCGTCAGCAGCGTATTGAAAGTCGCAATCCAAAATTGTGCTGCCACGATTTGGCGGAAAGCGTCGCCAAAAAGTGCGATACGCAACACCAACTCTTGGGCCAGCGGCCCACGCCCTGCCCCGACTTGGCGCACTGCGGCCAGTGCCCCAATCAACAAACCCACATAGGCAAACAGCAGCCCACCGAGCCAAGCGCGTCCGGCCAATGCCAGCGTCCCGGCCTGCGCACCCAAATAGCTGGCAAGGCTGCGCTGAATTTCGTCTGCACCAGCAGGCAATTGATTGGCAATGTCGGGGGGGAGCTTTTGGCGCAGTTCGAGCACGGTGCGCGCCATGTAATTGAGCAGTTCGCGGTATTGTTGCGGCGCATCGACCACATAGCCACGCGAGTGTGACAAGCCCAGCACCAGCAAGCCCAATGGTGCCAACACCACCAGTGTCGCCGCCATAATTTGAAAGGGCCTTGGCACATCGATGGTGCTAGGGATGCGCCCCCACAGCAGCGAAAATCGCGGCGCTAGCCAGCGTGTCAGCAAGAACCCCAAACAAACACACAGCAAACCCGGCAGCAGCCCGCGCCACATGACCAGCAGCAACGCGGCCCCCATCAGGCCATAACTGGCCAGCACGACCCCGGAAGAGGCCCGTGGTGCAGCCACCGAGAGGGGTGTGGAGAGTGCGGCGGGGGCAGCTTGAACAGGGGCAATAGCGCTGTGGGAAGGCGGTGGAAGCAGTGGCCCCATGGCGTTTGGCTTGGTGCTTCTGTGTTTTTTTAACGCACGACGACAGCGTGATCTTCGCCGCGCGGTGCAATCGCACCAATGGTATAGACCTGCTCACCGGCAGCGCGCAGCGTGGCAGCGGTGGCCTGTGCATGCTCGGCCGCTACCACCACCACCATGCCAATGCCGTTGTTGAAGGTGCGGTTCATTTCGGTGTCGTCGATACCAGCGGTTTGTTGCAACCACGCAAACAATTCGGTTTGCGGCCAGCTGCCTTTTTGCAAGTGGGCAGCCGTGCCTTCGGGCAGTACGCGGGGAATGTTTTCCAGCAAGCCACCGCCAGTGATGTGGGCCAGTGCCTTGATCGGGTGGGCGGCCAGCGCTGCCAACACGTTTTTGACGTAGAGGCGGGTTGGCTCCATGATGGCCTGCTTGAAGGGCTTGCCATCGAGTGTGGCCGGTGCGTTAGCGCCTGCGCGCTCAATGCACTTGCGTACCAGCGAAAAGCCATTGGAATGCACACCGCTCGATGCCAAACCCAGCACCACATCGCCCGGCTGGACGCTTTGGCCGGTGAGGATTTTCGATTTTTCGACCGCGCCGACGGCAAAACCGGCCAAGTCGTACTCACCGGCAGGGTACATGCCGGGCATCTCAGCGGTTTCGCCGCCAATCAGCGCACAGCCAGAGAGTTCGCAGCCCTTGGCAATGCCGCCGACCACTGCCGCAGCGGTATCGACATCGAGCTTGCCGCAGGCAAAGTAATCGAGAAAGAACAGTGGCTCGGCCCCTTGCACCAGCACATCGTTGACGCTCATGGCAACCAAGTCGATGCCCACGGTGTCGTGCATATTCCATTCAAAGGCCAATTTGAGCTTGGTGCCCACGCCATCGGTGCCGCTAACGAGCACGGGTTCTTGGTAGCGTTTAGGTACTTCAAACAGCGCGCCAAAGCCGCCAATACCGGCCAGCACGCCCTCGCGCATGGTCTTTTTGGCCAGTGGTTTGATGCGTTCAACCAGTGCGTCACCAGCGTCAATATCGACACCAGCGTCTTTGTAGGAGAGGGGGGTAGGGGTGGTAGCAGAAGAGCTCATGGCGGGTGCAGCACGAAGTAGCGTGCCAACAGACTAAAATTTGCACGGATTCTACGGGCTGTGCCCATTGCCCTGCCTAAAGTTACCCTTCTTCACCGCCCTTTGTTACCTTGCACGCTGCTTCCATGCCACGATTTGCCTTCTTTTCATGCGCCGTCATGCACCTGTGGGGGTGTCGGCCATGAAGCAGCTTGCCCTGGACATCGGCTTGGCACCCGGCCCGACGTTAGAGCGGTTTTTTGCCGGGCCTAACGCTGCGGCGCTACAACACCTGTTGCAGTCGGTCGGCGGTACGGGTAGCGATGCCCGCTCCCCCATCCCCACCTACCTGTGGGGCGAGGCGGGCAGCGGTAAATCGCATTTGCTCAAGGCCGTGCGCGAAGCGCTGCGCGAGCAAGGCGCTAGCGTCGGTTGGCTCGATGCCGCCAGCAAGGGCCGACACGCCTTTGACGAAAACTGGGTTGCTGTGCTGTTGGACGATGTTCACCTGTACAACACCTCGCAGCAAAACGTCGCCTTTAACTGGTTCATCAACGCCATGAGCCCCACCAACGGCGTGCCGCGTTGGGTGTTGGCCGCTGGCAGCTTGCCTCCACCCGATTTGCCACTGCGCGCCGATTTGCGCAGCCGCTTGGGCTGGGGCCACGTCTTTCAGTTGCACATGCCCGGCGAGGCCGAATGCCGCACCGTGCTGCGCCAAGAAGCCACAGCGCGGGGCGTAGCGTTGGGTGAAGATGTGATGGATTACATGCTGTGGCATTTTTCGCGCGATCTGGGCAGTCTGATGCACTTGCTCGATCAGCTCGACAGCTATGCTTTGCGCACCCGGCGCGCCATCACGATACCGCTGCTCAAAGATATGCTCGATTCCGAGTGAGCAGCGTCCTTTTTTTGTTCCTGTTCTTGCCTTCGTACCGAATGACCCTTGACACCCCGGCATCGCGCCCCCGGCTAGCCCTGTTTGACCTTGACCACACCCTGCTGCCGATTGACTCCGACTACGAGTGGGGTGAGTTCACCACCCGCATTGGTTGGACAGATCCGCAAGAGTTTGGCCGTCGCAATGCCGAGTTTTTTGCCCACTACCAAGCGGGCACGCTCGACATCCACGAATATGTGCGTTTTGCCACCCAAGCTATTTGCCAGCATGGCCCCGAGGCTGCTGCGCTGGCCCATGCACGCTTTATGCAGGAAGTGATTGCTGCGGCCATCCGCCCAGCCGCATTGGCGCTGCTGCGCCAACACCAAGCGGCGGGCGACCATGTGCTCATCATCACCGCCACCAATGAGTTCGTCACCCGCCCGATTGCCCAAGCGCTGGGCGTGTCGGAGTTGTTGGCTACCGATTTGGAGCGTGGTGCCGATGGCTGGTTTACCGGCAACATTCAGGGCGAGCCCAACATGCGCGAGGGCAAGGTGCGCCGCATGGAGCAATGGCTGGCACAGCACCAATGGGACTGGGCCGATGTGCACAGCACTTTCTACAGCGACTCGACCAACGATGTGCCCCTGCTCGAAAAAGTCAATGAGCCGGTTGCCACCAACCCCGATGACCGCTTGCGCGCCTTGGCGCAGCAGCGCGGCTGGCGGATTCTGGACTTATTTGCGGGCACACCATGATCAAAAAATTCATCGACAAACTGATCGCTAAAGCAACCCCCAGTGGCCGCAAGGCGCTGGCACCGCGTTTTGGCAAGCGCGAGGAAATACCCGCTTCGGTGCATGGTATCGATGCCCGTCAGGTCGATCGCAATGCGATGGATGTGGTGCGTACCCTCAAGGATGCTGGTTTTGAGGCCTACATCGTCGGCGGTGCGGTGCGCGATCTGCTGCTGGGGCTGCGGCCCAAAGATTTTGATGTGGCAACCAACGCTACGCCCGAGCAAATACGGGGCTTGTTTCGGCGCGCCTTCATCATTGGGCGGCGTTTTCGCATTGTGCATGTGGTCTATGGGCGCGGGCGTGAGGACGAGGACGTGATCGAGGTCTCGACCTTTCGCGCTTTTCTCGATAACGCTGCTGCCGAGCAGGTCAAGGGCAACGAAAAAACCAGTCGCCACGCTTTGATGGGCATGCAGCATGCCGTTGATTCGACCGGGCGCGTGCTGCGCGACAACGTTTGGGGCCCGCAGGACGAAGATGCGACCCGGCGCGACTTCACCCTCAACGCCATGTACTACGACCCTGAGACGCAGGTGGTGGTCGATTACCACAAAGGCATTGAGGACGCTCGGCAAAAGCTCCTGCGCATGATTGGTGACCCCGCCATGCGCTACCGCGAAGACCCGGTTCGCATTATTCGGGCGGTGCGTTTTGCCGCCAAATTGAGTGCGCTGGGCTTTGCGTTGGAACTCAAAACAGCCGCGCCTTTGGTGCAGTCGCAGGCGCTGCTGGCCGACGTGCCGCAAAGCCGGATGTTTGACGAAATGCTCAAGCTCTTGCAAACCGGCCACGCGATTGCCACTATTGAGCAACTGAAAAAATTGGGCATGTCGCGCGGTATTTATCCGCTGCTCGATGTCGTGGTCGAGCGGGCCGAGTCGCCTTTTGTGCGCGCGGCGTTGGCCGATACCGACCGCCGTGTCGAAGAGGGCAAGCCCGTTGCCCCGAGCTTTTTGCTGTCGTGCGTGCTTTGGCAAGATGTGCGCGATGGCTGGAACAAGCGCTTGGGAGCCAACCATCCGCACCCGCTGGAGGCGTTGCAAGATGCTATTGACGAGGCGTTTGATAAGCGCATTGGCGATGTCTCTGGGCGCGGTAGGCTGGCCGCCGATATGCGCGAAATTTGGGTGATGCAGCCCCGGTTTGAAAAACGTTCAGGCCGTATTCCCCACAGCATGGTGACGCAGTTGCGCTTTCGCGCTGGGTTTGACTTTCTGCGTTTGCGCGCCGAGGTCGGCGAGATTGACGAGGCGTTGTCCGAGTGGTGGCAAGAGTTCAGCACTGCCGATGAAGATCGGCGCTACGACCTGCTAGAGCAGGCCCGTGAAGAGCAAAAAGCCCTTCTGCGTGCCCAAAAGCCTGTCGTGCGGCGCGTGCCCAAGTCGGCAGCGGTGGCTGGTGACACCGGGTTCAACGTGCCCGAGGCCGATGCTGCTGATACCGGCGCACCTAAAAAGCGCCGTCGCCGTCGCCGCAAACCCGGTGCGGGTGAAGGTGGTGCTGGCGGTGCCGAGTAACAGCGCCATGCCTACCAGCGGAACTGCCGCTGCAACGGTTTGGATTGGCCTAGGCGCGAACTTGGGCCAGTGTGCTCCGGCGCTGCGCCGGGCTTTGCAGGCGGTACATGCCTTGCCCGGCACGCGGGTGTTGCGGGCCTCATCGCTGTACCGTAGCGCTCCGGTCGATTCCAGCGGCCCCGATTACCTGAATGCGGTGGCAGAGATCGCGACGGTGCTGGCACCGCAAGCGCTGTTGCAAGCTCTGCAAACGATTGAGTGGGCCGCCGGACGTGAGCGCCCGTACCGCAATGCGCCGCGCACGTTGGACTTGGATATTTTGTTCTTTGGCGATGAGCAAATTGCCACGGCCACTTTGATGGTGCCCCACCCGCGCATCTATGAGCGCGCCTTTGTGCTGTGCCCTTTGGCCGAGTTGGCCCCCGAGCGTGTCACGCCCGAGCAACTCCAAGCGGTGCAACACCAGCGCGTTGAGCGCACCCCAACTTTAGATGGGCTGCTCGATGGGCTTGTAGCCTGATTTTTGGGGAGTTTAGGGGCTAAATTGGCTTCTAGCCCTTGATGGATCAGTATTTATTGCTCTATTTTTAGGAGCATTTTCGAGCTGTTGTGATGGACTGACACACGGGTTGGTGCAGCCATCGTGCATTGCCTTTTTCAAACGGCACGTTGATAATCGCGCCCCATGCACGCCCTGCGCCAAGCCCACTCCCTGACCCGCTGGATGCTGGTCTGGTTTGCCTTGACGCTGGCTTCTGCGGTGGCCTCGCCGCTGCTGGGCGTGCAAGGCGGGGTGCAGATGGTCTGTACCGCTGGCGGGATCAAGCTGGTAGCGCAAAACGGCGATGATGCCGTGGCCGCTGGTGGTTTTGCCCTCGATTGCCCGCTGTGCAGCACTGCCCATGCACCGCCTCCGGTTGCGCCCTCGCTGGCCCCGGTGGTGGTGCAGCCCTTGGCCTACCGACTGCAACCGATAGTCGCGGCACGCATTGCCGCGCTGACTGCCCCGCCCCTGCCGGCGCGCGGGCCTCCCCACTTCTCCTCCTGATTGACCGGCCGGTCGCTTGGCGTGCGTTGCCCCTTGCAGGTGGCTGCGCGTGCGCGGGTGCGCCGTGCTGGGGCCGCTGTGCGTGCTTTTGGGCTTGCCTTGGTCGGATTTTCTTTTTCACACAGGTCTTGCGTGTGGGCGGCATTGCGTTCGCGCACCGATGCCTGTGCCCTGTTTTTTGTCGTCTCGTTTTTTGGGCGAGACCCGACGGCCTTATTTTCAAATTCTCATGTCTAAAATTTTTCTGAACGCTGTGTTCACCATCGCCGCCGCTGCGGCACTGACCGCCTGTGGGGGCGGTGGCAGCGATAGCCCTGTGCCAGAGGCAACACAAAACGTCGCCCTCGAATTTGCCGCCGTTGCGGGCACTGCCCCAGTGCAATGTGGCACTGTGGTGCAAGGGTTGGGCATTGGCGGTGTAGCAGCACAGGTCAAAGATTTGCGGTTTTATATCTCTGACGTAGCGCTGCTCAAGGCCGATGGCAGCCCAGTTCCACTGGCGTTGTCGGCCAATGACGATTGGAACCTCAGCGCTGGCGCAGACCGCACCACGCTGATTGACCTCGAAAACGCCACCGGCGCTTGCAGCGGTGGCACCCCGGCCACCAACGCACTCGTGCGCGGCACGGTGCCAGCGGGCAACTATGTCGGCGTAAAAATGACGATGGGTGTGCCGTTTGCGCTCAACCACACGCTGTACTCCGATGTGACCACCGCCAAACCGCCGCTGGACATCGCGGCCATGGCGTGGTCGTGGCAAGCGGGGCGCAAGTTCTCCAAAATTGAACTGACCGACCCCGCAGGTGCCGATGGCACCTGGACGGCCAAAACCTTTGCCGTTCACCTTGGCTCGACCGGCTGCACCGGCAATCCGGCTACGGGTGAAACCGTGAAATGCTTGAATTCCAACCGGATGCAGTTTCAATTGAATAACTTCCATCCGGCGCAGCAAAAAATCGCCATCGATCTGAAGGCGCTGCTCGAAGGCAACGACATCACGCGCAATGTGGCCGGGGCTGCGGGCTGTATGTCGGGTGGCACCGACCCAGAGTGCGCTGGCATCTTTAAGGCGCTGGCCATCGATTGGAAGGCCGATGGCACCGGCACCGGCTTGCCGATCAATGGCGGTGCTGCCCAAACCGTTTTCCGGACGATAGCCCGATGAACGCCGCGCAGCGCATACAAGCTGCGCTGCGCTGGGTCAGCGGCGGCTTCCTGATGGGAGCCGTGGTGCTGACCGGGTGCGGCGGTGGCGGGGTGTCGGTGACGGACACGGTAAAAAATCCCGGTACGGTGGCCGATCAAGGCGGCTGGCGCTGGACGGTGCCCGCCCATTTTCCGGTGCCCAAGGTGCCTGAATCCAATCCGATGACGCAGGCCAAGGTCGATTTGGGCCGCCACCTGTTTTACGACCAGCGCTTGTCGGGCAATGCCACGCAATCGTGCGCCAGTTGCCACCAGCAAGACAAAGCCTTTACCGATGGCCGTGCCCTTGGGCTAGGCTCTACCGGCGCACTGCACCCGCGCGGCCCGCAGGGGTTGGCGAACGTGGTTTACAACGCCACGCTGACGTGGGCCAACCCGTCGCTGGTAACGCTCGAAAAACAGATGGAAGTGCCACTGTTTGGCGACGATCCGGTAGAAATGGGTGTCAACGACCACAACCGCGCCCAAGTGCTCGAACGCTTGCGCGCCGATCCGGTGTATGGGCCGAAATTTGCCGCAGCCTTTCCCGGTGTGGCCCAGCCGATGGATTGGGGCACGGTGATTCAAGCCATTGCCAGTTTTCAGCGCACGCTGATTTCTGGCAATAGCCGCTACGACCAGTATTTGCAGGGCAAGGTGGCGCTGACGGTGCCCGAGACGCGCGGCATGGCGCTGTTTTTTGGCGAAAAGGCCGAGTGCTTTCACTGCCACGGCAGCTTTAACTTCAACGATCAAATCGTCCATGCGGCCAGCCGCATCGTCGAGACACCGTTTCACAACACCGGCCTTTACAACCTCGGTGGCACCGGCGCGTTTCCTGAGCGCAACCGGGGCGTGTTTGAGCTGACGGCGCTGGTCAAAGACATGGGGGCTTTTCGTGCGCCCAGCCTGCGCAACGTCGAAGTGACTGCGCCCTATATGCACGACGGCAGCATCACCACGCTGGAGGCGGTACTCGACTTTTACGCCGATGGCGGACGCAACATCCCTACCGGCCCTAACGCGGGCGATGGCCGCAAAAACCCGCACAAAAGCGAACTGGTCAGCCTGATTGACCTCAATGCCCAAGAAAAGCGCGACATCGTTGCCTTCCTCAAAACCCTGACCGACCATGACTTCCTTGCCAACCCCCAACACTCCAATCCGTGGCCCAGCCGCTGACCTCTGGCGGGCGCATTGGCGCGCGTGTGCGGCGCTGGCGCTGGCAGGCTCGCCACTGTGGGCCAGCGCCCACGGCGTAGCGACCGAGCCGGTGCCCGATGAGGTCGGTGCGCGTGTCGGCATCGCGGCGGCAGTCACGTACCTCCAGGCCAATCAAGAGTTGCCATCTAACCGCATGGAGGGCTTCTTGCTGCAAGGCGATGCGGGCACAGATCGCCGCCGCTGGGGGCTAGAGCACGGCATGGTCGATCTCGGTTGGCGCTTTGGCCCGCAATGGGCCGCTTACGCTGCGCTGGGCAAGCACGACAACGAACCGGCCCACGCCGAGGCTTTGTGGGTGCAGGTGCGCCAGCCACAGGGCGACGCGACTTGGCTGCTAACGATGGGCCGCCAACGCCCCGCGATGGGCCAAGCGATGGAGCATGCCGGGCATCTGGATCGCTTTTCGCAATTGCCACTGGCCCAGCGCGCTGCCCTCAATGAAGCGTGGATTGACGATGGCCTGCAACTGGGCTGGCGCGGCAAGGTGGCCGGTCAGCGTGTGAACTTGGATGCTGGACTGTGGAGCGGTCAGGCATTTCCGGGCGCGGCGCAGGGCAGCGTGGTGCCAACGCTGCACGCTGGCACCGAGTGGGTGGCTGTGGGTGGTCATGTGGCGCTGGACGGTTTTGCTGCCCACCTAGAGCCACGCGGACGCGGCACCAAAACCAGCAGCTTGGGCGGTGGCCACAGCCACGAAGCGCCGGTGTGCAACGACAGCGACAGCGCTAGGGGCACCGTAGCTTGCTTTGATGGCCGTACCGAGTTGGCCGCTGCCAGCGCCCGCTGGCAAAGCCACGATGGGGCACTGGCTGTTACGGCAGCAGGTTGGCTGCGCCGCGATCAGGGCGGTATGGCATCGGCCAACGGCCAAGCATGCTACCAAGGCGACCAGCGCGGTGGCTGGCTCGAAGGGGTTTGGCGTTTTCAACCCCAGTGGGAGGCGGGCCTGCGTGCCGAGCGTTTGCAGGCCCGCCACACTTTGAACGGCCCCGGCGCAAGCTTGTTAGCCCAAGAAACCCGGTTGGACAGTTACCGGCCCGCCCGTCGCAACGTGTGGATGCTGGGCTACACGCCGCGCCAAGGGTTGGACTTGCGGCTAGAAGCGGGCAACGAATCCGTGGCAGGCCAGCGGGTGCGCTACGCCATGTTGCGCGCCGTCTGGCGGCTGGACGACGTGCTGGCAGCCGTGCGCCGGGGGAATTAGAGGTAAAAATGGCCCCTAGCCCTTGTTCCATCAGAATGAGTAGCTATCATTTTTGACGTTCTTTGTCGGCCTCCGAGGTAAACGCATCGGCGTAAAACTCCTCGGGTGGCAGGCCGCGCTCGGCGGTGTAGGCGGCGCGGGCCGAATCGACAACGATGGGTGCGCCACAGGCATAGACCTGATGGCCCGACAGGTCGGCAAAATCGTCCAGCACCGCTTGGTGAACGAAGCCGCTGCGTCCGCTCCAGCCGTCTTCGGGCAGAGCGTCAGACACCACCGGCACGTAGCGCAGTTGTGGCATGTCGGCCATGCGCTCGCGTACCCAAGCGTCCATATACAGGTCGGCGGGGCGACGACCGCCCCAATACAGCGTCACCGCACGGCGGCTGCCTTTGAATTGCAATTGCTCGATCAGTGCTTTGACTGGGGCAAAGCCGGTGCCTGAGGCCAGCAAGATGATGGGTTTGTCGGAATCTTCGCGCAGGTAAAAACTGCCAAATGGCCCTTCGATGCGCAAAATCTCTTTCTCTTTCATGCTGCCAAAAACGTGGTCGGTAAAGAGTCCACCGGGCATGTGGCGAATGTGCAGCTCGATGCTGGGCGTGGCCGAGAGGGTGTGCGGCGCATTGGCCATCGAGTAAGCCCGGCGCACGCCATCGCGCAACAGAAACTCGACATACTGGCCCGCGTGGTAGCGAAGCGGCTCACTGGCGGGCAGTTGCAGGCGCAGTTGCACTACGTCGGGCGATTGCGCTGTCATTGAGGTCACGCGCACGGGCATTTTTTTGATCGGAAAAGCGCTCTCGTCGGTCACTTGGCGCGACTGCAGCACCACATCGGTTTGTGCCACCGCGCAGCAGGTCAGCACCCAACCGGCGGCTTCTTCCTCTGCGCTCAGGGCTTTCGATTGGTAGGAACCATGCACCACCGTACCTTGGGTTTTTTGGCATTTGCAGGCACCACAAGCACCATCTTTACAGCCGTAGGGCAAACCCACGCCCGCGCGGATGGCCGCTGCCAAGACGGATTCACCGGCCAGCGCAGAAAAGCTGCGGCCACTCGGTTGCACGGTGATTTGGTGGGGGGTGCGGGTGGTTACGGCATCGGTCATAGCGTCGCTATCCTTAGGGGCTGTTAAATCATGGAGCGCGAATTTTGCCTTCAAACCAAACCCCTCTGGGCGCTTTGCCAGCGCGCTTTCGTCGCCAGCGAATTTTGATCGTTGGCTGCGGTGATGTCGGCCAGCGCGTCGCCCGTGCTCTGTTGGGCCAGCACCAGAGCGTGCGGGTATTGGCCCTGACCTCCACCCCGGCGCAGGTGGTGCCGCTGCGGGCGTTGGGGGTGCTGCCTCTTTTGGGTAACTTGGACGTTGCGGCCACGCTGCGGCGTTTGTCGGGTTTGGCTACGCGGGTGTTGCATTTGGCTCCGCCGCCGGGCGCTGGTGCTGGGGTTGACCCCCGCACCACGGCATTGGCACGGGCTTTGCGGTTGCGCAGCCTGCCGCTGGCGCTGGTGTACGGCTCGACCAGTGGGGTGTATGGCGACTGCGCTGGGGCGCGTATCACCGAAACCCACCCAGTCGCCCCGGCCACGCCCCGCGCCCAGCGCCGCGTCGATGCCGAACGCACGGTGCGTACCTTGGGCCGTGCCGGTGTGCGGGTCAGTATTTTGCGGATTCCGGGCATTTACGCCCCCGACCGCGAGGGGGGCACCCCCGAGGCCCGCCTGCGCCGAGGCACTCCGGTGCTGGTGGCGCAGGACGATGTGTTCACCAACCACATCCATGCCGACGATTTGGCCCGCACTTGTATCCGTGCCTTATGGTGGGGTGCCGCCCAGCGCATTTACCACGCCAGCGACGACAGTGAATGGAAGATGGGCGATTACTTTGATCGGGCTGCTGATATCTACGGCCTCGCGCGCCCGCCGCGCCTGTCGCGCAGCGAGGCCCAAGCGCAACTGCCACCGCTGCTGCTGAGTTTTATGTCCGAGTCGCGTCGGCTAGACAACACCCGCCTGCACCGTGAGTTGGGCCTGCGCCTGCGCTACCCCAGCGCAGCCCAAGGGCTGGCGCAGGCGCAGGTGGCTCCCGAGGGCCTTAAAACCAAAAATCCAGCTTAAAAAGGCTTGTAGCCCTTGCAGAATAAAGATTTATTGCTATCTCTTATATAGCTTAAAGAGTCTGCTCATCGGTCTTGTGGGCGCGGCACTTGGTCACGAAAGCGTGGTTGGGCGCGTTCGTTGTCAAAGCGCTCATCGTTTTGAAAGCGGTCTGTAGTGCGGCTTCTGCGGTCTGGGGCCGTTGGTGGTGGGTTTTCTCGCAAGCGTTCGCGTTGCTGGCGTATCTCTTCGCCCACCTGTTGGCGCTTGGCTTCTTCGCGTTCACGCTGCTGGCGCAGTTGCTCTTGGTGCTGTTCCCGCTCGCGTTTGGCTTGGCGCTCGCGCTCACGTTCGCGCTCGTTTTGTTCTCGGCGCTGTTGAATGGCCCGTTCATGCTCTATTTGTTGCAGGCGCTCGCGTTCACGTTCACGCTCTCTCTCGCGCCACTCTTCGCGTTCGTAATACGGTTTGGGGTATTGGGGTCGTCGCCAGTCGTAGGGATGCGGTGGTGCCGGAGGATAGGCGCGTGGGCCGCTGTCATGGGCTGGATAAGACGCGTCTGGCCCATCGTAATAAGGATCGCCCAGAGGGGCCGCACACCCCCCCAGCAGCGCACCCAAGGCGCTGGCGGCCAGGCAACGGATCAAAAATGGTTTCAGCATGGGAGAAGAGCCTTTCAGTGTGCTGGAATATCGCCCAATGGCGAGGCCGTGTGCATCATTTTCGGTTCACACAGCATCTGCACAATACGCGTTTTGCCTGTATTTTTACCACCGAGGAAATATCAAAATGACCGCATCCACTGCTTCAGACTGGAACATCGCACCGCTGGCAGGCTTGTCACAAGTCAAAGGCCGCACCGACGTGCAGTTGTCTGAGGCCACCATAGGCCAATTTTTGACCGACACCGTCCAGCGTTTCTCCCAGCGCCCTGCGGTGGTGTTTTGTGAGCAAAACGTGCGCTGGAGCTGGGCGCAATTTCAGGCCGAGGTCGATGCCTTTGCCGCCGGTTTGCAGGCACTGGGCTTGCGTCCCGGAGACCGGGTGGGCATTTGGTCGCCGAACCGGGTTGAATGGCTCGTGACCCAATTTGCCACCGCCCGCGCTGGGTTGGTGCTGGTCAATATCAACCCGGCCTACCGCATTGCCGAGCTTGAATATGCGCTCAACCTCTCGGGTTGCCGCGCCTTGATTACCGCCGAGCAGCTCAAAAGCTCGCAGTACTTGGCGATGCTGCAACGCTTGGCCCCAGAGCTTGATACCTGCGCCCCCGGCGCACTGAAGTCTGCACGTCTGCCCACACTGGAGATGGTGATTCGTCTGGGCGAGGCCCACACGCCGGGCATGCTGAACTATGCAGACGTGCTTGCCAATGGCCGGGCCAAGGTCGATGTGGCACTGCTCGATGCACTGGGCCAAGTGCTGTCGTGCCACGATGCCATCAACATCCAATTTACCAGCGGCACCACCGGCAACCCCAAGGGGGCCACGCTGACGCACCACAATGTGGTCAACAACGCCCGCTTTATCGCCCAAGCGATGCGTTTTTCAGAAAATGACAGTCTGTGCATTCCGGTGCCGCTGTACCACTGCTTTGGCATGGTGCTGGCAGTATTGGCTTGTGTATCGACCGGCGCAACGATGGTCTTCCCCGGAGAATCGTTTGACCCCGTAGCCACGCTGCAAGCGGTCAGTGACGAGCGCTGCACCGCACTGCACGGTGTCCCCACTATGTTTATTGCTGAACTCGACCATCCGCGCTTTGCTGAGTTTGATCTCTCGCGCCTGCGCACAGGCATCATGGCCGGCTCGCCTTGCCCGATTGAAACCATGAAGCGGGTGATCGCCCAGATGCACTTGTCTGAAATCACCATCGCTTATGGCATGACCGAAACCTCGCCGGTCTCGTTCCAAAGCTCCACCACCGACCCGCTGGAGCGGCGTGTCTCGACGGTCGGGCGCATTCAGCCGATGCTCGAAGCCAAAGTAGTCGATGCAGAAGGCAACACCGTGCCCGTGGGCGACAAGGGCGAGTTGCTGGTGCGTGGCTATTCTGTCATGCAAGGCTATTGGAGCGATGCTGCCCGCACCCAAGAAACTGTGCAAGACGGTTGGATGCACACGGGCGACTTGGCAACCATCGACGCTGAGGGCTATTGCAACATTGTGGGCCGCGCCAAAGATATGTTGATTCGGGGCGGCGAAAATGTTTATCCGCGCGAGATCGAGGAATTCTTGTTCCGTCACCCCAAGGTGCAATCGGTCCAGGTGTTTGGTGTACCCGATGCCAAGTACGGCGAAGAAATTTGCGCTTGGATTACGCCCAAACCCGGCCAAGAATGCACAGAAGACGAAGTGCGTGCCTTCTGCCGCGACCAAATTGCCCACTACAAAGTGCCGCGCTACATCCGCTTTGTGCAAGATATGCCCATGACCATTACAGGCAAGGTGCAGAAGTTTGTCATGCGCGAACAGATGATGGCTGAATTGAACTTGGTGGCAGCCAAAACCGCTTAACGCACCCATTCGGCGTGTTGAGTGGGAATAAAACACGCCGAATGTTGCAATCAGTCCAAATGTTGTGCCATAATCGAGGGCTTCGCTGCTGATTGATTCTTTTTGGGGTTGATGGTTTGCGGTTTCGGCGAGAGCTGGGGTTGCGGATGGTGGTGTTGAGGGGCTTTGAAAAAAGTTTCTAAGTTTTGTTGACATGTTGCTGAAAAGCGGTGTAGAATACGAGGCTTCGCTGGGCGGGATTGCTGCTGAGGTGGTGATTGAGTTTGGTGGTGATGTTGGGGGTTGTAAAGACCCTTGATGTTGACAGGAAA
>JAIEMS010000045.1 GCA_019751915.1 Burkholderiaceae bacterium
TCCTGAACGCCTCTCAGCACTCCACCCTCATTCATTAAAAACCAGGGTGTTGCACTTCAGTTTTGAATCCGCCGAGTAATTCTTTGACCATCACCCCTTCAGGGATGGCGCCGTGGTTAATCTCTACCCGGTAATCGGCAAAAGTCCGCGCAGGGGTTTCTGCCGCAGGGTTAGTGGGCAAGACTCTGACCGCATCAAATAAAACATGCGCGGGGGCATTGCCCATGGCGCTCTCGTGTTCAAACACAATCAGCTTGCGGGCAGACATTTCGCCCCGCGCAGCAGAGCGGTCATGCTCAAACATATTGCTAAGAGCGCGCCAAAACAGTTGTAAATCGTCGTCACTAAAACCGGTGCGTTCGGCCAGTTTGGCCGAGATAAAGCCGTGGGCGCGGTACAAACCGTACGGAATGATGTGCTTACGCCCCATCGTGCGGTTATCACCGCCTTGGCTTTCGGCTTCTTTCTCAGTCGTCACCGCCATGCGGGTGATAGAGATTTCAAGCGGCACTACCGGGTCAATCGATGTGGCAAAGGCTATTTGCACTGGGCCACGCACTTGGCCTGCATTGACTCCAGTAGTCATCACCGCGCCGAAGGTACGTACATCAAAAAAATTACGGCACATCCAAGCCGTTAACTCTCGCGCCTTGGCTTCCTCCTTGGGCAGTTTTTTGTAGCTGTCTGTCGATTCTTTAGAAAGACCGAGTGCCTTCCATGCCAGTTCGTGCTGCTGGTTCAGAATGGCTTTTTCTTGCATGTAAAGTGCATAGCCTTCGGTGTTCTCCTTATCCAACCCGACAAAGTTGCGAATTTTGCGCTTTAAGCAGACATCGGTCACCAAACCCCGGTGGGTCTCGGGATCTAAACGCGGCATGTTTCCCGCATCAGGGTCGCCGTTGGGGTTCCCGTTGGTCACATCAAAAAGATAGACAAATTCATAGCGGTGGGTGATGGCAGTCATGCAAAGCTCCTTATATCGGGGTATCGGTATCGGCAACAGTCTCATTGGCCAGTGCATGGGACGATAGTGCGTTGTCTACCTTAGAAAAACGCGCTTGCGACTGGTGGTAATAGCCAATGGCAAACCGGCCTTGATCTTCTATTCGCAGGCTGCGCGGGAAGGATGCCAAAAGCCCCCCAACAATCTCGCGGATGTCTTGTTCGAGATGTCTGGCCAGATTCGGTCTGTCTTTTCGCAAGCGACTCAGGTGGTTTTGGACATTGCGCAACAGCACTGGAAAGACCGATGCAGGCGTGGCCGAGGCAGCGCCGTAGTAGCGGTCGCGGATGGTGGCATTGATCTGGCTGCCCAGCGCGCTGCGTTGTGCCGCCTCCAGCACAGCAAACAGCCGCCCTAACCGATAGGCCGGGTTGGTGGATTGTTCATCAAGACTCACGGGAACTTCCTCCTTGTTGGAACCATTAACCCCTTGGCGTTGGCGCTGCTCACGGGCCAAGACCCCTTTGCACAGTGCAATGCGAACCCCGGACAAGTCGCCGTCGGAACGCATCCGCATCACCACATTCGCCAACAAACTGCGGGGGTAATTTATGCCAGTCAATATGGCACGGACCACGTCACCAGCCAGTTGTGGCAGCACATCTTCTGATTTAGCTTTCCCATTGCGCGAGGGTGCAGTGGCCAGCACCAACCGCCAAGCACTGGGGGCAGTTTTCCAAGGCAGTGGCTCAAGGTGCAGGTCTTGGGCATGTTGGGAAAAACGCCGTGCAAAAACTTCGAGCGTGTCGCTTTCCCAAAAGCGAATCGATAAGCGTGACACATTGGGTGCCAACCCCAGCACAAACATCCGGGTCGTTGCATCAAGCTGGGGGTCAATCTCTTGCAAAGGGCGGCCTTGGGCCACGTTGTCGAGCACCCGGCGCAGCTTTTCAGTGGCTTGTGCATCGCTTTCTTGGGGCGGGTCGAAAAGTTGACTAAACAACAGTTCTGTCCGGGTCGCTTGATCGGTATCGGCGGTTTCAGCCCAAAACACCACGGTGGCATCGCCAATCTGCAAACGCTGTCGGTTGTGTTCACTGCGGCGCAGCAGGTGGTTGAGCACGGTGGTGTAAGCAAACACTGCTTGCTCGGATACGGGGGCATTGTCGCCCTGTTCTTTCCCGTAAGAACAAAACGATTCTTGGTTAAAAGAAACGATAGAAGCCCCAGAAGATTGGGCGCCATTCACACCTTTGATGACTGGATGCAACCGGGCAGTGGGCAAATACTCGCCCGTTACCAAACACATGGCCGTGGCACTGGCTTGGCCCTCACGGGTGTCCAGCAAGCGGGCACGCAGTACTTTGGCCGCTGGCCGGTCGTGCAGGTATTGATTGTCACCATCCAACCGGAACACAATGTTGGCATCCAGCATTTCAGGCTTAAAGGGCGGCACCTGAAAATGCTCCGGTGTCCATGCCTGTAGAAAAGTGTTCAGCGCTTTAAGGCCTGCATCAGTTTCATGTGCCAACGCTGCACAGTGCAGTGCTTTGAAGGCGGCATGCTCCTCATAGGTGCGCTGGCTGGTCGCGCTGACACCCAGCACATAGCTGGTTTTGTCCCACAACACATTGGATTTAGTGTCAGAGGTGCGTTTCTTAGGTTGGGGCACGCTCATAATGCGCGGCTGTGGCTTTTTTCCCGAAAGATCTCGAATGTCTGTGATGTCGGCCACAGCACCCTCTGGGGTTAAAACGATGGCGTAACTGATTTTTTCAGCACTGTAGCCAGCCACCGAGAGGCCGTCTTCACCACGCTCGAGTAGGCGCTGGTATTCGTTGTAGAGAGCTTGCAAGATCATGCTTTGACCTCTTCACTATGCCAAGGGGGCACATCAATCACTCCATCAACCATTTGCGCCCGAAAGAAGCGCGGGGCCATGCCGTTGGCAAAATCAATATCGTGCAGCGTCCAGCCTAAATCGCGTGCCCCTTGCAGGCTGACATCTGGGGTGGGCAATGCAGCCCCCTGTTCTAGCAACTCAAAATACGCTGGGAACTCCCGCACCCCCATACAAGGCATCTGAAAGCACTGGCCTTTGCGCGCACGGCGGTTGAAGATGTCAAGGTGCTTGCCAACAGATTCTCCTGATCCTGCTTTGTCGGTCAAATCAAAATGCGCTTCGATCACGTAAGCGACCTCACGCAACACCGTAGCAGCGCGTTGCTGGCGGTCTTCATCGACGTAAGTGGTCAGTCCGGCGGTACCGCCTGCCTTCATCGCTTTGCTTATACTGGCGGCAGAGAGTTTGCTGCCGACCTCGTTGCGCCGGATGGTTTCAAACTGAATCGGTTTAAGTACATGGATTCGATCCACTGTCCAGTGGAGGGCGGGTTTCCAGTGAATCGCTTCCAAAATGCCACGCGCCGCAGAAGGTGTGATCGTGTCGTAGGAAACACGCTCACTCTTCATTTCTGGTCTTGAAAAACAGGCGCGCTCACCCCACACCCGTAGACGTATTCCGTACCCCATGTCGCACTCCGGTGAAAGACACCCTGAGGTGTACCCAGAGTGTCTTTGAATTACTTACACACGCCAGCCAATGAAATACTATGGTTTCAATCCACACCACCAAGCGCTTGGTGATGACATGGTGCCATCCTAAACCAAATTTTTTACTTCCATAGAATTTCGTAGATTTTTTCAAACTACTAAGTCAACGCAGGGGATAAAGGTTGGGTTGTCCCACCGCAATCCAAAATGGGGGTCATAGATGACCTTGTTTTTCAGCACAACAAACTGCTGCCCCCATTTTTCAGGGGCTATCGCTGCAATCGCTCCAGCCTTCCACAACACATCAAAAGCAGAGCGCGGCAGTTGCACCACATAGGGCTGTAATTTGCGCGCCAAACCCACGCTGCCTTGGGCAAAGGGTAGGTCGTTCTCGATGTAGCGGCATGCATCATCGTCATACGGAACAATGACGGCTTTCTGCACGTTATCGATCATGCGAAATTTGGCGGCCAGTGTTTCAAATGGCAGGCTGTCAGTTTGGCTCTTTTCCAGCAATCCCATCAAATGGTGCTGATCGAGCGCATCACTGCCTTGCTGCCAGTACAGTTTCTGAAAATACTGACGAATCGCTTCGGGCGATACAGGATCACTGCTGTGCTGGCGCAGTACCTCACGGGCCACTTGGGCATACTGCACCAACTCAGGCGGGGGTGCCCACTCTTCGTTCGCAACGGCAAAAACCAGCACTTCGCTAGCATCGGTGCGGTTTTTACCCTCGCGGTTGCACCGCCCTGCGGCTTGAATGATGGAGTCCAGCCCTGCTTCGGCACGCAAAACGGTTGGAAAATCGACATCGACACCCGCCTCGATCAATGAAGTGGATACCAACCGACATGGCAAACCATCTTTGAGGCGCTGGCGCACTTGGGCTAGCACGCAACTGCGGTGGGCTGCGCACATCAAAGTGGTCAGGTGGTAGGCCCCCGGTAAATCGGCCATTGCTTGGTACAGCGCCCGTGCATGCCTGCGGTTATTCACGATGCACAGCACCTGCTCGCGTGTGCGTAAATGCTGAGCCAGTGCGGCATCGTCTTGTATGCCGATGTGGTGAATCTGCACCCGTTTGAGTTGCTCAAAGAGTTGGGGGACCTCGGGTGCCAGCTCACGTACACCGTGTAAGCCGCCCACAAAATCAGGCGCATTCAACGCCGGTTGGGTTGCGGTACACAGCACCACGCTAGCCCGATAGTTGCGGGCCAACTCGTCAATGGCTGCCACGCAGGGACGCAGCAGTTTCAGTGGCATGGTTTGCGCTTCGTCCAGAATAATGACACTGCCAGCAATGTTGTGCAATTTGCGGCATTGTGACGGACGGGCGGCAAACAAGCTCTCAAAAAACTGCACTGCGGTGGTGACCACAATCGGGGCATCCCAGTTTTCCATCGCCAAGCGCAATTTGGCAGACGATTCAGGCGCTTGATGGCGGTCTTCTGTAAAGGCGCTGTGGTGCTCAAGCACGGCATCTTGGCCCAAATCTCCTAGCGCTTGGCGAAACACCGCCGCATTTTGTTCCACGATGCTGGTGAACGGAATCACAAAAATGACCCGTCGCAGGCCATGTGCAATAGCGTGGTCTAGCGCAAAGGCCAGCGATGCCAGCGTTTTGCCACCTCCTGTGGGGACTGTTAACGAAAACAACCCCGGCGCATTGGTTGCTTGGCCGCGAACGTGGTGCAATACCCCTGCCCGCAGGGTATTGATTGGTCGGTCTGGCTTGAACTCTTCAAGCGTGGCGTTGAGCTTTTCACGCAGTGCGCTCAGATCAGGCATCGCCCTTGTCCGGTGCGAATGGCGATTTTCAACGCGGTCGTAGAAGCGCTCTGTGTCAATAAAGTCAGCATCCACCAAACAAGAAAACAGCATCCGCGCAAGAAACGCCACTTGAAAATTGCTGCGCTCTTTCTTTTCTGCCACCGTGGCACCATAAAGTTTGAAGTCTTTGGGCGGTGTCAGTGTGGCGGGCAGGGTAATTTGGGTTTGCCACACCGTATCAAGCGTTGGTAACGCTGGACTTTTCAAACGCTCTACCAGTGCAGTGCGTTCGCCAGAGTCTTTGCCGTTGGCAAGCCCGGTGTGGTGACCAGCAATACCATAAGCCAGCACTTGGCCCAATGGCCCATAACGCCGGTAGGCCTCGATGGCACCCCAAGCAGAATGATCGACGCGGGGGCCTTCGTTGGCGAGTCTTTTTTGAAATTCTGCTGTGTATTTGCCTAAATCATGCAAACGTCCTGCAACGTCAGCCAGTACACCAGCGCCAAAAATGGCCGCAAATTCCTTCGCCTGCTGGCCCACCTGTAATAGATGCTCGGCCAGTGATTGCCAGTTATCGCGTTGGGTCGACGGCGTAGAGTGGGCAAAGTACCAGATGGGAAGCATCGCCTGTATCGTGTGCATTTGAATTAACCCAACATCAAAAGGAGTATGGCTAACGGTTTTTCACCGTCTGTGCATTCATGCTACTCCACTCCGTACATCCGCAAGGGGTACGACCCATTTAATTAAGAAAATAAGAAAATTCTTCCCGATACGCTGTTTCAATCCACGCGCCCACAAGAGGCGCGACGGCCTGATTCGTAAAGCTGCAACATATCCTTATTGTTTCAATCCACGCGCCCACAAGAGGCGCGACGCCCTTCGTGGCAATGGTGGCCTTCTTTTTTTGATGTTTCAATCCACGCGCCCACAAGAGGCGCGACGTAGCGCTGACAAAGCAGACCTTTGGGACTGGATGGTTTCAATCCACGCGCCCACAAGAGGCGCGACGCCGGGGCGGGATGTGTGGCTGCAAATTCACGTTGTTTCAATCCACGCGCCCACAAGAGGCGCGACCAAAATCGCTTTCGTCGAGTACCGGCATGGGCACGTTTCAATCCACGCGCCCACAAGAGGCGCGACTGGGCGACCCGATTGCCAGCCTCAAGGCCAAGTATGTTTCAATCCACGCGCCCACAAGAGGCGCGACGACGGCCACGAACCGGGCGCGCGCAAAAACCGGGTGTTTCAATCCACGCGCCCACAAGAGGCGCGACCGGGATATTCGCCAGTACCGGGGCCAGTACGACCCAGTTTCAATCCACGCGCCCACAAGAGGCGCGACCAGCAACGATGCCGTGCAGCGGCGTACCAAGCAACTAGTTTCAATCCACGCGCCCACAAGAGGCGCGACTCAGGTGGTGCCGCGCCTTCATACTGCGGCGGTGGTGTTTCAATCCACGCGCCCACAAGAGGCGCGACGATATTGGGCTGGCAGTGTCGGGGGTGATTCAGTTGGGTTTCAATCCACGCGCCCACAAGAGGCGCGACCAAAGAAGAGTATCAAGCGCCGAATCGCCATAAATGTTTCAATCCACGCGCCCACAAGAGGCGCGACAGGAGTTTGGCCTGTATTTTGCCCGCATCCCACTAAATGTTTCAATCCACGCGCCCACAAGAGGCGCGACGCACCAAATGGGTCGGCTTCGTTGGTGGCATTGGTTTCAATCCACGCGCCCACAAGAGGCGCGACCCGAGTGATGGCTTCGCCGTAGTCGTTGACCTTTTGTTTCAATCCACGCGCCCACAAGAGGCGCGACTGACCCAAGCCGCAAGTACCACCTATGGATACACGTTTCAATCCACGCGCCCACAAGAGGCGCGACGCCATCTTTATAACCCACTGTTGCAACAGAGATAATTTGCCTAATTCCGCGAACCACGGCCACTGCCTACCAATCTGGCAACACCTTGTCCAAAATAAATCGGAAAAACCTATTCACACCAATAGGTTCAAGGTCTGCGAACCACCATGGCAACCATCATGCACTTAAGGTTCGCAGCGGACGAAGCAATTATTGCTATCAAATAAATAGCTGCTTATGCTTGACCCGCCAAGGCTAGCAGCCCATTTTGCTCAAAAATATCGCCTTACAGCCGTGGCGGCATCTCTAGCGTCAATGAAGCGGGGCCACCGGCTGCACCGAGTCGGGCCTGGCGTGGCTCCAACGCCAACAGCACCAGCCCCGCATCGACCACCGCCCCGACCCGAAACGGTTTGGCCGGTTGCCCATCAATGGCAATCAGCGCAGCACCACCGCCACTGCTGCGCCCGGACAAAACCCCCAGCAGTGCAAAACGGCTACCCGCTGAGGCCACCGGCGCTGTGGGCATTGCCACCGCAGGGCCGACACCCAGCAAACGCGCCACCGCCTGCGCATCTGGCGCTACGGGTGCTGCAGCCGCTGCCGACACCGCCAACCCCGCAGAGGGAGCCGACAAACGCAGCCCCCAATACACTGCACTGGCCGCAGCCAACGCCCAAAGCGCAAGGGTTGTCAGGCGCACGGCCCAGCGGCTTTCTGAATTTTTTACCATCGCAGGATTATTATTCAGCCGGTTCGGGCGATAGTGCCCTGTCTTGCCCCACCGCGATTAACCTCTTCTCATATGACACCGCCCCTGACCCTCGTCCGCCCAGCGCGCCACCGCTTGGCCGCTGGCTTTACCCTGATCGAACTGATGGTGGTGCTGGTCATCATCGGTGTGCTGGCCGCGCTGATCGTGCCCAATGTGCTTGACCGTGCCGACGATGCCCGCAGCACCGCCGCACGCACAGACGTGACGAACGTGATGCAAGCGCTCAAACTCTACCGGCTCGACAACCAACGCTACCCCAGCGCCGAGCAAGGCCTGCAAGCCCTGATTACCAAACCCACCAAAGGCCCGCAGCCACTGAACTGGAAGCCCTACCTCGAAAAGCTGCCCAACGACCCTTGGGGCCGTCCGTACCAGTACCTTAACCCCGGCATCAAGGGCGAGATCGACGTGATGTCGTTCGGTGCCGATGGTCAACCGGGCGGAGAAGGCAAGGATGCCGACATTGGCAGTTGGCAATAAACAGCGCGGCTTTACGCTGCTGGAGTTGCTGGTCGTGGTCAGCATCATGGCGCTGGCAACAGCGGGCGTGGGGTTGGCCCTGCGCGATACCGGCACAGCACAACTCGAACGCGAAGCCGAACGGCTGGCCGCTTTGCTCGAGTCTGGCCGAGCGCAATCGCGTGCCAGCGGTGTGCCGGTACGCTGGCAGGCGGTAGCGGACGGCTTTCGTTTCGACGGCGCAGGCCGCATGGCCGGTGCAGAAGCGCCAACGGAGTGGCTCCATGCAGATACCAGCGTGCGCGGCCCCGACACGTTAATCCTTGGCCCTGAGCCACTGATTGGCCCACAACACATCACGCTGGTGCAGCGCAGCCAGCCCGAAAGCGCTTTGCGCGTGGCAACGGATGGACTGCGCCCATTCAGCGTACAGGCCACGCCATGATGCAGCGCGGCTTTACGCTGATTGAGGTGCTGGTAGCTCTGGCGATTGTGGCCATTGCCCTGCTGGCCGGACTGCAAGCCACCAGCGCCTTGACGCGCAACGCCCAGCGCCAATCGGACATCTTGCTGGCGCATTTGTGCGCCGAAAACGAACTGGTCAAAACCCGCCTGTCACGCCAAATGCCCGCCATTGGCGACAGCAGCCAAACCTGTGAGCAAGCTGGGCGCAGTTTGACGGTCGGGGTCGTGGTTCGACCCACGCCCAACCCGAGTTTTCGGCGGGTGGATGCGCAGGTGCTGGACGGCGACAACCCGATCCTGCGCTTGACCACCATTGTGGGTAGGCGCTAACACGGTGGCAGCTTCTTTTTTGCACCGTCCTGCTCGGCGCTGGCGCGACTGGGGCGGCTTCACACTGGTCGAGTTGCTGGTGGCGCTGTCGGTGATGGCGCTGCTAGCGGTCGTCAGTTGGCGCGGCTTGGATGGCATGGTGCGTTCCCAAGAACAAACCCGCCAGCGCGGTGATGCGCTGTTGGTACTGCAAGCGGCGCTGGCGCAATGGGGCATGGACTTGGATGCCCTGCAAACCTTGCCCTCCACCATCCCACTGGACTGGGATGGTCAAGTGCTGCGCCTGACGCGCCGCAGCAGCGCCGTTCCCGACGAGGGCACCTTGGTGGTGGCGTGGACACGGCGCAACGTGCAAGGCACCGACCAATGGCTGCGCTGGCAATCGCCCCCTGTGCGAACACGCGGACAATGGCAACAAGCGTGGCAACAAGCATCCATGTGGGCACGCAATCCGGGTGATGCCGAAAAGCAGCGCGAAGTGGTACTGCTGCCGCTGGCGGGATGGCAAATTTTTTACTACCGGGGCGATGCGTGGAGCAACCCGCTGTCGAGCAGCGGCACCCCCAGCGCCGAAACCGCCCAAATCGGTGCCAACATCAGCCTCCCCGACGGCGTGCGTTTGCAACTGGAGCTGCCCCCCGGCCCGGCGCTGGCCGGCCCAATCACGCGCGATTGGGCCAATCCACTCAAAGGCGGAGGTAAAAATTGAACGCCTCTCGCCGCTTGCGCCAACGTGGTGCGGCCCTGTTGCTGGCCATGCTCACCGTCACGCTGGTGGCCTCGTTTGCCGCCACCGCCCTGTGGCAACAGTGGCGCGCCATCGAGATCGAAACCGCCGAGCGCGCACGGGTGCAATCGGCGTGGATCTTGATCGGTGCGCTGGACTGGTCGCGTTTGATTCTTTACGAAGACAAGCGCGCGGGCGATGCCGACCATCTGGCCGAACCTTGGGCCGTGCCGCTGGAAGAAGCGCGCCTGTCCACCTTCTTGGCCGCCGAACGCAACATCTCCCAGCAAGACGATGCCAGCACCGACACCACCGATGCCTTTTTGTCCGGCCACATCATCGACCTGCAATCGCGCCTGAACTTAGCCAACTTGGTCGAAGATGGTGCGGTGCAAAAAGAAGCGCTGGAGCAGTTTGCCCGCTTGTTTACCCGACTCGGCCTGCCACCGGGCGAACTGACCGCCTTGGCGCAAGCACTGCTCCAAGCCCAAGCCACGGAAGGCAGCAGCAACAGCAATGCACCGCTACGGCCCCGAACGCTAGAGCAATTGCCGTGGCTGGGCACCTCGGCCCGCACCGTAGCAGCGCTGGCACCTTATGTGACGCTCCTGCCCCAACGCAGCAAACTCAATCTCAATACGGCAGGTATCGAGGCATTGACCGCCAGCATCCGTGGGCTGGACGCGTCCGGGGCCAACAAACTGCTGGCCGCCCGCCAGCGGCAACACTTTCGCACTTTGGGCGATGTGCGCGCACTGCTGGGCAACCACATCGTGCTAGACAACGACCAGTTTGATGTGCGCTCAGACCACTTTGAAGTGCATGGCCGCCTGCGGCTGGGTGACATCACCGTACAAGAGCGTTCGCTCGTGGTGCGCGAACGCCTAGGCCTGAACGTCAGCACCGTTTGGCGCGAACGCGGCGCTGTCAGCACGGCACAGGGCATGCCAAAACCGCCCTCTACAATGGCCCGCGAAACCCCTCCATGAGCACCCTGATCCTTTATTTGCCGTTGGCCCGCTCTGGGCCTGCGACCACCTACCGCTACACGCTCAGTGCCGACGGCCACAGCGCTACCCACCACGCCAGTGCCACAGCCGCCCTGCTGCCCTCATCGGGCCGCGCGGCCGGCGAAGTGGTGGCCGTGGTGCCTGCCCGTGCCTTGTCGTGGCAGCGGGTGCAGTTGCCCCACGGCGTTGGCAACCAGTCGCCGCGCTTGCGCGCTGTGCTCGAAGGTTTGCTCGAAGAACGTTTGCTTGACGAGCCAGCACAACTGCACTTTGCTCTGGCCCCCGATGCCCGGCCCGGCAACAGCGTGTGGGTCGCCGTGTGCGACCGCACTTGGTTGCGCGAACACCTGCACGCCCTCGAAGCCGCTGGTCGCCCGCCAGCCCGGGTGGTACCCGAATTTGCCCCCGGTGCCACCGCCAGCGGTTGGCCCGAGCTGTATGTGCAGGGTACGCCCGAAGACGCACGGGTGGTCATCACCGGGTTAGGGCCTGATTTCGGCGTGGCGGTGTTACCACTCTCGGGCGCAGCACTGGCGCTGGCGGGTACCGCTGCCGGTGGCGAGACTGCACAACAGGCCTGTGCCGAGCCTGCCGTGGCGGCGCTGGCCGAGCAAGTGTTGGGACGCACCGTACCGCTGCAAACCGCCAGCGCTTGCGACTTACAAGCTGCACGCAGCCCTTGGGATTTGGCCCAGATGGATTTGGCCAGCTCGGGCCGTATTCGCAGCCTGCGAAAACTCGGCACACTGGCAGATGCTTGGCTGCACGCACCGCAATGGCGCGCAGCGCGCTGGGGCATAGCCCTGTTGCTGCTGGCACATTTGGGGGGCCTGAATGTCTGGGCTTGGCAAGAGCGCCAACAGCTGGCAGCGCAGCAAACCCAAGTGCGCAACGCCCTAACGCAAACCTTCCCGCACGTTCAAGTGGTGGTAGATGCACCGCTGCAAATGGAGCGCGAACTGGCATTGCTACGCCAAGCCACCGGCGGTATTTCAGCGGGCGATTTCGAGTCTTTGCTGGTAGCCGCTGCCAACGCTCTGCCTCCAGCGTGGCAAGCCAGCGCCATCGATTACAAACCCGGCGAATTGCGCTTGCGTGGCCCCGCATTGGGCGCACCAGAACAGGCCACAGCCCAAAGCGCCGCACGCACCAGCGGCTACCACCTGCACACCGATGGCGATGCCATCGTGCTGCGCGCTGGAGATACTCCATGAGCCGCCCCCCTTCTGCACCCCGTTCAGCACTGCAACGCCATTGGAAAGCCTTGGCACCGCGTGAAAAGAATTTGCTGCGCGCCGCCGCCGCACTGATCGCACTGGCTGTGCTGTGGTGGCTGGGGCTGGCACCGGCGCTACACACCCTCCAAACCGCCCCGTCCCGCCATGCCAGTCTGGATGCCCAGTGGCAACACATGCAAGCGCTGCAAGCGCAGGCCCAACAGCTGCAAAACGCTCCGCGCACCACACCGCAAGCCGCGCTTGATGCGCTGCAAGTCTCGGTCACTGAGCGCTTAGGCACCAGCGCCCGCCTGAGTGTGGTCGGTGACCGCGCCACCCTGACGTTGCAAGGCACGCCTGCCGATGCCTTGGCCGCTTGGCTGGCACAAGCGCGCAGCAACGCCCGTACCCTACCGCAAGAGGCCCACCTGACCCGCACGGCTACACCACCCAACCGCCCAGCACCACCCCAGCCCACAACGCCCACGCCACTGGCCGATACCTCTGGCGCACCCATCACCATCGGCGCTAGCGATGCGGTGGTGAATGCTGGTGCCCCCAGCGCTGGGGTTGCTCCACCGGCCAGCGCGCGCTGGGATGGCACCTTGGTGCTGACCTTGCCAGCCCACTGATCGCGCGGCACCCCCAGCACCCTCTACCGGCTCAACCCTGTGTCCTTTTTTTCTCGCCTTGCCCCCACTGCCCGCCCTGCGGCACTGGCTCGCCGTTTGACCGCAGCGGGTTCGGCACTGCCGATGGCGCGAGCACCTTGGGCGTGGGCGTTGGCCGGTGTGCTGGCCGGGGCGTTGCCTGCGGTGTTGGTGTATGCCCCCGCACAGTGGCTGGCAACGACGCTAGCGCAGGCCAGTGGCGAACACCTGCAACTGCTAGAACCACGCGGCACCATTTGGGCTGGCTCGGCCCAATTGGTACTGACCGGCGGCAAATCCAGCCAAAACCGCGCTGCTTTGCCGGGTCGGGTGCAGTGGCAATTGCGACCACACATGGAGGGCCTGCGCGCTGACATCAGCGCAACCTGCTGCACCACCGCACCACTGCAACTGCAATTGCAGGCCCGCTGGGGTGGTGCGCGCATCACGGTGGCCGATGGCAGCAGCCAATGGCCTGCCCATGTGCTGGCGGGCTTGGGTACGCCGTGGAACACCCTCCAACTCGACGGCCCGCTGGTACTCGAAACCAAGGGCTTGCAAGCCGACTGGACAGAGGGCCGCTTGCAGCTGAGTGGGCAAACCCAGCTCGATGCCCTTGCCATGTCCTCGCGCCTCTCGACACTGCGCCCCATGGGCAGCTACCGCTTGACGCTGCACGGCGGCGCTGCGCCCACACTGACGCTCGACACCCTGCAGGGCGACCTGCAACTCTCAGGCAGCGGCCAATGGGTCGGCCAGCGCCTACGCTTTAGCGGCGAGGCCAGCGCCACACCCGAACGCGAATCGGCGCTATCGAATTTGCTCAACATCATCGGGCGGCGCAGCGGCGCGCGCTCCATCATCACCTTGGGTTAACCGTTTACACCATGCACTCCCTGACCAAGCACCCCCTGCGAATCGCTATCGAAAATATAGCTGTATGTGCTTTACTGGCAAGCGCTGGAGGCCAAATTCATGCCCAAAACCTCCAAAATGCCGCCCGCACGCCTCCCTCCAGCCATGCCAGCGTGCGCCCCGGCGAACCGGTCACGCTGAACTTTGTCAATGCCGAGATCGAATCCATCGCCCGCACGCTGGCAACCATCACCGGGCGCAATGTGGTGGTCGATCCGCGCGTCAAAGGCCAAATCAGTTTAGTGACCGAACACGCCGTCAGCCCAGCCATAGCCTTTCAGCAATTTTTGGCGGCGCTGCGTTTGCAGGGCTTTACCGTGGTCGAGTCGGCGGGCCTGTACAAAGTGGTGCCCGAGGCCGATGCCAAACTGCAAGGCGGCAGCGTCAGCATTGCCAACACAGGCGCTGCCGGGCCTGCGGGCGGGCAAATCGTCACGCAGATTTTCCGGCTCAACTACGAAAGCGCCAACAACCTTGTGCCGGTGCTGCGTCCACTCATCAGCCCCAACAACACCATCAACGTCAACCCCGGCACCAATGCGCTGGTGATTACCGACTACGCCGACAACTTGCAACGGCTGGCAAAAATCATTGCCGCGATGGATGTCTCCAACGCCAGCGACGTTGAAATCATCCCGCTGCAAAACGCCATTGCCACCGACTTAGCCCCCTTGGTACTGCGCCTCATCGAGTCGGGCGCAGCAGCAGGTGTGGCCGGTGGGGGCAATGCAGGCCAAGGCGATGCCTTCAAGACCACGCTGCTGGCCGAGCCGCGCAGCAACGCCTTGATTTTGCGTGCTGCCAACCCAGCGCGGGTAGCACAGGTGCGTGCTCTGGTCGCCAAACTCGACCAAGCCCCTATGCCGGGCAGCAGCAGCGCCAGCGGCAACATCCACGTCATTTACCTCAAAAATGCCGACGCTACCAAGCTCGCTGCCACGCTGCGGGCGGCCATTGCCGCCAGTGGCAATGGCGCTAGCACGGGCGCTTCCAGCATGGCAACGGGCAGTGCCCCGCCCCCGCCCAGCAGCCCCAGCACAGCCAACAACATGGGCTTGGGCGGTGGTTTAGGGTCTAGCGCCGGTGCAGGCAACAGCCCCAACAGCAACCAGCCCTCCACCGGCGGCCAAATTCAGGCCGACCCGACCACCAACTCCCTGATCATCACGGCACCCGAACCACAGTACCGCCAGTTGCGCGCCGTCATCGACAAGCTCGATGGCCGCCGCGCACAGGTGCTGGTAGAGAGCCTGATTGTCGAAGTCACCGCCAACAAGCTGGCCGAGTTTGGTATTCAGTGGCAGGGCATTTTGGGCAAAAATGGCGATGGCACCATCGGCGTGATGGGCACCAACTCGGGCGCGGCCGGGGCGAACATCTTGAACGTCACCTCAGCGGTGGCATCCAAAGCCCTGTCAGGTCTGACCGCGCTGGGCGGCGGACTCAACATGGCGCTGGCCCCACGCAGCAACGGCCAGTATTACCTCGGAGCATTGGCGCATTTTCTGCAAAACAGCGGCGATGCCAATGTGCTCTCGACCCCTAACTTGATGACGCTAGACAACGAAGAAGCCAAAATCGTCATTGGCAACAACGTGCCTTTTGTCACTGGCTCCTACGCCAACACCACCGGCAACAACAGCGTCAACCCCTTCACCACCGTCGAGCGCAAAGATGTGGGCTTGATGCTGCGCGTGCGGCCACAAATCAACGAAAACGGCACAGTCAAACTGGCGATTTACCAAGAAGTCTCGAAAATTGACTCGTCCACACTCAAGGACACCAACGGCCCGACCACCAGCAAGCGCTCTATCGAATCGAACGTGCTGGTCGATGATGGCAGCATCATCGTCATTGGCGGTTTGCTCGAAGACAGCTACTCGCAAGCCGAAGACAAAGTGCCCTTGCTGGGCGACTTGCCCTTGGTAGGGCGCTTGTTTCGCAGTGAAAACCGTTCGCGCAAAAAAACCAACCTGATGGTTTTCTTGCGCCCGGTGGTGGTGCGCGATGCCGCTGCCAGCGACGCTTTGATGCTCGACCGCTACGAATCCATCCGTGCGCTGCAACAGGCCGTGCAACCCGAACCCAACGCGGTGATGGGTTCGGTCTCGGGTGCGCCGCTGCTGCCTGCCTTGCGCCCTGAACCCCCGCCAACGCAGCAGCCCACGCCTGCCAATCCTTTGTGAGCCAAAGGAAAGCCCCCGATGCGCTACCCCCTGCCCTACGCCTTTGCCCGCACTGCCCAATTGCTGCTGGAAGATGACGGCCAGTCACTGCTGTTGTGCCACGGCCCCACGCCCGATGTGGGCGCGTTGTCGGAAGTGCTGCGCAAACATCCCATCCATGCGCTCCAAGCGCTGGATGCCCACAGCTTGGCCCAACGCATCAGCGCCGCCTACGCGCAGGGCGAATCGAGCGCTGCCACCGTGGTCAGCGAAGTCGAATCCGATGCCGACCTCTCGCGCATGATGCAAGAGCTGCCTGCGGTCGAAGACTTGTTAGAAGCCGCCGACGACGCACCCATCATCCGCATGCTCAACGCGCTGCTGACGCAAGCAGCCCGCGACGGTGCCAGCGATATTCACATCGAACCCTATGAGCGCCACAGCAGCGTGCGCTTTCGCGTCGATGGCACGCTGCGCGAAGTGGTGCAGCCCAACCGCGCGCTGCACGCGGCTCTGATTTCGCGGCTGAAAATCATGGCCGACCTCGATATTTCCGAAAAGCGCCTACCGCAAGATGGCCGCATCAGCCTGCGCTTGGGTACGCGGGCCATTGATGTACGCGTCTCAACCCTGCCCAGCGCCCACGGCGAACGTGCTGTGCTGCGCCTGCTCGATAAATCGGAAAGCAAACTCAGCCTCGAAGCCATTGGTATGCAAGGCGAGGTTTTGCGCCGCCTTGAAGGGCTGATTGCCCAGCCGCACGGCATCATTTTGGTCACTGGCCCAACAGGTTCGGGCAAAACGACAACGCTGTATGCAGCGCTGTCGCGCTTGGATGCAACGCAGGCCAACATCATGACCGTCGAAGACCCGATTGAGTACGAATTGCCCGGTGTCGGACAAACGCAGGTCAACGCCAAAATCGACCTGACCTTTGCCAAAGCCCTGCGCGCCATCCTGCGCCAAGACCCCGATGTCATCATGATTGGCGAAATCCGCGACTTCGAGACCGCGCAGATCGCCATTCAGGCCAGCCTGACCGGGCATTTGGTGCTGGCCACGCTGCACACCAACGATGCCGCCAGCGCCGTCACCCGCCTGACCGATATGGGCGTAGAACCATTTTTGCTGAGTTCATCGCTGCTGGGCGTACTGGCCCAGCGGCTGGTGCGCAAAACCTGCACCACTTGCCACGGCGGCGGTTGCGAGGCTTGCGGCCACACTGGTTATGCCGGACGCACCGGGGTTTTTGAACTGCTAGTGACCACCGATGCCATTCGCGCACAAATCCACCAAAAATCTGCTGAAGCCGATGTTCGCGCCGCAGCCATCGCAGGGGGCATGGCGTTGATGCGCGACGATGGCGAACGCTTGATTAGCGCAGGCATTACCAGCCGAGAAGAGGTGCTGCGGGTTACGCGCGACTGAACTGCCGGTGCGACACTGCGAACTTGTGTAGTTGGGCTTTCTATTTGCGACCGATTGACATCCTCCCTGCCATGAATGACGGGGATTCCCTCTACAGGACGGCCATGCCCGACCGCATCAGCTTGCGCCGACTTATTCAGCAAGATGCCTACCTTTCGGATTCCACTAATGGACGGCAAATTACCGGATATTTCTGTGCTGGATTCCAAGTGCCTAATGGCGGGAAAATTTGGAATTTTATTCACACTGGTAGAAATTTTAGCATCATGGAACGGCTACGCCGTTCGCGCTCTCAACCCCGGGCTAAACTCCGAGGCTTCCCGCGCACTTGGTGATCTCCCATGATGGCAATCCCCGATTCATCTCCTGTCAGCGCACCCGTTGCACCGCGCTCCTTGATCGGCTGGATGCTGGCTGTATTAGCGTTCATCCTTGCCTTGTCGGGTTATTTTCTGGACGACCGCTACCGCCAGTCCGAGGCTGGCGCCGCAGTGGAAACACGCAACCTGGTAGAGCTGATTGAGTCGCACTTATCGAGTGACTTTTACCGCATTGGTGGTGTGCTCACTTACATTGCACGCGGCGTCAAAGCAGCAGATTTGCTCCCCAACCCTCCTGCAGAGAACCGATTGGCTTGGGGGCAGCGGTTGGCCGACATCAAAGCCAGCTTTGTACTGATTCAGAGCATCAACATCTTCGATGCTGAAGGTCAATTGCGCTACCTTTCAGACCAAGATACCAGAGCGGTAAACATTGCCGATCGGCCCCATTTTCAGTACCTGCGCGACAACCCCACGGCAACTTGGTCTTTTTCAGAGGCTCAAATTTCACGTACCACGGGGCAGTGGTCTATCACCCAAGTGCGCGCACTGCGCGATACCGAAGGCCGTTTTTTGGGCACGGTCAATGCGGTGATTGACTTGGCTGGAATCAGCCGACTTTTCAGCACCATCGACGTGGGACAGGGCGGGGTGGTTCTCCTGCGCCGCAGCGATACCTCGGCACTCATTCAGCGCACACCGCGCCTGAACGAAAAAGACTTTAACCAAGCACTGCCCAAAGACAACCCGGTGCGCCAACGCATTGAAGCCGGTGAACGCATGGGCACGCTCAGCCTGACATCCTACGGTGATAACGTTGAACGCCTTGTCAGCTTCAAGCGCCTTGATGGCTACCCTTTCTATGTACAGGTCGGATTGGCAAAAGCCCACTATTTGGTCAGCTGGTACCAAGGGGTCGCTAATTTTTTAGCGCTGATGGCCTTCCTATTGCTTGGCTCTATTTTGGCGATCTGGCACTTGCATAAAAGCTCCGCCGTAGCTGCCTTGGCAACGTACCAGATGCGCTATCGCCAAGCACTGTTTGCCGGCATGTTTGAGCAATCGAGTTTTTTGGCAGGAATTCTCGACCAGCACGGACATCTGATTGAAGTGAACGAAACGGCCCTCAAGGTGATTGGGCTGCGCCGTGAAGAAGTGCTCGGAAAGTATTTTCCCGACACCCCGTGGTGGTCTCATACGGGAGACAAGGTTGCCCTTGAGCGTGCCATCAAGGCGGCTACCCAAGGCACCTATGCCTGTTTTGAGGTCATGCACCCCACTATCAGCGGTGGTGAAATCACCGTACTGTTTCATGCGGTGCCAGTGTTAGCAGGCCAAGATCGCTACATTGCCGTCACCGGCATCGACATCAGCGAACGTAAACAGGCCGAGCAAAAACTGCAACAAGAGCAGCAGCGCTTGTCCAATATTTTGTGGGGCACTGGCGTTGGCACATGGGAGTGGAATGTGCAAACTGGCGAGGCCCGCTTTAACGAACGCTGGGCCAGAATCGTCGGCTACCGGCTCGAAGAGCTTTCTCCGATCAGCATCGATACTTGGACCCAGTTAGTGCACCCCGACGATTTAGCGCAATCTGGCGATTTGCTAGCCCGCCACTTTTCGGGTGAATTGGAGCACTACGAGATGGAGGCGCGCATGCGCCACAAAGAGGGCCGTTGGGTTTGGGTGGTGGACCGCGGCAAGGTGGTCAGTTGCACCCCCGACGGTAAACCCGAATGGGTGGTTGGCACCCATTGGGACATCACGGAGCGCAAGCACGCCGAGCGAGCCCTCAAAGAGAGCGAATCACGCCAACGGGCCATCATCGAGAACGAACCCGAATGCATCAAAATTGTCGATGCTCAGGGGTGCCTGACACGCATGAACCCTGCCGGTTTGCGCATGATCGAGGCCGATACCCTCAAGCAAGTGGCAGGCAAACCCGTGGAAGGATTGATTGCCCCCGAACACCGCCAAGCCTTTGCGGACATGCACCAGCGCGTCCTGAACGGGGAGTCGGTGCAACTGGCTTTTGAAATCATTGGACTCAAGGGCGGACGCCATTGGATGGAGACCCACGCCGTACCCATTCAAGAAAACGGCCAGACGGTGCAATTGGCCGTGACCCGAGACATTACCCAGCGCAAGCTGGTTGAAGATGCCTTGCAGCAACAAACCCAAGCCTTAGCCCGCTCTAATGCCGAATTGGAGCAATTTGCTTATATTGCATCGCACGATTTGCGCCAGCCACTGCGCATGATTACCAGCTACGTACAAATGCTGGAGCGGCGCTTGGCCGAAAAGCTCGACGGCGACACGCGCCAGATGATGCATTTTGTTGCCGATGGTGCTACGCGCATGGATCAGATGCTGGTTTCGCTGCTCGAATACTCGCGCGTAGGGCGCAAGGGCCAGCCTTTGGTGTCGATGTCGAGCCGCGAGGGGGTCGATGAAGCACTGCGCTTTTTAGCCCCCGCCATCAGCGAGGCCAGTGCCACAGTCCGCATTGTTGGCGACTGGCCTGACATTATGGTCAGTCGCGATGAATTTACCCGCTTGTGGCAAAACCTGATTGGCAACGCCGTCAAGTACCGTGCTCCAGACCGTACTCCAGAACTAGAGATTACGGTGGCTCCTGACGACGAAGGCTGGCGTTTTTGTGTAGCAGACAATGGCATCGGGATTGATCCGGGCCAATTTGACCGGCTGTTTCGGGTCTTTCAGCGCCTGCATACCCGCAACAAATACGAAGGCACGGGTGTAGGTCTGGCTGTGGCGCGCAAAATCGTCGAGCGCCACGGCGGGCGCATTTGGGTCGAATCCGATGGGTTAGATCAGGGTTGCCGCTTCTGCTTTACCCTCCCAGTGCGTCCTCCCGAGGCCGATGCACAGCAATAACAAAAAGACCATGCCAATTCATTTTTTGACTTCCTTATTGTTGGCTTGGCTAAGCATTCTGGCTCTACCAGTCCAAGCACAAACCAAAGTGCCAGCATCAGCCACACCCGCATTGGTACGGGCAGCCCTGATGCAAACAGAGCCTTGGAGTTACTTTCCGGCAACTACCGACAGCAGCGTCGCAGCTGCGCCAGCAGGCATCTTGATGGAAATTTCTTCCCGCATTGAAGCCGAGGCCGGTGTCACCATCGTCAAGACGCTCAAGCCCTACGCTCGCGTCTGGCAAGAGCTAGACCAAGGCAGCACCGATATTTCGTTTTTAATCCGTTCACCCGACCGCGAAGGTATGTATGCCCATGCCGGACACTTGCTGGACTTTGGTACGGTCGTTATTGCCAACAAACAACACCCCTTGCCCGATTACGAGGCCTTGCGTGGCTTGCGTATTGGTGTCATACGCAGCATTCGACTTTCGCCCCGTTTTGATGCTGACAACACCTTGGTCAAAGTCGAGGTGCGTGACTATGAAACGATGGTGCAGATGTTGCGCGAGGGGCGGCTCGACGCCATCTCAGGCAACAGTGTCTCGCTGCACTATTTGGTGAAAAACATGGGCCTAGATGCCCAAGTGGGCAAACAGTTGGTGCTGCAAGTAGCGCCTGTCACTGTCCATGTTTCCAAGCATTACACCGATGTAAACGCCCTGCGACGTATCGAGTCTGCGGTGCAACGCTTAAAGCGCCAAGGGGTCTTTGAGGCCATCATTGACCGCTGGGTCGGTCGCCGTTGGCGCATCAGTTGAGCCATGCCTATGCCCACCGTAAGCGAATTTGGTCAAAACAGTTTAAGCCGCCGACAGGCTCTGTGGGTGGTGATTGTTGCCTTGGTTGCCGGACTGATGTTGAGCATCGGGGTCGTTTTGCGCGACTATTGGCAAACTCGCCAATCCATTGAAAAATCAGCCCACCAGATACTCGATTCGGTCGAGGCCGGTGCAGTGCAGGCAGCCTACACCCTTGATAAAGACTTGGCCGGCGACATTCTGGCTGGCTTGCTGAAGTTTGATGGAGTGGGCGAGGCCCATCTGACCAGCGAGCATGGTCAATTGTTGGCAGTACGAGTGCGCCAAGCACCAGAGCGCCCAGCGTGGGAAACTTCTTTTTTTGGCGATCATTTGGTGTTCTCGATCAACTTGGTGCATACAGAGCCACAACAGGCCACCACCCAAAATGTGGGCAAACTAGAAATCGTGGTCAATGGCGGCGATGCAGCAAGAGCTTATTTTCAACGCGTGGGTACCGAAGCATTGATGGGACTGCTGCGTACCGGCATGCTGGCGTGGCTCATGCTTTGGATCAGCCAGCGCTTGGTAACAGGGCCGCTTCGGGATGTAGCGCGCAGCCTTGAGTCCAACATCGACACAGCCTCCGGTAACGTCAAAATGCTGGCCATGCCCGCCACCCATGAGCGCGATGAAATTGGCATCTTGGTTGTCCGCATTAACAAACTTTTATCCGATGTCGCCCAGCATGTGCAAGAGCGCGAGGCCAACATCGCAGCGTTAGCGCGGGCCAATGCCGAACTAACGCGCCTTGGCGAGGTCATGGCCCACCATTTTCAAGAGCCTGCACGCCGATTGACCAGCTTTGCCCAACGTTTGCTCAGTCAATCCAGTGCAATCACCGACCCTGACAGCCGCCAATCGCTCTACTTTATTGATACGCAGGCAAAACGCCTATCTGAACTGGTACGCGATGCCCAACGCTACCTAGCCCTTGACCACGCCAAAGTAGGCACCACCAGCTCGGCCAACAGTGGTGCTGTGCTGCGCCACTGCATTGCAGTTGCCAGCGAAAAACCCGCAGATGCTGAAATTGTGCTGATGGAACCATTGCCAACTGTGCGGCTGGCAGAGAAGTTTTTGCGCGAGTTATTTACTATTCTTTTAGATAATGCACTGCGTTACCGTGACTCCCATCGACCCTTGCGTATTGAGGTCAGTGCAACCATCCAAGCCGACCGGGCCGTTTTTCGGTTTGCTGACAATGGCAGCGGCATTGCCCCTGAGTACCGAGAACAAGTTTTGGGCTTGTTTACCCGTCTAGTGCCCAACACCATCCCAGGCACCGGTATGGGCTTGGCATTGGCATACAAGATGATTAGCTTGGCCGGAGGACATTTTCAGATTGAAGATGGAATAGAGGGTGGCACCGGCATCGTATTCGATCTACCTTTGGAGGTTACTACATGAGCGAATGTAAAAAACTAACCGTCTTGTTGGTCGAAGACGAACCAGCTGATGCCCATTTAGTGCGTTTGGCATTTGAAGAGAGCAAGGTACAAGCCGATTTGCACCATGTCTCTGATGGCGTAGAGGCCTTTGCCTTTTTGCGGCGTGAGGGTGTGTACGCCAATGTGCCCACACCCGATTTGATCTTGCTTGATCTGAATATGCCGCGCATGAATGGCCGCCAGTTTCTACAAAAAATCAAAACAGACCCCGAACTGCACAACCGCCCGGTCGTGGTTTTAACCACCTCCGATGCCGAACGCGACATGCTCGACAGCTATGACCACTTTGCTGCAGGCTACATCGTCAAGCCGGTGGACATTGATGCATTTATTGAGACCGTGCGCGGTATTGGCGATTACTGGCACAACATTGTTCGTTTGCCGGAACAAAACTGAACTCGGCCCTAAAAAATCACTATGAGACTGACAGATAAAGGCCAACCTACGACCCCGGTCGTGCTGCTGATTGAAGATGAGCGCGGCGATGCAGAACTCATCCGTTGGCAACTTCTTGAACGTGGTGACGAAACTTTCGATGTGCACATTGCCGATTCTTTAGCGGCTGCACAGCAATTGATTGAAGGCCATAAATTACGACCTGATGTGGTGTTGCTCGATTTAAATTTGCCCGATTCGAGTGGCCCACAAACCGTCAAGCATTGCCGCGCACTGATTGGCGCACCGATTGTGGTTTTGACCGGACTGGACGACGTAGCAGCGACCCAGATTGCCATCGAATCCGGTGCAGAGGATTACCTGACCAAGGGTGGCGAGGCCTCGGCACTGCGCCGTGCGATTCGTTACGCCATGCTGCGCCGTCGCCGCGATGCCGATGCGCGTTTGGCTGCCAGTGTCTTCAGTACCGCCCGTGAAGGTATCGTCATTACAGAGTCCGACGGCACCATCATCAACGTCAACGAGGCCTTTACCCGCATTACCGGCTACAGCCACGATGAGGCGGTCGGACGCAATCCGCGTTTTCTGAGTTCTGGTCGTCAGAGCAAAGAGTTTTACGACACCATGTGGTCTGACCTGAACGAAAAGGGCCACTGGTCTGGCGAGGTTTGGAACCGCCGAAAAAATGGCGAGGTGTACGCTGAAATGCAAACCGTCAGCATTGTGCGCGACCCCGATGGTGGTGCCGTGCATTACGTGGCGCTTTTTTCTGACATCACCTCGGTCAAAGACCACCAAAAACAACTGGAGCACATTGCACACTTTGATGCGCTCACCAACCTACCCAACCGCGTACTCTTGGCCGACCGTCTGCGCCAAGCCATGACCTTGGCCCGCCGACAAGCCAAATTGGTGGCAGTAGCGTTTTTAGACTTGGATGGCTTCAAAGCCGTGAACGACAATTATGGTCATGAAGCGGGCGACCAACTGTTGATTGCCTTGGCCGGACGCATGAAGAATGTGCTGCGCGAAAGCGACACGCTAGCGCGTATCGGCGGAGACGAATTTGTTGCGGTTTTGGTTGATTTAAGTGACATTGAACACTGCATTCCGATGCTCAACCGCTTGCTGACAGCAGCAGCCGAGCCGGTGGTATTTGGTGAGAACACGCTGCAGGTTTCAGCCAGCTTGGGCGTGACTTTTTATCCGCAGATCGAAGAGATTGATGCAGACCAGTTGCAGCGCCAAGCCGATCAAGCCATGTACCAAGCCAAACTGGGTGGAAAAAACCGTTACTACCTGTTTGATGCCCCACGCCCGCCACAAGAAGTGGCTCTACCACCTGCTACTGGGTCGTCGCTTTGAAAATACGCCTCTACCCTCTGCGCAGCCTGATCCTCTGGTGCTTGTTTTTGCTGTCAGGGGGTGCTCATGCTAGCGAGGCCACGCCGTCTGATGTGTATGCCCAAGCCGTGCGGATTGAACACGAAATAGAGACCCTCAAACACCACTTCAAAGTGACTGGCAAGGCCCACGTCGATGCCAAGATGGGAAACTTAAAGCCACGCCATGTGTGGACCAATGGGTACAACGTTTTGCTCAAGTTGGGCAAGTTGCGCCGCAAGCATGGAATGGTTTATATCGCCCCCATCGGCATCGAACCGATGCTGGACATGCCACCCAACCAGCCTTGGGCCATGACCCAACGCATCCTGACCGAAATTGCCATCTTCAAGCAAAATCTCGACATTCCCGGCCAGCCACCACCGCTAGTACCTGTGACGGGCAAACTTCCAAGAGATGTTTACAACAAGCTGAACCAAATTTCGGGTGAATTGGAGTTATTGGCGGGGGTCTCTACCCCCAGCGATGTCTACAGCGAGGTCAAGCGCTTGAACGAAGATGTCAATTTGCTCTTGCGCCATCAGGGCATTGCCGACAACGTTGCACCACCGCCGCGCCGTGACAACCTGCAACCCAAGGATTCATTGCAGGCTGTATTTGCTGTTTTGGCCCATATTCAGCGTTTACAGCGCTCTTACGGGATAGAAATAACAGACTTTAAGGGCTTTGAAGCGACCGAGAAAACCGTTCCCGACGATGTGATCGGCTTGGTTGGTCTGGCGCTGGCTGAATTGCAGCGGGTCAAGGCACAGCTTGGCATGGTGCATCGCATCACGGTTCCGGCGGAATATGCCGAGAACAAAACCCCCTCTGACGTAGTGCAACTGCTGGGCTACATTGCCACCAAACTTGGCGAAATCCGCACAAAGTAGGCATTTTTATGCACACCAAACTATTTGGCAGTGGTGCTTTTCGCCGTTTTAGTATTCATACTAAGCTGAAGGCGCTGTTTTATACAACAGCTTTTTTGGCTATATCGGCTATTGGTCTTTACGGTTACTTTAATGCCAGTGTAGCTTACCGCGACCGGGCAGTACAGTTATTAGAAAGCAACCGCAATGAAATTGCGTCCAATATTAATGCGCTCATTGCCGTACAGCGCGACAACTTAGCCTTCGTCAACAACCTTTATTCCACCCAACGCTACGCCTACTGGATGGATATAGGCGACGAAGCCAAGATGAGCGAGTGGCATAACATAGCCAGCGACACTCTGCGAAGTTTTGCCGAAAACTACAACTATTACTACAAAATTCGTTTTATTGGTCATGATGGTCGGGAAATCATCCATATAAAAACCGACCACGACAGCGGTAAGGCCCGTGTACTGGCCCAGAACGAATTGCATGACAGCGTCTCGCGCCAATACCTGAACGATAGTTTAAAGCTCAAGCGGGGAGAGATTAACATTAGCCCCATTGAGTTAAATACCGAGGATGGAAAAATCGAGAAACCACATGTCCCGGTAGTGCGTTTTGCACAGCCACTTATTGGCGATAACGATGTCACCTATGGCCTAACCATAATGACAGTGCGAGGCTCCGCTTTTTACGATTTAATCCGCCAAGCTAACAAAAATAAGCAAGAACGCGAATTTACCCTGATCGATAGCGATGGCAATTATTTGTTTCACCCTGATGCAAACAAACAATTCGGCCACCTGCTAGGCCACGGCCACAACCTCAATCAAGAACACCACAACCTACTCCAAGAGATGCGCGGCAAGTCCGAGGGCATCATCACGCGTGCGGGGCATATCCACGTTTTTCGAACGATTGTGCCCAACCCACAGCAACCGACATTGCAATGGTTTCTGGTCGGTGTGGTGGATGAAAATGCAGCGCTGGCCGAGTTAAATACTTTTATTGCTGTTTTCTGTGGCCTGATTGTGTTGCTGGGATTGATGGTGGTGGCATCGACCCGCTACATGAGTGACCAACTCCTGCAACCTCTGCAATTTGTGAGTCGCCAGTTGGAATCTTTGGCACAGGGTCAAGCGCTGGCAGAAACGATGGACTACCCAGCCCAAGACGCTATTCGCCAGATGCTCGATGCGACCCAGCGGGTTGTTGCCAACATGGATGTGCTGGCGCGCCAAGCAGATGCCATTGCCAGCGGCAATTTCTCTGGTCAGGTTGTGCCCTTGTCCGAAAACGACCGTTTAGGCAATGCCCTGAACAACATGACACGACAGCTGGCCCAAAACCAACAGGACAACACCCAGCGCAACTGGCTCAAAGACGGCATGGCCGAGCTGGCCCGCAATTTAACTGGTGACCTGACTCCGCAACGCCTAGCAGAATTGGCGATTGCACAGGTTGGGCGTACCTTGGAGGCGGGTCGCGGTGTGATGTATGTCTGGAATGAACAAGAAAAGGTGCTCGACCTCCTCGGCAGCTACATGTTCACCGAACGCCATGCACTGGGGGCCAGAGTCAAGCCCGGTGAAGGCGCTATCGGGCAGGTAGCACGGGAACTCAAACCCATCGTCTTGCATACCCATGCAGGCATGCACACCGAATTACCGCCCATCGTCACTGGCACCAGCAGCGTAGCACCAAACGTTACCTACACTTGGCCGCTGCAACGCCAAGGGGTGTTGTATGGGGTGTTGGAAATTGCTTGCAACGCCACGCTCAACCCGATCCAGCTCGACTATCTGAATGCAGCAGCCGGAAGTGTTGCCACATTTCTGTATGCCGTGCTGCAAAAGAGTCGCATCAAGGACTTGCTGGTAATTTCTGAAGAAGCCACCCGCCAAGCACAAGAGCAAAGCCGCCAGCTGCAATTGACCAATGCCCAGATGGAGGAGCAACAACAGCAACTCCAGCAACAAACATCTGAGCTGCAAGCCACCAATAGCCAAATGGAAGAGCAGCAACAGCAATTGCAGCAACAAACCGCTGAATTGCAGGCCACCAATAGCCAGATGGAAGAACAGCAGCAGCAATTGCTCAAGCAAGCATCTGATTTGCAAGCAGCCAATGCCAATATGGAAGAGGCCCAACAAACGCTGGAGTTGCGTAACCAAGAATTAGAGCGTTCGCAAGAAGAACTCGATGCACGGGCACAACAACTGGAAATGTCGGGAAAGTACAAATCCGAGTTTCTTGCCAATATGAGCCATGAGCTGCGCACGCCACTCAACTCGATTATCTTGCTCGCCAAAATGTTGGCCAGCAACGAGGACAACAAGCTCGGAGCCGAAGAGGTCAAGCGTGCCGATGTCATCCACAGCGCAGGTAAAGACCTGCTGCGCTTAATCAACGATGTGCTGGATTTGTCCAAGGTCGAGGCTGGGCGCATGGAGTTGCACCCTGCACCTATTGCCAGCAGCACGCTGGCCGAAGAATTTCGCGACCTGTTTATTGCCGCAGCCAACGACAAAGGCTTGGAGCTGTTGGTAGAAGACACGGTAGATGCCACCCTAGAAATCGATAGAGACAAGGTATCGCAAATCGTGCGAAACCTGCTCTCTAATGCCATCAAATTTACCCACCATGGCCGTGTTGTGGTGCGTTTAGAGCACCAAGCGGGCGCGGCGCTACCACTGACCATCAGTGTCCAAGACACAGGTATTGGCGTACCGGCAAACAAACAAGCGCTGATTTTTGAGGCCTTTCAGCAAGCCGACGGCTCCACCAGCCGCGAGTATGGCGGCACGGGCTTGGGGCTATCGATCAGCCTGTCGCTGGCGCACCTGATGGGTGGTGATATTAAATTGGTCAGTGCGCTTGGCGAAGGTAGCACTTTTACCCTGCGCTTGCCCGAGGTATCACCAGTGCATACGCAGCGCCAAAACACGCCACAGCCCAAGGGCAATCCCACCAAAATCGCCTCCCCTGCAAGCACTGCGCCCCAGCCAACCAAGGCACCGGTTTTAGCCCCTGTGCCACTGCCAACCGCACGACCTTGGCCCAGCGATGACCGCGAAAATATTGGCGACAATGACCCGGTACTGCTGCTGATTGACGATGATCCGGTATTTGCACAGGCCATCCTCGATATCAATCGGCGTTTGGGCTACAAGACTTTGCTGGCCGCTTGTGGCAAAGAGGGTTTGGATTTAGTGCAGCGTTTCGAACCCAGTGGCGTTTTGCTCGATTTGGGGTTGCCGGACATGGATGGCAGCGCCGTACTGCACCAGTTAAAAAGCAATGTCGCACTGGCTGATATTCCGGTTTACATCATCTCTGGGCGTGACCGCGATAACGCCCTGTTGGGCGAGGGTGCTATGGGTTGGTTGCACAAGCCCGTCGATGCCGAGCAAATTGCCCACGTTGAGGCCCAAGTACTCGCCCAGTGTGCGGGCCATATGGGGCAAGATGTGTTGCTGATAACGAATGGCACCCTGAGTGCTAGCGAAATTAGCCCTCTGCTGACCGATGCCCATGCCACACTGGTGACCCACACAGCGCTGGATGCCACACCGACCAGTGCGGCCGAATTGCTGGCCGAGGGTGATTTTCGTGTTGCCATTTTGGACTTGGGCAGCGATGCGGTCAGCCAAGCGGCCACCCGGGCCATCGCGGCCAAACTGCGCGCTGCGGCCCCTGATTTGGGGGTGCTGTTTTATGGCAATACACCGCTCAGTGATGAGACCGATGCCAGTTTGCGCCAGTATTCAGAAAGCATCATCATCAAAGCGCCCAAAGCTGAACGGCGTTTACAAGAAAACATCGAGCACTTTTTACAGAAAGTGCCGCAGCGTCGCAGCGGGCACACCACACCACAAGAACCGGCGGGCAGTGGCAAAAAGCGCTTGGCGGGCCGGCACATCTTGGTGGTCGATGACGATCCGCGCAACCTTTTTGTCATGACCGCCGCGCTAGAGCAACAAGGTGCCAAGATTGATGTGGCGCTCAATGGCCGCAAGGCACTGGACTTCTTACAAACTTGCCAACCCAATTTGGTCATCATGGACATCATGGACATCATGATGCCCGAGATGGATGGCTACTCCACCATTGAAGCCATGCGCGCCGAGCCACGTTGGGCCGCTATTCCCATCATGGCATTGACTGCCAAAGCACTGCCCAACGACCGCGAAAAAGCACTGGCAGCAGGGGCCGATGACTACTTGGCAAAACCGGCAGATTACGACGTATTGGTCAACATGGCTGCCGCTTGGTGCGAGGGTCGGTGATGAACCTGAGCGTGCAGAACGTATTGAATTCGGCAGGCACAGCCTGTCGGCGCATCAACCTGCTGGGTCCATGCGAAAGCCCTCTTGAGGCCAGCGAACTGTGTGCCTTGCTGGCATCACCCGATCCACAGCCCATTGAGCTGGTCTGCTTTGATGCCGACAGGCTACCGACGGTGGTCATTGAGGCTATTGCCGCTGCGTTGGATCGGGGCATCCATTTGAAGGTGCGTGCTTACCGACCTTCGCTGGCTTTTAGCTTGCTGCGTTTGTCGTTGCCGGTACTGCCCGTACCGCTCCAAGCGCCCCAAACGCTGCTGGCAAACTGCCACGCTGTTGCGTTGGCTGGTTCAGCCCAGAGTCTGGACAAAATCATCGGGATTGTTGAACGCCTTCCCGACAGTGATGTGGTGGTGTTCATTGCCCAGCATGTATCAGAAGACCACGTTAATTTGCTCGACAAGCTGCTCAAGCTGCGCACCAACTACAGCGTTGTGATGCCGCAGAACCTGATGCCAGTGCGACCCCACACCATCTACATCGCCCCACCGGGCCACCACATGAAGGTGGCGCATGGATTGGTTTACCTCACACGCGATCAGAAGATCAGTTTTGCTAGGCCCTCGATTGACGTGCTGTTTGAGTCCGTAGCAGCCGAATACGGTGCCGGGGCGCTGGTAGCGCTGCTCTGTGGTTTTGGTCACGATGGCGTGGCCGGTTGTGCGGCTGTGCGCGCCGCCGGAGGCGGCGTGCTCGTGGAGGACGGCAGCGACTGCGCTCAGGCCAGGATACTGCCAGACAAGGCCTATGCGGCCGGTCACTTTGACCACCAACTCAAGCTGCGCGGGCTTGCCAGTGTTGTGGCTGCAGCGGTGTCGCCACGCAGTCGCAGCGTCGATGCAGTCGATAGCGCGTTGCTGAACCTGTTTTTGGAAGCAGTGCATGAGCACACTGGCTATGATTTTTGCAATTACCAGCGCGGCACGGTACAGCGGCGCATCACCAACTTGATTCAACAGGGTGGGTTTGCCTCATTTTTTGATTTCCAGTTGGCAGCACTTTCCAATGCCCAAATAACGCAGCGCTTGCTGACCGAACTGTCCATCAACGTCACGGCATTCTTTCGCCACCCTGAACAATTTTGCGAGCTGGCCCACGAAACGCTGCCTTATCTAGCGAGTTTTCCGCTGATTAAGGTGTGGTCAGCTGGCTGTGCGACCGGCGAGGAGGCCTATTCGCTAGCGATGATGCTGGATGAACAGGGCCTGCTCGATAAGAGCCGCATTTTTGCCACCGACATCAACCCCACTTTGCTCGAACTGGCCCAAGCAGGCTTGTACCCACGTGAAGTGCTGCCCAAAAGTCAAGAAAACCATCGCCTCGCTTGCAACTGTGGTCATTTTGCAGAGCGCTTAGAAGACCATGGGCGCTTCTTGAAGGTGGCAGACCGCTACCGCGAGCGGGTGCTGTTTCACCACCACACTCTAGGACAAGATGGCGGCTTTAATGAGTTTCAGCTCATCGTTTGCCGCAACGTCATGATTTATTTCGATGCTGATTTGCAACGCCGGGTTTTCCGTCTTTTTGCCCAATCGCTGCACCGTGAGGGCTTTTTATTACTAGGCCCCAGCGACGGCTTGCGCGCTATGGCACAAGAGTGTCAGTTTCAACCCTATGCCGACAGCGAGCATCTTTACCGTTACGTCGGAAAAATGCCATGAACTCAGCAAACAAAAATACTTTTTCGGTTCTCATCGTCGACGACAACCAGAATAATTTGTTTACTTTGCGGGCGCTGCTCCAGCGGGTCAAAAACTGTGAGGTCATCGAGGCAAACTCTGGAGCGCAAGCGCTGGCCTGTGTTTTGGAACGGCCCATCAGTTTGATTTTGCTTGATATACAAATGCCGGGTATGGATGGATTTGAGACGGCCCGCCACCTGCAAATGATGGAGCGCACGCGCAGTATTCCGATCATTTTTATCACTGCGGTATTCAAGGCCGAAGAGTTCATCCACCGAGGCTACGATATCGGTGCAGTCGATTACATGACCAAGCCCATTGATGACAATTTGCTCATCAATCGGGTACACCTCTACCAGAGCATTCACCGGCGTGAATTGCAACTGTCCAATCTGGTCGAGCAGTTGCGCCAGCAAGAACTCGCGCTGGTGCAAGCCAAAGATGCCGTCGAGCAGCAGGTGGCAACCAGAACCGCAGAATTAGCACAAGAGCAGCAGCGTTTATCCAACATTTTGTGGGGAACCGGGGTCGGAACTTGGGAGTGGAATGTGCAAACCGGCCAAACCCACTTTAATGAACGCTGGGCGCAAATGGTCGGCTACACCCTAGAAGAACTGTCGCCGATCAGCATTCATACTTGGAAGCATTTGGTACACCCTGACGATTTAGCCCGCTCGGTTCAGTTGCTAGACCGCCACTTTCATGGCGAGGAAGACCATTACGAGTTAGAAGCGCGCATGCGCCATAAAGACGGCCATTGGATTTGGATCATCAACCGGGGCAAGCTCATTAGCCGCACCCCGGACGGCCAACCCCAATGGATGGCCGGTACACATTGGGACATCACCACACGCAAACACGCCGAACAAGCACTGCAAAAACAAAGCGAGGCCTTGGCCTGTTCTAACGCTGAACTCGAACAATTTGCCTACGTGGCTTCACACGATTTGCGCCAACCGCTGCGAATGATCAACAGCTATGTGCAAATGCTGGAGCGGCGGCTGGCCGATAAGCTCGATGACGATACCCGCCAGATGATGCGCTTTGCCATAGATGGTGCCAAACGCATGGATCAGATGCTGATCTCGCTGCTCGAATATTCGCGAGTGGGGCGCAAAGGCCTGCCTTTTATCCCAATGAACAGCCGCGATGGGGTCGATGAGGCCCTGCGCTTTTTAACGCCCGCCATCAGTGAAACCCATGCAACAGTACACATCAGCGGCGATTGGCCTGAAATTATTGCCAGCCGCGACGAATTTACCCGCTTGTGGCAAAACCTGATTGGCAATGCCGTCAAGTACCGTGACCCCAACCGCCCGCCCGAACTAGAGATTACGGTAGCACCTGAAAACGCTGGTTGGCGCTTTTGTATTGCCGATAACGGTATTGGGATTGACCCGGGCCAATTTGACCGGCTGTTTCGGGTCTTTCAGCGTCTGCAAACACGCGATAAATACGAGGGTACAGGGGTCGGTTTGGCAGTGGCGCGCAAGATTGTCGAGCGCCACGGTGGACGTATTTGGGTCGAGTCTGAAGGTGCAGACCAAGGCTGTCGCTTTTACTTTACTTTGCCCGCACCCTGCACCAACACCGACTTAGCACCATGAATTTTGATTTTTCACGGGGGAGAAATCCGTTGAAAACCACCCTTTTTGCGAACCTTTCTATCAAAGCGCGGGTTACTTTTTCTACATTGGGTATTTTTGTTATAAGTATTTTTGCGCTGTCATTTTTCATCAGCAAAATGCTAGAAGAAGATATGCGGCGCATACTGGGCGAGCAACAGTTTTCAACCGTTTCTTTGATGGCATCAGAGGTAAACAAGCAAATTAGTGACAGGTTAGGAGCGCTGGAGAAGGTAGCCCATATCATCACACCAGAAATCATTGGAAATAAAAAATTAGCCCAGAAATTTATTGAAGAAAGGCCTATTCTTCAAGATTTATTCAATGGTGGCGTGATTATTCACCAAGTCGACGGCATGGCGATTGCCGATAGTCTCCCCAATGCTGGTCGCATTGGTGTTAATTATTTAGACATTGACACCATAGCGACTGCATTGAGAGAAAATAAATCAAATATTGGCCGCCCCGTAATGGGAAAAAAACTCAATGCTCCTGTTTTTGGCATGACTGCGCCCATTCATAATGCACAAGGCGAAGTAATTGGAGCAATTGCTGGTATTACGAATTTTGGAGCACCAAATTTTCTAGATAAAATTTCAAACCATGCGTACGGAAAAACTGGCGGCTATTTGCTGATAGCCCCAAAAAACCGCATGGTCATTACGGCCACAGACAAGCGTAGGATTATGAGCCCGCTACCCTCTCCGGGCGTTAATCCAACCGTTGATAAGTTTGTCAATGGCTATGAAAACTATGCCATTTTCACTAACCCTATCGGGGAAGAAGTTTTAGCATCTGCCAAAGGTGTTCCGGTGGCTGGTTGGTACGTTGGGATACAAATTCTGGTCGAAGAAGCATTCTCTCCCATTTATGCAATGCAGCAGCGCATGCTGTGGGCCACCATTTTTCTCACCATTTTGGCTGGCGGATTGACTTGGTGGATATTGCGCCGTCAACTGGCCCCCATGCTTTCGACGGTACAGGTGCTAACAGCAATGGCACATCAAAAACAAGCGCTTCAATCTTTGCCTGTAAAGAATAGCCACGATGAAATTGGCGCATTGGTGGTTGGATTTAACCAATTGATCGACATCACTGTTAAACGGCAGATAGCACTGGCTGAAAGTGAAAAAAAATACCGGAAATTATTTGATGAAATGATGAGCGGCTTTGCAACGCACGAAATTATTTGCGACCCTAGCGGCAAACCCATAGATTATAGATTTATTGCCATCAATCCAGCTTTTGAAAAAATGACCAGATTGAAAGCTGAGAACACCATCGGAAAAACTGTTCTGGAGCTTATGCCAACCACAGAGTCTATCTGGATTGAGCGCTACGGAGAGGTTGCACTGACAGGAAAACCTGCCCAATTTGAAAATTACGCCGCCCCATTAGACCGATATTTTGAGGTTCGGGCATTCAGCCCTGAACCTGGAAAATTTGCAACCATATTCAACGATATCACAGACCGGATTCGAATTGAAAATAAAATCAATGAATTGAACATCGATTTCATTTCCTTCCTCGAAAACACCAAAGATTTTATTTATTTTAAAGACAAGAAAAGCCGCTTCCGTTTTTGCAGTCAGACGTTGGCCGAAATTACCGGGCATGCAAGCTGGCGTGAAATGATAGGCAAGAACGATTTAGAAGTTTTTCCAGACGATACCGCGCAGATTTACCACCAAGAAGAAATTCCAATTTTTCGGGATGGAAAAGCACTCCTCAATAAAATTGACCCCTATTACAATGCGGCTGGAGAATTAGGTTGGTTCAGTACCAATAAGTGGCCGTTGCTGGACGCAAACGGCACCGTGGTTGGCTTGTTTGGCATCAGCCGCGACATTACCGAACAACGACGGGCAGAAGAAACCCTGAAGGCAAAAACCGAGGCACTGGCCCGCTCCAACGCCGAGCTAGAGCAGTTTGCCTATGTGGCTTCGCACGACCTGCGCCAGCCGCTGCGCATGATCCACAGTTACGTGCAAATGCTGGAGCGACGACTGGCCGATAAGCTCGACGACAATACGCGCCAGATGATGCACTTTGCAAGCGATGGTGCCAAACGCATGGACCAAATGCTGGTCTCGCTGCTCGAATATTCGCGTGTCGGGCGCAACGGTCAGCCTTTGGTGTCGATGTCCAGCCGCGATGGAGTCGAGGAGGCACTGCGCTTTTTAGCCCCTGCCATCCGCGAAGCCCATGCAACGGTACGCATCAGTGGCGATTGGCCTGAAATTGTTGCCAGCCGCGACGAATTTACCCGCTTGTGGCAAAACCTGATTGGCAACGCCATCAAATACCGTGACCCAGACCGTCCCCCGGTGTTGGATGTCACCGTGGTGCCGGAACGTGGTGGTTGGCATTTTTGCATCGCCGACAACGGTATCGGGATTGACCCGAGTCAGTTTGACCGGCTGTTTCGTGTCTTTCAGCGCTTGCAAACGCACGACAAATACGAAGGCACAGGGGTTGGTTTGGCCGTGGCACGCAAGATCGTCGAACGCCATGGTGGGCATATTTGGGTCGAGTCGGATGGCAACGGCCAAGGGTGTCGCTTTTGTTTTAATTTACCAGCCCTGCGGCTGAATACCGATATACCTTTAGAAAGTAGGGCATGAGTCCATATAAAAAATTAACCGTTTTACTAGTTGAAGATGAAGCAGCCGATGCCCACTTGGTGCGTTTGGCTTTTGAGGAGGGCAAGGTGCTGGCAGACTTGCACCATGTATCGGATGGTGTAGAGGCTTTTGCTTTTTTGCGCCGCGAAGGCGTTTATGCCGACGCGCCCAAGCCCGATTTAATTTTGCTCGATTTGAATATGCCGCGCATGGATGGTCGCCAGTTTCTACAGAAAATCAAGGCCGACCCGGTGCTGCACAACCGCCCAGTGGTCATTTTGACCACCTCGGATGCCGAGCGCGATATGCTCGATAGTTACGATCACTTTGCCTCAGGCTATATTGTTAAACCCGTGGATGTGGATGCATTTATCCAAATCGTCCGCGGTATTGGCGATTATTGGATCAACATCGTTCGATTGCCTGAGTACAACCCATGAAAACGAATCGACATGGGCCAAAATCAGCCTTGTCGCCAAGGTAAGCCATGAAAGCGCCAGCCACCGACCTTGCCGCGCTGGGCTTGGCCGTCGGGTTCGCCCTCAAATCCTTCGAGGATGTTGTAGGCCTCTAACCCCAACTCGGTGGCCCGCTTGGCCGCCGCCACCGAGCGAATACCGCTGCGGCACAGCATCATGACTTTGGCCCCCGCAGGCACTGCGGCGCACAGTTGGGCATCAAAGTCGGGGTTGTTCACCATGCCGGGCCAGAGCTTCCACGCCAGCGCAATAGCACCGGGCACCTCGCCCACCCAAGCACGCTCGGCATCGGTGCGAACGTCTAGCAGCAAGGCTTTGCCGCTTTGTGCCCACTGCCACGCCAGCGCGGGTGGCATGTCGCCCGCGTAGCCTTGGGCGGGGCTGGGGACTTGCAAGGCAGCATCGGTGCTGCTGCTGGCAGAAGTGGCCGTCGAGAAGGAAGCTGATGTCATGGCGTGCGAGGGGGTAAAACGGTAACAAAGGGATGGAGTCCAGATTTTGAACCAAGATGCCCACCAGTGCCTGCCCCAACGCTATGGACAGGGATTTTTTAAGCTAAATTAGCATCTAGCCTTTGATCGTACTGGATAGTAAGCTATGAATTTAATAGCAATCGTTCCATTAGGCCGTGGGGTTTTAGGGGTATTCAATCGACTTTGTTCTATACACTGGCCCTGCGCAGGCATTGGCAGGCGCACAGGGTTTTTAATGTCTTTCACCGTGCGTCGCGTGGCATTGCGAGGGCTGCGCACCACCTTCAAGGAGTGATTCAATGGGTCTGTTTGATATGTTCAAGGGCGATTCGGGCGACAAAATGACTCCCCACTTGGCATTTGCCACCAGCCTGATCTACATGATGTCGGCAGATGGAGAAATCGATCATGAAGAGATCGGCCACCTGCTGTCGGTGCTCGGGGGCCAAGAACAAAGCAATGGCACGATTGGCGTTGGCGCACAAAATCAAGCCCTGCTCGACAACGCGGTGAAGTACCGGCGCAAAAATTCAATCGAGAACTTTCTCAAAGAAGCCGCTCCGCTGCTCAGCGATGCCCAAAAGATGTGCATTTTGGTCAATCTGATCGACTCGTCCTTGGCCGACGGCACACCCGAACCCGAAGAACAAGCGCTGCTGGGCAAATTCCTGCAAGGCTTTGGTGTCTCGGAAGAGCGCTTCCGTCCGTTCTTTGAAGTGATTGTGCTCAAGAGCGATCGCTCGGTGTTCACCAACCAGAGCCACCCGAAAAACGACCCAAGCTACCAAGTCAAAATCTCGCTGCCAGCGTAAGCACCAGCGCTCTCAGCGCCCTGTGCCGCAAGCCATTTTGGTGGCGATGCGATACAGGGCGTTTCTTATTTCTGCGCCCGTTAGCGGCGCACAGGCGGGCAAGCCCACGATAATGCCGCATGGCCCTGTTTGCGGAAGGTATTTTGAATCTTTACTGGGATCGGTCGGTGCCGGTCAATTTGGCACATATTGCCAAAAAGATGGGTGTGACCGTGGTCTTGAGCGACTCTTTGCCCGAGTGTGCCCGCATCGACATCAGCCCCGACAACAAAGCCCGCATCCTCATCGGTAAGCAGCAACCGCTGGTGCGCCAGCGTTACGGCGTGGCACACGCTTTGGGGCACCGCGCGCTGCACCACTTGCGCCCCGGTACGCAGCGGCTGATTGAGGTGTCTGACAATTTTCACGCCAACCACCAAAGCCGCATCGACAGCGAAGCGAACCAGTTTGCTCTGGCCCTGCTGATTCCAAGCCAAGCGCTGCTCGATTGCGTACAACAGCAGCGAATGTCGTATTTGCAGGGCTTGGCCGATCACTTTAATGTGGTGCCGATTTTGATCAAGCAGCGTTTGGCCGATCTGAATTTGCGGCTGGAATTGCCCCGCCCTCAGCGCAAAGCGCTACCGCTGATTGAGCGCATTTCCTAACCCCAACTCAACGCCAATCGGGAGCTGGTTGTTCGCGCAGGCTGCGCCGCAGTGCGGCGTGGTCGGGTACCACAGCGGCCACGGTGTCCCAAAACTGGGGGCTGTGGTTCATCTGGCGCAGGTGTGCCAATTCATGTACCACCACATAGTCGATGATGCTGCCGTGGTAGTGCAAGAGCCGCCAGTTCAGGCGGATCGAACCATCCGACTTGGCGCTGCCCCAACGGGTCTGGGCATTGGACAGGCGCAGGCTGCTCCAGCGCACCCCCAGCAGCGGCGCAAAGTGCGCTAACCGGGCCGTGAAATGGGTGCGTGCTTGCTGCATCAGCCATGCTTGTACGGCATCGCGTATTTGCACGGCACCGGCCCCAGCGGGCAAGCCCATGTGCAATGCTGGCGCAGCAGGATGCAGCGTGCCCGTCACAGGCGCTGCCGGATCGAGCACTACGCGCAGCGGCGCACCAAGGTAAGGCAGCACCACGCCATCGCACCAGTCGATGCGGGCATGCTCTCGCTGCTGCTGGCGCGCGTGGGTTTGGGCCAGTTTGCGCAGCACCCATGCCGCTTTGTTGCGCAAAGCATCTTCAATCGTACCGAGCGAGGCCCCCAACGGCGCACGCACTGAGAGTCCCTCCGCCCCCACCACCAGACCCATACTGCGGCGACGGGTGCGCTGTAGCGCGTAGGCCACCAGCGTGTCGCCGAGCCGAATCTCGCGGCAGGCCCCCCCGCCTGTGGACTGCGCAGGGCTGGCAGTCGGTGCAGACCATACCTCCAGAGACTGTTGAATCCACGACATTCGGGCTATTTTTTCATTGAATTGGCTTCTAGCCAGCGTCCCATCAGCCTATTTAGCTCTTATTTTGATAGCTTAAACTGTGGCTTCTGGGGCAGGTGAAGCCACCGATACCGCCTTGCACTGCACCAACAGGTACTCGGCAAAGGCGGCCAAATTGGCATGCATGCGCGTGCCCACCGGCCACTCGGCTGGCAAGGCTGCGGTGGGGTTGATATTTTCGGCTTGGCCGGTACAGACCAAATGCAGCGTCGCCCCGAGCGCAGCACCGGCTTGCAAATGCTCGGTGCGGTTGCCCACCACCTGCACATCATGGGGTTCTACGCCGTAGCGCTCGCAAATTTGCTCCATCAAGCCGGGCGCAGGCTTGCGGCAAGTGCAACCCTCATCGGGGGCGTGGGGGCAGTAAAACACCGCGTCGATGCGCCCGCCCACAGCAGCCAATTGCTTGTGCATGCCCGTGTGGATAGCGTTGAGTGTGGCCATATCAAACAACCCGCGCCCCAAGCCCGGTTGGTTAGATGCCACCACCACATGCCAGCCTGCGTGGTTGAGCCGGGCAATGGCCGCTAGCGCTCCGGGCAAGGCAGTCCACTCGGCGGGCGAGGCGATGAATTCGCTGTCACCCAAGGCGTTGATGGTGCCGTCGCGTTCAAGAATGACGAGTTTCATGCAACCATTATCGAAGCAAAGCGCCTGCGGGCGGCGTTGGATGCACAGAAACCGCCGCCGGATGGGGCAAGGGCTGCCAGCCCGTCACAAACAAACCCCGGTAACGTCCCTGCACCCATTGCAAGGTCAGGCGTTGTCCGGGTTGCCACTGGGCCGCTTCGGGGTCGTCGATCAAAACTTGTTGCAGTGCCTCTTGCCCGTCCAAACGCAAAACCAGTTGCGTTCCGCCGGCACTGCGCGTGCTGGGCGCTTGCACCCGACTGCCCAGCACCTGCGCTTGCACAGGGGGCAGCGGCTGCACCTGCTGCACATTGAGGTGGCGCAACAGCAGTGCAGCGCAAGCAGCCATGCACAGCAACACCCAGCCGACGGCCAATGCACGCTGCACTGGACGCGCACCGCAGCGCCGGTACGCGACCATCGCCACACCCCCCACGGCCAACAACAGCAACAGCGGCCAAGCCATCTGCCAGAGCATCTCGGGCAAAGTTTGCGCCCCAGAAAATGGCGACAGCGCCAGCAGCGGCGTTTGGGGCCCGCGCCCGGCATGCCAGTCGAGCAGCCAGCGCAGTCCTGCCAACAGCGCGGGCGGAGCAAACAGCAACCACGCCGTGCGCTGCTGCATGGCAGAGGTTGTGGGCGGCGGCGAGGTGCTGTTCATACCGACGGACGCACTAGCACCCTGTTCAAACGGCCAAGCGCGACAAATCAGCGACGCGGTTCATGGCATCGTGCAAAGTTTTCAGCAAACCTTGGCGATTCAAGCGCAAATCGAGGGCCTCGGCATTGACCATCACATCGTCAAAGAAAGCATCGACCGGCGCGCGCAACACGGCCAGTGTTTGCAGCGATGCGGTGTAGTCACCGGCATCAAACTGGGCATTGGCCTCGGGCACAAAGCGTTGCAGTGCGGCAAACAGGTCTTGCTCGGCTTGCTCTTGCAGCAACTGGGGGTTGACGTGGGCATCGACCTCGCCAGCTTTTTTCAGGATGTTGCCGATGCGCTTGTTGGCAGCGGCCAGCGCGGGGCTTTCGGGCAGGGCAGCAAAAGCCCGTACCGCCGCAAGGAACTGCGGCACCTGTGCCAACCGCTGCGGGCGCAGTGCCAGCACTGCATCGACCTCTTGGGCGCTATAGCCTTGTTCGCGCAGGGAACCAGCCAGGCGGTCGTAGATGAAGTCGGCCAATGCAGCCGTGGCATCGGTAATTTTGTCGCCAAAAGCAGGCACAGCACCGGCCAAAAGTGTGGACAAATCCAGTGGCAAATCTTTTTCCACCAACATCCGAATCACGCCCAGCGCATGGCGGCGCAGTGCAAACGGGTCACGGTCGCCAGTGGGCAGGTTGCCAATACCGAACATCCCGACCAGCGTTTCGAGCTTGTCGGCCAACGCCACCACCACGCCGGCCATGTTGCGTGGCAAGGCATCACCGGCAAAGCGGGGTTTGTAGTGGTCTTCGATGGCATCGGCCACCACTTCGCCCAAGCCATCGTTGAGGGCGTAGTAGCGCCCCATCGTGCCTTGCAGTTCGGGAAACTCGCCGACCATATCCGTCACCAGATCGGTTTTTGCCAATTGCGCCGCCAAATCTGCTTGCGCTACCAAAGCGGCATCGCCCAACTGGGTGGCAATGGCTTTGGCAATCGCCCGCACGCGCTCGACACGCTCGCCTTGTGTGCCCAGTTTGTTGTGGTAAACCACCTTGCCCAGCCCCTCGACGCGCGATGCCAGCGTCTTTTTGCGGTCTTGGTCAAAGAAAAACTTGGCATCGGCCAAACGTGGGCGCACCACGCGCTCGTTGCCACCGATGACGAAGCTGGCATCGTCTGGGTTGATGTTGCTGACCACCAAAAATTGGTTGGTCAGTTTGCCCGCAGCATCGAGCAGCGGAAAGTATTTTTGGTTGGCCTTCATCGTCAAAATCAGGCACTCTTGCGGCACATCGAGAAACTCTGGCTCAAAGGCACAAATGAGCACGTTAGGCCGCTCGACCAGCGCGGTCACTTCGTCCAGCAAAGCCTCGTCCTCAATCGGGCGCACACCGTTGCCGATGCGGGCGGCAGCGGCGGCCAGTTGCCGGGCAATTTCAGCGCGGCGCTCGGTAAAGCTGGCAATCACAGCGCCATCGTTTTGCAGTGTGGCGGCGTAGCTGTCGGCATCCTGAATCACCACCGGCGACACTGCTGCCTCAAAGCGGTGGCCTTGTGTCGTGTGACCGGCCTGCAGGCCCAGTGCCTTGACCGGCACCACAGTGCTGCCGTGCAGCGCCACCAAGCCATGCGCCGGGCGGACAAAATGCACGCTGCTCCAGCCGGGCAAATCGCAATCGGCTTCAAGCTGGTAGGTCATGACCTTGGGGATAGGCAACTTGGCGATGGCTTCGTCGAGGGCTTTTTGCAAGCCGGTGTCCAACGTCGCACCCGTGGCAAGGCTGTCGTAAAACAAGGCTTCGGCTTTGCCATCGGGGGCACGTTGCAGTGCAGCGACGGCGGCGGCGGGGTCGGATACATCGGCCCCCAATGCCTGCAATTTTTTCAGCAATGCGGGTGTGGCCTCCCCTGCGGCATTCAATCCCACCGACACCGGCATCAGCTTTTGCCGCACAGCCTTGTCAGCCGCCTTGAGCCAGATGTGGCTAATGTGCGCGGCCAGACGGCGCGGCGAGGCATAGGCCGTTACCACGGTGTCGTCAGAAGTCAGGCCTTGGGCCTTGAGTTGGTCGGCCAAGACACCGGCAAAGGCATCGCCGAGTTTTTGCAATACTTTGGGGGGCAGTTCTTCTACAAAAAGCTCAACTAGCAAATTTTTTGTCGTCATACAAAGTCTGTGAATCGCTGAAAATTATTTAAAACAGGGTGAGGTATTCTGGGCGCTTGGTCGCCATCACCTTGAAGCTGTGCAGCAAATGCACCAGCTCATCGGAGTCCAAACCGTACAGGCGGGCCACACGCTGGTCGATGTCGGCACGCAGGCGGTCTTGGGCTTTGGCGGTGCTGGGAACGTCCTTCTTAGCGATGCCCAAGGCTTTCATTTGCGGGGCCAAATCGGTGGCAAAGTCGTCCCAATTGGCCGCCAGTGTCAGCAGCAAAGCGTTTTTAGCCAGCGCGGTGTAGTCGGAGTTTTGCAGAATTTCGGCATCGCTGGGCTGGGGCATGGGCAGGCGGTACAGGTAGGTTTGACTCACGTTGATTTGCACCATAAGGCGTGCTAACCAATCCATCGGCAGACTGTTAAACCATGCCAGCGCAAACAGCAGGCGCAGGTACGAAACAGGCTGCACAGTGACGCGCTGCTCTTGCTTGCTGCCATCAGCACTTGCAGGCGACGGCAATGCGTAATGTTTGGGCACAGTTGCAAACATCGAGTGGCCCGTACCGCAGTCTTGGGGCAATAACGCAAAAATCAGCGTCCGTTCATCTGTATCTCTGGCAATGACGCGAAACGCCAAACGCACAAACTCACGATCAAAACGCACAGCATTGGCATATTTCGTCACCTGTGCTTTGGGCACCCCCAAATCCTGCGCCATGCGGTACAGCTCTTTGCTATGTAACCGCGCATCAAAAGCTGCTGGCTCCAGCCAATACTGTGCCGTGTCAAACAAGTGTTTGTATTGCCAGATCATTTTCCCTTCGTATAAAGGCAAAGCGCTGAGCGTGGCATGCTCCAAGAATAAATCCTTGTCATGTGTCATGTGCAACTCACGCCGGAAATCTAGCCAGTCGGCAGACAGCGGCGCAAAAGTGGCATGGCACTTGCCCAAGATCGGTAAATCGGCAGCATGGCGCAGTTCCATCAGCGCCCACTGCTGCGGCGATAAGGTTTTGAGCGTTGCCAGCGGGTAGGACACATGGCGCGCGGGGTCGTCTAGCTCTGTGGCATCCAACACATAAAACGCGGTGTCGATGGTGGCTGCTTTGGCTGCCGCTTTTTTGCCTTTGGGTGGTGGTACGTTAAGTACCT
>JAIEMS010000029.1 GCA_019751915.1 Burkholderiaceae bacterium
GTCGTTTTTGCCATGCTCATGTTACCCAAGGCCGCATGGTTGTTGGCCCTGACAGAGAGTTCATAACACGCTCTAAACGGGTGGTCGATGAGCAAGCCTTTCCTTTAGAATTTAAAGTGCCTAATTCTGAAACACGCGCCGCCATGCAAGAATCACGCGCTTTAATGCAAGTCCGCCAAGCGCGTTTTCAAACTGCAAACGATTTATTTAATGACATCGAAAAAACCAGTCAGCTGTAAAAATTCAATAAATTTTGTGCGCACGGGAACCCATTCCGAACTTTTTGAAAAATAAATATGGAAGTCGAGTTTGATCCTGATAAGCGCGACAAAACAATGTCTGAGCGTGGGTTGGATTTTGCCCATGCGCCTGCAATTTTTGCGGGTAAACATTTCACGATGGAAGATATTCGTGAAGACTATAGTGAGCCACGATTCATCACCGTCGGAAAAATGGACGGCCGGTTAGTGATAATGGTGTGGACACCACGCGGTGAAGTACGCCGCATCATCAGCATGAGGAAAGCCAATGAACGCGAGCAAAAAAACTATGCCCACCGTCTGGACTGACCCCGACGATGCCCCCGAATTAACCGATGCTTTTTTTGAGGAAGCCGATGAATATGTGGGCGATAAGTTAGTCCGTCGAGGTCACCAAAAATCTAAACCTATGAAGCAGGCTTTAACGGTTCGCTACGATATTGAAGTCATCGAAGCCTTCAAAGCTACGGGTGATGGCTGGCAAAATCGGATGAATGCGGTTTTAAAAGACTGGGTCAAGGCGCATTCTTTGGCTTGAATAAAACGGTAGCGCCATAGAACCATGCCCCAGGGCGCCACACTTCACATTCGCGTCGATGAGAAAATAAAGGCCGAAAATCGAAGGCGAAGGCTGGGCGGTAGAGTGGCCTGCCTTGGATATTCAGATAGGTGCAGACACCCTGTGGCTTGATGCGCAGGCACAAAATGCACCCGATGAAAATACCCGGTTTTTTGCCCAATGGCGTGCCCGTAACGGTTTTAGTTTGGCCCAAGCAGCCCAAGCAGCCCAAGCAGCCCAAGCAGCCCAAGCAGCCCAAGCAGCCCAAGCAGCCCAAGCAGCCCAAGCAGCCAAAGCACTTGGCATAACGCCGCGAACTATGAATTTTTATGGCACGGTAGACCGCCCTGTGCCACGCTATATTGCTTTGGCCTGTAAGGGCTGGAAGCTGGAGCATTGATTTAAAAAATTGATGCTCCTATTTTTAAAATTCAATTCTGATGCAAGCCCTTCGCCACTATCTGCTGGCCGTGCAGTTTTTTACCCGCATTCCTGTCACCGGGCCGCTGGCCGATTGGGTCGGCTTTAGCCCGGCGTTGCTGCGGGCCAGCAGCGCACACTTTCCGGGGGTGGGGTGGTTGGTGGCAGCCGTGGCCGCGCTGGTCTATGGGGCGCTGCACTGGGCCTTGGCCCCGAATCCGTTTGCGCCCGCTGTGGCGGCGGTGGCCTGCACCATTGCCACGGTGCTGCTGACCGGCGGTTTTCATGAAGATGGCTTGGCCGATGTGGCCGATGGCTTGGGCGGCAGCTACGACCGCGAACGGGCGCTGGACATCATGAAGGACTCGCGCATTGGCGCTTTTGGTGCATTGGCGCTGGTGCTGGGCTTGCTGGCAAAAATCAGCCTGTTGGCGCTGTTGGGTGCGCACAGCCTGCTGGCCGCGCTGGCCGCGCTGCTGGGCGGGCATGTGCTGTCGCGCTGGTGGCCGCTGTGGTTGGTGCGCTTTTTGCCGCACGTCGGTGACACCGCCAAATCCAAAAGCAAGCCACTGGCCGACCAAATCACCGTGGGGGCCTTGTCGGTGGCAGGTTTGTGGTGTTTAGGGCCGCTCGCCCTTGTCTGGCAAGCACAGACAGCTCTTTTTTTAATAGCATCCACGCTGTGCAGCGCCTTGGCGGCTTTGCACATGGCGCGCCGGTTGGCGCAGCGTTTGCAGGGCTTTACCGGCGATGGGCTGGGCGCAGTGCAGCAAGTCAGTGAGGTCGGGTTTTATCTGGGTGCCGCGCTGGCACTGGGGCCGCTGGCGCGTTGGTGGGGCACATGACCCCGCGCCGCCTGTGGACAGCCCGCCACGCCCAGCCGCTGGTGGCACCGGGCCACTGTTACGGTGCGCTGGATGTGCCCGCCGACGCTGCCGCCACCGCCCACAGTGCCGAGCAACTGGCCCAAGCCCTGCCACAAGGCATACGGGCTTACCACTCGCCGCTACAAAGATGTGAGCAGTTAGCGCAAGCTCTGCAACGGCTACGGCCCGATTTGGTATTGCAAACCGACCCTCGGTTGGCTGAAATGAATTTTGGTGCGTGGGAGGGCCGCAGTTGGGACAACATAGGCCGCGCGCCCATCGATGCATGGACGGCTGATTTTGCCAACCACCGCCCCGGTGGCGGCGAAAACCTCGCCACCGTGCTGGCGCGTGTGGCCGCAGCCTTGGCCGATGCCCGCCAGTCAGCAGCGCCAGCCGATGTGCTCTGGATCACCCACGCAGGCGTGGCGCGCTGTGTGCAGTGGTTGTTGCAATCTCCGCCCGGCGTGGCCCCGCGCGCCGACCAGTGGCCGGTCGCCGCGCCCGCCTTGGGTGCGTGGACGGTTTTTGCACTGCCCAATGAACCCAAAATTAAGAGCACCCAGCGCTTGCAGCACAAGGGCTAGGTGCTATTTTGGGGTCAGCGTGGTGCTGTTTTAGACCAGCAAGGCATTCACGCGCTTGACGTAAGCCGATGGGTCTTCGGGCAGACCACCCTCGGCCAGCAGGGCTTGGTCAAACAAGATGTGCGCCAAGTCGTGAAAATGCACACTGCCATCGAGCTTCTTGACCAAGGCGTGCTCTGGGTTGACTTCCAGCACCGGCTTGGCTTCGGGCGCTTGCTGACCGGCCTGCTTGAGCATGCGGGCCAGTTGCGTGCTCATGCCATCGTCTTGCACCACCAAGCAAGCGGGCGAATCGACCAAACGTGAGGTCACGCGCACATCGTCGGCCTTGTCCTTGAGGGCTTCTTTGAGCTTTGCCAGCAAGGGCTTGAAGGCTTCGGCGGCTTCTTCAGCGGCTTTCTTTTCAGTCTCGTCTTGCAGTTTGCCCAAATCGACTGCGCCTTTGGCAACGCTTTGCAGCGGTGTGCCGTCAAAGTCTTGCAGGTAGTTCAGCGCCCATTCATCGACCCGGTCGGTCATGAGCAGCACCTCGATGCCCTTTTTCTTGAACACTTCAAGCTGTGGGCTGTTCTTGGCGGCGGCCAGATTGTCGGCGGTGATGTAGTAGATCGCGTCTTGGCCTTCTTTCATCCGCGCCTTGTAGTCGGCAAACCCGACGCTGACGGTGTCGCTGCTGGTGCTGGCAAAGCGCAGCAACTTGGCAAGGCGTTCGCGGTTGCCAAAGTCTTCGCCCAAGCCTTCTTTCAGCACTGCGCCAAATTCAGCGTAAAACTTGCTGTATTTGCCTTCTTTGGCTTGGTCGTCGGCATCGACCACATCGGTCACGCCATCCGCGCCTTCGCTGGTGGTGTGCTTGTCGTGCTTTGCCAAGTCTTCGAGCATCGACAGCACGCGCTTGGTGCTGCCTTCGCGGATAGCGCGCACATCGCGGCTTTCTTGCAGCAGCTCGCGGCTGACGTTCAGGGGCAAATCAGCCGAGTCGATCACGCCCTTGACAAAGCGCAGGTAGCTGGGCAGCAGCGCTTCGGCATCGTCCATGATGAACACGCGCTTGACGTAGAGCTTGACACCGGCTTTTTTGTCACGGTTCCACAGGTCAAACGGGGCTTTGGCCGGAATGTAGAGCAGTTGGGTGTATTCGGTATTGCCCTCGACCCGGTTGTGCGCCCACGTCAGCGGAGCCTCGTGGTCGTGGCTGATGGCTTTGTAGAACTCGGCGTACTGCTCGTCGGTCACGTCCTTTTTTGGGCGTGTCCACAGGGCGCTGGCCTTGTTGACAGATTCCCACTCGCCGGTTTTTGCCATGGCACCGGGCTGGTCGTTCTCGCCCTCTTTCCATTCTTCCTTTTCCATCATGATGGGCAGGCTGATGTGATCAGAGTATTTGCCGATGACCGACTTGAGCTTCCAAGCGTTCAGGTACTCCTCCGCATCGGCGCGCAGGTGCAAGATCACGCTGGTGCCGCGCGCGGGGCGCTCGATGGTTTCGACCTCAAAGTCACCGCTGCCACCACTGACCCAGCGCACACCTTGGTTGGCCTGCGCACCCGCGCGGCGCGACTCGACGGTGATTTTGTCGGCAACGATAAAACCCGAGTAAAAACCGACCCCAAATTGGCCGATCAGTTGGGCATCTTGCTTTTGGTCGCCACTGAGCTTGCCCATGAAATCTTTGGTGCCGCTCTTGGCGATGGTGCCCAAGTGGTCGATGGCCTCTTGCTCGCTCATGCCGATGCCGTTGTCGGTGATGGTGAGCGTTTTGGCATCTTTGTCGAAAGACACGCGCACTTCGAGGTTGGGCGTATCTTCAAACAAAGCGGCGTTGTTCAGCGCTTCAAAGCGCAGCTTGTCGCAGGCATCCGAGGCGTTGGAGACCAACTCGCGCAGGAAAATTTCTGGGTTCGAATACAGCGAGTGCGTGACAAGGTGCAGCAGTTGTGCGACCTCGGCCTGAAACGACAGGGTTTGTTTGCTCATGGGGGGTTCTCTCCAAAGACCAATGCAGAAAAATCAGCACGGCGCTGGCCCGTAGGATCACAGCCTGCGGGCCACACCAGCAGGCGGGCAGTTATGGGCATTGGCGCTGGTTTCAATAGCTACCCACCCTTGGCAGGCAAGGGCTGGCGCTATTTTGGGATTCGGGCGGCAGTTTTAGCCGTCGGCGTTGATGCGCTGAATCAAAATTTGCAACACCTCATCGGCCTTGTCGTTGGCAATTTGGCAGGTGCCCGCAGCGTTGTGGCCGCCACCGCCGTACTCCAGCATCAGGTTGCCGACATGGGTCTTGCTGCCCCGGTCGAGAATCGACTTGCCAGTGGCAAACACGGTATTTTGCTTTTGCATACCCCACATGGCATGGATCGAGATGTTAGCGGTGGGGAACAGCGCGTAAATCATGAACCGGTTGACGGCCCAAATGGTTTCTTCGTTGCGCAAGTCCAGCACCACCAAGTTGCCGTACTGGGTGGCGCAGCGCAAAATTTGCTCTTTGGCGCGTTCGGCGTGGTCAAAATACAAATCGACGCGCTCTTGAACGTCGGGCAACGCCAAAATTTGCGTGATGGTGTGGTCGCGGCAGTATTTGATCAAATCCATCATCAGCGCGTAGTTGCTGATGCGAAACTCCCGAAACCGCCCCAGCCCCGTGCGCGAATCCATCAGGTAGTTCAGCAGCACCCAGTCTTTGGGGTTCAAAATGTCTTCGCGCGAATACTGCGCCGAGTCAGCTTGGTCGACCGCAGCCATCATCTCGTCGGTCACGCGTGGAAAACGCTCTTTGCCGCCAAAATAGTTGAACACCACCCGCGCCGCCGAGGGCGCATGGGCCTCAATGACGTGGTTGGCGCGCTCGCCGGTGTTGCGTACCGTTTCAGACTCATGGTGGTCAAACACCATGTAGGCATTGGCAACGTAGGGCAAGTTGGTGGCAATGTCGCGCTCGGTGATAGTGACCTTGCCGTCTTGCATGTCCTTGGGGTGAACAAACAAGATGTCGTCGATCATCTCCAGTTCATTGAGCAACACGGCGCACACCAGGCCGTCAAAGTCGCTGCGGGTTACAAGTCGGTATTTTTGGGTGCTCACGGTGAAATCTCCTGGGAAGCTCGTAGGGTGGTTTTAAAAATGGGGTCGGATGGGCGATGGTAGCGAATGGGTCGGTGCCGCGTCAGCGCGCTCAAAAGCGCTCGCCGGGGGCCAAATAGCGCCACTGGCCCACCGGCAGGTTGCCCAGCGTGATGCGGCCCATGCGGATGCGCTTTAAACCCACCACCTTCAAACCCACTTGCTCGCACATACGGCGAATCTGGCGCTTTTTACCCTCGTTGAGCACAAAGCGCAGTTGCTCGGGATTTTGCCAATCGACCTTGGCCGGTTTGAGCGGCTGACCGTCCAAGCTCAAACCGTGGCGCAAGCGCTCCAGCAACTCCCGTGGAAACACCGCCTGCACATTGGTGCTGACAGGGTCGTGTTCGTCGATTTCTTGCAAAGGCTCGGCGCGTTCTCCGGGGCGCTGGAGTCCTGCCGAACCCACGCCCTGATAGACCACGCGCACCAGATATTCTTTATCAACGCTAGAGTCCTCGCCAATCAACTGGCGCGCTACCCGGCCATCTTGCGTCAGTACCAGCAGGCCTACCGAGTCGATATCGAGCCGCCCGGCAGGGGCCAAGCCGCGCAAATGCGGCGGCGTAAAGCGCAGGCCGCTGGTATCGCCCTGCCAGTGGCTGCGGGGGTTGATAAGGGTGACGGCGGGTTGGTGGCCGTCTTCGGCCTGCCCCGAGACATAACCCATTGGCTTGTGCAGCAAGATGGTGACTTGGCTGTCTTGCTGGCGCTGGGCGGCGCGCTCAACGCTCACGCGGTCTTGCGGTGTCACTTTGACACCCATCTCGGCCACCTGACCATTGACGTACACCCAGCCATGGGCAATCCAGTCGTCGGCTTCGCGGCGCGAGCACAGTCCCAACTCGGCCAAGCGCTTGTTCAAGCGTGTCGTGCCATTGTTGGCCGCAGCCGGGGCGCTGGGGCGCTGGGGTGGTGCATAGGCGCGGGGCAGCGGTGGCACAGGTGCGGCAACGCCGCGCCCAGCCACGGGTGCGGGGGGCCGTGCGGCAGGGCGCGCCGGAGCCGGGCGAGCGGGTGCGGGTGCAGCGGGCTTAGGCGAAAGCACGGGCCGACGCAGTACGGGCCGGGCTGGGGCAGCGCCAGCATCGGCGGGAGGCAAAGTCGTGGGCACCACGGGCGAACGAGCAGAAGACATGAACTACCAATTTAATAGCATGAGATCTAAGCTGAATAAGCGCTAGACCCCATTTTTTGTATAAATGAACCGTGCAAACCGATTTTTTAGACCTGCTGCGCTTGCCAAGCAAAGAACGCCTCGATCGGCATCGGACGGCTGATATGGTAGCCCTGTGCCTCATCGCAGGCCAGAGCGCGCAGTCGCTCTAGGATGGCGGCATTTTCGACCCCCTCGGCCACCACGCTCAGACCCAAGTTGTGCGCCAAGTCGATGGTCGAGCGCACGATGGTGGCATCGTTCTCGTCGCCCTCCATGCCCATGACAAAAGAGCGGTCAATTTTCAGCTCATCGACGGGCAAACGCTTGAGGTAGCCCAAGGACGAGTAGCCCGTGCCAAAGTCGTCAATCGACAGCTTAAAGCCTTGCTGCGACAAGCGGTTGAGCATGGCCTCGGCGCGCTGGGGGTCGTCCATGATGGCGCTTTCGGTGATTTCAAGGCAAAACGATTCTGCCCGCACACCGTGGCGCTCGAGCATGGTGCCCAAACGCACGCTCAGGTCGGGGTCGAGCAAATCGCGCGTTGAGAGGTTGACCGACACACGCAAGCCCATGTCTTGCGCGCGCGCATCCGACAGCAGCCGGGCAGCGGTGTCAAACATCCACAGCGTCAGTTGGCGCACAAAGCCCGTTTGTTCGGCAAACGGAATGAACTCTCCCGGTGGCACCAGCCCGCGCACTGGGTGTTGCCAACGCAGCAGCGATTCGGCTGTTACGCCGAGCTGACCTTGCAGCGCCACCTTGGGCTGCAGGTACAAACGCAGCTCGTTGTGCTCGACGGCACGGCGCAGCTCGGTCAGCAGCGACAACGTTTGGGTGCTCGAAGAATCCAGCGCCGCATCGTAGAGCTGTGGGCCATTCAAGCGCCGCTTGGCCGCGTACATGGCAATCTCTGAATGGCCCAGCAGGGTATCGACGTTATCGGCATCGACGGGCCAGCAGGCAATGCCAATGCCAGCACTCAAATCAACCGTTTGGTCGCCAAAGGCCATTGGCGACTCCAACGAATCGGCAATGCGCCGCGCCACTTCGAGGGCCGCCGCTTTGTCGGCACTGCCCAGCAGCAGGGCAAACTCGTTGCCACCCAATCGGGCTACCACGTCGTTGTCAGCACTGACTTGCTGGCGCAGCCGTTCTGCCACCGCCTGGAGCAACTGATCGCCAAAGGCATAGCCCAGCACATCATTGACGTGTTTGAAGCGGTCGAGATCGAGGGTAATCACCGCCAGCGGCGCAGCACGATCGGCATGGCTGGCGTGGGCGGTAATGGCCTGCAACAAAATATCGCGAAAGCGCTCCCGATTGGGCAGTCCGGTCAGGCGATCCCAATAGGCCAAATGGCGAATTTCGGTGTGCTGTTCGGCAATGCTGGTGCGCATATGGTCGAATGCGCGTGCCAACACCCCCCACTCATCGCTGCGCTGGGTGTGTTCCACCGGGATTTCGTACTCCCCACGGGCAAGCCGCTGCGTACCCAACACCAGCGAGCGCAGTGGCACCAACACCCGCCGACTCATCAGGCCCATACCCACAGCAAACAGCAACGCACCAGTCCCAGTGACGATCCACAGCAAAGCTTGCAGTTGCAGGGAAGAGGCGAGCACCGCATCGACCGGGTGCAGCAGCACAACTTGGACTTGGCCACCCACGCTGCTCAAGGTGCCGGTACGGGCCAACAGCAAATGCCCGGCACTGTGCAACTCAGTGACCATGCCTATTGGCTGGCGCAGCGTATCGAGCGCGTCCAGCGACAAGGTGCTGATGGGAACCGTCCAAGCACCGTGGGCGGCATCGCGCAGCCGCAGCGCCACTTGCACGGAAAGCAGTTGGCGCATTTCGTCGGCCCATGCTTGGCTGATGGGCAAACCGATCAGCACCCAACCCATCGCCACAGGCATTTTCAGCGGCACCATGACAAACTGGTAAGGCAAGCCCGCCACAATCGCCACGGTACTGCCCTGCTGGGGCACCGACAACAACCCAGGCAACGCTGGCACCAACGCGGCCTGCAAGCCACCCATGCCCGGCCCCGTGTGGACTGCCCGCAACCCCACGTTGTTATCGAGCAGCGCCGTGACTGTAGCCCCCATGTGCTTGCCGTGCGTGTCCAGAATGGATTGAATAGCGGGCAGATCGCCCTCCTGCACAGCTGCGCCCAAGCGCTGATCGCTTGCCAACAGCGTGGCCGCTTGGCGCAGCCGTTCGGCGTTTTGTTCCAGCAGTCGGTGCCAGACTTTCTCGGCGGTGTCCAGAGTTTGGGCAATCTGGCTGCGGGCATTGCGTTCTAGGCTGGCACGCACCACCATCAACCCCGCTGCTTGCACCACCAGTAGCAACAGCAGCGATACGCCCACCCAGCGCGCCACCAAGCTGCGGTGCAAAGCGCCCCAACCCCCGCTCAAGATGCCTGCCCCACAACGCCGTGGTGCCAACACCAACGCAGACGCTTTTCAGTGCAGAACTGCAAGGCCTTGCTGTGTCGAGAGAGAACAAAAACTGCCACAAAAACCCCGCATGTTGTCGGCCAAACCCACGTTTGGACGCTATTTTTGTTTATACCTGATGACAGTTACTGTCACAGAAAAATCTCTGACCGCCGGACAAGAAAATTGGGTACGAAAAAAGCGGTTTTAACGCCCGCCTTGATGGCCTTTGAGTTCGTTTTTGATTTTAAAAACGCTGGCCCGAAGCGCTTCCAAATCGAGCACCCGCAAGCCCCCGTACTCGACCCGAATGGCCCCCTGATCTTGTAAAGTTGCCAAAGCCTCATTGACCCGCTGGCGCGACAGCCCAACCAAATAGGCCAGCTCTTGCTGCGTAATCGAAAGCACCTGCCCCACACCGGGGTACATGACCGGATTAAAAAGTGCCGCTAGGTTGCGTGCCACGCGCAGATCAGGGCTATTGAGCCGGTCGATTTCGCGCGCAGCAATGAACTGACCCAAACGCTCGTTGAGTTGGCCCATGACAAAGCGGTTAAAACCAATGGAATGATCGAGCAACCAATGAAAGGTGTCAATCGGCAAACCGGCCACGATGCTCTTGCGCAATGCCTGCACGTTGTAGCGGTACGGCTCGCGCTTGAGGGCTGTGCCTTCGCCAAACCAACCCCCGGGAGGCAATCCGGCCAACGTCATGGCGGCACCATCGGCGCTGTCGTTGTTCATTTTGAGCAAGCCCTCGACCACACCAAACCAGTACGTCACCGGACGACCCAAGCGGCATACATAGTCTCCTGGTTTGGCATCGCCCACCAGCAAGGCAGCCACCGCCCGCTCCCGCTCGGCGGGACGCAGCGCCTTGATCCAAGGGATGTCGTCAATTTCGGCCAGACTGGGCTGGCGACGGCGCTGGAGCAGTGAAAGGTCTTGCATGAGGGGTTTGGTTGCGCTTTCTCAATCTCGCAGCAGCACAAAGACGGCTGATTTTTTCAGAAAATTCAGAAACATTTGTGAACAGAAAAACAGATTTTTTCTTGTGTGCTGGTTAATGATGCCAGCCTTGGGGCTGAAACAGCCTTTGCTACCGAGAAATCCGCCATGCATCCACCCTTTCATCCATCGCCACTTATGCCGCACCCAACACAGCGCCGCCACCTGCTCCAAGCTGCCTTGGCGCTGCCTTGGCTTGGTCTGCCCAGTGCCCAAGCACAAGAAGCCCCTATCAAAATCTGCCAATCGACCGCCTTGTCTGGCCCCTTGGGTGATTTAGGTGCTGCACTGCACCAAGGTGCCAAAGCAGCATTTGCCGTTATTAACGAGCGTGGTGGCATCAACGGTCGCCAAATCGAACTGCAAACGCTCGACGATGCTTACGAAGTTCCCAAGGCGCTGGCAAACATCGACAAATTTTTGGCCGACCGTGACTGCTTTGCACTTTTCAACTGCTTTGGCACCCCGATGGTCGAGGCCATTTTGCCCAAACTCCAAGATGGCACGATGCCGTTTTTTACCCCCCTGACCGGGGGACTGGTTTCGCGCATTCCCAACGCACGCCACATTTTTAATATTCGTGCCAGTTACGCCGACGAGGCCGAAAAACAGGTGCAGCATCTGGCCACCATTGGCATCCGGCGCATTGGCATTGCCTACCAAAACAACGCCTTTGGCCGCGAATTCTTTACCGGGGCCAAATTAGCGATGGAGCGGGCCCGCTTGCCAGAACCGATCTCGGTCACGGTCGAGAACGATGCCTCTGATGCCTCCAACGCGGCACGCAAACTCGCTGACGGCCACCCCGAAGCCGTGCTGCTGGGGCTGGCAGGCAAACCGGGGCTGGCCTTCATCAAGGCCTTTCGGCAGTTGCGCCGGGGCATCAGTTTGTATGCGCTGTCGGTGTTGGGCACCCAAGCCAACATCAAAACCTTGGGCAATGACGCTCTTGGCATAGCGATCTCGCAAGTGGTGCCCATGGCCACCAACGGTTCTATTCCGGTAGCCCGCGAATTTTTGCGTGCTTGGCGCGACCTCAGCGCCAGCACAGAGCCATCGCACTTGGCACTAGAGGGCTACATCAACGCGCGTGTCTTTGCCGAAGCCCTGCAGCGGGCGGGCAAAAATCCGACCCGTGCCAGCTTTATCGATGCCACTTGGGGGCTGAAAAAACTCGAATTAGGGGGCTTTGAGATAAACGCCACCACGCCCGAACGCAGCGCCTCGCGCTTTGTCGAATTGACCGTAGTGGGGCGCGAGGGGCGGTTGCTACGCTGACAGTGGGCTGAATACCGGGTCAAGACAAGGGTTTTACCCAGCCCGGGGAAACCCGTAAATTGTCGTCGTAAAGACAAAATAACGTCAAACTACCGCCTAACATTCCTGAAGAATCGCAGGCTAACAGCCCGCACACGCAGGCCTTGTGGCCTGACCCTTGAACTTTTTAGGACCCGGAATGAAGACCACGTTCCCGCAACTGCTGCTTCAGCATGCTGCCGAGCGCCCCGATGCCGCGGCGCTGCGCGAAAAAGAATATGGCATCTGGCAGGCCCACACTTGGGCAGGCCTGACCGCTTTGGTAGAAAAAGTGGCCGCAGGCTTGCACCAAGCAGGCCTGCGCCGTGGCGAACACATGGTGGTCGTTGGGGCCAACCGTCCCCGCCTGTACGCCACCATGTTGGCCGCACAGTCGCTGGGCGCTATTCCAATACCGTTGTACCAAGATGCCGTGGCCGCTGAATGCGTGTTCCCGCTCAACAACGCCGAAGTGCGCTTTGCGGTGGTGGAAGACCAAGAGCAAGTCGATAAGCTGTTGGAAATTCGCGACCAATGCCCGGCCATCTCGCACATCTACTACGACGATCCACGGGGTCTGCGTAAATACGATGAACAAGGTCTGGCCTCTTACGATTCACTGATCGAATCAGGCAGCGAATTTGTCCGCCAAAACCCGCAGTGGTTCCGCGCCGAAGCAGTCAAAGCACAGGCCAGCGATGTGGCGGCCATGTTCTTTACTTCGGGCACCACCGGCAACCCCAAGGGCGTGGTGCATACGCATGGCAGTTTGCTAGACCGCGCGACCGCTGGGGCTGAGTTCGACAAACTCACCAGCGCCGAAGAAGTGCTGGCCTATCTGCCACCGGCCTGGATTGGTCAAAACATTTTCAGCTATGCACAATGGCTGGCCTGCGGCTACGTGGTCAACTGCCCCGAGTCGGCCAGCACCGTAACCATCGATCTGAAAGAAATCGGCCCGACCTACTACTTTGCGCCTCCGCGCGTGTTTGAAGGTCTGCTGACCAGCGTCATGATCCGTATGGAAGATGCTGGCACCCTCAAACGCAAAATGTTTGAGGCCTGCATGAGCGTCGCCAAGCGCGTCGGCCCCGCCCTGATGGACGGCGAAAGCGTCGGCACCCTCGACAAAATCAAATATGCACTGGGCAACTTGCTGGTGTACGGCCCCTTGCGCAACAACTTGGGTTTTTCCCGAGTGCGGGTCGCTTACACGGCGGGCGAGGCCATTGGCCCTGATTTGTTTACCTTCTACCGCTCCATCGGTATCAACCTCAAGCAACTCTACGGCTCGACCGAGACAGCCGTGTTTGTTTGCCTGCAACCCGACAACCAAGCCCGTGCCGACACGGTGGGCGTGCCGATTCGGGGCGTGCAAATCAAGGTGGCCGACAACGGCGAAATTTTGGTCAAATCGGCAGGCTTGCTCAAGGAATACTACAAAAATCCGAAGGCTACCGAAGAGGTGTTGACCGCCGATGGCTGGTACCACACCAGCGATGCGGGCTTTTTGGACGCTAATGGTCACCTGAAGATCATCGACCGCGTCAAAGACGTGGGCCGTATCAAGGGCGGTGCCAACGACGGTGCCATGTTTGCCCCCAAGTACGTCGAGAACAAGCTCAAATTCTTCTCGCACATCAAAGAAGTGGTGGCGCTGGGCGATGGTCGCGACCGCGTTTGCGTCATGATCAATATCGACTTTGATGCTGTGGGCAATTGGGCCGAACGGCGCAACCTGCCCTACGCAGGCTATACCGATTTGGCGCAAAAACCCGAGGTCTATGGGCTGATTCGGGAATGCGTCGAAAAGGTCAATGCCGATTTGGCCAACGATGCACTGCTGGCCGGTAGCCAAGTCAGCCGCTTTTTGGTGCTGCACAAAGAACTTGATGCCGACGATGGCGAATTGACCCGTACCAACAAGGTTCGCCGGGGCTTTATTGCCGACAAGTACGGCGTGTTGGTCGATGCGCTCTACGCCAACCGCACCGAGCAATACATCGAAACCCAAGTCAAGTTTGAAGACGGTCGCACCGGCAGCGTCAGTGCCACGCTCAAGCTGTCGGACGCTAAAACATTCACCCCGGTCAAAGCCGCCGCCTAAAGACATCCCATGAGCACAAAGAAGATTGGCGACGTCATTCTCGACGTCAAGAACATCAGCCTGCGCTTTGGTGGCGTGAAGGCCCTGACCGACATCTCTTTCAACGTCAAAGAACACGAGATTCGCTCCATCATCGGCCCCAATGGTGCCGGTAAAAGCTCGATGCTCAACTGCATCAACGGCGTTTACACGCCGTCTGAAGGTTCGATCACCTTTCGGGGTCAAACCTTTGACCACATGAACTCGCGCCAAGTCGCTGAGATGGGCATTGGCCGCACGTTCCAGAACTTGGCATTGTTCAAGGGCATGAGCGTGATCGACAACATCATGACGGGGCGCAACCTCAAAATCAAAAGCAACCTGTTCATGCAGGCGCTGCGCATCGGCCCCGCCGAGCGCGAGGAGACCCGCCACCGCGAGTTTGTTGAGCACATCATCGACTTTCTGGAAATCCAAGCCTTTCGCAAAACGCCGGTCGGCCAATTGCCCTACGGCTTGCAAAAGCGCGTCGATTTGGGTCGTGCGCTGGCCATGGAGCCGCAGGTGTTGCTGCTCGATGAGCCAATGGCCGGCATGAACGTCGAAGAAAAGCAGGACATGTGCCGCTTCATCCTTGATGTCAACGACGAATTTGGCACCACCATCGTTCTGATTGAGCACGATATGGGCGTGGTGATGGACATCTCTGACCGCGTCGTGGTGCTGGACTACGGCAAAAAAATCGGCGACGGCGAACCCCAAGAGGTGCGCGACAACGAAGACGTGATCCGCGCCTACCTGGGCACCAGCCACTGAAGCACCGGGAGAACAACAAATGGCATTTTTTCTTGAAACACTGATTGGCGGCCTGATGGCCGGCATGCTGTATTCACTGGTGGCACTGGGCTTTGTGCTGATTTACAAAGCCTCGGGCGTATTCAACTTTGCCCAAGGCGCGATGGTGCTGTTTGCAGCGCTGGCCATGGCACGGTTCTCGGAGTGGGTTCCCAAGTGGCTCGGCACCGACAACCTGCTGTTGGCAAACTTGGTGGCTTTTGCCATTGCCGGGGTGTGCATGTTCATCGTCGCTTGGATCATTGAACGACTGGTGCTGCGCCACCTCGTGAACCAAGAAGGCGCAACGCTGCTGATGGCAACGCTGGGTATTACGTATTTTCTGGAAGGTCTGGGCCAAACCCTGTTTGGCAGCGACATCTACAAAATCGATATCGGCATGCCAAAAGACCCAGTTTTCTTGCTGGACTCGATCTTTCCGGGTGGCATTTTGGTCAACAAAGAAGATGTCTATGCCGCAGCCATTGCTGCTGCACTGGTGGTCTTATTGAGCATCTTCTTCCAAAAGACCACCACAGGTCGCGCCTTGCGTGCGGTGGCCGACGATCACCAAGCCGCTCAATCGATTGGTATTCCCCTGAACCGCATTTGGGTCATTGTGTGGTGCGTGGCCGGTGTTGTGGCGTTGGTGGCCGGGATGATCTGGGGCAGCAAGCTGGGTGTGCAGTTCTCGCTGACCACTGTGGCATTGCGCGCTTTGCCTGTGGTGATTTTGGGTGGATTGACATCTGTGCCAGGTGCCATCATTGGTGGTTTGATTATTGGAGTGGGCGAGAAACTCTCTGAGGTTTACCTCGGCCCCTACGTCGGTGGTGGTATCGAAATTTGGTTTGCCTACGTGCTGGCATTGACCTTCCTGCTGTTCCGTCCCCAAGGGCTGTTTGGCGAAAAGATCATTGATCGCGTTTAAAAGAAGACAAGGAAACAACCCATGCTTTACCGCGAAAACGGCCAGTTCAAAACCAGCTACCGAGCCGATCAGCAAATTTTCCCGATCACGCAAGATCGGGTGGGCATTGCGCTGCTCTTGGCCTTTGCCTTCCTCGCCGTGCCTATGCTGGCGAGCAACTACCTCTACACCGCCGTCCTGATTCCGCTGGTCATCATGTCGCTGGCGGCACTGGGGGTCAATATCTTGGTGGGCTACTGCGGCCAAATCTCTTTAGGTTCTGGCGCTTTTATGGCGGTGGGTGCTTACGGTGCCTACAACTTCTTTGTGCGTTTTCCGGGTTTGCCACTGATTCCGGCGCTGATTTTGGGCGGCCTGTGCGCCACCTTCTTCGGCATCTTGTTCGGTCTGCCCAGCTTGCGCGTCAAGGGCCTGTATTTGGCCGTGGCTACGTTGGCCGCACAGTTTTTTAGCGACTGGATGTTCCTGCGCATCAAGTGGCTGACCAACGATTCGGCCTCGGGTTCGGTGTCGGTCAATCAACTGCAAGTTTTTGGCCTGCCCATTGACTCGCCCACAACCAAATACCTGTTTTGCTTGGTCTTGCTGGTGGTGATTGCACTGCTGGCGAAAAATCTGGTGCGCGGTGCGATTGGCCGTGAATGGATGGCGATTCGCGATATGGACGTGGCCGCTGCCGTGATCGGCATTCGCCCCATGTACGCCAAACTCAGCGCATTTGCTGTCAGCTCGTTCATCGTCGGCATGGCCGGGGCGCTGTGGGCATTTGTTCACTTGGGTTCGTGGGAGCCTGCCGCTTTCTCGGTCGAAATTTCGTTTCGCCTGCTGTTCATGGTGATTATTGGTGGCATGGGTTCGATCATGGGCAGCTTCTTTGGTGCTGCCTTCATTGTGTTGCTGCCCATCGTATTGAACCAATTTTTGCCTGCATTGGCAGCGCTGTTTGGTGTCGAAATTTCGACCGCCGGTGTGTCACACGCCGAGTTGATGATTTTTGGTGGTCTGATTGTCTGGTTCCTGATTGTGGAACCCCACGGTTTGGCTAAATTGTGGTCAATGGGCAAGCAAAAGATGCGCCTGTGGCCCTTCCCTCACTGAGTTTTCCCGTGCTTCGCACCATTCATCCCAAGGAGACATCCATGAAGCTTTCCAAAATCGTGCTCGCAGTGGCCATCGTGGCTGCAAGCGCCTCGTCGGTGACCAGTGCGCTGGCCCAAGCCAAGGAGCAGTTCTTCCCACTGCTGTCTTACCGCACTGGCCCTTATGCGCCTAACGGTACTCCTTGGGCTAATGCCAAGCAGGATTACCTGAAGATGATTAACGCCCGTGACGGCGGTATCAATGGCGTCAAGATCACGTTTGAAGAATGCGAAACCGGCTACGCCACCGACCGGGGCGTTGAGTGTTACGAACGCCTGAAAACCCGTCCTGGTGTGACACTGTTTGATCCCCAAGCCACCGGCATTACCTTTGCGCTGACCGAAAAAGCTCCTGTAGACAAAATCCCGTTGATGACGTTGGGTTATGGCCTGTCGGTGGCACAAGACGGTATGGCCTTTAAGTGGAACTTCCCGTACATGGGCAGCTACTGGACGGGCGCTGACATTTTGGTGCAGCACATCGGTAAAACTGCTGGCGGCATGGACAAACTCAAGGGCAAGAAGATTGCATTGGTTTACCACGATAGCCCGTTTGGTAAAGAGCCAATCCCGCTGCTGCAAGAGCGCGCCAAGATGCATGGCTTTGAGCTGCAAATGCTGCCGGTCACCGCACCGGGTGTCGAGCAAAAAGCCACTTGGCTGCAAGTGCGCCAGAACCGGCCTGACTACGTGATGCTGTGGGGCTGGGGCGTGATGAACTCCACCGCTCTGAAAGAAGCACAAGCCACGGGCTTCCCACGCGAAAAGCTGTTTGGTGTCTGGTGGGCCGGTGCTGAACCCGATGTGCGCGATGTGGGCGAGGGGGCTAAGGGCTACCAAGCGCTGGCACTCAATGGTTACGGCCAAGAGTCCAAAGTGATTCAAGACATCCTGAAGCACGTCCACGCCAAGGGCCAAGGTACAGGCCCCAAGGAAGAAGTCGGCTCGGTGCTCTACACACGCGGCATCATTATCCAGATGCTGGGTGTTGAAGCCGTGCGCCGCGCACAAGAGCGCTTTGGTAAGGGCAAGGTCATGACCAGCGAACAAGTGCGCTGGGGCATGGAAAACCTGAACCTTGACCAGAAGAAGCTCGATGCAATGGGCTTTAACGGCGTGATGCGTCCCCTGTCGACCAGCTGCGCTGACCACATGGGCTCCACATGGGCACGCGTGCAAACGTGGGATGGCAAGAAGTGGGGCATCACTTCAGACTGGTACCAAGCAGACGAGCAAATCATCAAACCGATGGTCAAAGCTGGCTCAGACAAGTACTTGGTTGACAAAAAGCTGACGCGCCGCGACACAACCGATTGCCAATCCTGATGGCATAAACCCCTTGCGCGGCCTGGTGGCGCGCAAGGCACTGGCGGCTCTGTTAAAGAGCCGCCAACCGACAGGGCTGGCTTGCAAGCCCTATCGATTGGCACAGAGAGAGAAACCCTATGGAACCGAAAAAAATTGTCCTGAACGTCAACGGCATCGAGGTCATCTACAACCACGTCATCTTGGTGCTCAAAGGGGTCTCGCTGCAGGTGCCCGAGGGCGGCATTGTCGCCATTTTGGGCGGTAACGGGGCGGGCAAGACCACCACGTTGCGTGCGATCTCGAACCTGCTGCAAGGCGAGCGCGGCGAAGTCACCAAAGGCTCGATTGAGCTGCACGGCGAGCGTATCGAAAACCTCTCGCCCGCCGACTTGGTCAAGCGCGGCGTGGTGCAGGTGATGGAGGGCCGCCATTGCTTTGCCCACTTGACCATCGAAGAAAACCTGATGACCGGCGCTTACACGCGCTCGAGCAAGGCCGAGATTGCTGCCAACCTCGAGAAGGTTTACAACTACTTTCCGCGCCTGAAAACGCGCCGTACCTCGCAGGCGGCCTACACCTCGGGTGGCGAGCAACAAATGTGCGCCATTGGCCGCGCCATCATGACCAACCCCAACATGGTGTTGCTCGATGAGCCATCGATGGGGCTGGCACCGCAGATCGTTGAAGAAGTGTTCAACATCGTGAAAGACCTCAACACCAAAGAAAAGGTCACCTTCTTGCTGGCCGAGCAAAACACCAACATGGCCCTGAAGTACGCCGACTATGGCTACATCATGGAAAGCGGTCGGGTGGTGATGGATGGCGCTGCCTCGGACTTGGCCAGCAACGAGGATGTCAAGGAGTTTTACCTCGGCGTTGGTGGTGGTGAACGCAAGAGTTTCAAGGATGTCAAGAGCTACAAGCGCCGCAAGCGCTGGTTGGCCTGAACGCGGTTTTTTTCCCTTCCACACCACGCTCTCTCACTTTGCCCGACACCACCATGACTTCTTTTTACGATACGCTGGAAACCCGCGATCCCGCAGAGCGCGAAGCTGCTCTGCTGGCAGCCTTGCCTGCACAGGTGGCCCATGCGCGCAGCATGGCCCCGGCCTTTGCCGCCATCTTGGCCGATGTTGATCCGGCCAGTATCACCAGCCGTGCTGCGCTGGCGCGCTTGCCGGTGACGCGCAAGTACGAGTTGCTCGAGCGCCAACAGGCACAACGGGCTGAAAACGTTTTTGGTGGCTTCAGTGCCATCAACTTTGGTGCAGCCATGCCGCGCGTGTTCTCCAGCCCCGGCCCCATTTACGAACCCGAAGGTGCCCGTGGTGATTACTGGCGCATGGCTCGGGCCATGCACGCGGCGGGCTTTCGTGCTGGTGAGTTGATTCACAACAGCTTTAGCTACCACTTCGTGCCCGCCGGTTCGATGATGGAGAGCGGTGCCCACGCGCTGGGTTGCACGGTGTTTCCCGGGGGAACCGGCCAGACCGAGCAGCAAGTGCAGGCCATGTCGGAGTTGCGCCCAGCCGGTTACATCGGCACCCCCAGTTTTCTGAAACTGATTATCGAAAAGGCCGCCGAACTGCAACAGAGCCTGCCCAGTGTCACCAAGGCGTTGCTGTCGGGCGAGGCTTTCCCGCCCAGCTTGCGCGACTGGCTGGTCGAGCGCGGTGTGGCGGGCTACCAGTGCTATGCCACCGCCGATTTAGGACTGATTGCCTACGAAACCAGCGCCCGTGAAGGCTTGGTATTGGATGAAGGCGTGATCGTTGAAATCGTCCGCCCCGGCACCGGCGACCCTGTGCCAGAAGGTGAAGTCGGCGAGTTGGTCGTTACCACCCTGAACCCCGACTACCCACTGGTTCGTTTTGGCACCGGCGACTTGTCGGCCATTTTGCCCGGTCAGTGCCCCAGCGGACGCACCAACACCCGCATCAAGGGTTGGTTGGGCCGCGCCGATCAAACCACCAAGGTGCGTGGCATGTTTGTCCACCCAGCACAGGTGGCAGCGATTGCAGCGCGCTTTCCGCAGGTGCTGCGCGCGCGTTTGGTGGTCAGCGGCGAAATGGCCAACGATCAGATGGTGCTGCGCGCCGAGACGGCCGAGTTTGCTGGCGGTTTGGCCGAACAACTGGCCGACACCATCCGCGATATCACCAAGCTGCGCGGTGATGTCGAGTTGGTCGCTCCCGGCTCACTGCCCAACGATGGCAAGGTGATCGAGGACGCGCGCAGTTACCGCTGAAACCCACGCACACTGACCACCTTCAGCCGCCTTGTCAGGGGCGGCTTTTTTGTGCCCGAACACGCAATATATATGCTATGTTTTTAGTAGCGATATTTGCTTTGTAGATGGGGGCTAGAGGCCAAAATAGCACTCAAAATTACCATTTGGCAGGTATTTTTCATCTCACGCTGCTGGGTGGTCTGCACCTATCATGGACTGCTAACTCTACAGGAGCCTCCATGCCAAAATTGCTGAAACTCACACTCCTCGCTGCTGCTGTTGTGGCTACAGGTGCTTATGCCGAAAATTTTCCGGCCAGTGGCAAAAATATCACCATCATCGTGCCGTTTCCTGCCGGTGGCCCGACCGACAATTTAGCCCATGATTTGGCCAATGCGCTGCGCAAACCCTTGGGCACAACGCCGGTCATCGAAAACGCTGCGGGCACTGGCAGCACCATTGGCACCGCCAAAGTAGCCCGTGCGGCCCCCGACGGTTACACCCTGTTGCTCAACCATATTGGCATGTCCACCATGCCCACGCTGTACCGCAAACTGGCCTTTAGCGTCCCGAACGACTTTGAATATCTGGGCATCATCAACGATGTCCCGATGACCTTGGTTGGCCGCCCCAGCCTAGAGGCCAACAGCTACAAAGAATTGAGCGCTTGGTTGGCCCAGAACAAAGGCAAGGTCAACTTGGGCCACGCTGGACTTGGTTCGGCTTCGCACCTGTGTGGCTTGATGTACCAATCGGCACTGCAAACCAACATGACCGTGGTGCCCTACAAAGGCACAGCCCCGGCGATCACTGACCTGATAGGCGGCCAAATTGACCTGCTGTGCGATCAAACCACCAACACCATGGCCCAAATCGAAGCCAAAAAGGTCAAGGCCTACGCCGTCACGACCTCCCAGCGCTTGAACTCGCCCTCGTTCAAAGGGGTACCGACACTGGCCGAATCGGGGTTGAAGAACTTTCAGGTCACCATCTGGCACGGCTTGTACGCACCCAAGGGCACGCCTGTCGATGTGCTCAAAAAGATCAACGATAGCTTGAAGATCGCACTCAAAGACCCTGAGTTTGTGAAAAAGCAAGAAAGCTTGGGTGCAGTCGTTGCCACCGACAAGCGCACCGATCCTGCCGAACACAAGAAATTTGTGCAGGCTGAGATTCAAAAATGGGGCAGCGTTATCAAAGCGGCTGGGGCTTACGCCGATTAAGGGCCGCGAATACCACCAAAGCGCGACTGCCCAGCGGTGCCAACCCAGACGCTCGCTGCCCCTGCTGGCCATTCGTGCCTTGACTGAGAAATTCTCGCCCGAAGAGTTCTGCTTTTTGAACTGTTGATTTTTTGGGGTAGTGGCGAGGCAATCGCACACATACTTGACTTGGTGTGGGCGGTATATGGCCTAAATTAGGCTAATCTGCAGGGTTTGCAAAAATGCACCCGGTCGGTGGATGTGTGCATCCTTTGCCCAACGGCGGTGCATTACGTACCCAGTGCAAAAACCATTGATCTTGACCCTCCTAATGGGAGTTGCCTGCTGCCCCATTCAAAAAACAGAGAAAACCTGCCATGCCCGACAACGATTCCAGCTCCCAGAGCACCAGCGAGAGTAAAAGTGCCGCATCCAAAAGCAGTGTGTTGGCCCGGATTTTCCGACTGTTGATGTTTGTGGATTTGCCCATCAAACACAAATTTCTCTTGCTCGCTGCTGGAACGCTGTTCTGGTTTGGCTCGATGGCCATCGTCACGGTTTTCTCACTGACAGCCATTCAGTACAAATACCACCAAGTGGCTGAGCAAATCATGCCGCACGACCAAGCGGCGGTGGCAGTATTGGCGCATTTGCAAAATTTAGACCGCGATTTGCAATTGATTTTGCAGGCCGAAAACGCCAACGACTCATCGGCAACCCAGTCAGCACGCGACCACGTCAAAGCGCTGCGCTCGATTGTGACCAAGCTGAGTTTGCGTCAAACAGGTTCTACCGGAACGTTCATTGAAAATTTGGTGCGCTCGCTGGCCATGACCAGCCCAGAAAGCCTGCAATACCTGCAAGCCATCATGGCGGTGACCGACCGTATTGACCAGTCGCTGGACAACTTCATCACCGCCAAACGCAAGCCCACCAAAGGGGCCGATAGCGTAACGACAAACCAAACCTTCGATGTCGTCAAAACGCAGGTGCACGAAGGCATTGATTTAGCGACACAGCATGCCAAAAGCGTGGCCGAAGAGTACAGCGACATCAACGGTGACATTAACCAAATCATCAGCTATTCGGTCAATGCGATTTTGGTCGTGCTGGTGATTGCCTCGACGCTGCTGATTTTCTTTGTGCGCTGGATCATCGTGGCTTTTCAGCAACCGATTACGTCGATCATTCACCAAATTGAGGCCCTGAGTACGGGCGACATCAATCTGGCAAAACGGGTTTCGATCAAATCTGCCGATGAAATTGGCACCCTGTCGGACAAATTCAACTCTTTGGTCGATAGCGTCTATGGCATGACGATCTACAAAAAGGTGATTGAAGAAGATGCCTCACTAGACGATGTGTACCGGCGCTTGGGCGAGGTGTTTGAAGACGAACTCGATCTGCAAAATTACACCATCTACGACGTTAATCTGCAAAAGCATGAAATGCGCGTTGCCTACCCGCCGTTCGTGGGCGATGCCCAATTGCGCTGCGAGGTCGATATTTTGGCCGACTGCAACCAATGCCGCGCTGTCAAAACCGGGCACAAGGTTTCGTCTTTCCAATTTCCGGGCATTTGCCGGCGCTTTGTGCCAGAAGAAGGCGTGGGCCACATTTGCATTCCATTGATGACGGGTGGCAATACCGGCGGCGTGGTGCAACTGCGCCTGTTGACCGATAGCGAAGGCGGCATGCTGGACAAAACCGCGCCCCAAAAACTGTTCAATGCCGAGACCTATATCAACCAGTCGCTGTCGGTGATTGAGGCCAAGCGCCTGATGCAAACGCTGCGCGATTCGGCCCTGATTGACCCCATGACCGGACTTTACAACCGGCGCTTTTTGCAGGAATACACCAAACAAATCATCAGCGGAGTGCTGCGGCGCAAGACGCAAATTGGTTTGCTGGTGTGCGATATCGACTACTTCAAGCAGGTCAACGACACCCACGGCCACGATGTGGGCGACCAAATTTTGAAAGAAACCTCGGTCATCCTCAAGAAGATGGTGCGCGAGTCTGACATCGTGATCCGCTTTGGCGGCGAGGAGTTTTTGGTGTTGCTGCTGGATGTGGCCGAGGGCGATGCCATGCAGGTGGCCGAGAAGATTCGTCTGGCCATTCAGAAAATGAAAGTCAGTGTGGGTGCCGAGGTGGTACAAAAAACCATTTCCATCGGGATGGCCGAGTTTCCCAAGGACACCGATGGTTTCTGGCAAGCCATCAAGTATGCCGATGTGGCGCTGTACCGCGCCAAAGACCAAGGGCGCAATCAGGTCGTTCGCTTCAGCACCGAAATGTGGCAGCACGGCGATTTCTAAAGCACGATTTTTACAGTCTTCCTACAAATACCCGCTTTTTCTGTGCCATGAAGAATTCTTACCTTGTCTGTAGTTTGGCGTTACTGTTGTCGGCGTGCGCCTCGACACCCCAGTACGCCTACGTCAGAGAACACACCGACAACTACCAGCGCGACAACGATTTGTCCAAGTGCCAATACCAAGTGCGCCTGCAAAAAACGCCCCACGAAGAAACCCGAGAGTTGGTTCGGCTCTGCATGCAGGGCAAGGGCTACCGGCTCCGGCGCATCAACTAAAGTGGCCGGAGCGGTTTAGTGGCCGCTAAAAACGGGCTTGCGTCGCTCGGCAAAGGAGCGCCGACCTTCGGCAAAGTCGGCGCTTTGCGCTGTCAGGGCTTCGCGGGCGCGCAGCGCAGGCAGGTTGTAGGTGCCGGTGGCAATCTCATTGAGCGATTGCTTGGTGGCCTGCACCGCCAGCGGTGCCAGCGCCCGAACGTCTTGCACCAGTTGTTCTACGGTGCCTGCGAACTCTGCAGGGTTGGTCAGTGCTTCAAGGCAACCGGTGTTCCATAACTGCTCTGCCGTGAAGGGCCGTGCCGTCAAAAAGGCCCGCTTGGCCGCCGATGCGCCCAGCCGCGAGATGTAGCGCTGCAAGCCGCTGGGGTAGTAGTGCAGGCCCAAGGCAGTGGCCGGCATACGCAGTTCAATGCCCTCTACGGCTACGCGCAAATCACAGGCCAAAAACAAATCGGTGGCTCCACCGTACACGCTGCCATTGAGAGCGCAAATGGTGATCGGGCGCAATGCGGCAATCGCATCGGGAATTTGCTCAAAAAAATTCGGGTCGTGCGCTTCGTGGTCAAAACCACCAATGTGGTAACCGGCACAAAACACCGGTTTGGGGTGGCCGTGGGTATTGGCCGTCAGCACCACCACCCGCACCGAGGTGTCGGCGTTGATGTGCGCGCAGTGCTGCAACAGGGTTCGCAGGTCGATGTCTTCGAGCCGGTTGCGGTGTGCAGGCCGGTTCAGGGTGAGGGTGGCAACGCCGTCGGCAATGCTCAGTAGCGGCGTAGAAGGTGCGGTGGGTGCGTGGTGGTGGGTCTTGCTCATGGGGCGATATTGTCACCACCCGCGCGGGCAGTGCTACAGCCGGTGGGTGCGGTCGCCGTTGGTAAAGCCCACGGCATCCCAAGGCTGGCCTTTGCACAGCGCCAGCACCTTGAACAGCTCACCCATCTCGTGTTCCATGATCAATTTGGCCGCTAGCGCACGTTCAGCAAGCGAAGCTTGCTCCATTTTTGATAGCAAGCCGCAGTTGATGAGAAAGTGGGCCTGCGTGGTGTAGCCCAGTACGCTCCAGCTCTGACCCGGGGGCAAAGGCTGGTCTTGGGCCGCCAGCGCCACCGCCGTGAAGTTGACGTGGGCGGTGATGTCTTTCAGGCCGACATCGGGCAGCGGGTTGTCGTCGGACTGGTGGGCGCGGTGGCACATGACCGTACCCATGTGGCGCTGCGGGTGGTAGTACTCGCTTTCGCCGAACCCATAGTCGATCAGGAACACTGCACCGCGCGTCAGGCGGTCGCCCAGCGTGTGGATGAAGCCTTCGGCCTGCGGGTGGATTTCGGTCAGGTAATCGTGGGGGCCTTCGATCTCCAGCGGCGGGCGCAAATCGGTGGCGATATCGGCCCAGACAAAGGCACCCTCGTGTACCGCCACACCACGCTCATGCCAAACGCCGCCGTGCTGACCACCACGGCGCGCCAGCAGCTTGACCGGCATGGCATCGAGCACCTCGTTGCCAACGACCACGCCCTCGAACGCGGCGGGCAGCGCATCGACCCAGCGCACTTTATCGGCGTGGGCGGCCAAGCGCAGTTGTTGGCGCGCGCGCAAGCTGCCCGACAGATCCACAATGGTGTAGCGGCGCACGCTGGTGCCCAGCGCATCCAGCAGTTGCAGCGCCAATGCGCCTGAGCCAGCACCAAACTCCCAGACCTCATCGGTGCCGGTGTGGGCTAAGGCATCGGACACCTGCACCGCCAGTGTTTGGCCGAACAGCGGCGTGATTTCGGGGGCTGTCACAAAATCGCTGCCCGATTGGGGCAGGGTGCCAAACTTGGTGCTGTCGTTGGCGTAGTAGCCCAAACCGGGGGTATACAGTGCCAGCGCCATAAAGCGGTCAAAACCGATCCAGCCACCGGCATCGGCAATGGCGTGGATGATGGCCGTGTGCAGCAGCGAGGGTGCGTCCGGTGGCGGCGCAGCGGGGGTAGAGGCAGGGGCAAAATGGTTCACGGCGCGCATTGTCCACCATGGCCGCTGGCAACAATGTGGCAGGCTTTGCCACTGCGCCCCCGGGGGATGCTTTGGCCCAAGATGCCGCGCACCTCTATCGGCACGATGCCTTGGGTTTCGGCAAAGGCCTTGAGTGCCGCGCAGCAGCGAACCAGCGCCAGTTGGCCGTCGTGACCGTCCAGCGGCAAGTGCAGCTCCAGTGTGCGGTCGTCAATTTGGTGCAGATAAAAATCGAATACACCGGCGTAATCTTCCAGCACCGTCGAGAGTGCCAGCGGCAGCAAAGTGACGGGCCGGCCATCGCGCCCCGCCATGACCAGCAAGTCGTCGTGGCGGCCTTGTATCTCGATCACCGGCAGCGGCGAGCCGCAGGTGCAGCGCTGATCGTGCAGCGTGACCTGATCGCCCAAGTCGTAGCGGATCAGCGGCTGCACGGTGTTGGCCAAATTGGTCAGCAACACGCTGCACGAGGGCTGGCCTGCGGGCACCGGGCGGTAATATTCATCGACCGGCTCCAAAATAACCCAATCGGCATTCAGGTGCATGTGACCGTGGTCACACTCCCAGCCCATCGCCAAAAACTCCGAGGCCCCGTAGCTGTTGCGCACGGCACAGCCCAAGTGCTGCTGGATGTGGGCACGGGCGGCTACCCCCAGAGGTTCGCCACCCGTCCAAATTTCGCGCGGCGCAATGTGCAAGTTGCCGCGCTTGGCTTCGTCGGCGAGCAAAGTCGCTGCGGTGGCGTAGGTAGCGATGACCTTGGGGGCAAACGCATTCAGTGCTTTGACCAGTTGTGGGGCTGGGTCCAGAATCGAGAAACTGCGGGTCGTGTTCGCCAACCACGGGTTGATGGCGCACAGCCGCCGCACCGACGCGTAGCTGGCAAAGTGCCCATCCAGGGCACCGATAAAGGCGGTACGCTCGGTCAGGCCCAGCGGGTCAAGCCAATTGAAGCCGCGTGCCGGAGTGCTGCGGCGCAGAGCCTCTAGCGCGTCGTAAACGGCCATGGTTTGCACGTCTTGGATAAAAACTCCCGGCAGGCCGCTGGTGCCCGAGCTTTCCCAAACGATGTACTGGCCCAGCCACGGCTGGCCAATGCCCTCGGGCTGGGCGGTAAAGGCCCGCAGCGCTTTGAGATGGATACGCGGGTCGGTGACCCAGTCGTCAAAATCGTCCATCAATTGTTTGCGGGTGACAAACGGCAGTTGGTGCAGCGGCGTGTTGCCTGTCGTGCCCTTGGGCCAGAACGCTTGGTACAAGCGCGAATCGCGCAAGGTGGACGTAATCAGCTGCGCCAACCGCGCCTGTTGGCGCTGGGCAATGCCCGGCACCGTACCTCGGCTGACGGCCATCAAATCCATCGAAATGGCCGACAAACGCATGGGATCGAACACGGTACTCATCAGTGTCTGCGTGAAACTCCGACCCCAGGCCAGAGAGGTGCAGCGCCAGATGCATGGCATCGGGCACCTTGGGCCTGACCTGTTCACGTCCTGTGTCGTTGGCCCGGTGGAAGAAAGTCCTACCGCTGTGGTGCTATGCCGGTAAGTGTCCCCTATCTTGGCCGGTGTTTTGGGGTATTTTTGTCAAAATCGGTGCCCAGCATCGTACCGGCTGCTTTAAGCGTTGTGGAACCAGTCACCTTGGCGGATTGCCGCACCAGAGCGCTGCAAATCGTCGATCAAGCTGTGCAACCATGGCCCCAGTGCTTGGTCGGCAAAGTAGCGGGCATGCAGCAGGCCAAAGTAGGGGGTGGCACTGGCCCAAGCGCTCCAATCGGCGAGGGTGGTTTGCTGTAACTCCAGCAGTTTGTATTTGAGCAGTACCTTGGCTGCGTAACGTGCATGGGTGGCCGGCGCACGGACAAAACCATCGAGCCGTCGGCGCGCACCCTCTAAGGCGCGCGCGGCATCGGTAAACACCGCACCGTGGCCCGGAATGACGGTGCGTGGGGCCAGTTGCTCGATCAGGTCGAAGGTGGCAGCCACTTCGTCAAAAGCGTTTTGCCCCTCCAGCTCCGGAAAAACCACGCCAAAGCCGTTTTGCCAGAGCGCATCGGCGGAAATCAAAATGCGCTGCGCTGGTTCAAACAACACGATCGAGTGCGGGTCGTGGCCCGGCGCAGCATGCACTTGCCAAGGCTTGTCGCCCAGAACCACCTCGGTGCCGGGCCACAGCAGCGCGTCGGCACGAAACGGCGGGCACGCTTGCCCGGTGGGGGTGTAGCTCAGGGCGTAGGCATCCCACGCTTGTACGTGGGCCGCTTGGCCCGGTGCGATGGCTGTGCATGCTTGCGGCCAAGCCTGTTGCAGCGCGGCATTGCCGCCGCAGTGGTCGCTGTGCAAGTGGGTGTTGACGATGTGGTCAAGCGTGCGCCCACCCAATGCTGAGGCCACCAGCGCCACCGTCTGGGCGGCATGGCTGCCGTAGCCGGTATCGACCACTGCGGTGCCCGATTGTTCGCCGATAAAAACGATATTGTTGGCCGACAACCAGCCGCGCTCAAGGACAGTGATTTCGGGTGGCAGTGTGGGTGCTACGGTGTGCATGGCTGAATGGTAAGAGGAACTGCGCATGCGAAGGCACAAGGAGTTGGTTCCTTTCAGGCAACCTATTCGTTGCCGTGTACATTCAATCCTCCTTCTAATTCACCTTGTTTGAGCAACCAATGCAAAGCTTCATGGATGTTCTTGATCGACCCACGTTGTCGATCTTTGCCAGCATCATGTGGTCACTGGGGCTGTTGGTCATGTTTTCTATTTGGCGCATCAACCGCCAATTGCCCGGCACCAAATGGTGGTTGATGAGCTTTGGATTGTTTGTCGTCGGTTTTTTGGTCAGCGGCCCGATTTTTCGGGCATTGGGCTGGTCTGGTGGTTACGCTACCGCCATCAACAACACGGCGGTTGTGTCGGCCATGCTGTGTCTTTTGGCAGGGTCGCTGCAATTTCGTGGGATGAAGGCGTTACCGCGCTGGTGTGCTGTTTTGCCGTTGGTATTTTTTGTCTTTGCGTTTTGGTGGCGCGACCAACCGACATGGCGCTACTTTGTGCTTTACCCGACATTGATTATTTTGCTTTGCGCTGTGGCATGGGTAATGCTCTGGCGCATCGAACCCCATGAGCGGCTGGTGCATGGTATGGCCGCTGGCTTCATGCTGATGATGGTGCCGATATTTCTAGGCCGGTTGTGGCAGACCTTGCATTTGCGCGATGACGCCTTGCTGATGGCGCACGATTACCAAAAGCTGGTGTTTTTGAGTGTCAGTGTGTTTGCTGTGGGCACAAGTTACAGCATCAGCTTGGCGTGCTATTTGCGAACCCACCACGGTTTGTTAAGCCTCGCGCGCCAAGATGTCCTGACTGGCCTGCCCAATCGCCGCCACTTTGAAGACACCTTGTCGCAAGAACTGGCGCGCAGCCAGCGCACCGGGACTCCTTTTGCCCTGTGCATGATCGACCTGAACCGCTTTAAAGAAGTCAACGACCGCTATGGCCACGGCGTTGGCGACACCTTGTTGATAGAAGTGGCACAGCGCCTACGCCAAGGCATACGCCAGTCTGATTTTGCAGCCCGGCTCGGGGGAGATGAGTTTGTGGTGTTGGCCCACAGTATTTCAGCGAACGACCCCAGTGGGGCCGTCTTGCAGCGCCTGCGCGAGGCAGTCGATGGCGTACTGGCGCTGGCGCAATGCACATTGCCGGTCAGCATCAGCGTCGGTATCGCAATGTGGCCCACCGATGGTACAGATGCCGAGCAATTACTCCATGTCGCCGACGAACAAATGTACCTAGACAAACAAGCCCGGCGAGGGGCTTGCGCCTGAACCATTCGGTGTACCGGGCTGTCAGATCGGCAGGACTCCAAAACGGCCCCCGTAGACACCGTTTGGGTATTTTTGAAGCCTTATGAGGCGCCAGCGCTTACCAAGTAAGCGCTAGTAGCTATTAAATAAATAGCAAATCAAGCGCCGCGTGCAGCCGCCTTGACCTTCAAGCGCCATGCGTGCAACAGTGGCTCGGTGTAGCCGCTGGGCTGCTCTTTGCCCTTGAGCACCAAATCGACCGCTGCTTTGTATGCCATCGAAGTCTCAAAGTTACCGGCCATCGGCTGGTACAGCGGGTCGCTGGCGTTTTGCCCATCCACCACTGCGGCCATGCGCTCAAACGTCTCTTTGACCTGCGCCTGTGTCACGACACCGTGGTGCAACCAGTTGGCCATGTGTTGGCTGCTGATACGCAGCGTGGCACGGTCTTCCATCAGGCCAATGTTGTGGATGTCAGGTACCTTGGAGCAGCCCACGCCCTGATCGACCCAGCGCACCACGTAGCCCAAAATGCCTTGGGCGTTGTTGTCGAGTTCTTGCTGCTTTTCAGCGTCTGTCCAGCTTGGGTTGGCACTGACCGGAATGGTCAGCAGGCCGGTCAGCAAGTCGTCGCGCAGAGCATCGGCGTTGGTTTTTTCCAGTTCGATCTGGATGTCAGAGACTTTGACTTGGTGGTAGTGCAGCGCGTGCAGCGTGGCACCTGTGGGGCTGGGCACCCAAGCGGTGTTGGCACCGGCCTTGGGGTGGGCGATTTTTTGTTCCAACATCGCGGCCATCAGGTCGGGCATGGCCCACATGCCCTTGCCGATTTGGGCTTTGCCGCGCAAACCCATCGACAAGCCCACCAGCACATTGCTGCGTTCGTAGGCGGTAATCCAAGCGCTGGTTTTCATGTCGCCCTTGCGAATCATCGGGCCAGCTTGCATGGCGGTGTGCATCTCGTCGCCGGTACGGTCTAAAAAGCCGGTGTTGATAAAGGCCACGCGGCTGGCAGCGGCGGCAATGCAGGCCTTGAGGTTGACGCTGGTGCGGCGCTCTTCGTCCATGATGCCCAGTTTGACGGTGCTGTCGGGCAAGCCGAGCAGCTTTTCAACGCGGCCAAACAATTCGGCGGCAAAGCCGACTTCGGCTGGGCCGTGCATTTTGGGCTTGACGATGTAGACGCTGCCCTTGCGCGAGTTGCGCAGGCCATGGGCACCGTGGCCTTGCAAGTCGTGCAGGGCGATGGTGGTGGTGACCACGGCATCCATGATGCCTTCGGGGATTTCTCGGGTCGTGCCGTCGGCAGCGGTGTAGAGAATGGCTGGGTTGGTCATCAAGTGGCCGACATTGCGCACAAACATCAGCGAGCGGCCATGCAAACGCACCTCGCCGCTACCGCTGGGGGCGGTATAGAGGCGGTCGGCATTGAGGCCGCGCGTCAGTGCCTTGCCGCCTTTTTCAAAGGTCTCGACCAGCGTGCCCTTGAGGATGCCCAGCCAGTTGCTGTAGCCCAGCAGCTTGTCGTCGGCATCGACGGCAGCCACCGAATCTTCCAAATCCAGAATGGTCGACAGCGCCGCTTCCATCACCAAGTCGGCCACGCCTGCGGCATCGCTTTGGCCGATGGCGGTGGCGCGGTTGATGATGATGTCGATGTGCAAGCCGTTGTGAACCACCAGCACCGCGCTAGGGGCTGCGGCCTCGCCTTGGTAGCCAGCCAATTGGGCGGCATCCTTCAGGCCGGTGGTGCTGCCGTCTTTCAGTGTCACCACCAGTTGACCGCCTTCGATGCGGTAGCCGGTCGAGTCTTGGTGCGAACCTGCCGCCAGTGGCACCGCTTGGTCGAGCACATTGCGGGCAAAGGCAATTACCTTGGCACCGCGCACGGGGTTGTAGCCCTTGCCTTTTTCTGCGCCATCGGTTTCGGGGATAGCGTCGGTGCCGTACAGCGCGTCGTACAGGCTACCCCAACGGGCGTTGGCCGCATTGAGGGCGTAGCGGGCATTCAAAATCGGCACCACCAGTTGCGGGCCTGCTTGCGTTGCCAGCTCGTCATCGACGTTGGTGGTGGTGGCCTGTGCGCCTGCGGGTGCTGGCACAAGGTAGCCGATGGTTTCCAGAAACTTGCGGTAGCCCGCCATATCGGTAATCGGGCCGGGGTTGGCGCGGTGCCAGCCGTCGAGTTCGGTTTGCAGGCGGTCGCGTTCGGCCAGCAAAGCGATGTTCTTGGGGGCCAAATCGGCCACGATAGCGTCAAAGCCTTGCCAGAAGGCGGCGCTGTCGATGCCCGTGCCGGGCAACACTTGGGTCTCGATGAAGCTGTGCAGAACGGTGGCTACTTGCAGGCGGTGAACGGCGGTGCGTGCGGTCATGAAAAGAACCTCGAAGGATAAAAAACAAAAAATTGCAATGCGCTTGGTGCCACTGTATTCCAATTGTTTGTTGGCATAAATAGTGCAAAAACATCAAAACCTGTGACTTTTATGCACAAATTGATCGGCCTCAGCACCACAGGCAGTCCAGCGCTGGCCGATTATGGTGGATTGGCTGTACCAGATAAGCTCCTATTTTTATAGCTACAAATTCGCACCACGCAATGGCTAACAACGTTTTTCATCTCCAAAATATCGTGGCGATGCCCACTGGGGTTATCCGCACCATCCGCACCTATGGACAAGCTCAAAGCATTTGAATCGTTCGTCTCCGTCGCCACGCGGGGCAGCCTGACAGCGGCTGCGCGGGCCGAAGGCGTGGCACCGGCCATCATGGGCCGTCGGCTCGATGCGCTGGAAGCCCATTTGGGTGTCAAACTGCTGGTACGCACCACCCGGCGTTTGAGCCTGACCACCGAAGGCAGCGCATTTTTAGAGGACTGCCAGCGTCTGCTGACCGATGTTGCCAACGCCGAGGCCAGCGTCTCGGCGGGGGGGATTCAGGCCAGCGGACATTTGCGCATTACCGCCCCAGCCGGATTTGGCCGTCGCCACGTCGCGCCGCTGGTGCCGCGCTTTCGCGGACTGCACCCAGACGTAGCGATTTCGCTCAACTTGAGCGACCGGGTCATTGACTTGGCTGGCGAAGGTTTTGATTGCGCCGTGCGCGTGGGCGATTTGCCCGACTCCTCGCTGGTGAGCGTTCGCATTGCCGACAACCGGCGGCTGTGCGTGGCCGCTCCCTCGTACCTGCAGCGCCGGGGGGCACCGCAGCACCCCAGCGATCTGGCTGCGCACGACTGCTTGGTGCTCTCGAGCGGTGCCTCGCAAACGCGCGGTTGGGCCTTTCGGATGCCGGTGGCCGGTGGCGGCCACGAGGTGGCGCATGTCCGCCCCGGTGGGCCACTCGATTGCTCCGACGGGCAAGTGCTGTACGACTGGTGTTTGGCCGGATATGGCATTGCTTGGCGCAGCACGTGGGAGGTGGAGGCTGAAATCGCCACCGGCCAGCTCGTGCCGGTACTAGAGCACTTTGCCGCGCCACCGAACGGGATTTATGTCGTTTTTCCACACGCCAAGCACCTACCGCTGCGGGTGCGGCTGTGGATTGATTACCTCAAGCACAATTACAGCCAACCGGGGTTTTGGAAGGCAACTTGATGCCAACCCTCTCCGACCCCTTTGCCCAAGGCACCACACAAGGACAGCCCCCATGACCCTCGAAGCCCTCTTAGCCAGCCTGCACCTGCTGGCAATTTTGACGCTGGTGGTGTTCCTCTCCAGCCAAGCGGCGTTGTGCCGGGCCGAATGGATGAACGCTGCCGTGGTCGAGCGGCTAGTGCGTCTGGACTTGATTTACGGCATTACCGCTGTGGTGGTGTTGGGCACCGGGCTGGCGCGGGTGTTCTGGGGCATCAAGGGGGTATCGTGGTATGCCAGCCAGCCGTTGCTGCACACCAAAGTGACGTTGTTTGTGGCAATGGGGCTGCTGTCGGTCGCGCCGACGCTGGCCTTTCGGCGCTGGCGGCGCAGCGTGCGCAGCACCGGGGCGCTGCCCAGCGCCGCAGAAGTCGGCCAAGTGCGCCGACTCGTGATGCTGCAAGCCCATGTGCTGCCGGTGGCTGCCACGATTGCCGTGTTCTGGGCCAGAGGCTGGTAAGCCCAGCGCAACAGAGCGGCAGCAGGAGCGGTTATTTCTTTAAGCACTCGCTCATGAATGCCTTGCGCTCATCGCCTTTTTTGCCCGTGGCTTCGACGTTGCAAGACTTCATTTTTTCTTGCTGAGTGGCCGGTTTGTTGCTCAGGCAGGTCTTCATAAAGGCTTTGCGCTCATCGCCTTTTTTGTCGCCGGCCTCGGCGTTGCAAGTGGTCATTTTGGTTTGCTGCTTGGTCGGCGTTTTGTCTTCGTTGGCGTGGGCAGCGCCCAGTGACAGAACAAAACCCAAAGCGGTCAAAGCAAAAAAATTTTTCATAGGAGGACTCCTGAAGGAACAAAGAAGGTGAATTTTGGCCCGATTGCACCACACAATGGCCTGACTTTCTAGCGCCAATTTTCAGCATAAAAACCACTATTGCGCTGCAATTTACTTCTAAAGTGATAGCAATCAAACCAGCACATCAAAGCGCCCATTGCCTACGAGGGCATGGTTCTTCCAAAACCTCTGTTTAGCCCCCTGTTCTAAGTAGATTAACTTAAGGGTAACTACGTAATTTTGGTGGCGGGGCACTGATAGCCCCTTGCCACGGCCACGCAAAGAAAGCCATGAACCAATTCAAAATCTCTACCCGCCTGACCCTCTTGGTGGGCATTCTTTCGGCCCTGCTAGTGCTCATTGGCAGTATTGGTTTGTATGGGATGGCAAAAAACAATGAGGCACTCGATACGGTGTACAAAGATCGGGCTATTCCGCTGGCGCAGTTGGGCGAAATCCAATACCTCATGGTGCGCAACCGCCTGCTTGTTGCCAACGCATTGGTAGTGCAAACACCCGAAGCTTTCGCCCAAAATGCCCAAGAAATAGAAGGCAACATCGACAAAATTACCAAGCTGTGGGAAGCCTATATGGCAACCTACTTAACCCCAGAAGAAGCCCAAATTGCCAAGAAATTTGCCTATGCCCGAGGTCAATTTGTGCAAGAAGGGCTGCGGCCTTCGATAGCAGCGTTGCGTGCCAACAACTTTGAAACTGCCAAGCGCATTGCACTGGAAAAAAACGTACCTTTGTTCAATCTGGCCCAAGTGCAATCGGAAGCGTTGCTCCACTTGCAGGTCGATGAAGTCAAAAAAGAGTACGACGCTGGCAACCTGCGTTTCCAGCACATCCAGATCCTCTCGATGGCCTCTATCGTGCTGGGTTTGCTGTTTGCACTGTGGTTTGGCCTGTCGCTGATGCGTGGCATTACCCGTCCATTGGGCCGTGCGGTAGAGATTGCCCAAGCCGTGGCCCAAGGCGACCTGAGACAAACCATTCACACCCACGGTAACGACGAAATATCGGCACTGATGCACGCTATGTCGGGCATGCAAACCCAACTGGCAGCGGTAGCGAGGAATGTCCACCGAGGCTCTGAAAGTATCTCCCACACCAGTGCCGAAATTGCCCAAGGCAACCGCGACTTATCGGTGCGTACCGAAAGCCAAGCCCATGCCTTGGAGGACACCACCGCCGCAATGGAGCAACTCAGTGCCACCGTCAAACACAATGCAGACAGCGCACAGCAGGCCAATCAACTGGCCGTCAATGCCAGCAGCGTTGCCGTCCAAGGCGGCCAAGTTGTGGCCCAAGTGGTCGATACCATGAAAGGCATCAACGAGGCCTCGCGCAAAATCTCCGACATCATCGGTGTCATTGATGGCATTGCCTTTCAGACCAACATTTTGGCGCTCAATGCCGCCGTCGAAGCGGCCCGCGCGGGCGAGCAAGGCCGAGGTTTTGCCGTGGTTGCCAGCGAAGTGCGCAGTCTGGCCGGGCGCTCGGCTGAGGCAGCCAAAGAAATCAAAGCGTTGATTAACGCCAGCGTTGATCGGGTAGAGCACGGCACTGCGCTGGTCGATCAGGCGGGCACCACCATGACCGAAGTGGTCAACAGCATTCGCCGCGCCACCGATCTGATGGGCGAAATCAGTGCCTCCAGCCACGAGCAGGCCACTGGCGTAGCGCAAGTGGGCAACGCTGTGGCAAAAATCGACCAAGTCACGCAGCAAAACGCCGCGCTGGTCGAACAAATGGCCGGTGTTGCCAGCGGCCTTGAATCCCAAGCGCAAGACTTGGTGCAAGTGGTGGCGGTGTTCAAGTTTTAACCGACAGCCCTGCCCCGTAAAATCGGCAGATGCTCTCTGCCAAACAAGAACTGCTGGCCGCCCTTGCGGTCGAGCTGGAAAAACTCTCGCCCGGTGCCGGTGTCCGCGCCGCATTTGAATCGCCCAAAGTCGCCGCCCACGGCGACTTTGCTTGCACTGCCGCCATGCAACTGGCCAAACCCCTCAAGCTCAATCCACGGGCCTTGGGTGAACAGCTCAAGACCGCGCTGCAAGCCACACCGGCCTTTCAGCGCTGGGTGTCGGCCATCGAAATCGCTGGGCCGGGCTTTTTGAACATTCGCCTCCAACCTGCGGCCAAACAAGCCGTGGTGCATGAAATATTGACTGCGGGCGAAAAGTTTGGCTTTCAGCCACAACGCAACGAGCGGGTGCTGGTGGAGTTTGTCTCGGCCAACCCGACTGGCCCACTGCACGTTGGGCATGGCCGCCAAGCGGCGCTGGGCGACGCGCTGTGCAATCTGTTCACCACGCAAGGCTGGAGCGTTCACCGCGAGTTTTATTACAACGATGCGGGTGTGCAAATCCAAACCCTGACCCACAGCACTCAATTGCGCGCCCAAGGCTTCAAGCCCGGCGACACCTGCTGGCCCACTGACCCTGACAATCCGGCCAGCAAAGCGTTTTACAACGGCGACTACATCCAAGACATTGCCAACGACTTCTTAGCGAAGAAAACCGTCAAGGCCGATGATCGCGAATTCACTGCCAGTGGCGATGTGAACGACCTCGAATCGATTCGCCAATTTGCCGTGGCCTACCTGCGCAACGAGCAAGACAAAGACTTGCAGGCCTTTAACCTCAAGTTTGATGAGTATTACCTCGAATCGAGCCTCTACACCAGTGGCCGCGTCGAGGCCACGGTCGGCAAACTCATCGCCAACGGCAAAACCTACGAGCAAGACGGTGCCTTGTGGCTCAAATCTACTGAGTACGGCGACGACAAAGACCGCGTCATGCGCAAGCAAGACGGCAGCTACACCTACTTTGTGCCCGATGTGGCCTACCACATTGCCAAATGGGAACGTGGTTTCACCAAGGTGATTAACGTGCAAGGCACCGACCACCACGGCACCATTGCCCGTGTCCGTGCCGGTTTGCAGGCCGCTGATGTCGGCATTCCGCAGGGCTACCCCGACTATGTGCTGCACACGATGGTGCGTGTGGTCAAGGGCGGCGAAGAGGTCAAAATCAGCAAACGCGCTGGCAGCTACGTCACGCTGCGCGACCTGATCGAGTGGACGAGCAAAGATGCGGTGCGGTTTTTCTTGTTGAGCCGCAAGCCCGATACCGAATACACCTTCGACGTTGATTTGGCCGTGGCGCAAAACAACGACAACCCGGTGTATTACGTCCAGTACGCCCACGCGCGCATCCAGTCGGTGCTGACGGCTTGGGGTGGTGATGTGGCAGGCCTCCAACAGGCCGACCTGTCGGCCCTTGAAGGCCCGCAGGCCCAAGCACTGATGCTGCAATTGGCAAAGTACCCCGAGATGCTCACAGCCGCTGCCGCTGGCGAGGCTCCGCACGACGTGACCTTTTACCTGCGCGACTTGGCCGCCAGTTACCACAGCTACTACGATGCCGAGCGCATTTTGGTGGATGACCAAAGCGTCAAGTGCGCTCGTCTGGCGCTGGTAGCGGCCACTGCCCAAGTGCTGCACAACGGTTTGGCCGTACTGGGGGTTTCTGCCCCTGTGCGCATGTAACCTGCCTTTCTTGTATTTGTATGAAAACACCACAGCGCGGCGGCACCATTCTGGGCATCATCTTGGGCATTGTTTTGGGTCTAGGTGCGGCGCTGGCCGTGGCCGTTTACGTCACCAAAGTGCCGGTGCCCTTCATGAACAAAAGTGCCATGCGCGGCACCGAGCAAGACGAGGCCGAGGCCCAAAAGAACAAAAACTGGGACCCTAACTCGCCGCTCTACGGCAAGAACCCGGCCCGTCCCGTAACGCCCCCCGATGCAGGCGTAGCAGCACCCACCGCAGAGGCCCCGGCCTCGGTACCCACAGCGCCCGCTTCGGCCCCGCGCAGCCCGGCCAGCAAACCGACCGACGCTAAAGCCGAGACAAAATCTGACCCCAAGGCCGATAGCAAAACCGATGCGAAGGCTGACCCCAAAGCCGACCCGCTGGGCGACTTGGCAAAGAACAAATCTGCCGCATCGACCGTCGATCCGTTTGACTACTTTGTTCAGGCCGGGGCCTTCCGTAGCCAAGCCGAAGCCGAGGCCCAGCGCGCCAAGTTGGCCATGATGGGCTGGGAGTCGCGCGTCAGCGAACGCGAACAAAATGGCCGCACCGTGTTTCGGGTGCGTGTAGGCCCGTTTGGTAAACGCGACGATGCCGGACAGTTCAAAGAAAAGCTCGACGATGCTGGCATCGAATCGAACTTGGTGCGCGTACAGCGATGAACTTTTGGGCCGACCACTGCTCAGACCCCGTAACCCGAACAAGGAGTGCTTTTTGATGAAACGCCGCGAGTTTTCTGTGTCTGTCGCCTCTGCTGCACTGGCCGCTGCTAGTGCCCTGCCCGCTCTGGCGCAAACGTCTGCCCCGAAAGAAGGCAAGGATTACACCAAGTTGAGCAAACCCGTAGCCTCGGAGGTGCCCGCTGGCAAGGTCGAGGTAATTGAGTTCTTTTGGTACAGCTGCCCTCACTGCAACGACTTTGAGCCGACTTTTGCCGCTTGGGCCAAAGCCCCACCCAAAAACGCCGTCGTGCACCGCGTGCCTGTGGCCTTTAACGCCAGTTTTGTGCCCCAGCAAAAGCTCTACTACGCCATCGAAGGCATGGGCAAGGTCGAGGAGTTACACGCCCGGGTGTTCCGCGCTGTCCACGTCGAGCGCCAAAAGCTCTCCAAAGACGAAGATATTTTGGCTTGGATTGCCAAGCAACCGGGCGTGGATGCAGCCAAATTCAAAGAGATTTACAGCTCGTTCACGGTCTCGAACCAAGTGCGCCGTGCTTCGCAGTTGCAAGACGCATACGGCGTGGAAGGCGTGCCCTCGATGGGCGTGGCAGGGCGCTACTACACCGACGGCACCCAAGCCGGTAGCCTGCCCGGTATGTTGCAGGTAGCGACCCATTTGATTGGTTTGAGCGCCAAGGGTTAAGGCCCCGCGCTTCAGAGCTGCGCACTGGTGCGCAGTTGCTTGATCGCTACCCCAACCTCATTCGAGGCTTTAGCGAATGCGGTGCCAGCACCCAGCATGCGCAGTGCTTGTTCGCGCTGGCCTTGGTTGATCGTCCGGGCGACCTGACCGGCCTCATGGTGAAAATGGGCATGGCGCTCGACCAGCGTCCTGAATTGAGGCAGATGGCTGTATTGGGGTCGCCCTGCTCCGTGGAGCCACTGGCCCAAGACACAGCGGTCATCGCAGGCAATGGTTTCGGCATCTACCTGCTCGTTGCCTACTGCGGCATTGCGCAGTTTGAGTTTCCAGTCCGCATGGGCCTTGACCGCGCTATCGAGGTCGATGCTGGACGCGGTCACGCTGCTGGGCGTTAAAACCACCATGTGCTTGGAGGGGTTCAAGTCCAGAGGGGTGCGGAAAATCGCAATGGCATGGGTAATGTTAGTGGCCTGCTTTGACAAATGGTCCGCAGCCGCCGCAGCTTCATCGACCAAGGCAGCGTTTTGCTGCGTCACGGTGTCGAGCAAAGATACTCCCTGCGTAATTTGTGAAAGGCCCTGACTTTGCTCCTGTGTTGTATCGGTCATTTCAGACATGATCGCGGTCACACGGGCCGTCGAATCAATCACCCGCTTGATCGCTGTGCCGGCATCCCTGGTTAACACAGCGCCTGCTTCTACTTGGCTCAAAGTTGAATGGATCAGCGTTTTGATTTCTTTGGCAGCTCCGGCGCTGCGCCCAGCCAGATTGCGCACCTCGCTGGCAACCACGGCAAATCCCCGGCCTTGTTCGCCCGCGCGAGCGGCCTCGACGGCAGCATTGAGCGCCAGTATGTTGGTTTGGAATGCGATGCCGTCAATCATGCCAATGATGTCGCCGATTTTGTGCGACGCGGCACTGATGCCCTGCATAGTGGTAACGACTTGGTGCACCACTTGACCACCTTGGGTTGCGAGGTTGGAAGCTTCTTGCGCCAGTGCATTGGCCTTGGCTATGTTGCCTGCACTTTGTTGCACAGCACCGGTAATTTGCTCCATGCTGGCTGCAGTTTTTTCTAGGCTATCGGCCTGCGCTTCTGTGCGGCTGGATAAATCTATATTGCCAATGGCAATTTCTTGTGTTGCCAGCCGGATGCCTTCAAAGTTACTGCGCACATCGCCAATGATGCTGCGCAAGTTAAGGTTCATTTGGCGCAGGGCATTTTGTAATTGCCCCAATTCGCTCTGGTTGGCTGACGTGATTTTTTGCGTCAAATCTCCCCCAGCCATAATTTGGGTCCATTGAATAATTCTTTTCATGGGAGAAAAGAAATGCTGGTGGAAAGTCCAGCCGATATAGGCAAGTGCCAGCAGTCCTAGCCCCAAAGACAGCAAAATAAGTGCCGGTGATGGAGCACCCCACCACTGTGGGGCCAATCCCTGCACCGCAGAAAAAACCAAGGCCAGCATGGCTGTGGTCAAGCCCACTTGCAGCCGAGGCATCAAGCCGACGCCAGCGATCTTGCCCAAGATGCCATAACGCAGAACTTGGCCTTTGTGGATGCACAGTTTGTGCGGGTTGC
>JAIEMS010000033.1 GCA_019751915.1 Burkholderiaceae bacterium
CTTCACGTCCAATCTCCTGTCATATGGGATTGGACTCCAGAGTTAGCCGCTACTCAAATTCGGGGGGACGTCGGGGCGCTAAAAACCGCTCCATTTACACAAAAATTCAGACACCATCCGAAGTGGTATGAGCGTGGTGTCGCCAGACGGCAATTACAGGTAGTGCCCGGTTCAGCCACCAATCCATGCGATGACGGACAGCGACATACCACGGTCACAGGGTGGGCCCTACTGCCTGTCGACTGTAAAAATGCAACGGTATTGCCATAGTCAGCCTCCCGTTTTTAGGGCTGTGGTTTTTTATCTTTCAGCTATTGAAGCATGGCTCTACACTGCACCCCATGAGTTTGCTGATTTTGGGAATTGAATCTTCGTGCGACGAAACCGGTGTCGCTTTGGTGCGTACTACAGGCAGTGCTGTCCCGACACTGTTGGCGCATACGTTGCACAGCCAGATTGAAATGCACCAAGCCTATGGCGGTGTCGTGCCCGAACTTGCCAGTCGTGACCACATCCGCCGGGTCTTACCGCTGACATCTGCAGTACTGTCCGAATCGCGCCAAACGCTGGCCGATGTGGATGTGGTGGCCTACACACGCGGCCCCGGTTTGGCCGGTGCGCTGCTGGTGGGAGCGGGGGTTGCCTGCGCGTTGGCGGCTGCGCTGGGCAAGCCAGTGTTGGGCGTACACCACCTAGAAGGGCATTTACTTTCGCCGTTTCTGAGTGCCGATCCGCCAGAGTTCCCCTTTGTTGCTCTGCTGGTATCAGGCGGGCATACGCAGTTGATGCGTGTCGATGGCGTAGGACGTTACGAGATTTTGGGTGAAACCATCGACGACGCAGCTGGTGAGGCGTTTGACAAATCGGCCAAGTTGATGGGTTTAGGTTATCCCGGTGGGCCAGCTTTGTCGCGCTTGGCTGAGTCGGGTAATCCGACTGCCTTTAAGTTGCCGCGCCCGCTACTGCACAGTGGCAACCTTGATTTTTCTTTTGCTGGCTTGAAGACTGCGGTCATGACGCAGGCCAAGAAGTTGGGCGATGATTTGCCAGTGCGCAAGGCCGATCTGGCTGCCAGTACGCAGGCAGCGATTGTGGATGTGCTGGTGAAAAAGTCCCTGACTGCACTCAAAGAAACGGGGCTGAAGCGGCTGGTGGTGGCCGGTGGTGTGGGTGCGAATCGGTTGCTGCGCGAGCAGCTCAATGCCGCTTGCCAGCGTCAGCGGGTGCGTGTGCATTACCCCGAATTGCATTTGTGTACCGACAATGGTGCCATGATCGCCATGGCCGCTGCCATGCGTTTGCAGGCAGGCCAGCAGCAAGCCCGTTGCGACTATGCCTTTGATGTCAAACCGCGCTGGCCGCTGGATGCGCTGGAGACATTAAATCCAGTAGCCCTATGACCGAGCCAACGCCGATTCAATGGGTGGGTGCGGCGCTGTTTGCTGTGGCAGTGCTACACACTTTTTCAACCAAATTCTTTGAACACTTGGCCCATACCCAGCCACGCCATGCCGGTATTTGGCATTTGCTGGGCGAGGTCGAGGTGGTGTTTGGTTTTTGGGCGATGGTGTTGATGGTGTTCATGTTTGCCTTGACTGGCAAGCAACAGGCAACGGCCTATTTGGATACGCGCAACTTCACGGAGCCGATGTTTGTTTTTGCCATCATGGTGATTGCGGGCACTCGCCCCATTTTGCAGTGTGCTGGCGCGCTGGTACAGCAGTTGGTGCGGTGGTTGCCACTGAATGCTGGCATGGCAATGTACTTTTGGGTACTGGCTCTGGTACCGCTGCTAGGCTCGTTGATTACCGAGCCTGCCGCCATGACGCTGGCGGCGTTGATGCTGCGCGACACCGTGTTTTCGCGCGGCGTATCGGAACGACTTAAATACGCCACGGTAGGGGTTTTGTTTGTCAATATTTCTATTGGCGGTACGCTGACACCGTTTGCAGCCCCACCCGTGTTGATGGTGGCTAGCCAATGGAACTGGGACATTTGGTTCATGGTGAGCACCTTTGGTTGGAAGGCAGCGTTGGCGGTAGCGATCAATGCGGGTGGTGCCATGCTGCTCTTTGGCCGTGAACTTCGTGCGATGGGCGGGGCACCTGCACCCAGCACATCGGTGGTGCCGCTGTCAGTCATGGTGGTGCATTTGCTCTTTTTAGCCGGTGTTGTAGTGTTTGCCCACCATCCGCCGGTGTTTATGGGCTTGTTGTTGTTTTTTCTGGGCTTTACCACAGCGTACCAGCGCCACCAAGACCCACTGATTTTGCGTGAGGCACTGCTGGTAGCCTTCTTTTTGGCTGGATTGGTGGTGCTCGGTGGTGTGCAGCAGTGGTGGTTGCAGCCGATTTTGCTGGGAATGGATGCCACGGCGGTGTTTTTTGGCACAACGGCACTGACGGCTATTACCGACAACGCGGCATTGACCTATCTAGGCTCGCTGGTTCCGGGGTTGAGCCAAGAGTTTCAGGTGGCCTTGGTGGCTGGCGCTGTGACTGGCGGCGGCTTGACAGTGATTGCCAATGCGCCCAACCCCGCTGGGGTGTCGATTTTGCGCGCTAGCTTTGAGCACAACGCTATTCATCCTCTGGGGCTGCTGGTGGCTGCACTTGCGCCAACATTGGTAGCTGTGGTGGCGTTTCGGGTGCTTTAGGGTTTGCTCGGGCGGATCTGTGCTTGATCACGACCGTTATTGGGTTTGTGCGCTGCCAGACAGTCACTGAGCAAAGTCCACAACACGTTCTCATGGCACGCTCTGAGAATCGTGAGTAAATGGCTTTACCGGGCCTTCACCTGTCAGGTGTTTGGACGATAACTTTGGCTTGCACAATCAAAAGCTCTGCAATGGCCGTACCCTCTTTACCTATGGTGTCTTTTTCTTCCCGTTCTGAGCTTGGTTTATTGCTCCCTCTTGCTGGTGCGTTGGTGGTGGTCGTGGCACTTTCAGGGTGTGCAGGGCGCGGGCCACTGCCGCAGGGTGTTGGGCAAAATGCTGATGCGCAGGGTCTATCGGCCCCGGCACCTGTGCCACTGGCGCAGTGGTGGCAGCGTTTTGACGATCCCCAATTGGCAGCACTGATTGTTCGGGCGCTACAGGCCAATACCAGCGTGCGTAGCGCGCAGGCCGCTTTGCAGCAAGCCCGTGCGCAGGCCGATGTGCAAGGCGCAGGCCTTTTGCCCAGTGTCGATGCCTCGGGTTCTGGGCAGCGCAGCCGCTTGGGTAACGAGACCAGCAACAGTTTTCGGGTCGGACTCGATGCCGGTTGGGAACTGGACATTTGGGGCCGCTTGCGTGCCGGTGTCGATGCCAGTCAGGCCGATGCCCGCGCTGCCCAAGCGAGTCTGGCCAATGTGCAGGTTTCACTGGCGGCAGAAGTCGCTAGCAACTACATCAGCGTGTGCAGTCTGCAAGAGCGCTTGACCATTGCGCGGCGCAATCTGGCGAGCCAGCAAGAGACGCTGCAAATTACCGATTGGCGCGTGCAAGCGGGCCTGAGCACTTCGCTGGTATCTGAGCAAGCAAGGGCCAATACCGAGCAGACCGCAGCGCAAATTCCATTGCTAGAGGCCAACTTGGCACAGTCGCGCCACAGCCTTGCCGTGCTAACGGGGCAAGCGCCGGGGGCATTGGATGCCCTGCTGGCCCGTACCGGCCCGGTGCCTATGCCACCCGAGGATTTGGCGCAGGAAATTCCGGCGCAGGTGCTGCGCCAGCGCCCCGATGTGCGGGTGGCCGAGGAGCGCATCACGGCGGCGTTGGCACGTTGGGCGCAAGCCGATGCAGCCCGTTACCCACGTTTTGATATCAGTGGCTCGGTCGGCCTGCGGGCCTTGACACTGGGGGCTTTGACGGGAGGAGCATCCGTCACCAGTGCGCTGTTGGGCAGCGTGTCGGTACCGTTGTTCGATGGCGGTGCAGCCCGGGCCCAAGTGCGGGTGCAAGATGCGCTGCTGGAGCAGGCCCGCATTGGGTACGAAGCCACGGTGCTGGCAGCGTTGAAAGAAGTCGAAGACGCTTTGAGTGCTCTGCGTGGTGATCGTGAGCGTTTGCTGCGTTTGCAAAATGCTGCTGAAGCTGCCGCCAACGCTGCGTTGTTGGCGCAAAACCGCTACAGCAGCGGCTTGATCGATTTTCAGGCGGTGCTGGAAACCCAGCGCACGCTGTTATCGACCCAAGACAGCGTTGCCAGTACCCGTGCCAGTGTCAGTGCCGACCATGTGCGTTTGTACAAGGCGCTGGGCGGTGGCTGGGCGCAGCCCTGAACCTTTTCCCGACTGCATTCGTGCTGCTATCGAATTCTTCGCCATGACCATCCCGAACAAAAATACCCCATCCGCCACCCCTACCACCCCTCCGGTGACCGATTTGCAAGCTCTGTTGGGCGATGGCCTAGAGCGGCGTTGGTGGCAGCGCCCGGCACTGTGGTTGGCGGCTGTCGTGCTGGCGCTGGCCGGTGGTGGCTGGTACTACTGGCAAGAAAAGCAACTGGCCGGTGCTGCTCCCAGTTTTGTCACCGAAGAGGTGCGCCGGGGCAACATCACCCTGAGCGTAGCGGCCACGGGCACGTTGCAACCGACGCGCTCGGTCAATATTGGCAGTGAACTGTCGGGCACAGTGCGCAGTGTGCGTGTCGATGTCAACGACCAAGTGCGCAAAGGGCAGGTGTTGGTTGAACTCGATACCGCCAAACTCGGGGCGCAGGTGCTGCGTTCGCGGGCCTCGCTGGCAGCGGCCCATGCCCGGTTAGCACAGGCCAGTGCCAGTACCAAAGAAGCCCAAGCCAACTTGGGGCGGCTCGAAGAAGTTGCGCGCTTGTCCGGCGGCAAGGTGCCATCGGCAGCCGAGTTGGATGCTGGTCGGGCGACGCTTGACCGGGCCATTGCCGACGAAGCCAGTGGCCGCGCTAGCGTTGATGATGCCAAGGCCGCTCTGTTTACCGACGAAACCAATCTCTCGAAAGCCTCTATCCGTTCGCCCATTGATGGCGTGGTGCTGACCCGCACCGTCGATCCGGGCAATGCCGTGGCCGCTTCGCTGCAAGCGGTCACGCTGTTTACCGTGGCCGAAGACCTAACCCAACTGCAATTGCAAGTCAATGTCGACGAGGCCGATGTGGGTGCGGTGCAGGTTGGGCAGAAGGCGTACTTCACCGTCAGCGCCTACCCATCGCGCAAATACCCGGCCAAAATCACCCGCGTGGCCTATGGTTCGACCAAGACCGACAACGTTGTCACCTACATCACTTGGCTGGAGGTCGATAACTCTGACCTGAGCCTGCGCCCCGGGATGACGGCGGCGGCCACCATCACTTCGACCGAAAGAAACGATGTGCTGCTGGTGCCCAACACTGCGCTGCGTTTTAAGCCCAGCGCCGCCGGGAGCAAACCGAGTGCTGCTGGCGGTGCGGGCATTGTCTCGCAACTCATGCCGCGCATGCCCCAGCGACCCGGTGGCAGTGGCAGTGGCCGCAGAGGTGGTGCTGAAAAGAGTGCGGGCAAAGTGCGCCAGATTTGGTTGCTCAAAGACGGCGTGGCCCAGCCCGTGGACGTAACGGTGGGCATCAGCGATGGCCGTACCACCGAAGTCAGCAGCGAGGCACTGCAACCGGGCATGGCCGTGATTACCGACCAGCGTTCTGCCAAGGCCGTGCCATGAGCAGCGCACCACCGGGCTTGCCCGAGGACACCATGCCGCTGATTCGCCTGCGCGGTGTGACCAAGGTGTATGGCGAGGGTGCGCTGGCATTTCAGGCGCTCAAAGGGGTTGATTTGGACATTGCCCGTGGCGATTTTGTCGCCATCATGGGGCCGAGCGGTTCGGGCAAATCCACGGCCATGAATACCCTCGGTTGCCTTGACCGACCCACTACCGGCGAGTTTTTGTTTCGCGGCGTGCACGTCGAATCGCTCTCGCGCGACGAGCGCGCCCGGCTGCGTCGGCGCTACTTTGGCTTTGTTTTTCAGGGGTTTAACCTTTTGGCGCGCACTTCGGCACAAGAAAACGTCGAGTTGCCGCTGTTGTACCGGGGCGAGCCGGCCCGCGCCCGCCATGTTGCCGCAGCGCGGGCCCTTGATGCGGTGGGTTTGAAGGGTTGGGAGCACCATACGCCTGCCGAGTTGTCGGGCGGTCAGCAGCAGCGGGTGGCGATTGCCCGGGCCATCGTGACCGAACCGGCGGTGCTGCTGGCCGACGAGCCGACCGGCAACCTCGATACCCAGCGCAGCCACGAAATCATGGAGTTGCTGCGCCGCCTCAATACCGAACAGGGCATCACGGTGCTGATGGTCACGCACGAGCCGGACATGGCTGTTTATGCCCGGCGCATTGTGCGCTTTGTCGATGGTGTGGTGGCCAGCGATGCACCCAACTCTCACCTTGCCCCTGTTGCGGAGGTGTCCTAATGTGGCTCAGTACCTTGCTGCTGGCATTGCGCTCGATTCGGCGCAATTTGATGCGGTCTTTTTTGACTATTTTGGGCATCGTCATTGGGGTCAGTGCCGTCATCACCATGGTCACGCTCGGCAACGGCGCGACGATGGCGGTACAAAACCAAATCGCTGGTTTGGGCACCAATTTGCTGCAAATACGCCCCGGTCAGCGGATGTCGATGGGCGGCGGCGGTGGTGCGCCATCGTTCAAAGATGTCGATGCCGACGCTATCGCCCAGCAAATTGGCGGTATTTTGGCCGTGGCCCCCGAGGGGCGCACCAACTCTACGGTGGTCGCTGGTGGGCGCAATTGGGCCACCAGCATCATTGGCAGTACCAATGCATGGCTGCAAACGGGCAACTGGAAGGTGCCCGAGGGCCGCGAATTTACCAACGACGAGTTGCGCGCGGGCGCGGCGGTGTGTTTGATTGGTGCCAGCGTGCAGCGTGAGCTGTTTGGCACGGTCAATCCGCTGGGCCAGCAATTGCGCGTTAAGGCGTTCTCGTGCGAGATCGTTGGCTTGCTCGGCTCTAAGGGCCAAGGCGCTTTTGGCAACGACCAAGATGATGTGGTTTTCGTGCCGATCAAAACCCTGCAACGGCGCGTCACCGGTAGCACCCGGGTGCAAACCTTGTTGGTGTCGATGCAAGACGGCAGCGACCCCGAGCGCGTCAAGGCCAGCCTGACGCAGCTTTTGCGCGAACGGCGCAAGCTGGCCGAGGCCGATGAGGACAACTTCAATGTGCTCGATACCAAGCAACTGGCCGATACCCTCTCGGGCACCACCAAGGTCATGACCACGTTGCTGGGCGCTGTGGCGGCGGTGAGTTTGCTGGTGGGCGGCATCGGCATCATGAACATCATGCTGGTCAGCGTGACCGAGCGCACCCGCGAGATCGGCCTGCGTTTGGCAATTGGTGCTTTGGAGCGCGAGGTGCTGCTGCAATTTTTGATCGAAGCGGTGGTGTTGGCCTGTTTGGGCGGCTTGATCGGCATTGTGCTGGCGACGGGCGCTTCGCTGGCGCTGGCCGGTGTGATGGGCGTGCCCTACCTGTTTAACCCCGGTGTGAATATCTTGTCGTTTCTCTTTTCGGCAGGCATTGGCGTGGTGTTTGGTTACTTTCCAGCGCGGCGGGCCGCGCACATGGACCCGATTGATGCCCTGCGGCACGAATAAGCCAATTTTTTAGAAAAATAGGCCTGTAGCCCTTGATGGGTCTGCTTTGGTAGCTATTAAAAAGAGAGTAGCTTTCGGCGCATGAGTTGCCGCCGCAGAGCGCGCAGCGTGGCCTTGCTGCCGGGTTGGGCGGGTGCGTAGCGCAGGCGCTCCAGTGCCAGCAATTGGTCGTGCAGTGGCCGTGCTGCTTCGCCATAAGCGGCCAGCACCGCTTGGGCCAAGGTGCGTGGCGGTGCGGTGTCCGGCACCACTAAACCTTGGCGCTGAAGCCGCTGGCGCACCTGTTGCAGCAGGCGCAGCCACGGGTCGTGTTGGCTGCGCTCCCACAGCGTCCACAGGGCACCGGCCAGCGCCGCACCTGCCACCAGCGCGCCCAAAATGCGGGCCAAATCGTGCCAACTGGGAGATTCAACGCCCAGCGCTTTGAGCAAATCCAGCTGGCGGCTTTGGGTGTAGTTCAGTACCCACTGGTTCCAGCCGTTGTTGATGGCCTCCCACGCCGCGCGCAGGTGCTGGGCCATGTTGGGGCTGATGACCGCGCCGACGGCGTTGCCAAACACGCCCAGTGGCGCTTGCAGTCGTTGAAACTGGCCGACCCGCCCCGGCGACACAGCCCCGGTCGGATCGACGCGCACCCAGCCGCGCTGCTCTATCCAGACTTCAGCCCACGCATGGGCATCGCTTTGGCGCACCATCCAGTAATTGTCCAGAGGGTTGCGTTCGCCGCCTTGGTAGCCGGTGACGATGCGCGCAGGCACTTGGGCCGCCCGCATCAGCACGACAAAGGCCGAGGCAATGTGTTCACAAAAGCCTTGTTTGCGCTCAAACCAAAACTCATCAGCGGTGTGCTGACCATAGACTCCCGGCTCCAGCGTGTATTCGTAGCCCCCCTCGCGCAGCCGCGCCAGAGCCGCATCCACAATGGCTTGCGTGGCTCCTGCGCCGCGCGGAGCATCGGCACGCAGTTGCTGCGCCAGCGCCACAGTGCGCGGGTTAAAGCCCGGCGGCAGCACCGTCAGGGCGCGCAGCGCCGGGGTGATTTGCGCTGGGCCGTAGCGAAAATCGGGGTAGCTGGTGGCGCTGTAGCGCACGACCTCGGTGATGGGTCGGCTCGATAGCCACTGCAAATCGGGTGTCATGTAGGCCCCCATTCCGGTCACGGTGGGCTTTTCGGGGGTGGCATCGAGCACCATCAGCCACGGGCGTTGGTGCGGCTCCAGCGTGATGGCGTAGTGCAGCGGTGCGCCCAGAAGTTGTAATAGGCTTGGCCTGCCTAAGTGGTTCGGCCAGCCGTCGCTTTGGTGCCATGCCGGTGCTTGCCATTGGCGGCCATCAAAATCCGATAGCACCGGGCCACGAAAATAAAGCTGCGACTGCGCTGGGGCGGCGTTGCCGGGGGTATCGAACAGCACCCGAAAGGCCACGTTGTCGTCCAGCGCCAGTTGGGCAATGCTGCCGACCTTCATGGATTCCGACAAGCCACTGCGCCCGGTCAGGGTGTCGTTGGGCAGGCCCCACAGCGGTGCCATGCGCGGAAACAGCACAAACAGCGCCAGCATGATCGGTGCCCCCAGCAGCGCCATCGTGCCAGCAGTGCGCAGCGATTGCGCCAATGGCGGGCGGCCCACCGGCAAATGGGCATTGACCAGCGCCGTCAGCAGCCCCAGCAGCGCGATCAGCATGGCAGCGGCAGTGGGCAGCGACTGCGAAAAGAAGAAGTTACTGAGCATCGTAAAGAAGCCCAAGAAAAAGACCACCAGCGCATCCCGCCGCGCCCGCATCTCCAGCGTTTTGAGCGCCAGCAGCAAAACGATCAGTGCCACGCCGGCCTCGCGCCCGAGGATGGTGCGGTAGGTCAGCAGCGTGGCACCCACGGCCAGTGCCAATAACCCGACCAGTAACCAGCGCTGGGGCAGTGGGCGGGCCGTCCACGCCAGCACGCCGCGCCACAGCAGCAAGGCAGCCGCTAGCGCACTGGCCCACAGCGGCAGGTGCGCCACTTGCGGCCCAATAACCCACGCAATCACCAGCAGCAAAAAAAGGCTGTCGCGGGCATCGCGTGGCAGGGCAGCGAGGGTCTGGCGCAGGGTCATATCTCGCTATTAAATAGATAGCTACTAAGCCGCATTGAATAAGGGCTATGGGCCATTTTGATCTTAAGTTTCTGGATTTTTCCGCTCACAAGGCGTTTTCAGACCAGCGCCAGCGCCTGTAGGCAACGCTGGCGCTGGGCGCTGCCGTGGCCCAGTGCCACTTCAACCCCCGGTAGCCGCAGGCCGTAGTCCACGCCCAAACGCTCGGCTTGCAGCACCCAAGCGGTCAGGCGTGACAACCGCGCTTCGGGCGCAGTCAGGCCGGTGCGCTCGGGGGTGAGCCACAGTTCGTAGCGCTGCATGGCTTGGGTGTCGCGGCTGACCAAGGCTTCGCTGCCACTGGCGAGGGCTTGTGCGGCCTTCTTCCACACCACCAACTGCAACGGATCGCCCCGGCGGTAGGCGCGCACGCCGTCAAAATCGCCGATGCCTTGGTTGGGGGCCGCACCTGCCCCACCGGGGCGGGGTTCGCCCAGTGGCAACGGCGGCGCGCCCAGTTCGGGGGCGGGGTACACCAGCAACTGCGCCGCAGGTCGCCAAAGCGTCCAGACCCGAAAGGTTCCCAGCGGAAAGCGCGTCTCTGCCGTTAGCACCGGCACCCGGTGCAGCCCTCGGCGTGGGGGGGCAAAGGCCACCTGCACCCGCGTGCTGCCTTGGGCGGGGACATCCGTCCAAGTCCATTGACCACTGCCATGCACCGCCAGCGCAATGCCAAAGCGTGCCGTGCGCCGCTGGCTGGTCAGTTGCAGATCCAACACGGCGCTGTGGCCTAAAAAAGCGGCTTCGGGAGGATGCAAATGCAGCGTTAAACCGCGCAAAGTTGCGTGGCAAATGTGCATGCCAACGGTGGCGCTTCCCGCCAGCAAGAAGGTGAGCAAATAACCCAGATTGAGCTGAAAATTGATCGAAGCCACCAACAGCACCAGCAACGTGACGGCCAGCATCCAGCCCGCGCCGGTGGGCAAGATATAAACATTGCGTTGGGTCAGTACCGTGGTGTCGCAAACGGGCAGGCGCGCTTGCCACCAGTGGTCAAGGCGGCGGCGCAGGGCTGCCGGGAGGCCGACTTTCATGGCTATAGCTTCATGGCAGTGGCACCGCTTCGACCATTGCCAGCACCTGCTCGACGGGGCCTCTGCCAGCATTACCCACCGGCACCAAGCGGTGGGCAATGGTTTGCGCGACGATGGCCTGCACATCGTCGGGGGCCACATAGTCGCGGCCACAAATCAAAGCCTGCGCCTTGGCCGCACGCACCAGCGCAATGCCAGCGCGTGGCGACAAGCCCTGCACAAACCAGCGCCCCGAGCGCGTGGCGGCAATCAGGTCTTGCACATAGTCCAGCAGCGGGTCGGCGGCATGCACCGCCAGCACCTGTTGTTGCAGCGCTGCCAGTTCAGCCCCCGAGAGCAGCGGCAACATGGATGTGACCATCTCGCGCCGGTCGTCACCGGCCAGCAGCAAACGCTCGGCGGCGCGGTCGGGGTAGCCCAGAGAAATGCGCATCAAAAAGCGATCCAATTGCGACTCTGGCAAAGCGTAAGTGCCCAACTGGTCGTGCGGATTTTGCGTGGCGATGACAAAAAAGGGCTGCGGCAGTGCGCGGGTTTCGCCCTCGACCGAAACTTGCTTTTCCTCCATGGCTTCGAGTAGCGCACTTTGCGTTTTGGGGCTGGCGCGGTTGATCTCGTCGGCCAACAGCACTTGGGTGAACACCGGGCCGGGGTGAAAAACAAACCCCTCTTGGCCCCGTTCATAAACGGAAACACCGATCAAATCGCTGGGCATTAAATCGGCGGTGAACTGCACCCGGGCAAACTGCAAACCGAAGGTATGCGCCAGCGCGTGGGCCAAGGTGGTTTTGCCAACACCGGGCACATCCTCGATCAATAAGTGCCCACCGGCCAACAGGCAGGCCACGCAGTCTTGGACACGAGCGTTTTTACCGACAATCACCGTGTTAAGCTGATTCAAAAGCGATTTGATTTTGTGCTGTGCGTGCATAGCGTGACGTTATCCGAAAAAAATTATTGATGGAGGCACAACTGTGAGTAAGACGGGATATTTCACACACCGCGATTGCTGGAAACACGAAATGGGGCCGGGGCATCCTGAGTGCCCTGAACGGCTCGATGCTATTGAAGATCGCCTTTTGATTACGGGTGTTCGTGATGCGCTGGAGGATTACGAGGCCCCCGAGGCCGCGTTGGCAGATATTGAATTGGCCCATGGCCGGTTGCATATTGCCTCGATTCGGGGTTTGACCGATTGGTTGGTCGAAGAAGTCGAGGCCGGTGGCCCTACGCACACCCAAGTCGACCCAGATACTTCGATCAACGTCCATACATGGAAAGCGGCCCTGCGCTCGGCGGGCGCGGCGCTGGCGGCCACCGACGCGGTGATGGCGGGCGAAATCGAAAATGCCTTTTGTGCCGTGCGTCCGCCGGGCCACCATGCCATGCGCGACAAGGCGATGGGCTTTTGCTTTTTTAACAACGTCGCCATTGCCGCCAAATATGCCTTGCAGCGCTACAACCTGCAACGCGTGGCGGTGATTGACTTTGACGTTCACCACGGCAACGGCACCGAAGACATTCTGGCCGGTGACGAGCGCGCACTGATGGTTAGCTTCTTCCAGCACCCATTTTTCCCGTACACCGGCGACAAAGACCCCGCGCCGAACATGCTCAATGTGCCCATAGCCGCCTACACGCGTGGCATGGACATCCGGGAAATGATCGAGATGACGTGGATTCCGCGCCTAGAAGCCTTCAAGCCCGAGATGCTGTTTATCAGCGCCGGTTTTGATGCCCACCGCGAAGACGACATGGGCCAGCTCGGGCTGGTTGAGCAGGACTACACTTGGATTACCATGCGCCTGAAAGATGTGGCGCGGCGTTTTTGCAATGGTCGCATTGTTTCGTGCTTAGAGGGCGGCTATATGCCCAGCGCACTGGCACGCAGCGTGGAAGCCCATTTGCGCGTTTTGGCTGATTTGTAAGCAGAGCCTTGGGTGCCAGCGCCTGCGGATATGCCGCAGGGCTGGCACCCTTTTTTATGGGCAAAACCCCCTTCAAAAATGAACCCAAACTTCCTTGATGCCACAGGCCTGCTCGGTGTGCAGCGCGATGCGCGTGGCGTAGTCACGCTGACCCTCAACGATGCTGCGCGCTTTAACGCGCTCGGCACCGAAATGCTGCAGACATTGCAGCAGGCCCTCGACGCTGTGGCACGCGATGAATCGGTGCGTGTGGTGGTGCTGGCGGCCAACGGCAAAGCCTTTTGTGCCGGGCATAACCTCAAAGACATGGCGGCCCATCCCGACTTGGCTTGGTACCAGCGGCTTTTTGCCCAGTGCAGCCGGGTAATGTTGGCTATCCACAAATTGCCTGTACCTGTGATTGCGCGGGTGCAGGGCATGGCAACGGCAGCAGGCTGCCAGTTGGTGGCACAGTGCGATTTGGCGGTGGCCGCCGACCACGCCACCTTTGCCACCAGCGGCATTCACTACGGCCTGTTTTGTGCTACGCCCAGCGTGCCGTTGGTACGCAATGTGCCGACCAAGCAGGCTATGGAGATGCTGCTGACGGGCGACTTTATCGATGCTGCCACGGCCTTGCAACAAGGCCTGCTCAATCGGGTCGTGCCGGTGGATGCGCTAGATGCCGAGGTTGAAAAATTGGTGCAATCGATCTTGCACAAGCCGCGCGTGGCCGTGGCAATGGGCAAGGCACTGGTGTACCAACAGCGCGAGTTGGGCATGGAGGCCGCTTACCAATTGGCCGGCCAAACCATGGCCGTGAACATGATGGACGAGGCCGCCCAAGAAGGCGCGCGCGCGTTTGCTGAAAAACGCAGACCAGCTTGGAAGGTCTAATGGCAGCGCCGATGCTCCCCCCCGATCCACCGATGTTCGACGATGTTGGACGCTGGTTTCAGGCATTTCTGAATCCGACCGTTTTGATTGAACTGGGTTCGCTGGCCGTTTGCGTCGGGCTGTCATGGCTGCTGGTATCGGGTCTGCGACGTGCCTTTCATAAGGGCGAGCCGCGTTCGATTCTTTTTGGCACCAAGGTGATTGATGGCGCACTCTTTCCGCTCATGCTACTGGGCTTGGGCTACGTTGCCAAAGCATTGCTGCTGCGCTGGATTTCCGTGGCGGCATTCAAAATTGCCATTCCAGTATTGATTGCGTTGGTGGTGATTCGCGTGGGGGCCAAGGTGCTAGAGGCTGCCTTTCCGCAATCGGCTTGGGTACACCCGATTGAGCGCACCTTGTCGTGGCTGGCATGGGGCACGATGGTGCTGTGGGTCACTGGGTTGCTGCCGATGGTCTTGCAAGACCTTGATGAAATCACTTGGAAGCTCGGTAGCGCCACTTTGTCGGTGCGCACGCTGCTCGAAGGCGTAGTTACGGCCAGCGTGGTGCTGATTTTTACGCTGTGGGTCTCGTCGGCCATTGAATCGCGACTGCTGCGCGCGGCCACGGGCAGCGAGTTGTCTGTCCGTAAGGCTTTGAGTAATGCAGCGCGTGCTGTGCTGATGTTCTTGGGCCTTATTTTGGCGCTGTCGGCGGTGGGCATCGACCTGACGGCGTTGTCGGTGCTGGGCGGTGCGGTCGGGGTCGGTATTGGTTTTGGTTTGCAAAAACTGGCGGCCAACTATGTCAGCGGCTTTGTTATTCTGGCCGAACGCAGCGTGCGTATTGGCGACAACGTACGCATTGATGGCTTTGAAGGCCGGATCACTGACATCACTGGGCGTTACACCGTTATTCGTTCTGGGATTGGCCGCGAATCGATCGTTCCCAACGAAATGCTAATTACCCAACGGGTCGAGAACTTTTCTCTGGCAGACCCGCGCGTTTGGCATTCGACGGTGGTCAGTGTCGCCTACGACAGCGATGTCGATTTGGTCATGCGCTTGCTGGCACAGGCCGCCTTGGTCAGCCCACGTGTGCTGCGTGACCCAGCGCCGGGGGTTTCGTTGTCGGCTTTTGGCGCGGACGGCTTGGAGTTCACCGTTGGTTTTTGGATTACCGACCCTGAAAATGGTCTGTTGGGTTTACGCTCTGAAATCAATCTGGCAATTTTGCGTTCGCTGCAACAGCACGGTATTGAGATTCCGTACCCACAACGGATTGTGCAGTGGCGCGGTGGCCCGCCGCCAGCATCATAGGCGATGCAAATGCTGTGCTGATCGTTGACGAATCAAGCAGGGACGGCATTCGGCAGGTCTCAAGCGCCTTGCCTCTTCAAGCAGCCATCACAACCCGGTTGCGCCCATTTTGTTTGGCTTGGTACAGTGCTTTGTCGGCACGTTGCAACATGGCATCGAAGGTTTTTTCGTCGGTGCCCAATGCAACAACGCCGATGCTGACCGTGAATGCCACCACCGCACCATCGTCTACCCGCACCGTGTCGGTTTTTTCTACCGCCACCCGCAACCGTTCGGCAATGACTTTGGCACCACCCGCGTCAGTAACGGGAAGAATGACGGCGAACTCCTCGCCACCCAAACGCCCGCCCACATCTTGGTGGCGGGCAAGTGCCATGAGCAAACGGGCTAGCTCTTGAATCACCCGATCGCCCGTGGGGTGCCCCCAGCCGTCGTTAATGCTCTTAAATTTATCGATGTCCACCATCAGCACCGATAGCGGGTGCCCATAACGCCTTGCACGGGCAAACTCGCGCTCGCCGATGTCCATCAATTGGCGGCGGTTGGCAATGCCGGTCAGGGCATCGGTGGTTGCCAATTGGCGCATGGCCTCGCGTTGGCGCAAGGCTTGTAGGTGGGCACGCAGTGCCAGCACTGCCAATACCGACAACACCACAAAACCGATGGCAAACTGCCATGCACGGTAGGTCCATGATTGGAGAATGCTTTCCCGATCCAAACCCACAATGGCGACAAAAGGAAATCTGTGCAGCTTGCTCAGGCCGTTGATACGCATCCGGCCATCGATGGGTGAAGGCATCGTAAAAAATACCGAACCGACAATTTCATTGAAATGGGGTTGCCCATCAGGTGTCGATGTTCGTTGACCCATCGCCACGGGCAATTCTGGATTGCGTGCCAGCAGCGTACCGTCGGTATCGACAATGGCCATCACATCGTTGCGTTCGATGTCTAGCTCAGAAATCCACCTTTGGGCAAATGCCACATCGATGACCGCCATAACACCACCGAGCAAACGTCCGTCAGCCGAACCAAGGGTGCGCGACATCAGTACCACCGCTTCGCCCCCAGCAGACTGATCGGCTGGCATATATTGAATATGGACACCTTGGCCCGGATGCACCTTGGCATCTTTGCAAAAGCGCTGCTTGCTTTGAATGCCCGTGAGGGTGCCACTGGCGGTAGCGGTAAAAATGCAATCAGGGGACAACACCACCAGCGTTTTAACCCCGCTCAGGGTGTTGACCTTTTCTTTCAGCAGCGCAGTCAAGCGCTTTGTTGATTCAACATTGGGCTGCGGAAACACCAAATCTTGTCTGGTGTCGATCCGGCCCAAAACGTCGCGCAGAACATAATCAGCAGCCAAAAAGGTATCGCCAAACGAACGGCTGAGTAACTGGCTTTTGTGGACGGCAAGTCTGGCGGCATCGGCGGTGAGGCGGTCTCGCTCCTGAACAAAATCAAAAGCCAACCACGCACCAATCACCACCATCAAAACCAACAAGGCGGCGTAGCTGCGACCCAGTTTCAGAGCAAATCGTGGTTTGGTGGTGGTGGTCAATTTCAGTGTCCTTGTTGCACGACCTTCTGGGCAAAAGCGTACAGCACAGCCACATCGGCACAGTAAAACCAAGCAATGGCCCCATTGCGTTTGCGCACCAACAAGCGCGGTGCCACGAGCCACTCAAGCCGTCGCCAATGGACGAGTTTGAAAGTGGCGACTTCGTGGGCCTGGACACGCTTGTCCCACAGCCATGTCTGAAGCAGGGCGGTGCCCTCTAGCCGGGTGTGGCTGTAAACCATCCACCATGCTACCCAGCCCATCAACCCTGCTGCCAGAGAAAACACCGACAGACTGGGAAAACTCCACTCGACAGCGCGCAACGCAGGCAGCGACCACACACCCGCACCCAGCAAGCCGACCACGACGGCGACCGCCAACACGCGCAGCAACGGTGGATAGGCCGGGCCTTCCAGCACTGCGCTGTGGTGGTCGGATGGCGCAGGTACGTCGGCGCTGGTGGTGCTAGCACTCATCGTGCAGGGCTGGCGGACGGTGCTGGCGCAGGCATGGGCAACTCTGCTGGAGCACCCGCATCGCTCTTTTTGTCACCAAAAGGGTCTTCCATATTGATGTTGTTGCCCGGTTGCTGGTCGGTGGGCATTTCCAGCTGCACCTTGTCGGTATCAACGACGACCTCTTTGTCCAAAAACACCGTCACCGTCTGCGGAAAGGCAATCACGATAGCGACGAGCAGTATCTGCATCCCGACCCAAGGAATAGCCCCCATGTAAATGTCGCTGGATTTGACGGGCCGGTCGATGCGTTTTTCTTTAAACAAGGTGTTTGCAATACCGCGCAGGTAAAACAGCGCGAACCCGAAAGGCGGGTGCATAAAGCTGGTTTGCATGTTCACGCACAGCAGCACGCCAAACCACACCAAATCGATGCCGAGTTTGTGTGCCACCGGCCCCAGCAGCGGCAAGATGATGAAGGCGATCTCGAAAAAATCGAGAAAGAAGGCCAAAAAGAAGATAAACAGGTTGACCACCACCAAAAAGCCAATTTGTCCACCGGGCAGGTCACTGAGCAGATGCTCAATCCAGACCGCCCCATCCACGCCCTGAAACACCAACGAGAACACCCGCGAACCGATCAAAATAAACACCACCATGGCCGTCAAGCGCATGGTGCCATCCATCGAATCGCGCACCAGCGCCCAATTCAAGCGTTTGTGAATCGCCGCCAAAATCAGCGCACCGACGGCACCCATGGCTCCAGCCTCCGTCGGCGTGGCAATAGCGTGGTCCATGAACGGCAACCCGCCCATAGAACCCAGCACGGCAAAAATCAAGATGGCCGATGGAATGATCCCGCGCAAGCATTTGCCCCACAGTGCCCAGCCGTGCAGGGTGCGGGCAGTGCGCGGCAAACCGGGCACATAGTCAGGCCGCAGACGGCCCAAAATGAAGGTGTAGAGGGCAAAAATCAGCACCTGCAAGATGGATGGCCCCCAAGCACCCTTGTACATATCGCCCACCGAGCGGCCCAATTGGTCGGCCATCACAATCAACACCAGCGAAGGCGGCACCAATTGGGTGATGGTGCCCGAGGCGGCCAGCACACCGGTGGCGTAGCGCATATTGTAGCCGTAACGCATCATCACTGGCAGCGAAATCATCGCCATCGCAATGACCTGACCGGCCACCGTGCCGGTAATGGCCCCCAAAATAAAGCCCACGATGATGACCGAGTAACCCAGCCCACCGCGCACCGGGCCAAAGAGTTGGCCCATCGAGTCGAGCATGTCTTCGGCCAGACCGCACTTTTCTAGCACCGCCCCCATCAGCGTAAAGAACGGAATCGCCAGCAGCAGGTCGTTGGACAAAATGCCGAACATATTGATCGGCAAGTTGGCCATGAAATTGGCCGGAAACCATCCCATCTCGATGGCATAAAAGCCACTGAACAGCCCCAGCGCGGCCAGCGAGAACGCGACCGGAAAGCCGATCAGCATGATGACGATCAACCCGGCGAACATGACCGGGGCAAAATTTTCCATTGACATGGTGGGGGGTGTCCTGAGTTATTGCACGGGCTTTTCGTACTGGGTGCTCATCTCGTAGCGCCCCCGCAAATGTGCGATGCGTTTGATAATTTCGGCTACGCCTTGCAAAAACACCGCGCCAAAACCCAGCGGCATCAGCAAGGCTGCGGGCCAGCGAATCAAGCCACCGATGTTGCTCGATATCTCGCCGCTGACGTACATATTCCAGAAGAAAGGCCACGTCAGCCACGTCATCAGCCCCATCACGGGCAGCAAAAAGAAAACCAAGCCAAACAAATCAACCAGCACCGGCCCTTTGCCGCGCAGCTTGCCGTAGATGATGTCCACGCGCACGTGCTCATTGAGTTGTAGCACCAGCGGTGCCCCCAACATGACCGTGGTGGCAAACAAATACCACTGGATTTCTAACCAAGCATTGGAGCTGAGGTCAAATCCGTAGCGCAGCAAGGCGTTGCCAGCCGAAATGAGGGCCGCAGCCAGCACGGCCCAGCCCGCCAATTTGCTGATTTTGCTGGAAACCCAGTCCATGCCCAAAGCCAGCTTAAGGAGTCCCGACATGGTGTGTCTCCTGAAAAAGTAAAAGTGACGAAAAAACCGGCCATCGTAATGGTTTGTGGCGTTGCGTGCTGTCAGTCGCGCGTAGCCCGCCGCTGCACGCAGGCAATGTAGGCCTCACCGTCGGGGGGGCGGCCTGCACGCTGGCTCTCCCAGAGCATCTGGCCTAAGCACTCCATCGTGGCGTGGTGGGCATCGTGCAGCGAATCAAGCCGCTTGGCCAGCAGCTCTACCGCTTGGCGAATGCCCCGGGGTTGGTCGATGCTGCATTGCTCGCTGATCGACAGGTGCATCGACAGGTGCAGAAAAGGATTGGTTTGGCCCGGCGGGTCGTCGTAGTTGTGCAGCAACGCTGCCTCGACATCAACCAGTTCTGCGTGGTACTCAGGGTGCTCGGCAATCCAAAGGCTGGCCAGCGTTTCGATGGCTTGCATCGGAGCACCGCTGTCGGTTTTGGCGTGGGCCGCACAGAAGAAACGGCGCACATCGGCTTGGGAGGGATTAAACATGGCAGAAAATGTAAGCCATATGGAGTTTCATACTTGGTTGGCTTTTCTGGTGGCATCGTGCCTCATTGCCATCTCGCCCGGCTCGGGCGCGGTGTTGTCGATGAGCCACGGCCTTTGGTACGGCGTGCGCCAAACCAGCGCCACCATTTTGGGTTTGCAATTGGGCATTTTGCTGATTTTGCTGATTGCCGGGGCCGGTGTTGGCTCGCTGTTGCTGGCTTCAGAGGTGGCGTTCAGCACAGTAAAGGTGCTGGGGGCTCTCTACTTGATATACATCGGGTGGTGCCAGTGGCGCGCGGGCGATGCCTCGCTGCTGCAGACCGAAACCGCAGCGACCCCAACGCCTTGGCAAAAACGCTGCCTGACGGGTTTTTTGACCAACGCCACCAACCCCAAGGGAATCATTTTTATGGTGGCAGTGTTGCCCCAGTTTATGACCGAAACCCGCCCGCTGTGGTCGCAACTGGCGGTGATGGCGGCGACCCTTTGTTCGGTCGATGTGGTGGTCATGCACAGCTACGCTGCCAGCGCCAGCGCCTTGGGTAAGCTGCTGCGCAGCGCCCGGGCAGTACGGGTACAAAATCGGTTATTTGGCGGTTTATTGATGGCGGTCGGGGCAGGGCTGTTTTTCGTCAAGCGCAGCGGCGAAAACGCCTAATCTTGGCAATTTTTAGATAAAAACAGGCTCTAGCCCAAGGCTAGCAAGCCATTGTAGCTATATTTTTAATAGCGCCCTTCATGTCGGGATTGCCGCTGCTTGCAAGCTCTGCGCGCAAGGGGCGGCGACAATCAGACCCATGTACGCATCGAACTCCACCACCTTCAAAACAGCCCTGACGCTGTTGACGGCTGCGCTCTTGGCCGCTTCGGCGGGTGCCGCTGAACCGCACAAAAAAGCCCGCCACGCCCACCCTCAGCACAAGCTGCCAACGCAAGCCGCACCAGCGGCCAGCACCGTTCAGGGTGGGGCTGCTTATGCCCATCGCCCTGATGCCATGCAGTTCGCCGACGATGTGGCCCTGCGCCGTGACCTTGACCCGCAGTGGGTACGCGAGGTCATAGGGCAAGCCCGGTTTTTGTCCAAAGTGCCCCAGTTGATGCTGCCACCGGCCAAGGGCAGCGCCAAGAACTGGCGCGCCTACCGCAGCCGTTTTGTCGAGCCGGTGCGTATCCGCGCAGGGGTGCGCTTTTGGCAACAATACCGCGAGGCCCTGCTGCAAGCCGAACGCGAGTACGGGGTTCCAGCGCAAATCATTGTCGGCATCATTGGCGTTGAGACCATTTACGGCCAACAAATGGGCAACTTTCGGGTGATGGACACGCTGGCGACGCTGGCCTTTGATTTTCCGGCGGCACACCCCCGTGCAGCCGAGCGCGCGGCCTTCTTTCGGCGCGAGTTGGAGCAATTTTTAAGTTTGGTACACCGCACGGGGGCCGACCCCTTCGCGGCACGCGGCAGCTACGCCGGAGCCATGGGGCTGGGCCAATTCATGCCATCGAGCTGGGTGCGTTATGCGGTCGATTTTGATGCCGATGGCCGCATTGACCTGTACGCCAGCCCTGCGGATGCGATTGGCTCGGTCGCCAATTACTTCATCGGTCACGAGTGGAAGCCCGGCATGCCCACCCACTACCCAGTGGCCTTTGATGCCACCCGCGTGGACATGGATGCTTTGCTGGCCCCAGACATCTTGCCCACCTTCAGCGCCGCCAGCATGGCAGCCAAAGGCGCTGTGCTCGACGCTGCGGGCGCACAGCACAACGGCCCACTGGCCTTGATTGAGCTGCAAAACGGCGACGAACCACCCAGCTACGTGGCAGGAACCGAGAACTTTTATGCCATTACCCGCTACAACTGGTCGAGCTACTACGCAATGGCCGTGATTGAGCTGGGGCGCGCCGTAGCGGCAGCCATGCAAACGGGCCAAGCCAGCAAATAGCAACCCACCCGGCCACTTCGCCTTCAACGCCCATTTTTCGGGGATTTGTCCGCTATGCCCACTTTTGACTCTGACCACAACCACCTGCCAGCATCCCGCCAGCGCCGCGCGGTGCTAGGGGCGCTCGGCACACTCGGATGGCTGGCGCTACCCACATCGCACCTTGGCGCAACCACGGTGGCATCGCCCGATATGGACGTTTGGCCGCGCACCCTACACGTGCCCCCCGGCGGTGTGGCACGGCTGTCGTTGGGTTCAGGTGCCGTACGGCCCGTGGCCCATACAGGCGATGGTGTGCCCGTGCTGGTGCTGGGCGATGCCATCGAGTGGACGGCGCTGGTCGGCATTGCGCTGGCGGCCACGCCCGGCCCAGCACACATCACGGTGCAACACGGCGCCGGGGCATTGCAGCAACTGCTCTACACGGTAGTGGCCAAGCGCTACCCAGAGCAGCGCTTGCAAGTTGCGCCGCGCACGGTGGATTTATCGCCAGAAAACCAAGCCCGCTACGAACGCGAACGCGCGCACCAAGCCACTGTCATCGCTACCTTCAGCCAACCCTTGCCCTCCACACTGCAAATGCGGGTGCCGACACCGGGGCGGCGCTCTAGCTCGTTTGGGCTGCGGCGGGTGTTCAATGGGCAAGCGCGCAATCCGCACAGCGGCATGGACATTGCGGCAGCGACCGGCACCGCCGTGGTGGCTCCTCTGCCGGGGCGGGTGATAGATACCGGCGACTATTTTTTCAACGGTCAGACGGTTTGGCTCGACCACGGTGGGGGGCTGCTCTCGATGGTCTGCCACCTCAGCGCCATCGATGTGCAGGTGGGCGATCTGCTGCCCACCGGCCAGCGTGTCGGGGCCGTGGGCGCAACAGGCCGGGCCACCGGGCCGCACTTGCACTGGGGGGTGATGCTCAACCGTACCATGGTCGATCCGGCCTTGTTTTTACCCGCTTGAGGTCTTGACGTACCGCCGTTACATCCGTTGCAGCGTTCAACTCACGCCAGCGCCAGCAGCGTGCGTGGACTTTCAAAATAGCGCGACTCGCCGGTCAAGGGGTCGGTGAAGGCCAGCGATCGGGCCAACAATTGCAGGGGCCGCGAAAAATCCCCCGCTGGCGCATCGTTCACCTCGGGGTAGAGCGCATCGTGGCGCAGCGGCAACCTCAGCGCCGCCATATGAACGCGCAATTGGTGGCGCTTGCCGGTGATGGGCCGCAAGCGGTAGCGCGCCCAGTCACCTGCAACGTCAAGCACCTCGATGTGGGTACAGGTATTGGCTTCGCCGGGCACCTCTTGCATCCGAAAAAACTGTGCGCTTTCTTCGATACGGCTGCGGCGTTGACACGGAAAAGCCACCTCGGCACGCCACGGGGCCACCGCTTCGTATTCTTTGGCAATGGCCCGATCCCGAAACAGCCCTTGGTAGCGGCCCCGCGTAGCCCGCTGCACCGAAAACAACACCAATCCAGCGGTATCGCGGTCGATGCGGTGCAAGGGCGACAGCTCTGGCAAACCAAGCTGCTGCTTCAAGCGCACCAGCAGCGTCTGGTGCAGATAGCGGCCCGAGGGGGTCACGGGCAAAAAATGGGGCTTATCGGCCACCAGCAAGTGCGCATCTTGGTAAAGCACCGACGCTTGGAAAGCGATCTCTGGCTCCGCGTCCAAACTGCGGTAGTAATACAGCCGCAGGCCGCGCTCGAAGGGGCGCAGGGCGGTGACGGCCACGCCGTGCTCATCGACCACATCGCCCGCCTCTATGCGCTGCAACCACTGCGCCCGCCCCACAGTGGGCAAGCGCTGTGCCAAAAAATCAAGCAAACTGCCTTGTCCGGTGGCAGGCAAGACGATGCAGCTGGCACTCACGCCGTTGCGCATCGGTAAAACGGGAGGATTTGGTGGGTTCGCTTGCATAGCGCTGGGCACAGTTGAAACAATTGATTGCTATTAAAACAGTAGCTGATTGTGCATACCCATCAACCGCTACATGCCTATTTGACCTCAAAAAGGCTATTTTTTTGCTTCCATGGCCCATGCCGTCGATGGGTTTAAAAATTTGTAACGGTTGGTCAAACCTTGGTACCAACTGCTGTTTTCACAGCGCAAACTGGTAACAATGTCCGTTGTTACAAATGCGACCAAGGTAGACCATGTCTTCGACAAACAACCGCGCCGACAAAATTTTGGTAGTAGACGACGACGCGCGCATCCGCGACCTGCTGCGCCGCTACCTGACGCAAGAAGGTTTTGATGTCATGGTGGCCGAAGACGGCAAAGCGCTGAACCGGTTGTTGCTGCGTGAATCGGTCGATTTGATCGTCCTTGACCTGATGATGCCCGGCGAAGACGGACTCTCCATTTGCCGCCGCCTGCGCTCGGTGAATGACCGCACGCCCATCATCATGCTGACCGCCAAGGTCGAAGACGTTGATCGGATCGTGGGCCTTGAAGTGGGCGCGGACGACTATTTGGGCAAACCCTTCAATCCACGCGAGCTGCTGGCGCGCATCCACGCCGTGCTGCGTCGGCGGCCACAGCAAGAGGCACCGGGCGCACCTTCGGGCGACAACGAGGTCGTTACCTTTGGCCCATTTTCTTTCGACTTGGGCACCCGTGCCTTGCAAAAAAGCGGCGAAGAACTGCCCCTGACCACGGGCGAATTTGCCATGCTCAAGGCCTTGGTGCGCCATCCGCGCCAGCCGTTATCGCGGGAAAAACTCGCTTTACTGGCCCGGGGCCGTGAATTTGAGCCTTTTGATCGCAGCTTGGATGTGCAAATCTCGCGCCTTCGCAAACTGATTGAAGAAGATGCAGCCGCACCGCGCTACATCCAAACGGTGTGGGGCGTGGGCTACGTTTTCGTTCCAGACGGCAACCACTAAAAGCCTGCGGCACTGTTATGCGTTCTCACTACCCTGCAGGGGATGATCCCACCAGCCCTGCCCCGCTAGAGACTGACACCCGCCAGCGCGAAAGCACCAAACGCGTTCCCTTGAACCTGTTTTGGCGCACCTTCTTTTTGCTCAGTTTATTGTTGGTCGGAAGCATCTTGGCTTGGCTACAGACGCTGCGGGTGTTGGAACTGGAACCGCGCACACTGCACACGGCCCGGCAGATCGCTTCGCTAGTCGATGTCAGCCTTGCTGCTTTGGTGCATACCGATGCCAACGCGCGCGCGCCACTGCTCAAAACCATGGCCGAACAAGAAGCCATGCGCGTCTTGCCGCGCCTGCCCAACGACCGGTTTGAACGCCTCGCCCCGTCCAGCATGGGGCAGCGCCTGACCGAAGAACTGGCCCAACGTTTGGGCAAAGACACCATCGTGGCGGGCAGCGTCAATGGCGAAAAGGGCTTGTGGGTGGGCTTTAGCCTGCACGGTGCGCCCCACTGGTTGCGCATGGACAGCGAGCGCTTTAACCCCGCAGGGGGCAAAACATGGCTGATTTGGTTGATTACCGCCTGTGTGCTGTCACTGGCGGGGGCTGCGGCCATTGCCAATCTTGTCAACCGCCCACTCAAACAATTGTCGGACGCTGCCAACCGCGTGCGTGAGGGCGACTTTGCCGCCAGTCGGCTCGACGAAGAAGTCGTGACCAGCGAAATCCGCGAGGTCAATATCGGCTTTAACCGCATGGCACAAAAACTCGCCAAACTTGAACAAGACCGGGCTGTTATGCTGGCAGGCATCTCGCACGACCTGCGGACACCACTGGCCCGGCTGCGCTTGGAAACCGAGATGAGTGTCGCCGACGAAATTGCCCGCGAACACATGGTGGCCGACATCGTTCAACTCGATGCCATCATCGATAAATTCCTCGACTATGCCCGACCCGACCATGTCACGCTGGCCCCGGTCAATCTGCACGGTGTCATCTCCTCGTGCGTCTATGCGGTGCAAGACCACCGTGAATTGCAAATTACCATGTCGGTGCCCGAAGATTTGAACGTACTGGCCGACGAAGTCGAGCTGGCACGCATCATCTCCAACTTGCTTGAAAATGCCCGACGCTATGGCAAAACCGTCGACACCGACGTAGCCAGCGTGGACATTGCCGCCAAAGGCAACGAAGAATGGGTGCTCATCAAAGTACGCGACCACGGTGCAGGCGTTGCGCCAGACCAATTGGCCAACCTGACCAAACCATTCTACCGAGGCGACACCGCACGCACCGCAGCCACGGGCGCTGGCTTAGGGCTGGCGATTGTCGAAAAAACCGTGCAGCGCATGGGCGGCATTTTTGCCTTGGCCAATTCGGCCACGGGTGGCTTGGTGGCCCATGTGCAGCTCCAACGCGGCCAAGACATGCCTCCGGGTGCCGATCTGCAGCAGCGCCTGCACCGCCCCCAAGTCAAGCGCAAACTTCCGCCCCAGCAACCGACAAAGGCTTGAACAGCAATGCTACCGCCCGCGCCTCTATCGCCAGACACTGACCCACTGGCCCGAGGCGCTCGGCGGTTTTGGCCTTGACGTTGATTTGGTCGGTGCGCAACCCCAGCGCCAGCGCGATGCGCTCACGCATGGCCGGGATGTGCGCTGCCAAACGCGGTGCCTGTGCCACCACCGTGCTGTCAATATTGCCAATCTCGTAGCCCTGTGCACGCACACGCCGGGTCGCCTCGGCCAGCAATGTCAATGAATCAGCACCCCGAAACGCCGCATCGGTATCTGGAAAATGGGTGCCAATATCGCCCAGCGCTGCCGCGCCCAGCAGCGCATCGGTGATGGCGTGCAACAACACATCAGCATCCGAGTGCCCCAGCAAACCAGTGGTGTGTTCAATGGTTACACCGCCAATCACCAAGCGCCGTCCCGGCACCAAGGCGTGAACATCCCAGCCCTCACCGATTCTTAAATTCATCACCATCACCTTTGTTCAAAAAATGGTTCGGGCAGGTGCGTCGCTGGCAATGCCGCGCTCACCACCAAAGCGGTCTAGGGTGCCACCGTGGGCGCGCTGGGCCAGTACCGCCTCTGCCAATACAAAATCGTCGGGGTAGGTTACTTTGAAATTCAGGGCACTGGCCTGCACCAAGCGCGGATGCAAGCCTATCGCCTCCATCGCACTGGCTTCATCGGTCACCGCCGGGCCAATCTGCTCAATCGCCTCCATCAATGCCCCAATGCGAAACATTTGCGGTGTTTGCGCCAGCCATTTGTCGCTGCGGTCGACCGTCGATGCGACACGGATACCGCCCGGCCCAGCAATGGCCGTCTTCAAAGTATCGGCCAATTTGTGCGCCAACAGCCCCCCCACGCCATCGCCAGCACAGTCGTCTATCAAAGAATCAATTTGTTCGGACGTAACCAAGCAGCGGGCCGCATCGTGTACCAACGCCCAATCATGGGCATGGGCACCACGCTCTAGCAGGGCACGCAATCCCCCCAGCACAGTATCGGCCCGGGTGGGGCCTCCACAACCGACCGTAAAAAAAGACCGATTCGCATAGGCAGCCAAAAAATGGTCGCCCGGGGCCACCGCCACCAACGTCCCCTGCAAGCGCGACACCGCAGCAAATGCAGCCAACGTGTGCAACACCAACGGCTGACCGGCTAAAAGTTGGTATTGCTTGGGCAGCAACTTCGCGCTGGGTGACAGGCCCGCAGGCAGCGCCCGGCTCCCAGTACCTGCACAGGGCACAACCGCCCAAAAGCGGGGGGCATCGGTAGATGGTTGGCGATGCGTCCCTTGGGGGTTCAGCACAGAGGCGGTAGTGGACAACAGGAGCGGCAAAGGTTCGGTCATGCTGGCATTCTAAAATCCGTACTTCCCGCTTTGGCCGGTCTGTGCGCGCACCGCGCCGTCGGCGGTCGTGGCGCGACCACTCACCTTCAGCGTATGGACCTGCCCAAACTCTCCCCCGGTAAACGCTTTACTGTGCCCCGTCCCCGTGGCAGCGCCGATGCCTTGCTCCTAGCGCAGCTCGGCCAACGTGAGCAGGCCGCACGGCGCACCACCGCCATCGTGACAGCCGATGCCTTTGATGCCGGTCGCTTGCTGGACGAACTGGCATTTTTTGCCCCGAACCTGCGCTGCGCGCTGTTTCCGGACTGGGAAACCCTGCCCTACGACACCTTCTCGCCACACCAAGACCTCATCAGTGAGCGTTTGGCAGCCCTGTGGCGCATCAGCCAAAAAGACAAAAATACCGGCGCTGATGTGGTGATTGTTCCAGCCACTACAGCCCTGTACCGACTGGCACCACCGCGTTTTTTAGCGGGCTACACCTTCGAATTTAAGGTCAAACAAAAGCTCGATGAGGCCAAATTTCGGGCCCAACTGACACTGGCCGGTTACAGCCACGTCACACAGGTGGTCAGTCCGGGTGAGTACGCCGTGCGCGGTGGCTTGATTGATTTGTTCCCGATGGGTTCGCCCGTACCTTACCGGGTCGATTTGTTTGACGATGAAATCGACAGCATTCGCACCTTCGACCCCGATACCCAGCGCAGCCTGTACCCGGTGCCCGAAGTGCGCCTGCTGCCGGGGCGCGAGTTTCCGATGGACGACGAGGCCCGCGCCAAATTCAGGGGTCGTTGGCGCGAGTTGCTCGACGGCGACCCGACCAAGAGCCGCATCTACAAGGACATGGGTGCTGGCGTGGCAACGGCCGGGATTGAGTATTACCTGCCGCTGTTTTTTGACGATACCGCCACGGTATTTGACTACCTTGGGCAAGATGCCACCGTGGTGCTGCATGGCGACTTGGAACCCGTTTTTCAGCGCTTCTGGCAAGACACCAAAGAGCGCTACCGGCTGGTGCAGGGCGACCCCGAACGCCCGGTGCTGCCACCAGAGGCGCTGTTTTTAAGCGCCGATCAGTTTTATACCCAGCTCAAAACCCATGCACAACTGGCAGTGCGCGGCGAGGCGGCCCCTGAAGAATCTGAAAACCGGGCTATTGCTGCGCTGCCCGATGTGTCGGTGGTGCGCGGGGCCGAGGAGCCACTGGCACGTTTGCGTGCCCACATTGCCAGCAGCCCGCAGCGGGTGCTGTTGCTGGCCGAAAGCGCCGGACGGCGCGAGAGTTTGCTGGACTTTCTGCGTACCGGCGGGGTCAATCCACCCGCATTTGACTCATTGGCTGCTTTTGATGCCAGTGCTGAAAAACTGGGTATTGCCACTGCAGCGCTCACCGTCGGTTTTGCGTGGAATGAGCAAGGCATTGATTTTGTTACCGAAACCGAACTTTTCTCTGCTGGAGCCACCACGCGCCGCCGCAAAAAGCAGGAGCAGGTCAGCGATGTCGAAGCGCTCATCAAGGATTTATCGGAACTCAATTTGGGCGATCCGGTGGTTCACAGCGCACACGGTATTGGTCGCTACCGGGGTTTGGTGAACATGGATTTGGGCGAGAAAAATGCCGATGGATCGCCCGCGCTGCAAGAGTTTTTGCACCTCGAATACGCTGCCCAAGCGGTGCTTTACGTGCCGGTCAGCCAACTCCAACTCATTAGCCGCTACACCGGTGTCAGCGCTGACGAGGCACCGCTGCACAAGTTGGGCAGCGGCCAGTGGGAAAAAGCCAAGCGCAAAGCTGCCGAGCAAGTGCGCGACAGCGCTGCTGAATTGCTGAACATTTACGCCCGCCGTGCCCTGCGCGAAGGCCATGCCTTTCGCTACAGTCCCCAAGATTACGAAACCTTTGCCAACGATTTTGGTTTTGAAGAAACCGCCGACCAAAACGCTGCCATCCACGCCGTGATTCAAGACATGATCAGCCCGCGCCCTATGGACAGGCTGGTGTGTGGTGATGTGGGTTTTGGTAAAACCGAAGTGGCCTTGCGCGCTGCGTTTATTGCCGTGACTGGCGGCAAACAAGTGGCCTTTTTAGCCCCCACCACACTGCTGGCCGAGCAGCACTACCAAACGCTGGTCGATCGCTTTTCCAAGTGGCCGGTACGGGTGGCTGAAGTGTCGCGGTTTCGGTCGGGCAAAGAAATTACCACGGCCATCAAGGGTATCGCCGATGGCATCGTCGATATCGTCGTGGGCACCCACAAACTGCTGTCGGAGTCCACCAAGTTTCACAATTTGGGCTTGCTCATCATTGACGAGGAGCACCGCTTTGGCGTGCGCCACAAAGAGCAAATGAAGGCGCTGCGCGCCGAAGTCGATGTGCTGACCCTGACAGCTACGCCGATTCCGCGCACGCTGGGCATGGCGCTGGAGGGTTTGCGCGATTTGAGTGTCATTGCCACCGCACCGCAGCGGCGTTTGGCGATTAAAACCTTTGTCCGCAGCGAAGGCACGGGCGTAATCCGCGAGGCAGTGCTGCGCGAACTCAAGCGCGGTGGGCAAGTCTATTTCCTGCACAACGAGGTCGAAACCATCGAGAACCGTCGGCAAAAACTCGAAGAAATTTTGCCCGAAGCACGCATTGCCATTGCCCACGGCCAAATGCCCGAGCGTGAACTGGAAAAGGTGATGCGCGACTTTGTCGCCCAGCGCTTCAATTTGCTGCTGTGCTCAACCATCATCGAGACCGGCATAGATGTGCCCACTGCCAACACCATCGTCATGAGCCGGGCCGACAAGTTTGGCCTGGCCCAATTGCACCAACTGCGGGGCCGCGTCGGGCGCAGCCACCACCAAGCCTATGCCTATTTGATGGTGCCCGATGTGGAAAACCTGACCAAACAAGCCCAGCAGCGTTTGGATGCGATTCAGGCGATGGAAGAACTGGGCAGCGGCTTCTATCTGGCGATGCATGATTTGGAGATTCGCGGGGCTGGCGAGGTGTTGGGCGAAAACCAAAGTGGCAACATGATGGAGATTGGCTTTCAGCTTTACAACGAGATGCTGTCAGAAGCGGTGCGCTGCCTCAAGGCGGGCAAAGAGCCTGATTTGCTGGCACCGTTGTCGATCACCACCGACATCAACCTGCACGCCCCCGCCTTGCTACCGGACGATTTTTGTGGCGATGTGCATTTGCGCCTGAGCTTTTATAAAAAGCTGGCTACCGCCCGCACACCAGACCAAATCGATGCACTGTTAGAAGAAATCGTTGATCGTTTTGGCAAATTGCCTGCACAAGCACAAACGCTGATCGACGTACACCGGCTGCGCGTTCTAAGCCAGCCTTATGGCGTGGTCAAGGTCGATGCCGCACCGGGGGTCATCACCATCACCTTTAAACCCCAGCCGCCGGTCGATCCGATGCAAATCATTGCATTGATCCAAAAAAACAAGCACATCAAACTGGCCGGTAACGAGAAACTGCGCATTGAACGCGCTCTGCCCGATCCCAAAGACCGGGCCCAGCTGGTGCGCGACGTTCTGCGCGCCCTAGGGCAACCATTGACAGCGTGAACGTCAACCCATTTAGAAAGAACGGCTATGCCCTCCGATGAGGCTTCGGCGCTGCCGATGGTGGTGATTTTGGCCCTGGCATTGGGCGTAGCACTGTGGATGCGCCCGTGGCGGTTGTTGCGCGGCGGTGCCTTGCTAACCCCTGCGCTGGCTGTTTTGGTGCTACTGCCTTGGCTTTGGGCGCTCCCGCACCTGCATGCTATGCCGCTGCAATTGCAATGGTCGGGGGCCTGTTTGGTCGTTTTGATGCTGGGTTGGCCGTTGGCGATGCCCGTGCTGGCACTGGTGGGCGTGGTGGCGGGACTGTTCAGCGGAGCCTCGTGGGAAGCCATAGGCTCGATGGTGCTATGGCAAGGGGTTGTGCCAGCAACTTTGGCCTTGGGCTTTGGTGCGCTACTGCGCCGGTTTGTGGGTGAACACCTGTTTGTTTACGTACTGGGCCGGGCTTTTTTAGGCACGGTGGTGTGTGCCTTTGCAACCGGAGCGTTGGCCCAATGGAGTGGGCAGAGTCTGCCCGGCGTGGACGAGAACTTATCGATGGTGGCCCGCTGGTTGATGGCTTGGGGCGATGCCTTTGTCACCGGTATGCTGGGTGCCGTCTTTGTGGCCTTTAAGCCTGAATGGTTAGCGACGTGGTCAGACACCCTTTATTTGCGTAAACCGCCCTGATTTTCTGCCCGATCGCACAGGCAAAATCCTGTTCCCGGCCTTGCCGCTTCGCTCGGGGCTTGTTGCCTGCGAGGGCGTGCTCGGCCTTTCTTCAGGAAGGTTTTCGTATGAATGTATTGTCAGCTGTCGTTGGTGCCACCAACGTACCCGTCTCAGTGAACCCATCGCGGGCTTTTAGACTGCGCCGAACCCTCTGGAACAGTGCCTGCGCTGTGGCGCTGGCCACCAGCTTGTTGCCGGTCACCGCCCCAGCCAGTACGCCCGTAGCAGCTACGCCTGCATCCAAACCCCTCAAGCTGGCACTGATTGAAAGCCTCTCGGGGCCATTTGCCAACACCGGCGAGGCCGTGTTTCGCAACATCCACTGGGCCTTGGAGCGGGTCAATGCGCGCGGTGGAGTGCAGTTGCCTGCCAGCGCCGGTGGCCCGCGCCCGATGGTGTTAGAGCGCTACGACAGCAAGGGCCAGAACGAGGAGGCATTGTCGGCCTTGCGCGCCGCCATTGACGATGGCGCTCAAGTCATTCTGCAAGGCAATTCGTCATCGACGGCAGCGGCGCTGATAGACGCTATTAACAAACACAACGAGCGCGAGCCAAGCAAGCGGGTGCTGTTTTTGAACTATTCGGCAGTCGATCCCATTTTGACCAACGAAAAATGCAGCTTTTGGCATTTCCGCTTTGATGCCCATGCCGATATGCGCATGGCTGCCTTGATGGATGTGGTGCGCGAGGACAAAGCCATCAAGAGCGTTTATCTGATTGGTCAAGACTACAGTTTCGGTCAAGCGGTGCTGCGCGAAGCCAAAAAGCAACTGACGGCCCAGCGCCCCGATGTCAGCATCGTGGGTGACGAACTGCACCCCGTGGGCCGCGTCAAAGACTTTGCGCCCTATGCGGTCAAAATCAAATCCAGCGGCGCTCAAGCTGTGGTCACAGGCAACTGGGGCAACGATTTAACGCTGTTGGTCAAGGCCGCCCGCGAAGTCGGTTTTGATGGCACTTTCTATACCTTCTACGGTAACGCTCTGGGCGCACCCGCAGCGCTGGGGGATGCGGGCGTGGGTAAAGTGCTGGCTGTGGCCGATTGGTTGCCCAATGTACCGGGGGCACAAAGCGAGGCTTTTTACCAATCGTTTCGCACCCGCTTTCCTAAGCCGCAGGACGACTATGTCCATATGCGGATGCAGCTGATGGTCGAAGCACTGGCGCAGTCGGCAGAGCGCGCGGGCAGCACCGATGTGCTGGCAATGGCCCGGCAACTCGAAAAATCCCAAGTTCAGTTGGCTGGTCAGGGCGGTTATATGCGTGCTGCCGACCACCAGTTCCAACAAGCACTGGTGGTCGGCATGATGGAAAAACAGGGTACGCCGGGCGTGAAATTTGACGTTGAAGGCTCCGGTTATGGCTTTCGTGTGGTGCGTCAAATGACACCTGCCAAGGCAGAGCAGCCGCACAGCTGCAAAATGCAGCGCCCTTGAGAGGGGCCGTGGCCTGAACTTTGAGGTCAAAAATGCTACTAGCGCTTGTACAGCAAGCGTTAGTAGCTATCAAATTAATAGCATTTTGGCAGATGGAAAACTTGAGGTGCGCCATTTCTTGGACAGGCACTCTCTTGGTTTTCCCTGCATGGTGCTGTGCTGACAGTGCTAGCACAAAAAGTCTGATCAGCGTAGAACAATGCCTGAAGGACTGGTACGATTCTCTTTCTGATTTACTTCAGAGTCCCCCTTTCATCGTACAGGATGCAATAAAAAATTCTCCTTATGACTACGGGGAATTCGGCAATCACCTATCGGGAGCCTTTCATGAAAAATTGGATTCAACTATTTTTCTGCTCGGTCATTGTTTCTGCATTATCTGGAAATGCCATCGCCACAGATATGAAATCCTACCGAATTGGTGTTCTTTTCTGGTCATCCAATATTCCTGGTCAAGTCGCCATGCGAAAAGGACTGGAAGCCGAAGTTCAAAATATTAACCAAAGATCGCATACAGCCGGAGAGCCGGGGATTGAAATTTTTGCCAAGGTCGCCGGTGATGGGCCTTTGGGCGTTGAGAACCAAATTTCTCAGATGAACGCCTTGATTGCTACCAAGCCAGATGCTATCGTAGTTCAACCCACTGATAATGCTGCATTGTCGGGGCCTCTTCGGGCAGCCAATCAAGCTGGAATTCCGGTTATTGCTTACGATCAATACATCAGTGGTGGTAAATTGGCGGCCTACGTTACTTCAGACAATCGTCAGGCCGGCTATCTTGGCGGAGAATATTTGGCAGCCAAATTTCCAGAAAAGTCAATACTAAATTTGATTTTGATTGAATATCCAATGGTTTCTTCTACCGTGGAGCGGCTCAACGGATTTCTGGACGCTCTTAGAGACAATGATAAGAAATTTAAAATACTCAAAATTTATCAGGCAGTGGAACCCATTTCAGGAAAATTGGCCGGAGAATCCATTGTTCGTGATTTCCCTGAACCACGCAGTATCGATGCAATATTTACAGTCAATGATGGCGGTGGTCTTGCAGTGGTTGATGCGCTATCGAAAGCTGGGCGAAATGAAATTGCTATTGCCACAGTAGATGGTGATCCTACTTCGATCAAAAATATCCAAGAACGGCGACTTACCCAAATCGATGCAGCTCAATTTTGTGGGCCTATTGGGGCAGCAGCCATATCAACAGCTTATGCAATTTTGCGCGGGAGAAAGGTACCAACACAGATTCTGGTACCAGTTTTCCCAGTGACTGCGGAGACACTAGTACGTTATCCGGGCTGGCAAGGCCCCATTCCTTCTTCTTTTATAAAGCCATGGAAAGCGAAGGAATCAATTTGGAACAAAAATCCGATGGAGGTAAATAAATAGTGTCATTGCTAGAGGATGGACTGAACTCCCAACGATTCTCCAATATTGATCGCCGGCTTGCACTGACATTTGGCGGCTTGATTTTTCTACTCATGACGTTGGTACTACTTATCGGTGGTTGGTACCTCAGTGGTATTATGGAGAAAGAGCAGGATCGTCTCGCCACATTAACATCAAGGGTACTTTCCAATGCAGTTAGTCGCGTCAGTTTTTCAGGAAAATACCAAGCGCGACTCTTGCTTGAAGAGATCAAAGCACAACAGCACGATATTATTTACCTCCGGCTCATTGATCCCCAAGGCATTGTGATTGCCCACAGCAATCCAGCAGAAAATGACTCGCGGCTCGATGATGAGCCTATGATGGGGGTTCGCACGGTTCTTTCTAGCGAGACTGATCTTATCGTCAGAAAATTCATTCTCAATGGTGAATCAATTCGTGAAGTTAGTGCATTTTATCGAGGTGGATATGATAATTCTACTGTCGGCGTGATTCAAATAGGAATATCAGAAACCGTAAGAGAAAAATCACTGCGAGATGGTGTTTTTTATATTGCACTTCTTTTACTTTTACTGCTTATTATTGGAATTGCGGTTACATTAAAAGTCAGCAAATATTTTGGTACACCCGTGCGTCAACTGGCTATTAAAATGGAACGAGAGCGTAGCTTTCTACACGCTTTAATAAGCACCATCCCAGACCTTATTTGGTTCAAAGATACAAATGGAGTCTATCTAACTTGCAATCGATCTTTCGAGAAATTGATAGGAAAATCTGAGATCGAAATTATCGGGAAGCGCGATAGTGATTTTTTTCCTCCTGATTTACAAGAGCTATTCCGAAAAAAGGATATGGAAGCTATCTCAGCAGGAAAACCAACTCTGAATGAAGAATGGGTTACTTTTGCAAACGATAATTCAAAAGCTCTTCTAGAAACCATCAAAACCCCTCTATACAACTACGATGGGAAATTAATGGGTGTTCTTGGGCTTGGGCATGATATTACAGAACATCGCCATATCCAAAGTGAATTAACCCTCCATAGGGATCGCCTTGAAGATATTGTTCAACAAAGAACTGCTGAATTGGTTGCAGCAAAAACAGAAGCAGAGCGAGCGAATGAAGAAACTAACTTAGCGCTTGAAAATTTACGCCGCACCCAAGACGAATTGGTAAAATCTGAAAAAGTTGCTGCACTTGGTTCATTGGTAGCTGGCGTTGCTCATGAGCTTAATACACCTATTGGCAACGCTGTCACCATCGCTTCGACGGTTCAATACAAGCTTATAGGACTCAAGGAGCTTGTAGAAAAGGGACTGACACGCAGCGCACTTATGGATTTCTTCGATACCGTTGGCGAGGGAACAGAAATTCTCGAAAGAAACCTACGTCAAGCTGCTGATCTTATTTCAAATTTTAAGCAATTGGCAGTAGACCAATCGAGCTACCAACGCCGGAAGTTTGTTTTGCATACTGCGATCAATGAGGTCAGCGTTGTTATGGCACCTGCGCTACGCAAGGCAGGTGTCAACCTCGAATGCACAGTTCCCCCTGAAATTAATTTAGATAGCTATCCTGGGCCACTAACCCAAGCCTTGATAATTTTAGTCAACAATTCATTAATTCATGCTTTCGCAGGCCGAGAAACTGGAAGTATTCATATATCGGCCCAAAGGGAAGAATCTGGGTGGATTAGTATTATCACGAAGGATGACGGATCTGGGATTGAAAAAAACAATATCGGACGTATTTTTGAGCCATTTTTCACCACAAAATTAGGGCAAGGTGGTTCCGGTCTTGGCCTGCATATTTTATTTAATATTGTAACTGGAGTCCTCGGAGGACGAGTTTCCGTCGATAGCAAAATAAATAATGGTGCGAAATTTATTATTTCTATACCAATACTGCCAACATCTGCAAAATTAAATCCTCTTGCTATTTAAAAAGAACGCGCTCTTGCTTACTTTGATTTAGAAGATAAATAATATATGAACACCACAACCAAAGAGTCAACAAGCGATTTATTTGTTTTTACTGCAGAAGACCCTAAAGAAGTTCAATCGACAAGTATAGATGCGCAATGGAAAATACTCGTCGTGGATGATGAGAAAGATGTGCACAGCACGACCATTTTGGCTCTGCGTGGAGTTTTCATTGAAGGGCGCTCTTTATGTTTTATGCACGCTTATTCGGCAAGTGAAGCCAAGTCGATTATTGCAGATACCTCTGATATTGCCGTATTGCTACTTGATGTCGTCATGGAGTCAGAAAGTGCTGGCCTTGATTTAGTCAAACATGTTCGAAAAGAATTAAATCGGAATGACGTTAGAATTGTTCTACGCACTGGCCAGCCAGGCTATGCACCAGAAGTTGACACAATCCGCGATTACGATATTAACGACTATAAGACAAAGTCAGAGCTGACACGCACACGCCTTTTTACCAGCCTGACAGTGGCTATTCGCTCCTATCGACAAATCCGCCAATCAGAAGCGACACGACGTGGACTAGAAAGCATCATCAATGCAAGCATCGATCTTAGTCGTATTCAAAGTGTAAAAAACTTTGCCGATGGGGTCGTTACGCAATTATGTGCTCTGTTTGATGTTGAGTCTGAAGGCCTTGTATGTGCTGGAAATCAATATTCAAATAAGGAACCGCCATTTCTCGTGATGGCCGCCGCTGGACGTTATGCTCAATTCATCGGAAAATCCTTGGATACGATCACCGATAAAGAAGTAGTTCATCGTTTATATGAAACACTCAATCTTAAGAAAAGCACCATAGGCAAAGGAACTTGCCTTTATTTTCCAGTAAGCGATTCCAAAGGAATTGCCGCATACATTGATCTATCAAGTAAGATTGATGAAATAGACAGGCAGCTCATTGAAATATTCATCACAAATATCAAGTCAGGATTTGAAAATACATATCTACAGCAAAAAATAGCAACCTTGGCTTATTTTGATAGAATATCTGGGCTTCCCAATCGGAATTCATTTATTGATTTCATAAAAAAAGAAGCGACTGAGTGCTCTGTTGTTGCTCAGATTGATATTGATAATTTTTCTGATATTAATAGTATATTAGATTTAAGTTTTGGCGATGATGTATTACGTGCAGTAGCAGCAAGACTACTAGATAATTTTCCTCCACCAACACGATTAGCACGGCTTGGTTCAGATACGTTTGGCCTGCTTGGTTCGCAAGATGCTGTGAACCCTCATACCATTGAAGCCGTATTCTCCGACCCTTTTTTAATAGGGGAACACTCATTGCGTTTATCCGCAACAAGTGGCTTAGTGGTTTGTAGCAATGAATCATTAAATGGAATTAATGCACTCAAAAATTCGTCCGTTGCAGTCAAACAAGCAAAGCAGTTAGCACGGAGCAAATGCATTTTTTTTGATCCAGCTCAGTCGATTGCGGCAAAAGAACGATTATTAATGCTAAGTAACTTGCGATCAGCATTCTCATGCGATCGACTTTTTGTTGTTTTTCAGCCATTTATTAGCCTTAAAAACAATCAAATAGTTGGCGCAGAAACTTTATTGCGCTGGAAAACTGATTCTGGTAAATTCATTCCTCCCAACAGATTTATACCATTAGCTGAAGAGTCTGGATTGATGGTTCCACTCGGAAAATGGATTATTCGATCAGCCTTTAGGGAGCAACGCAAATTCCAAATGATGACCAGCGACCCATTTAGAATTGCAATTAATGTTTCACACGTTCAATTTCGAGAACCAGATTTTGTTGAAACCCTTGCAAAGGCAATATTAGAATTTGATATTGACCCAAACAATGTAGAAATAGAATTAACCGAATCTGTAGCCATAGATAATCTTATATCCATCATGGAAACATTGAAACAAGTAAGAATTCTTGGCGTAAGCATCTCGATTGATGACTTTGGAACTGGTTATTCTTCTTTGTCCATCATCAGCAAATTACCAATTCATCGACTAAAAATTGATCAGAGTTTTATTAGAAATATAGAAACCGACTCATCTATTTCTAAGTTAATTATTCAACTCGCCAAAGAATTGAATTTAGAAACTATCGCTGAGGGAATTGAGTCTGAAGCTCAATACAAAATGATTCAAGATTTAGGCTGTACAGAAGGGCAAGGTTATTTATTTTCACGCCCGCTGACAGCCGATGCATTTGAAGATTATTTTGCCAACCAGATCCATGCAATCAGTGCGCAGTGATGCCCGCCTGACCGGGCGTGAAAGGATTTGAAGTTCCCAATGGAGCAATGCCAAAAAGTGCGATTTGTTCCCCCGTTTTGCTTTTGCTCCCCCTGTTTGGATTTGAATGCTGGCAGTTTTGGAGTATGTGACAAGCCCCCCATGATGGCGTGCCTCGCTGGTGCGTCACCTGCAAATGAGTAGGTGACCTTGCCCCTGTATTACGTATCCCATAGCCGAGATCATGAACTGGCTTGCCTGGTCTGAGCCGCCAGCCAGTCT
>JAIEMS010000016.1 GCA_019751915.1 Burkholderiaceae bacterium
TATTCACCAAGCGTTACTGACATTGGCCGCTGCCATCATCTGCTCTCGGTTCGTGGATAGGTTGTGTTAGCCACTCTTAATCAGAAACTGACCCTGCCCGATGATGCCCTTGGGCTTTAGCCCGGTACAAGCAGGCATCTGCGCTGGTCAGCAGGGCATAAATAAATGGTTTACGGAAAGTGCAAAAACGCTCTAAACCTATTCATTCAGTGTATGTGGCGCTCCAGAGCCAAGCCCGATGCGGGCAAGTTCAGTCCGCTATGTTCGTATTTTTAGATAAACTATAAATGTTAATTTTAAATTTTAAATCTTTTGGCGCATCATATAAAGTAGATCTTTTCACCTCTGCACTCAACCCAAGTTTTGCAATAGCTTTAGCATAAGAAGAAATTAAAGATTCCTCCATTCTTGGGTCAAAAATGACCCTGTCAAATAATTCATTTGGATTTATCTGATAGTCAAAAATATCACTATGGCATTTGTCGTTGTCACCGATATATATCAATCTAACTTCTTTCTCATGACTAAATTGAGGTCTTTTGTATAGAATAGATTCGGCTGCACCTAAATTTGAGGCATCCAATAAGTCTATTTTAGAAAATGATTCAATCATATTGGTTTTATTTTTATAGCTCACCTTCCCGATAAAGCATTGAGTATTTGATTTAGCCCCTATGACATCACTTAGAGATTTTAGTAGTTTTCTTGGTGTAGTCATTAATTTTACACCATCTTTGTTTTGAGAATAAATTCTCCACATTGCGTCTGTTTCACGGTGTAAAGTCCAGCATTGACCATAGATAGAATCTTTTGCTGGAATTTTGCAATCTTCCAAACCAAATTTAAATACAGATGACAAGAGTGCATTCTCAAATGGGTCGTCCCATTTCTCAGGCTTGACTAACGTCAGTTGATTTGTTGTAAGCATTTGAATCAATCTTCCAATAGGAAAAATTCTATATATTGGTTTATCAATTTCATTTTCTCTAATGCCAATAAAATTACCATTTTTCATATTATTTGCAAATTTTAACTTATTTAGATAAACAATTGTCATGCGTCCATTGGAAGGACGTTGTTGGGGTTGTTTGGCTTTTCTGCATAAATAAATTCTAAATTATTGATTTATAAAGATATACTTAAAAATTTAAGCAAGAAAAATATCATTACAAATCAGCAGCTTAGCAATTTGTGCAACAACGCATTTTATAAACCAACATGGCACTCCCGGCGCAACAATGCCAGAGCATCGTGTAGTTGATAATCTAAATCACTGCACAAAGTTTTGCGCGACTCTTCGACAAAATGTTCCCACAACTGGCACCAAGCGTCTTGGTGCATGCTGGGGGCGTGGCTGCGAATAAAAGCACTCGCCCGCTCGGGGTGCAAGCCGGTTTTGTGAATTTGCCGCACCAAGCGTGTGGCAGCCGCCTCGGTCAAGGTGGTTTTATCGCTGGGAATGTATTGTTTTGCCGCACCGACCGACAGGTACAAAAACAAAGTCAGCAGGGCGTGCTCGTCTTCTTGGCCTTGGGTCACGCGCTGCCACGTTTTGCTGCCGGGCTGCTGGGGCTCTTCGTGGGCAAAGCTGCGGTGGTAGTGATCGACCTCGCTCAGGGGGTCTTCGATCCAAAAGTAGCGCCCCATAAAGGCCGATTTTTGCAGCAGTGCGCGCACGTTTTGGCTGGCATCGCGCAAATTGGGCAGGTCGGCCTGCACACTGCGGCGCACTTTTTCCACCGCTTCGTGCAACGGTGCGGGCAGGCTCTGCGGCCATGCCAGCGCCAGCGGGCCTTTCTTTTGGCGCAGCGCCCCGATCATTTTTTCAAAGGCCACAGCATCGGGCCATTCGCGGGCTTGGGGTGCCACCGTGTGCAGTAGCAACGCAGTGCGGATGACGGCTTCGGCATCGGTACCGGCCTCTTCCAAATCGTCGGCATCCAAACCCCAACGCTGGGCCAACCACAGGGCAGCCTCAATGGCTTGCACCACCGGCAAGCGCCGCGCCAGTTCAGCGCGGTATGCGGCGTGGCTTTTGAGCGACCACTTGGCCAGCAGCGGGATTTGATCGTCGGTAAAACCGCCGCGCTCGTGCATGGCAAAGTGGCTGTTTTGCGGCATGGCAATCAGCTTTTTGAGCATGTCCGAGCCGCCTTTGGAGCGCGACAAAAAAGAATGTTCGGCCAGCGATTGCGCCGCTTGGCGCAGGTCGCCATGGGAACTTTCTTCCAAATACAAGCTGACCAAATTGACGATGCGCTGGCGTGCTTTTTCTAACTCCGGGCGCAGGTGTTCGCTGCCAAAGTAGCGGGCAATTTGCACCATGCCCTTGGGGGCATCGGCGGCAATAGCGGCTAGTTTTTCCGCCGAAATCAGGCCGTGCTGGACACCGTAAGTCAGCGCTTTTTCAAAAAATGGGCGATCGTCGTGCAGCGACAGGGCATGGGCGGTGCGGGGTGGGGTCATTGTCAGATGGCCGATTCTTCGTCAGATTCGCGCGCCGCTGGGGTGGCTTTGCCCCGGTCGGTATCGCTGGTTTCAAATTTGCCGTCGTCTTCTTCTACGTCGTCGCTGTCGCCTTGGCCCATGTCGTGGGCACGCGCTTTGGCACGCAGCACCAGCAGGGTTTCGACGAACAAATCGCGGCATTCGTAACGCAGCAACCATGCCAACTGCATCCAGTCGCGGTCGGCCACTTCGTCTTGGTCGATGCGGGGGCGCACGTACAGCGATGCCAGCAGATCATCTTCTGACAGCATTTCGCCATCGTCTTCAAACGATTCAAAGTGGCCGGTGCGGGCAAAGGCCTCGATGCGGCTCCATTTTTCGGCAAAGTAGTTCGCCAGCGCTTCGCTGCCACCTTCGAGGTCGCCAATGGCGGTCAAAAATTCCAGCGTGTCGGCACCGTCACGAAAGATCACCGCGTTGACCATGTTGCGCAGGTGGGTGTGCGTGAGGTCTTTATATTGCTTTTCTAGCACCATCGCCCGGGCAAATTGCTCGGGTGTGACCAGCAAGTTGACCACCGATTCTTTCGAGTCGTCGTACTCGCGCATCACGGCCAAAATGTCTTTCGGCGGCAGTTGCTCTAGCACCACCATCAGGGCGTTGTCGCCTTCGGTATCGGCCAGTTCTGCCAGCGCTGACTCGGCACCGCTGATGTCGCCAGCGGCAATCAGACTGTGGGTTTTGCTGATCAGGGCAAGGTGGTTTGGGTTGTCCATAGTGGCAGTACCTTTAGTCTTTGCGCTCAAAGCCTTGATCGGCCAGCCAGTCGGCGCTGGCATCTTCGCGGCTTTGCTCGTCTTGTCGGTCGGTGGCATCGTCAGCGCTCAGGGGGTGTGCGTTGTCGTCGTCGCTGTCATCGCTGTCGGTGGTCTCTGCGTCGGCATCGTCGTATTCGTTGCTGGCACTGTGGGCTTGGCCTAAGCGGGGGTGGTGTTGCAGGTATTCCAGGCCCACGGCCACGGCCATAAACCATTCGCCCAACGGGTCGCGCAGCACTACTTGGGCCAAACTTTGCGCCCACGGCTCCAGCGTGATGGCTTGGGCTAAATCGGCCCAATCAGGGAACTCGGCTTCGTCCAGCGTCAGCAAGCGCTCTAGCACCGGCGGGGCGGTAAAACGGAATGCTTGGTGAAACACCACAGCCACCATCTCGGGGCTGATGCCCATCATTTGCACCAAAAATCCCATTTCTTTGCGCTTATCGGCCAAACGCCGACGCAGTACGTCTTTGCCTTCACTGTCTTGGGTCAGGTCGTCCAGCTCGGCTTGGTAGGCCGAACGCAGGTTGCGAAAAAAGGGCGAAATGTTCATGTCGTAGCAATCAGTGCGCGGTGTGGGCAGGAAGGATGTTTTGAAAATACGCTTGCCAAATGGCTTGTGCAGTCTCGAGTGGATCGTCAAGCAGGTTGCGGCGGCGGTTGTCGTCGTAAGCTTGGCGCAGGGCCGGGTCAGACAGCACTTCATAGGCTTTTTGCACTGCCTGAAACCGCGTGGCCGCATTGGTAGCGGTGCTTTTGTCGGGGTGGTGCAGCGAGGCCTGTTGGCGAAAGGCTTTTTTAATGTCGGCCAGCGACGCAGCGCTGCCCAATCCGAGGGCGGCGTAGTGATCGATCATGGGGGTTGTTGCTTGGTTGTAAAAATGAGAGCTGTCAGCGCTTTGATAGCAAGCACTGCGGGCCAAAAGTATGCAGGCACTGCGGGCGACTCTACCAACAGGTGCCCGCGCACCTGTTGCAGCGCACTAATCTAGCGCGAACTGGGCGCGCAAGGCTTGGCTGAAGGCGGGTGTGCCACTGAGCGACAAGGTGACGGTGTTGCGCGGCATACCCGGTGGGTATTTTTGCAGTTGAATTTGGCGCGTGTCTTCGTCGTAGTGCAGTTGTAAAGTGCACAGCACTTCTTGGATGCCTTGCAAATCGTAGTCCCACTCGCCGCCTTCTTCCATCGGGCCGCGTGGGCCGGGGAAGCTGTTGTGGGCCCAGTCCAGCACCAGTGCCAGTTCTGCCAGCACTGCCGGTAGGTGCGACGGTGTCACAGAGGCCATCGCATCCCAAGTGCCTGTGCCCTCAGCGTCTTCGCTGTAGTCAAAATCGAGGTAACGCAATGTCATGGCGGGCATCAATAGAGGGGTGATGGAATAGGCATTGTCCTGCAAACTGCTGCGCAAGTGGCTTGCGTGGCTTTTTTCAAGAGTAGAAAAGAAAGTGTCCATGATAGAGAAAACAACGCCGGTGTTGCAGGTCGATCACCTGCACTTTAGCTACCCACAACGGCCACTGTTTACCGATTGGTCTGCACGCATTGGCAGCGGTGTGACGCTGGTGCTGGGCGGCGATGGCAGTGGCAAGACGACGCTGCTGCGCTTGCTGGCGGCGGCGTGCCGCCCCGATCAAGGCCATTTGGTATTGGCTGGCACAGCTCTGGCCGATGCACCACAGGCCTACCAGCAGCAATTGTTCTGGCAAGACCCGCGCTCCGATGCCCTCGATGCCCTGAGCGCGCACGCTTGGTTCGACACCCTGCCCGAGCGCTACCGCGCTTGGAGTGCCCCGGCACTGGCAGCCCATGTGGAGGGTTTTGCACTGACCGCGCACCTTGAAAAGCCGCTGTACCAGTTGTCGGCGGGCAGCAAACGCAAAGTGCTGATGGCCGCTGCCTTGGCCTGTGGCGCAGCCCTGACGTTGATCGACGAGCCAGTGGCCGGGCTGGACCGGCCCTCGGTGCTGTATCTGCAACGGGCGCTGACCGAGGCGAGCACACAGCCGGGCCGGGCGACGGTGGTGGCGCACTACGAGCGACTCGATGGTGTGCCTTGGAGCGATGTGATCGAATTGCCCGATTGAGCAAAGATTTCGGGCCAAAAGTGCCAATAGCCCTTGGACAGAAAGCATTTTTAGCTATCAATTAAATAGCATAAAACAACACGGGTGCGCCGCGAGGATAATTCGCGGTTTTTGGCCCGACTGGGCCTGAAGGACGCGCGTGGACACCGTTTTGCTCATCAAGGCTGCCATCATGGGGGTGGTCGAAGGTTTGACCGAATTTTTGCCCATTTCATCGACCGGGCACCTGATTTTGGCTGGCTCTTTGCTCGGCATGACCGATGCCAAGGCCAAAGTGTTTGACATCGCCATCCAAACCGGCGCTATCTTTGCCGTGATTTTGGTTTACTGGCAAAAAATCCGCACGACGCTGCTCAATTTGCCGCACCAGCGCCAAGCGCAACGTTTAGCGCTGAATGTGCTGATTGGCTTTTTGCCTGCGGTCGTCTTGGCGCTGCTGTTTGGCAAGCTGATTAAGGCACACCTGTTCACGCCGGTCGTGGTCGCTAGCACGTTCATCGTGGGGGGCTTTGTCATTTTGTGGGCTGAACGCCGCCCAGCGACGGCCACGCGCGTCTATTCGGTCGATGACATGACGGCGCTGGACGCGCTCAAGGTCGGACTGGTGCAATGCCTTGCCATGGTGCCGGGCACCAGCCGCAGCGGGGCCACCATCATCGGCGGTATGTTGCTGGGCTTGTCGCGCACTGCCGCCACCGATTTTTCGTTCTTTTTGGCGATCCCGACCCTGATTGGTGCCGGGGTTTACAGCCTCTACAAAGAACGCGCCTTGCTCTCGCTGGCCGATATTCCGATGTTTTCGGTCGGGCTGGTGTTTTCGTTTCTGAGCGCTTGGCTGTGCGTGCGCTGGCTGCTGCGCTACATCAGCACGCACAGCTTTGTGCCGTTTGCGTGGTACCGGATTGTCTTTGGCGTGGTGGTCTTATGGACAGCATGGAACGGACTGGTGTCGTGGTCGGGCGGATAATGTTTTCATGACCAAATACTGCACCTTTCCCGGTTTCAGCGCGGGGCTTTGCGCTCTCGGGCTGACACTGAGCACTGCGGGTTGGGCAGAAAATGCCACCCCCGACCCACCCGCTGCGGCCCCGCATCTGCAAAAGGAATTCAGCGGGGTACTGGGGAGCACCTTCAACAACAGCACCAACTATGCCGGCGGCGAGCAGCGCAGCACCAGCGCCAGTCCGGTATTGGGGTTGGCGCTGGGCCGCTACACCCTGAGCACCGGCGGGGGTGGTGCTTTGCTCGACCGCGATTTGGACAAGCGCGATTCGGGCCTGAATGCCCAACTGATGAGCCAAGACAGTTGGCGCTTGACCGGATCGCTGCGCATCGATGGTGGCCGCAAAAACAGCGACGAGCCGATGCTGCGCGGCCTGCCCGAGGTGCGCCGCACCCTGCGCGGTCGTTTGGGCGTGGTCTACGATGCCAACGAAGACCTGTCGCTCCGCTCCTCATGGAGCCAAGATTTGCTTGGGCACCAAGGCGGGGCCATGCTCAACAACACCGTGCGCTACGAAATATCGCTGCCCGGTCGCACCGAGCTGACCTTGGTTGCAGGCGTGCATTTGGCCAGTTCCACCTATATGCGCAGCTACTTTGGTGTGCCCGCAACGGCAGCAGGCAGCACCTCAGCACTGCCGCGTTTTCAGCCCCAAGGCGGGCTGCACAGCACCGAAGTGGGCTTTGATGTACGCAAAGACCTGTCCGAACACTGGATTTTGATCGGCAGCATGCGTTATGGTCAATTGCGCGGCGATGCCCGGCGCAGTCCGCTGGTACTCAAGCCCGACAACTACAGTGCCTCTATCGGGCTGGCTTATCGCTATTGATCCGTGCGCTGGGGCTGTGTTCGCCCAATGATTGCTGGTTCAGCAACGCCGCCTCAATCGCAGCAGCGGTGGTCAAGGGTTGCTCCATTGGGAACAAGTGCCCCCCGTCGAGCATCATGGTGCGCCCGTGCGTGACGCGCTGGGTCAGCGCCATGCCCACTTGGCGCATCTCCACCGAAGAACGCGCTCCGATAAAGCTGGCCGGGCAGCGCAGCGGGTGCTTGCGCAGCAGGCTTTCGAGGTTGTGCGGTAGGGTGTTGTAGATGGCCGTTTCGATATCGCGGTCAAAAACCAGTGTGCGCTGGCCGTTTTCGTCATCGCACAAGCCGTGGGTCACATAGTCTTGCAGCACCTCGGGGTGCCAGCGCGCAAAGGCCTTTTTCTTGGAAAAGTGCTCTAGCGCCTCGGCGGTGCTGGCCCAACTGTGGCGGCGTTTGCGGCTGATGCGCCCCGGCGAAACGGCCCCGACCATCTGGGTGCGCTTGACCACATCCACCGTGGTGGCACGCCAACCACTGACCAAGGGCGAATCGAGCATGACCACGCCCCGGGCCAGTTCGGGGTGGCGCGCCGCCGCCATCACGCTCAACATACCGCCCAGCGAGTGCCCGACAAAATACACCGGCGCACCGGTGCGTTGCACCTGCTGCTGGGCAAAATCGGCCAATTGCTGCACCAGATGCGGCCAATTGTTGGTCACCGGATACTTGGGATCATGGCCAAAGCGATCTACCGCGCAGACCTCAAAACCACGCGAGCGCAGGTGGTTGAACAAGACCCGGTAGGTGCTGGCCGGAAAGCTGTTGCCGTGGGAAAAAACAAGGGTGTTCATGGTGAATGCTTCAAAAATGATAGCTATTGGCGCAGACAGCATAGGTGCAATCGGCCCAAATCACCTGACACTTATGATTCACCCATCCGTTTTTTTGAAAGTTCTTGCGATGTACAAAACAATTCCGCAGTGGTCGCGTCGGGCCGCTGCGCTGGTGCTGGTCGCTTGCCTGAGCGCGTGCGGCGGTGGCAGCAGCAGCAATGCACCCGTGGTGCCCCCCAAGCCGGTGCAACCCGCCGATCCCGCCAGTGCCGGTGAACTCAAGGCTGCGACCCCCTTGGGCACCATTGCGGTGGCCGATATTGCAGCGGCTGTTGCCGCCAAAGATTCACGGGTGCAGAGCCTCAAGCCGCTCTACCCTGTGACCTCGTACCGTATCGAGTACATGACTTCGGGCGTTCAGGGCGAGCCGGTGCGAGCCTCGGGCTTGGTCAGTATTCCGGTCAAAAGTCTGGGCAGCAAAAGCCCGGTGTTGAGCTACCAGCACGGCACCATCTTCCGCGATGCCCAAGCACCGAGCAACAACGCTGTGGCCTCAGAGGTGTCGGTGGTCATGGCATCGCTGGGCTACATTGTGGTGGCCGCAGACTATGTGGGTTACGGCGTCTCCAAGGGCCAGCCCCACCCTTATTTGCTGTCGGCCCCTTCAGCGGCGGCGGCCATTGACTTGCTGACGGCAGCCAAAACGTGGCGCAGCAAAAACAGCGTTGCCGACAACAACCAATTGTTCTTGGTGGGCTACTCCGAAGGCGGCTACGTGACCATGGCGACCCACCGTGCGCTGCAACAGAGCAACTCACCCCACTTGCAGCAACTGCGCTTGGTCGTGCCCGGCGCAGGCCCGTACAACGTGCAAGCCACGATGGACAGTTTGATTGACTTGGTGCGCGACCAATATCCCGTGCTGGGCGCGCTCATCAATCCGGGTTTCCTGCAACATTTGGGCGGCAGTGCACAGCGCGAGGTGCGCCGCCAACTGCTCAAGCAGCTGTTGCCCGACGATACCGATGTGGTGATTGATTCGACCTTTATCGACAACTTCCTCTCGGACGACGTTGCCAATCTCAACCGCCTGAGCAATGTCCACGACTGGAAGCCCAACCTGCCGGTACGTTTGTTCCACGGCAAGGACGACCGCACCGTGCCCTATGCCAGCTCGGTCAGTACGTTGCAAGCCATGCAACAACGCGGTGCTGGTGATTTGGTCAGTTTGACCCCATGCCCGGCAGTACCCGCCAGCCATGTCGGTTGTGTGCCAGACTTTTTGACGTACATGTTGGGCTTATTGGCCCAGCAAGCCCAAGATTTGTAACGCCCCAGCACAGAATGCAAAACAGCTATCAAAAAGATAGCTGCCAGTGCTTTCTGGACAAGGGCTAGTGACCCATTGAGGGCATTTTTTGCCCCAATCGGCCTCTCAGACCCTGTTACACCGCCTCGGCCAATGCTTGCAGCGCAGCAGCGACCTCGGGGGTGCCGACACCTTCGAGCGGCAACAGTCGGTCGGCCAAGCTGGTCAAGGCCGATACACCCTCTTTTTGCAACTTGGCAATGGCTTGCCCAGCCTCTTTCGGCGCAGCAAAGCCGGTGCTTTGCAGCAGCAATCGGCCATCGGCGGCTACCAGCTTGAAGTAAAACTGGCCATCGGCTTCGCGGTATTGCTTGAAAGCAGGCAGCGCCGCTTTGCTGGCCTTGGCTGGTTTGGGCGCAGCCGCCACCTGCACCAAACTGCGCAGGCCCACCGCAGAACGCACCTCGCGGATGAACGGCGTTGCCAGTGCCCGGGCACGGTCGGCACCGGCCAGCAGGGTTTGTTCGATGCGGGCTGGGTTTTGTAGCAGTTCCTCGTAGTGCGCGCGCATGGGGGCTACCACCTGATCGACGCGCTCTAGCAGCAGCTGCTTGGCATCGCCCCAAGCAATGCCCTCTGCATACTGCTGGCGCAGGGCCGCAGTTTCAGCTTCGGTGGCAAATGCTTGGTAAATCTGAAACAGCGCCGAACCCTCGACCTCTTTGGGTTCGCCGGGCGCGCGCGAATCGGTCAAGATGCCGCCAATCAGCTTTTGGAGTTGCGCCCGCGACGAAAACAGCGGAATGGTGTTGTCGTAGCTTTTGCTCATCTTGCGGCCATCCAGACCGGGCAAGGTGGCTACGTTGTCGTCAATCACCGCCTCGGGCAAAACAAAATGTTCGCCGTACAAGTGGTTAAAGCTGGCGGCCATGTCGCGCGCCATCTCAATGTGCTGGATTTGGTCGCGGCCCACGGGCACCTTGTGGGCCTTGAACATCAAAATATCTGCGCCCATCAGCACCGGGTACATGAACAAGCCCGCAGTCACGCCCTCATCGGCATCACGGCCTGCTGCGGCATTTTTGTCGCCTGCGGCCTTGTACGCATGGGCGCGGTTGAGCACCCCTTTGCCTGTGACGCAGGTCAAAAGCCAGCACAGCTCGGGGATTTCAGGAATGTCAGACTGGCGGTAAAACACCACGCGCTCGGGGTCTAGCCCGGCAGCGAGCCAACTGGCAGCGATTTCGAGCGTTGAGCGCTGGATGCGTGCGGGGTCTTCGCACTTGATGAGCGCATGGTAATCGGCCAGAAAGTAAAAACTCTGCACCCCGGGGGTGCGGCTGGCGGCCACCGAAGGGCGAATCGAACCCACAAAATTACCCAAATGGGGCGTGCCGGTGGTGGTAATGCCGGTCAAAAAGCGCGTGGAACTCATAGAGCAAAAGGAAAAAAGTCAGCCAAAAACAAAGCAAAAACCCCGTGCAGGGGTGATTAAGACAGCAACGCGGCCAGTGGCATCAGCAACAGTTTGATGCTGCCATAGCCCAGCGCCATCAACGGACGCAGCCAGACTGCCCCGACGGTGCCCAGCATCACCAGCGCCATGACAATAAAAAATCCAAACGGCTCAATGCGCGAAACCATGTGCGCCCACTTCCACGGCAGTAGACCCACCAAAATGCGCCCGCCGTCGAGCGGGGGCAGCGGAAACAGGTTAAAGGCCCACATCACCAAATTGACCAAAATACCGGCCCGCGCCATTTCAAGAAAAAAGCGCTCTTCGGTCTGGAGCCGCGACAACACCATCAACAGCGCCGCCCACAGCAGGGCTTGGGCAAAATTGGAAGCTGGCCCGGCCAGTGCCACCCAGACCATATCGCGCTTGGGGTTGCGCAAACGCCCAAACTGCACCGGCACGGGCTTGGCGTAGCCAAACAAAAAAGCGCCCGAGGTAGCAAAGTAAAGCAGCAACGGCATCAAGATGGTGCCGACGGGGTCAATGTGCTTGAACGGGTTGAGCGTAATGCGCCCCAACATGGCGGCAGTGTTGTCGCCAAAGTAGCGGGCCGCATAACCGTGGGCAGCCTCGTGCACGGTGATGGCAAACAACACCGGCAAGGCATAGATCAGGACGGTTTGGACGAGGTTAGAAAAGTCCACTGCAGCGCCGCTTCAAAGACCAATGGCCGATAAGCTGCCCCGGCCTTGGCGCAGCACCACCGGATCGCCACCTGTGCCCATCGGGCTGAGGTCAAGGACAGTGGTCGGCTCCAGCGGGCAGGCACCGGCATCGACCACGGCATCGATTTGGTGTTCGTAGCGTTGGCGAATTTCATCGGCATCGTTGAGCGGCTGCGTCTCGCCTGCCGGAATCAAGGTGGTTGCCAACAACGGGGCACCGTACTGTTGCAGCAGCAACTGCAACACCTTGTGTTCAGGCACACGCAGACCGATGGTTTTGCGCGAAGGGTGGCTGACCCGGCGGGGCACCTCTTTGGTCGCTTCGAGGATAAAGGTGTAGGGGCCAGGCGTTGCCAGCTTGAGCAGCCGGTATTGCCGGTTATCGACCAAAGCGTAGTTTGCCAACTCGGACAAATCGCTGCACAACAGCGTCAGGTGGTGTTTTTCATCCACCTGACGGATGCGACGCAAACGGTCAACGGCTTGCTTGTCGTCAAGGTGGCAGACCAAGGCATAACTCGAATCGGTGGGCACCGCCAAAATCGAGCCTTTTTGCAGCAAAGCCACCGCTTGCTTGAGCAGGCGCGGCTGCGGGTTTTCCGGGTGGACTTCAAAAAGTTGGGCCATAGTTGCAGTGTGTCAGGCGTTGGGCAAGATGATGCGATCGGCCAGCAATTCCCACACGGGTGTGACGCTGCTGGGCAAAGCAGGCAAATCGCCCAGATCGGTGTGGGACTCATCAGGGCTGTGAAAATCACTACCGCGCGAGGCCGCTAAACCAAAGTCTTGGGCCATCGCTGCGTAGGTGGCGTACTCGGGCACCGAATGGCTGCCCGTCACGACCTCGACTGCTTGGCCGCCGTGCTCTTTGAACTCTGAAAACAGGGCAAATTCTTCGTTGGCACTCAAACGGTAGCGCGCTGGGTGGGCAATCACCGCAACGCCCCCGCCTTGCGTGATCCAGCGCACCGCATCGCCCAACGTGGCCCAGCGGTGCGGCACAAAGCCGGGCTTGCCCTCAATCAGGTATTTACGAAAGACCTCAGAGGTGTCTTTGCACACGCCCGTTTCGACCAAAAAACGGGCAAAGTGGGTGCGCGAAATCAGTGCTGGGTTGCCAACGTATTTGAGTGCGCCCTCGTAGGCATTGGCAATACCGACTTGGGCCAGTTGCTCCGCCATCTCCATAGCGCGGTTGCCACGACCGCCACGGGTGGCGTTCAGGCCGTCGGCCATGCGTGGATCGTCGGCATCAAAGCCCAAACCGACGATGTGGACGGTCTCGCTGGCAAAGGTGACGGAAATCTCGACCCCGGTTAAAAAAGCCATGCCCTGCGCTTGGGCCGCAGCCCGTGCGCGGTGCAGGCCACCGATTTCGTCGTGGTCGGTCAAGGCCCATAAATCGACCCCTTTGCCACGGGCGCGCACGGCCAGCGCCTCGGGGGTGAGGGTTCCATCGGAGACCACAGAGTGGCAATGCAGATCAGCGTTGAGGTAGGTAGGCACCGAACAATTCTAGAGTGTTTGCCGTTGGGGTGCTTTGGTGTTGCCACAGGCGCTGGTGTTGGACTGCGAGATAGGTGAATTTACGTAAACGTAAAATGAACAAATAAGAAAGGTGTCTTGGGCTGCCGGTCAAGCCACTGTTGCACAGGAGACAGAAAAGAGTCCATCAAAAGCGCACTGTGTGCAGTTTTGATTTTTGATTTTCCGGAACCAGAACAATCGTCCAAACCATTGGCTCCGAGAGTTTCCGGAGGGTTTTTCCGCCATAGGAATAGACGATGAAGTTGAACAGTATTCGGGTAGCCCACAAACTTTGGGCCACGATTATGGGTATGTTGGTCTTGCTGCTGGGGGCTGCAGTTGTCACACAAGACCGGATCACGACAGCGATGGTGTATGCCTTTGCGGAGACCGATCGCTACGAAGAGGCCATTACCCAAGCGACGGCTTGGCATGGTTTGACCGAGGTGGTGATTGAACGCACCATCGCAGCCATCAACGTGCATGAAGTTGAGGCCGAGAAGTTCTTGACCCAAAAAACCCGTGCTGACTCAGCCCGCATCAGCCAATTGCAAGCCAGCATGGAAGAAAAGGCTATCTCAGAAGCTGATAAAAAAGCATTAGAGAAAATCGCTGGTGTTCGCGCTGCTGCTTTGGCCGTTTTGAAGCGGGTGCCTGAAATGAAGGCCGAGGGGGATCGGGCCGCTACGTTTCTCTTTACCCAGCAAGAGTTTATTCCGCGCGCCGCTGCACTCACTGAGGCCCTAAAAGAGCTAGTGAAGTTGCAAGAGACGCAGCGCGATGCGGCACAAAAGGCGGCCCATGCCGCCCGCGAAAACGCCGTTTTGGTGGGCGTGGGGATTGCTGTCGTGGTGGTACTCATCTCCATTGTGTTGGTGGCAGTGTTGGTGCGCTCCATCACACAACCTTTGGATCTGGTGGTGGCGGTTGCTAAAGCGATCAGCGCGGGCGATTTGACACAGGTCGTCGAAACCGATCGCCAAGACGAATTTGGCGATTTGCTGGTTGCTTTTGCCCAAATGTCACAGCGGTTGCGCAGCCTGGTGGCCGATGTGCGCACCGGCGTTGATTCGGTGGCTATGGCGGCGACGGAAATTGCTGCTGGAAACCACGATCTTTCGGCTCGCACCGAGCAAACCGCTGGCAATTTGGAGCAAACCGCCGCCAGTATCGAGCAACTGACCACCACCGTCTCGCAGTCCGCCGATACTGCGCGCCAAGCCAATCAGCTTGCGGGCACAGCCGCCCAAGCCGCAGTGCGCGGCGGCGAAGTGGTGGGCGAGGTCGTTGCTAGCATGCAAAAAATCACCGACAGCAGCCGCAAAATTGCCGACATCATTGGCGTGATTGATGGCATTGCGTTTCAAACCAACATCTTGGCGCTCAATGCTGCGGTAGAGGCTGCCCGTGCGGGCGAGCAGGGCCGGGGCTTTGCGGTGGTGGCCTCTGAAGTGCGCAGTTTGGCTGGTCGCTCTGCTGAGGCGGCCAAAGAAATCAAGGGCTTGATTGATGCGTCGGTGCAAAACGTCGAATCAGGCTCCTTGCAGGTGGCCCAAGCGGGCCAGAGCATGGCCGAGATTGTCTCGGGTGTGCAGCGCGTCAGCGACTTGATCGGTGAGATCACCGCTTCGTCCAATGAGCAGCGCGATGGCATCGCTTTGGTCAATCGGGCCATTGGCAACCTCGACCAAATGACGCAGCAAAATGCCGCGCTGGTCGAAGAGTCGGCGGCAGCGGCCAGCGCCATGAGCGATCAAGCCCGGCGCTTGACCGAGGTCGTGGCCGTTTTTAAGGTCGGCTCTATCGGCGCTGGCGCAGGCAGCGCCCTGCGCCCTGCTCCACGTCCTGCAGCAACACCATCGGCCCCACCCCAAGCGGCCCGCCCTGCACCAGCCAAGCCGGCATCTGTACCCAAGCCCGCCAAGGTTGCGGTAGCCGCACCAAGCACCACCAAGCCGCCAGTCCCTAGCGTGCCACCGCCACGCATTGCTGCTGCACCGAAACCCAAATCTACGACGGGTTCTGACGACGATTGGGAAAGTTTCTAAAGCCACTTTCTAGCTATCAAATGGATAGCTAGAAATGCTTCATGGCTGCTGGCTTGACTGGAATTAGGATGTTTTTTTAGTTGAATTTGATCTTCAGCATAAAAAAACGCTATAATTCGAGGCTTCACTGATTTGATTTCAATTTTCGGTGAAAAGTTGGGACGTTAGCTCAGTTGGTAGAGCAGCGGACTTTTAATCCGTTTGTCGTGGGTTCGACCCCCGCACGTCCCACCAAGTTAAAAGCCTTACGGCGCAACGAAACCCTGCTATCTATCTGGTAGCAGGGTTTTTTGTTGTTGGCGGCGGCCCATTTCGCCACCGGTATGCACTTGTCAGGAAAGCGTTTTCAAGAAAAACCACCTACGTCACTTAAAAATAGCGTGGTGATCGCTCGACCCCTGCTTGAGAGTAAAGGCGTGTTGTAAAGCATCTGCCAGCGCCAGCCGTTGTGCTGTCCTGTGCTGGAGCCACCATCAGCCCCGATCAAATTCTTCGGCAAGCCGACGCTGCCATGTACGAGGCCAAAGAAAAGCATGTCTCTTGGCACAGGCCCCAGCGTGCCATTTGTCACAAAATAATGGTAAAAAGTGCCCGTAGCCCTTTGATATCTAGCCTCATAAGCTATTGAATAGATAGCAAATAACCCAAGGTGACCACCATGCCTGATGCCTCCCAGTCGCGCCCCCTTTGGCTAGAGCAGTTTCTGCAAGGCCCCGCCGCCCTCGCTGCCGATGTGCAGTGCATCGAAACCCATATCTCGTGGGTATTGCTGGCTGGCGAGCATGCCTTCAAGTTCAAAAAACCGCTCAAGCTCGATTTTTTGGATTTCAGCACACTGGAACAGCGCCGCCTGACCTGCCTAGAGGAGCTTCGCATCAACCGCCGCACTGCAGCGCAGCTCTACCAAACCGTGGTGGCGGTGGTCGGGCCTGCGCAGGCACCGCGTTTGGTGGCGCTGGCGGACGTGTCGGCGCAAGAGTTGGCCCAAGTGATCGATTACGGCGTGCAAATGCAGCGCTTTGGCCCCGGCCAACTTTTGGCGCAGCAACTGGCTGCGGGCAGCCTCGATAGCACCCACATGGCAACGCTGGCGGCGCGCGTAGCCCAGCTGCATGCCCAGGCTGCCCCAGCGCCTGCCAACACCGACTGGGGTAGCCCCGCGCTGGTGCAAATACAGGCGCAAATGAACCTTGAAACATTGGCCCTGCTGCCCCTGCAAGAGGCCGAGCAGCGCGCACTCCACGCCCTGAGCGACTGGACAGAGCAAGAAGGCCAGCGCCTGATGGCACTGATGGCGCAGCGCAAGGCCAGCGGCCATGTACGCGAGTGCCACGGCGATTTGCACTTGGGCAATTTGGTGCTGCTGGCCGATGGGCCGCAGTTGTTTGATGCGATTGAATTCAGCGAATCGCTGCGCTGGATCGACACCATGGCCGACGTTGCCTTTTTGTGCATGGATTTGCAAGCCCAAGAGCGACCCGATTTGGCATGGCATTTTCTCAACGGCTGGTTGGAGCATTCGGGTGATTACGAAGGCCTAGAGCTGCTGCCTTGGTATTTGGTCTACCGTGCCTTGGTGCGGGCGATGGTGGCGGGCCTGCGCTGGCAACAAGCGCCAGACGGGGCCACGGCTGGCAACGCCGCCTTGCAAGAGCTGCGCCGTTACCTCGCGCTGGCCGAACAACTGAGCCAACCGCGCCCGCGCCAACTGTGGCTGGCCCACGGCGTGTCAGGCTCGGGCAAAAGCCGCCACAGCGCCCAACTGGTAGCCCAGCACGCTATGGTGCGTTTGCGCGCCGATGTGGAGCGCAAGCGCCTGTTTGGTCTGGCGGCCACCGACACCAGCACCGGGGTGGTGCCCGGTGGCATCTACACCACCGAGGCTACGCAGCGCACCTACGAGCGTTTGGCGACGCTGGCGGCGCAGGTACTCAGCGCTGGCTTTGGCGTGTTGGTGGATGCCACCTTCTTGGCGCATTCACAGCGGGCCGCATTCATCGCCTTGGCGGCGCAGCGGCAAGTGCCGTGCCGTATCTTGGCCTTTGATGCCCCGGTCGAGGTGCTGCGCGAACGGGTGCTGCGCCGGGCAGAAAAAGAAAACCAAGTCTCTGAGGCCACGCTAGAGGTGCTTGAAGCGCAGTTGGCCCACCGTGAGCCACTCGATGCCGCAGAGCAAGCGCTGGCAGTGCAGATCAATACCGACCAGCCGCTGGACTGGCAAGCCCTGCTGTCTTAAAACATCGGGGCCAGTGCTGCGGCCTCAGTGCTGGCCCAGCCCCGGAAACAAAAACAGCAACAGCGTGGTCATGACCAGATAACGGAAAAACTTACCCACGGCCATGTAGCCCACACAGGGCCAAAACGGTAGTTTCAGCCAGCCAGAGACGGCGCACAGCGGATCGCCCACCACGGGCAGCCAACTGAGCAAGCACGCACGGGGGCCAAAGCGCTCTAGCCAAGCCAGCGCACGGCCCTCGGTGTGGGGGCCGCGCACTTTGTCCAGCGCCTTGTGCGCGCCCAGCCCCATCCACCAACTCACAGCGCCGCCCAGCGTATTGCCCAGCGTGGCAATGCCAATGGTGGGCCAAAACAAATTGGGATTGAGCTTAATCAGTCCAAACACCGCAGGTTCGGAACCCAATGGCAACAGAGTGGCCGAGATAAACGACACCACAAACACCGTGCTCAGGCCAAACTGCGGCAGCGCCAGCAAATCAAGAAGGTGAAGCAACCAAGTTTCCATCGTGGGCGCGAGTGTAGTGTGGTGCCCGGAAAAAACGCGATCTGCTCAAAAATTGAGCAGGTACAATCCTGCCTCCTTTTTCAGCACCCGTGGCTTGCGCGCGCCTTCCTTTCATGCACATCGGCACCATTCCTTTGGCAAACCGCCTCTTTGCCGCGCCCATGGCAGGCGTGACAGACCGGCCTTTTCGCCAGTTGTGCCGGGCGCTGGGCGCGGGCTACGCGGTCAGCGAGATGGTGACATCGCGCAAAGACCTGTGGAACAGCCTGAAAACATCGCAGCGCACCAACCACGAGGGCGAGCCCGGCCCGATTGCCGTGCAAATTGCCGGGGTCGATGCCGCCATGATGGCCGAAGCGGCGCTCTACAACATCGACCGGGGCGCACAAATCATCGACATCAACATGGGTTGCCCGGCCAAGAAGGTCTGCAACAAATGGGCTGGCTCGGCACTGATGCAAAACGAAGCCTTAGCGGTTGAAATTGCCGCTGCCGTGGTCGCTGCCTGCGCCCCGCGCAACGTGCCCGTGACCCTGAAAATGCGCACCGGCTGGAGCCAAGAGCACAAAAATGCCGTGGCGCTGGCGCGCCAGTTTGAGGGCGTGGGCATCCAAATGTTGACCGTGCATGGCCGTACCCGCGAGCAAGGCTACCAAGGTCATGCCGAATACGAAACCATTGCTGCGGTCAAAGCCGCCGTCGGTGTGCCGGTGGTTGCCAATGGCGACATCAGCAGCCCCGAAAAAGCCCGCGACGTGCTGGCCGCTACGGGCGCTGATGCCCTGATGATTGGCCGCGCCGCCCAAGGCAGGCCGTGGATTTTTCGCGAGATCGGCCACTTTTTGGCCACCGGCCAGCATCTGCCGCCACCGCGCGTGGCCGAGGTGCGCCAACTGCTGCTAGAGCATTTGCAAGACCACTACCGCTTGTACGGCGAGGCCAGCGGCGTGCGCAGCGCCCGCAAGCACATTGCTTGGTATGTGCGCGCTCTGCCGGGGGGCGAGGTATTTCGCCAACACATCAACACCCTCGACCACAGCAGCGCCCAATGGCAAGCCGTGGCCGACTACCTTGGTGCTTTGGCCGACCAAATGGAGCGCTTGCCCGTGGTGGCTTTGCCCAGCGCCAGCGCCGACGATCAACCCGAGAAACTGCCTGCATGAGCAAACAAACGATTGAAGAATGTGTCCGCGAGAGCTTGCAAGACTACTTTTGCGATTTGGACGGTGAAACCCCCGACGGCATGTACGACATGCTGGTGCGCTTGGTTGAAAAACCGCTGCTAGAGGTCGTGATGGCACAGGCCGAGCAAAATCAGTCGCGCGCGGCGCAGTGGCTGGGGCTTAATCGCAACACGCTGCGTAAAAAACTTGTTCTGCACGAATTACTCTGAAAATTCTCCTTCCTTTTTAACCCACCGACCCTACGCCATGAACGCACTCCTTTCTGTTTCTGACAAAACCGGCATCGTCGAATTTGCCCAAGCACTGCACGCGCTGGGCATCAAGCTGCTCTCGACCGGCGGCACCGCTAAATTGTTGGCCGAGCACGGCCTGCCCGTGACCGAAGTGGCTGAAGTCACGCAGTTTCCGGAAATGCTCGATGGCCGCGTCAAAACGCTGCACCCCAAAGTCCACGGTGGCCTGTTGGCCCGGCGCGACCTGCCAGCCCACATGGCAGCGCTGCAAACGCATGGCATCGACACCATCGACCTGTTGGTCGTCAACCTCTACCCCTTTGAAGCGACGGTGCTCAAGCCCGGCTGTACGCTGGCCGATGCCATCGAAAACATCGACATCGGTGGCCCCGCTATGGTGCGCAGCGCTGCCAAAAATTGGGCCGATGTGGGCGTGCTGACCGATGCCAGCCAATACCCCGCTGTGCTGGCAGAACTCCAAGCCGACGGCAAGTTGTCCGATGCGTTGCGCTTTGGTTTGGCCGTGGCCGCATTCAACCGTATTGCTGCCTACGATGGCGCAATTGGCGACTACCTGTCGGCGATCCATTTTGAAGCCGACAAACTCTCCGACAGCTATGTGCCCGAGCGTGTGCTGTTCCCTAGCCAAGGCAACATGCACGCCACCAAGCTGCAAGACCTGCGCTATGGCGAAAACAGCCACCAGCAAGCGGCCTTGTATTGCGACCCACAACCTCTGCCCGGCTCGCTGGTCACAGGGGTGCAGTTGCAAGGCAAAGAGCTGTCTTACAACAACATTGCCGATGCCGATGCCGCTTGGGAATGCGTCAAGAGCTTTGACTCGCCCGCTTGCGTCATCGTCAAGCACGCCAACCCTTGCGGCGTGGCCGTGGGTGGCGACGCACTGGAGTGCTACAGCAAGGCCTTCAAAACCGATCCGACCAGCGCCTTTGGCGGCATCATTGCCTTTAACCGCCCTGTCGATGGTGCAGCCGCTTTGGCAGTGTCCAAGCAGTTTGTCGAAGTGCTGATGGCTCCGGCCTTTACCGCCGAAGCGCTGGAAATTTTCCGTAGCAAAGTCAATGTGCGCTTGCTGCAAATTGCCCTGCCCGACAACTACCACTTGGCGCGCAACGCCATCGAGATCAAGCGCGTCGGTTCGGGCCTGCTGGTGCAAACTGCCGACAACCACGAACTGGCTCTGGCCGACCTGAAGGTCGTCACTATCAAGCAACCCAGCCCTGAAGAACTGCAAGACCTGCTGTTTGCCTGGAAGGTTGCTAAATACGTCAAGAGCAATGCCATCGTCTTTTGCAAGGGCGGCATGACCATGGGTGTCGGTGCAGGCCAAATGAGCCGCCTCGATTCGGCCCGCATTGCCAGCATCAAAGCCCAGCACGCCAGCCTGTCTTTGGCGGGCACCGCTGTCGCTAGCGATGCCTTCTTCCCCTTCCGCGACGGCTTGGATGTGGTGGTCGATGCGGGCGCGACCTGTGTTATCCAGCCCGGCGGCTCGATGCGCGACCAAGAGGTGATTGACGCTGCCAATGAGCGCGGCGTAGCCATGGTGTTTAGCGGTGTGCGCCACTTCCGTCATTGAGATGGCCGCCTGCGCCCTTGTCTGACAGAAGCGACCTTCGGGTCGCTTTTTCATTGCCAGAGCCATGGGACGCAGGTTTTTCGGATAAAAATGGCATTAGCGCTTATGCGGTAACGATTTTTAGCTATTGTTTTAGGAGCTAAAAACGAAGGTGTCGGTAGGCAAAAGGTGATGCCAATCCCGTACCGTGAAGGCATACTCCCCCCATGCAGTTGCATATTTTCACGCTCTTTGTTGTTGTCATTGTTGTCAGCGCCTTGCTGGCAGGTGCGATTGCGCTGGTGGCTTACCGCCGTAAAAACGAGTTGTTTATCTGGTCTGGTGCACTGGTGCTGCACACGGCTACATACGTTCTGTTCGGTTTGCGCGGTGTAGTGCCCGACTTTGTCTCGGTGGTTGTTGCCAATACCTTGTTGGCGACCACGCTGGCGCTGTTTGCTGTGGGCGTTTTTCGCTTTCAGCGCCGGCCTGTGCCCCAGCGCTGGATTTGGGGGCCAGCGCTGGCGTTGTTTATCGTGTTGCCGTTCATTTACAACGACATCCGAACGCGCACCCTGTTCAATAGCCCGGTTTTTGTTTTTGAATGTCTGCTGTGCTTGGTCGCCTTGTGGCAGCGCAGGAGGCAAACTCCGGGGCGGGGACAATACTTGCTGATGACCAGTGTGGTGTTTACCACCCTGACCTTGGCGGTGCGCTGGGCGGCGGTGGGTATGGGCCTGATCTCGATACAGACGCTGACCGACAGCAATACGATCCAATCGGTCACCTTTTTGTCGTCCGTGATCAGCGTGGTGCTGATGTCGTTTGGTGTGGTGATGATGGACAAAGAGCGCACCGAAGATGCTTTGCTCGAAAGCAAGCGCCATGGCATTTTTCGCAGCCAGATTTTGGCGATGTTGGCCAATGCCGAGCCGCAGTCCGAAGTGCTCACAGCGATTGTCCAAGGTGTCGAAACACTGCACCCACGCATGCTGTGCAGCTTGTTGCTGTTAAGTGAAGATGGGCACCATCTGGGGCGGGGGATTGCCCCCAGCCTGCCCGATTTTTACAACCAAGCCATTGAAGGGTTGGCGATTGGCCCGGGTGTCGGGTCGTGCGGCACAGCGGCCTTCAGCGGCGAGCGTGTGGTGGTCGAGGACATCGCCAGCCACCCCTATTGGGCACCTTTTAAAGCGTTGGCCGCGCGCGCCGGACTGGGCGCTTGCTGGTCGCAGCCCATTCACTCATCGACCCACCAAGTGTTGGGCACCTTTGCCATTTACCACCACCAATTTCATGCGCCAGAGCCTAGCGACATTGCCCTGATTGAGGAAGCCGCCCACCTTGCCAGCATTGCCATTGAGCACAGCACCGCTGCCGAAAAATTGCGCGCCAGCGAAGCCCACTACCGCACCCTGATCGAGAACCTGACCGAGATAGTGTGGCGACAAAGCACCCAGCACTGCGTGACCTACATCAGTTTGGCCGATGAGCACCTGCGCGGCTTCAAAGCCGAAGAAGTGATTGGGCGGCCTTGGTGGGACACCATGACCGAAGAGGGTGCCGCCATCGTCCGCGCCGCTATGGAGCACCAGCAGCCGCGCTGCACCACGCAAATGCGCTGCAAAGACGGCAGCACCCTCTGGGTTGAGGTGACCATCTCGCCCGAGCTAGATGCCCAAGGCAACGTTGTGGGTTACCAAGGCGTTGGCCGCGATGTCACCCAGCGGGTACAGATACAGCGCCGCCTCCAAGAAAGCGAAGAGCGCTACCGCCTGCTCGTGACGCAGGCCAACGAGGGCATATCGGTGGTGCAAGACGGTCAATTGTGTTTTGCCAACCCCAAGCTGCTGGAGTTGGTCGGCTACAACCTCCAAGAAGTCAAGGCCAAGCCCTTTGGACAATTTGTTCACCCTGACGACCGGGCCTTGGTGCAAGAAAACTACCAAAGACGCTTGGACGGTGTGTTGAACCTGCGTTACCAAATACGTTTGCTGACACGCCACCGAGGGATGCGTTGGTTTGAAATCAACGGGGTGCGCATTGAGTGGCAAGGCAAGCCCGCAGCGCTGGCCTTTATGACCGATGTGACCGAACGGCGGCAGATGGAACAAGAAATTTGGCAACTGGCCTACCACGATGCCCTGACCAAATTGCCCAACCGCCGCCTCCTGAGCGAACGCCTGCAAAGCGAGATGACCCGGCAAAAACGCAATGCAATGCACGGCGCATTGCTGTTTTTGGATTTGGACAATTTCAAGCCTCTGAACGATCAGCACGGCCACAAGGTCGGCGATTTGCTGCTGATCGAAGTCGCCCAGCGCCTGACGCACTGCGTGCGCGAGATGGACACCGTGGCCCGTTTTGGTGGCGATGAATTTGTCGTCATGCTGTGCGCTTTGAGCAGCGATCCAGCCCAAGCCCAAGAACAAGCCCGCAACGTCGGCCAAAAGGTGCTGCAAGCGTTGTCTGCGCCTTACGCCTTGACGGTGTGCAGCCTAACGCAAACCCCCAGCGTGGTCGAACACCGCTGCTCGGCCAGCATTGGTGTGTTGGTGTTTCAGGGCGATACGTGCAGCGAAGAAGACCTCATCAAGCGGGCCGATATTGCCATGTACCAAGCCAAAGAGTCGGGGCGCAATGCCCTGTGCATCGCCAGCGCATAAGGCAAGTATCTAGCGTGGCCGGGGTCGGTCTCCAAAACCTTGCTTGCCGCACAGGGGCGCAAAAGCTATAAGCTGCAGCGGCTTTTTGCCGCTTCTCGTTTTTATGGCCCCAACATCCCCCCCACCGCCCCATCCTCCCACCGAGTCTTCCACGGTACTTTGGCCGATGCTGTTGGCTTTGCTGTCGGCCTTTGCTCTGAGCCAAGCGTACCGCACCGTCACCGCCATCATTGCCACGGGCTTGCAGACCGATTTTGGTTTGTCCTCGTCCTCACTGGGCGCATTTGCCGGTTTGTTTGCGCTGGCTTTTGGCGTGACCCAGTTTTTTATGGGCATTGGCATGGATTTGTACGGCCTGCGCCGCACGGTGCTGACGGCGTTTCCGCTGACGCTGCTGGGCGCGGGCTTGTCGGCGTGGGCACCGCAATACGGCTGGCTCATGCTGGGCCAGATGCTGATTGGTGTCGGTTGTGCTCCGGCATTTTTGGCGTGCACGGTGTTTATTGCCCGGCATTTTCCGGCCAGCCAGTTTGCTTTTATGTCGGGCGTGGGTTTGGGCGTGGGGGGCTTGGGGCTGCTATTGACCGGCACGCCGCTGGCGTGGTTGGTGCAGCACTACGGCTGGCGCAGCGGGTTTTTCTTGCTGGCGGGGTTGTCGGCTGCGTCGTGGCTGTTGATTTGGCACCGCGTCCATGAACCAGCCTTGCCCGGGCCGGCCCCAGAGCGTGAACGCTGGGGCACGGCGGTACGCCGTTTTGGTGCGCTGTTTGTGTTGCCGCACACGCTGGGCATTTTGCTGTTGAGCATGGTGGCCTACGCCTCGACGCTGGCGCTGCGCGGCCTGTGGATTGGCCCGATGTTGATCGAGCGCTACGGTTTTTCGTTGGTGCAAAGTGGCAACGTGGCTTTAGCTATGTCGTTGATTTCGCTGTTTGGCCCGGCCTGTTTTGGCCACTTCGACCCCGGCCCAACACGGCGGCGGCGTTGGGTGGTCAATTTTTCATTGCTGGTGGCGCTGTTGTACCTGTGCATGGGTGCGGTACACCATGTGGGCCTGAACATTGCGCTGGTGTTGCTGATTGCCAGCCTGTCGGGGTATTCGGTGTTGCAGTATTCCGATGTGCGCGCCTCTTACCCGCCCGACCTGACGGGCCGGGCCTTGTCGGTGTTCACGATGGCGATGTTTTTGGGCGTTGGGTTGATGCAGTGGCTCACCGGCTGGGTGGCGGGGTGGGCGCAAGCCCAAGGGCTAGACACCTACCAAGCCGTGATGGGCACCATTGCCGCGTTGCTGGCACTTGGCTCGACGGCGTTTCGTTGGCTACCTGCGTCCCCGTTATTGCCAAAATAGGAATCAAAATGACCAGTAGCCCTTGCTCCATCAGCATTTTTAGCTATTGATTAAGTAGCAGAAAATTCAGCCGCCAAACCGTCGCCCCGGTACAACCAAGGCACATCCAACAAGCGTTCACCCAGCAAGCGCAAAGACAGGTCGCGCCCCCAGCGCAGCGGGCCGGTGGCATGAAAAATTTGCCCATTGCGCTCGGAGCGCGCTTGCACCCGTGCGTTGCGCCGCCAGCGGTTGAGCGCATAGCGGCGCAGGCGCAGTGTCAGCTCAATGTCGTGCATCGCCAACGATTGCTGCAACTGCGCTGCGTCTTCGATGGCCATGCCCGCGCCCTGCGCCAAGTAGGGGCGCATGGGGTGGGCTGCATCGCCCAGCAGCGCCACCAGCCCTTGGGCCATTTGCTCGGCGCTGCTGACGGGCGGACGGTCTGACAGCGGCCACAGCCGCCAGCCTTGGCCCGCTGTGGGCACTGCACGCACCAAGTCTTGCAGAGCCGGGCAAGTGCCCCGCAAGGCTTGCTCCAAATCGGCGGCGTTGGCGGCGTGGTTCCAGTTTTGTAAATCGGCAGGGGCTGGGCCTTGCACAATCACCACCAAGTTTTGTAACTCACCGCAGCGCACCGGGTATTGAATAGCGTGCAAACGCGGCCCCAGCCAAGCGGTCACTTGGGTGCTGCGCAGAGCGCTGGGCAAGGCATTTTGGAGGGCCAAGGCGCGGTAGGCCAAATGGTCGCTGGTGCGCGGTGGGCCGTCGGCCAGCAGCTGGGTGCGGATGCGGCTCCACAGCCCGTCTGCACCAATGAGCACATCGCCCTCGACCTCTTGACCGGCACTGGTGCGAATCAACACCGCCCCAGACTCTTGCCGGTGCTGTTCGACGGTTTGCCCCAAGTTTAGTTGCACATCGGCCTGCTCTTGCACCGCCGCCAGCAGCAAGCCTTGCAAATCGGCCCGGTGGATGGTGACGTAGGGTGCGCCATAGCGCTGCACCGCCCGCTCTGCCAGTGGCAACACGGCCAACGTGCGTCCCGATACGGCGCAGCGCACCTGCAATTGCGTCGGGAACGCCACCACAGACTCCAGTGCCGATTGCAGCCCCCAGCGGTGCAAATGGCGCACCACGTTCGGCCCCAATTGCACCCCCGCACCCACCTCGCTCAACAGCCCTTGGCGTTCATATAGCCGCACATCGCAGCCCGCCTGCGCTGCTGCCAGTGCCGCAGCCAAACCACCGATGCCGCCACCGGCAATCAACACTTGTTTTTTCATGGTGAACCCGTCTGGGCTGGGCGTTTAAGCGTCCAGCAATTGGTGCAGCACGTAGGGCAAGATGCCACCGGCGCGGTAGTAATCGACCTCGATGGGGGTGTCGATGCGCAGCGTCACAGAGACCACCTTTTGGGAGCCGTCGGCACGGTGGATGACCAAAACGGCCTCGCTTTGGGGTGTCAGGGCCGGATTGGCCAGCATATCAATCGACTCCTCGCCGGTCAGCTCCAAGCTTTGCCACGAGTCCGAACCGCGAAATTGCAGCGGCAGCACGCCCATGCCGACCAAATTGGAGCGGTGAATGCGCTCAAAGCTGCGCGCAATCACAGCCTTGATGCCCAGCAATTGGGTGCCCTTGGCAGCCCAGTCGCGGCTCGAGCCGGTGCCGTACTCCTCGCCAGCAAATACCACCGTAGGTATGCCCTGTGCCAAATACTGCTGCGCTGCATCAAAGATGAACATCTTCTCGTTTTGTAACGGGCCATCGTGCTGGAACAGCGTGATGCCACCTTCTTCGCGCGAGCCATCTTCCAGCGGGGGCAGCATCCTATTTTGGATGCGGACATTGGCAAAGGTGCCCCGCACCATGACCTCGTGGTGGCCTCGGCGTGCGCCGTAGCTGTTGAAGTCGGCGGGGGCCACGCCTTGGGCTTGCAGCCACTGGCCTGCGGGCGAGGTGGCAGGGATGGAGCCAGCGGGCGAGATGTGGTCGGTGGTGATCGAGTCGCCCAGCAGGGCCATGACACGGGCATTTTTGACCGTTCCAAGGGCTTTTTGCTCGCTAGCGCTTGCCACGCAATCTTTATATGCTATGTTTTTCATAGCAAAATCGGCGAAAAATGGTGGCTTGGCAATGTAGCTGCTGGTCGGCCAAGTGTAGGTACTGCCGGTGACGCTGGTGATTTTTTGCCACAGCTTGCCCGGTTTAGACCGAACCTTGGCGTAGTTTTTGCGAAAGGCCTTGCCTTGCATCGCAAACTTCATCAGTTGGTCGATTTCTTCGCTGCTGGGCCAAATATCGCCCAAATAGATATTGCGGCCCTTCTTGTCTTGGCCCACGGGCTGGGTCATCAGATCGGTCAGCACGGTACCGGCAATCGCGTAAGCCACCACCAACGGCGGGCTGGCTAAAAAGTTGGCCTTGAGGTTGGGGTGGATGCGCGCCTCAAAATTGCGGTTGCCCGAAAGCACCGCAGCGCAAACCACATCGTTTTGCGTGATGGCCGCATTCAGGGCGGGGGTTAAGTCACCCGCATTGCCAATGCAGGTGGTGCAGCCATAACCGACCAAGGAGAAGCCGAGTTTTTCGAGGTAGGGTAAAAGGCCGGTTTCGCGCAGGTACTGGGTGACGATGCGCGAACCGGGGGCCAGCGAAGTTTTGATGTGTGGCTTGACCCGCAACCCCGCCTTGACCGCCTTTTTTGCCAGCAAACCAGCGGCCAGCAGCACGCTGGGGTTAGAGGTATTGGTGCAACTGGTGATGGCGGCCATCAGCACATCGCCATGGCCCAGTGTTAAAGCGTCGTCTGTGCTGCTGGGCATGCTCACATTGGTGGAGCCAGCGTTTTGGCTGGCGACCCGGTGGCGCTGCAACAAGCTGCCAGCGTTTTGGCCGAAACCGTTGTCTGTCGCTGGCTGGCTGAACAACTGGGAAAACTGGTGGGCCACTTGGCCCAACTCGATGCGATCTTGGGGACGCTTGGGGCCAGCCACGCTGGGCGTGACGCTGCCCAAATCGAGCGAGACCACTTGCGAATAATCGATATCTCCGTCCAGCGGCACCCCAAACAGCTCTTGTGCACGAAAGTAGGCCTCGAAGGTCTCGATGTCGGCTTTACTGCGTCCTGTGCCCTTAAAGTAGCTGATTGTTTTCTCATCGACCGGGAAAAACCCCATCGTGGCCCCATATTCGGGTGCCATGTTGGCGATGGTGGCCCGGTCGGGCAGGGTCAAACGGCGTGTGCCTTCACCAAAAAACTCGACAAATTTGCCGACCACCTTGTGCTGGCGCAACAGCTCCGTCACGGTCAGTACCAAGTCGGTGGCCGTTACTCCGCCGCGCAACTGGCCTGTGAGCTGCACGCCCACCACATCGGGCGTGAGCAAATACACCGGCTGGCCGAGCATGGCGGCTTCGGCTTCGATACCACCGACCCCCCAACCGACGACACCCATACCGTTAATCATGGTGGTGTGGCTGTCGGTACCGACCAAGGTATCAGGGTAATAAATACGGCCTTTGGATTTGTGAACACCACGGGCCAGATATTCAAGATTGACCTGATGGACAATGCCAAACCCCGGTGGTACAACACCGAAGGTGTCAAATGCCTGCATGCCCCATTTCATGAATTCGTAGCGCTCGCGGTTGCGCTGGAATTCGAGCTGCATATTCAGGTCAAATGAATCTTTTTGGCCGTAATGATCGACCATGACCGAATGATCAATCACTAAATCAACCGGTACCAGAGGTTCTATTTTTTCTGGGTTTTTGCCCCACTGTTGGGCTACTGTTCGCATTGCTGCCAAGTCGGCCAGCAGTGGAACACCGGTAAAGTCTTGCAATACTACGCGTGAAACCACAAAGGGAATTTCGGCATTGCGGGCAGCTTGTGGTTGCCATTGGGCCAGTTGTGCCACATGCTCAGGCAGTATTTTCTTGCCGTCACAATGGCGCAGTACCGATTCGAGCACAATGCGAATCGACATCGGCAGGCGCTTTACCGATGGAAATTGCTTTGCCAGTGCGGGAAGTGAATAAAAACGGCCTTCTTTACCCGATGCTGTCTTAAACTTCTGCAGTGTTTTGGAAAAAGCGTGGCGCGCGGCGCTGTGGGATGACGAGGCCATGGGAGATTCCTTGGAATGGTGCAACGAGCACCATTTTGGCAGCGTTGTGGCCTGTTGCCCACCATTACCAAGCCTGTGCTGCACACTGGAGTGCAGCACGCAGGCAAAAAAATGTCCGCCGAGGCGGACATTGCTTTAAATTGCGAATTGCGAACGGTCTTGGCCGTCAATCCACTTAGGTGCCTTGCCACGGCCTGTCCATGTTTTGCCGGTGGCTGGGTCGCGGTATTTGGCAGCCACTTTGGAGCCCAGTGTCACGCCGCGTGTACGGCCTGTAGAGAAAACGTCTTTTTGCGTCAATTCAAACTGTTCGACCAGTGCGCGCACTTGGGCTACAGCGGCTGAAATTTCTTCGCGGCGGGCGTTCAGGATTTCTTTTTCGAGGGCTTCGCGTTGTGCGAGCAGGGATTGGTATTTAGACATGGTAGAAAAGGAATGGGGTGAAGAAGCCGCGATTATATTGGAAACTTTGATTTGCAGCGTGAATCTTCCACTTATAAAACCACAGTCAGCGCAGTAGATTGTTTGAGCGTCTAGGAAAGACCCCGTGAGGGCTGAAATGCTAAAACTTTGTCGATGCGCTTTCCATCCAAGTCCATGACTTCAAATATCCATCCTTCACAAACAATACGTTCTGCCAGAGTGGGTAAATGTCCAGAGACCGCCATCAATAATCCGGCCAACGTGTTATAGCGTCCCCGTTCTTCTTCGGGTAAATCGCGGATACCCAAACGCGCTTTCAGTTCTGCTACGGGCACTTGCCCATCGAGCAACCATGAGCCATCTGCGCGCTGTAATGCCCAAGCATCCATATCGGCCCCGGGTTGCAATTCGCCGGTAATGGCTTCTAGCAAATCGCGCGGGGTCATGATGCCCTGCACCACACCATATTCATCGACGACAAACACCATGCGCCCCGAACGTGCCCGAAACTGCTCTAGCAATTCCATGCCACTGAGTGTTTCTGGCAAAAACGAGGCCGGTTGCACATAAGGTGCAATGTTCGGCACCACCTGCGCACGCAACTCCAGCAAATGGGCCACGCTGATGATGCCCACCACATCGTCGAGCGACCCCCGGCACACCGGATACCACGAATGGACGGCTTTGTCGCTGCGGGCGCTGGCAATGTGCAGGCATTGATCGACGGTAAAGCTGGCATCGAGCCATTGCACATCGCCGCGCGGCACCATGATCGAAGTCAGGGGCCGGTCATCGAGCCGAAAAACGTTTTGCACCATCTGGTGTTCGTGGTGTTCAATCACCCCGGCATCGCGGCCCTCTTCTAAGCTGGCGGCAATTTCTTCTTCCGTCACGGCGCGTTCGGCGGTGTTGTCCACGCGCAGCAGTTTGAGCACGCCGTGGGTCGAGACCGACAGCAAGCGCACGAACGGTTTGGCAATACGTGCCACCCAAACCATAGGCCGCGCCACCCATCGGGCTACCGTTTCGGGGTAGAGCTGACCGATGCGCTTGGGCACCAATTCGCCAAAAACGATGGTGACAAAAGTAATGATGGTGATCACAATGGCCGTGGCTGAGATACTGGCGGCAGCCTCGGGAACGCCCCAGCCTTGCAGCGAGTGGGCCAAGTTGTCGCTGAATGCGGCTTCGCCCAAAATGCCGTTGAGCATGCCGATAGAGGTAATGCCCACCTGCACGGACGACAAAAATTGCGTCGGGTCTTCCAGCAGCATCAAAGCTGCCTGTGCACCCTTATCACCGGCCTCCGCCATGGCGGTCAGACGGGCCTTGCGGCTGGATGCGAGGGCCAGCTCAGACATAGCGAACACGCCATTGAGCAGTGTCAGCAGCGCGATCAGCAGAAAATCCATGGATTAAAAGTAAATAGGAACACTATGGCACTTTACTGTATCGGCGATGTTCAGGGCTGTGATGCCGCATTGCAGCGTTTGCTCGCGCACATTGGGTTCTCCCCCAGCCGCGACACGGTTTATCTTTTGGGCGATTTGGTCAATCGTGGCCCAGATTCTGGCGCAGTGCTGCGCCGCTGCATGGCGCACGAGGGGGCGATTTACCCTCTGCTGGGCAACCACGATCTGCACTTGCTGGCCGCAGCGCACGGTGCGCGCAAGCCCTCGCGCCGCGACACCCTCGACAGCGTATTGCAGGCCCGCGACCGCAGCGCTTTGCTCGATTGGCTGCGCCAGCAGCCACTGGCCCGCCAGCACACCCACCGTGGCCAAGTGCTGCTGATGGTGCATGCAGGCGTTTTGCCCGCGTGGAGCACTGCCGACACACTGGCGTTGGCCGATGAGGTTCACGCGGTACTGCAAAGTGCCGACCTGCCACATTTTTTGCATCAGATGTACGGCAATGCCCCCGACCGTTGGAGCGACGACCTGATGGGCATGAACCGCTTGCGCGTCATCGTCAATGCCCTGACCCGGTTGCGCTTTTGCACGCCGGGCGGAAGAATGGATTTTGATAGCACCGAAAGCGCCACCGACACCCCACCGGGGTTGGTACCGTGGTTTGATGTGCCCAGTCGCCGTACCAAAGAGACCTTGGTGGCTTTTGGACATTGGTCTACGCTGGGTTGGCTTGACCGTCCCCATGTGCTCGGACTCGATACGGGCTGCGTTTGGGGCGGTTGTTTGAGCGCTGTGCGCTTTGGCAAGACGCTGGCCGAACGCGAATGCCTGCAAGTCAAATGCTTGCAGGCCCAAAAACCGGGCTAGTCGAGCACCGTCAATTCAAGCGTCCACGGGCGGTACTTCAACCGGCTTGAACAGCGCTGCCATTTTGCGTTTGGGCTTGATGTGGGTCGATACGCCACGCCCTGCTGGGCTGCGCTCGGCCTCCCATTGTGCGGTGACAGTCTCAGACGACGCTTCGTAGGGCTTGTCAAAGAAGGGGTCGCGCGAAACCGTGGCGGGCCGAAAACCGCGCTGCGGTGCGCGCGGTGCGGCTGAACGTTCAAAGCGCTCTGGGCGCTCAAAACGCTCGCTGCGTTCACCCCGACCTTCGTTAAAGCGCCCTTGTGGGCGTTCGTCGTCGTAGGCCAAGGTTTCGATGTTGATTTTGGTTTTCAGCAGCTTTTCGATGTCGGCCACCAAGCGCGCGTCGCTGCCCGAGACCAGCGTCACTGCCAAGCCCGAGGCCCCCGCGCGGCCAGTGCGACCAATGCGGTGGACGTAATCTTCGGCGTTGAATGGCACGTCAAAGTTAAACACCGCTGGCACATCTTTGATGTCCAGACCCCGCGCGGCCACATCGGTGCAGACCAACAAATCGACCTCGCCACTCTTGAAGGCTTCCAGAGCTTTGAGGCGCTCATCTTGGCTTTTGTCGCCATGCAGTGCGGTGGTTTTGAGGCCTTCGCGCTCCAAACTGCGGGCCAAGCGGCCACAGCCGAGTTTGCTGTTGACGAAAATAAACGCCTGTTTGATGCCGCGCGTTTTGAGAACTTGGTGAATGGCGCGGCGCTTATCGTCGTCGCCAGCGCTGTAAAAGCGTTGCTCGACGGTCGATGCGGTCTCGTTGGGGCGGGCTACTTCAATGGTGACCGGGTTTTGCAGGTAGCTGCCTGCCAAGCGCTTGATTTCGGGCGAGAAGGTGGCACTGAACAGCAGCGTGGTGCGTTGCTTGGGCAAAAAGCTCAAGATGCGTTGTAGGTCGGGCAAGAACCCGATGTCGAGCATGCGGTCGGCTTCGTCGAGCACCACATATTCGACCTGATTGAGCACCGCATTTTTTGCTTCGATGTGGTCTAGCAAACGCCCCGGCGTTGCCACCAGTACTTCGACACCTTTTTTCAGCTCCAGCGTCTGGGGTTTCATGTCCATGCCACCAAACACCACTGCACTGCGCAGTTTGGTGTATTTGGCGTACAGGGCGATTTGCTGGGCCACCTGATCGGCCAACTCGCGCGTGGGCAACAGCACCAAGGCGCGCACCGGATGGCGCGCAGGGGATGTGGAGCTACTTTCGTGCTTGAGCAAGCGCTGTAGCAGCGGTAGCGAGAACGCCGCTGTTTTGCCAGTGCCGGTCTGGGCAGCGCCCATCACGTCTTGGCCAGTGAGCACGACCGGAATGGCCTGCTCCTGAATCGGGGTCATGGACTCGTAGCCCATCTCGGCCACGGCGCGCGCCAGCGGCTCGGCCAGCGATAGATTAGAAAAAGAACTTGTCATTGAGGCCGCTATTGTGGCACCAGCACCGACTCGACCCCAGACAATGCTTTAAATCACAGCCTGTAGCCGCCAATAAATGCGCTGTGGTGCCGGTATCTATTTAAACTTTTTGATAGCAACAAAAGCTTGTGGTGCTTGGGCTATAGGCTATTTTGATGGTTTTTTATGGCTGAAATGCTGTTTCCAGCCTTATGTGCTTGTGCGTGCAAACCCAAACCAGTCAAATAGATATCGACGGCAGCTTGGCCGGTATGCACCAAATCAAAAGCACTTTGGTCCACTAACCATTGGTGCACCAGCCCCTCGATCAGCACTTGCAGGCCAATGGCAGCAGTATCGAGTGCCACTGGCAGCGATTGCCCTGATTCTTGCGCCGCCCGTGCCAGCGCCAGTCGGTTGTGAGCGACGCATTGGCCGTGGACGCGCAAGCGCCGTTCTTGCACGGCCCCGAGTTCGTCGGTGAATTCCACTTTGTGCGTGGCAATTTGCAGTACCCGGCGCGTTTGGGCATCGTTGGCAATCAGGTGCAGTGCGCTCAACAAAGCGGTACGCAGTTCGGCCAGCGTGTTGCTGCCCGGCGCTTGGCTAGCTTGGGCATGGGCACTTTCCAACGGCAAAGTCACGCGCTCCATCATGGCGTTGAACAGGTCGGCCTTGTCCTTGAAATGCCAATAAATCGCCCCGCGCGTGGTGCCTGCAGCGACGGCAATGTCGTTGAGCGAGGTGCGCGATACCCCCTGCGCCTCGAACAATTGCTCGGCCGCATCCAGCAACGCACTGCGCGTAGCTTGGGCATCGGCTTTGGTGCGACGAGCCATGGCATTGACCTCCAAAAAATGCTGTGTAATGCGGCGACTATACAACATACATTCAAGGATGTATGTATGATGCCGGTATTCCAATGCTTCACCCATCGGGTCTGTTGCCCGATCCTTTCCCAAAGGAACACCATGCCTGCCTTGCGCCATGCTGAGACTGCTTTTGCTTTTCCCCTCACCCCTGTTCGACCCGCGCGCGCACCCATGCGCTGGGGCATTGCCATGGGGGGGCTATCGGCGGCTTTGCTGTTGCTAGGGTGTGGCGCTGGTGATGCGCCTGCGGGTGCTGCTGCCGCTGGGGGCAGACCGCCACCGCAAGTGGGCGTGGTTACAGTGGCTTTGGGTGATGTGGGCTTGGTGACGGAGCTGCCGGGCCGCCTTGAGGCCTCGCGGGTGGCGCAGGTGCGGGCCAGAGCCACTGGCATTTTGCAAAAGCGCTTGTTCCGTGAGGGCAGCGATGTCAAAGCAGGTCAGGCGTTGTTTGCCATTGATCCCGCACCCTACGTGGCGGCCCAGCAAACAGCCAATGCCCAGCTAGCACGGGCACAGGCCAATTTGTCGCAGGCAGCGGCGCTGGCCGAACGCTACCAGCCGCTGGTCGATGCCAACGCCATCAGCCAGCAAGAGTACGCCAACGCTGTGGCTGCCCACAAGCAGGCCCAAGCCGATGTGGCCGCAGGCAATGCGGCGGTGCAAACGGCCAGCATCAACCTGAACTACGCCAGCGTCACGGCCCCGATCTCTGGGCGCATTGGCCGGGCGCTGGTGACCGAGGGCGCACTGGTGAGCCAAACCGAAGCGACCCCGCTGGCGGTGGTGCAGCAAATCAACCCGATGTATGTCAATTTCACCCAATCGGCCGACGAGGTGATGAAGCTGCGCCGGGCCATGGAAGCGGGTCAATTCAAACGCGCTTCGGGGGCCGAGGCCGCCAGCGTGCGCGTGTTGCTCGAAGATGGCAGCGAATACGCCCACCCCGGCAAGCTGTTGTTTTCTGACCTGACGGTCGATGCCAGCACCGGCCAAGTCACGCTGCGTGCTGAAGTGCCCAACCCCAAAGGCGAGTTGTTGCCCGGCCTGTATGTGCGGGTGCAACTGGAACAAGCCCAAGTCGGCAACGCCATCACCCTGCCGCAACAGGCCGTCACACGCACCCAGCAGGGTGACAAGGTGATGCTGGTCGATGCGCAGGGGAAAATCAGCCCGCGCATGGTCAAAATTGGCGCGGCACGCAACCAGCAATGGGTGGTGCTCGAGGGCCTGAAGGCGGGCGATCAGGTGATGGTCGATGGTTTTCAAAAACTGCAAATGATGCCGCCCGGCGCACCCGTGAAGGCCGTGCCGTGGCAAGCGCCGGGCAGCGCTCCTGCCCCTGCTGCCTCGGCAGCGACAGCGCCTGCCAGCGCAGCCCGTCCGTAAGGAGCGCCCAATGGCCAAATTCTTTATTGACCGCCCCATTTTTGCGTGGGTGATTGCTTTGTTTGTGATGGTGCTGGGTGGGGTTTCCATCAGCCAACTGCCCATTGCCCAATACCCTTCAGTGGCCCCGCCGAGCATTGTGGTTTCGGCGGCCTACCCCGGCGCTTCGGCGCAAACACTCGAAGACAGCGTGTTGGCGGTGATTGAGCGCGAAATGAACGGCGCGCCCGGCTTGGCCTACATGGAAGCCGTGAGCCAAGCCAACGGCACCGGCACCATTACCTTGAGCTTTGAGCCGGGCACCAGCCCCGAGCTGGCGCAGGTGGAGGTGCAAAACCGTTTGGCCCGTGCTACGCCGCGTTTGCCCTCCGTGGTCAATCAGCAGGGTGTGCGCGTCGAGAAATCGCGCACCAACTTTTTGCAGTTTGTCATGCTGTCGTCGTCTGACCCCAAAACCGACGTGACGGCCCTGAGCGACTACGCCTCGCGCAACGTGATGCCCGAGTTGCAGCGCTTGCCCGGTATTGGTCAAGTGCAGTTGTTTGGTTCTGAGCGCGCCATGCGCGTTTGGGTCGATCCGGCCCAATTGCAGGGCTATAACCTGTCGGCAGCCGATGTTGCCAATGCCATTCAAGCGCAAAACGCACAGGTCTCGGCAGGCAGTTTGGGCGAGTTGCCTAACCTGAGCGGCCAGACCATCTCGGCCACCATCGTGGTTCCCGGGCAAATCAGCAGCACGACAGAGTTTGGCAACATCGTTTTGCGCGCCAACGCCGATGGCTCGGCAGTGCGGCTCAAAGATGTGGCCCGCATTGAGTTGGGCGCGCAGTCTTACGCCACCAGCGCCCGCCTGAACGGCCAACCTGCCGCTGGCATGGGCTTGCAGCTTTCGCCTTCTGGCAACGCGCTGGCAGCGGCCACTGCCGTGAAAAAGCGCATGGCCGAGTTAGAAAAATACTTTCCGCCCGGTATGGCTTGGACGGTTCCCTACGATAGCTCCAACTTCATCAAAATTTCGATCCAGCAAGTGGCGCAAACCCTGCTGGAAGCCATCGTGCTGGTGTTTTTGGTGATGTTTGTCTTCTTGCAAAATTTTCGCTACACCATCATCCCGACCATCGTGGTGCCGGTGGCCTTGCTGGGCACTTTTGGCGCGTTGCTGGCGATGGGTTTTTCGATCAACGTGCTGACCATGTTTGGCATGGTGCTGGTGATTGGTATCGTCGTGGACGATGCCATCGTGGTGGTCGAGAACGTCGAGCGCATCATGGGCGAGGAGGGTTTGTCGCCCCTCGAGGCCACCCGCAAGGCCATGGGCCAAATCTCTGGGGCCATCATCGGCATTACCGTGGTGTTGATTGCGGTGTTTGTACCGCTGGCCTTTTTTGCCGGTTCGGTGGGCAACATTTACCGCCAATTTTCGGCAGTGATGGCGGTGTCGATTGCCTTCTCGGCCTTTATGGCGTTGTCGCTGACCCCGGCGCTGTGCGCCACGCTGTTGCAGCCGGTCAAGGCCGGTCATGCCCACGCCAAAACGGGGTTTTTTGGCTGGTTCAACCGGGGCTTTGCCCGCAGCACGAAAAGCTACGAGGGTTGGGTCGCCAAATTGCTGCGCCGAGGTGGCCGGATGATGGTGGTCTATCTGGCGCTGGTTGCCGCTGTCGGGGTGCTGTATTTGCGTCTGCCGACCTCGTTCTTGCCCAACGAAGACCAAGGTAATTTGCTGGTCAATATCCAACTTCCCCCCGGCGCGACGCTGGAGCGCACCAAGGCTGTGGTCGAAAAGGTTGAAGGCTTCATGCTGGCCCAGCCCGAAGTCAAGAGCATGGTGGCGGTGATGGGCTTTAGCTTCTCGGGCCAAGGGCAAAACGCGGGGTTGTCGTTTGTCACGCTCAAGGATTGGTCAGAACGCCCTGGCCCCCAGCATTCGGCAGAAGCCATCGCTGGCCGGGCCATGGGGGCGCTGATGGGGGTGCGCGATGCGTTTATTTACCCGCTGAGTCCGCCGCCCATTCCAGAATTGGGCACCAGTTCGGGCTTTACCTTCCGCCTGCAAGATCGAGGGGGTAACGGCCACGATGCGCTGGTGGCAGCGCGCAACCAGATGCTCGGTATGGCATCGCAAAACAAAGTGCTGGCAGGGGTACGCCCCGATGGTTTGGAAGATGCGCCGCAGTTGCAGGTCGATATCGACCGCGAGAAAGCCAGCGCCCAAGGGGTTAGCTTTGCTGCCATCAACAGCACCATCTCGACGGCGCTGGGTTCGAGCTATGTCAACGACTTTCCGAATGCTGGTCGTTTGCAGCGGGTGGTGGTGCAGGCGCAGGCGCAGGCCCGGATGCAGCCCGAGGATATTTTGAAACTCACTGCCATCAACACCCAAGGCAAGGCCGTGCCGCTGTCGTCGTTTGCCAGCACCCGCTGGACCAGCGGCGCGATGCAAACCGTGCGCTACAACGGCTATCCGGCCATGCGTATCTCGGGCGGTGCCGCGCCCGGCCACAGCACCGGCGAGGCCATGGCCGAGATGGAACGCATGGCGGCGCAACTGCCCGCCGGTTTTGGCTTTGAATGGACGGGCCAGTCGCGTGAAGAAAAGCTGGCAGGCTCACAGGCCATCGTGCTCTATGGCTTTGCTATCTTGGCGGTGTTTTTGTCTTTGGCAGCGCTGTACGAAAGCTGGTCGATTCCGCTGGCAGTGATTTTGGTGGTGCCGCTGGGGGTGCTGGGGGTGTTGCTGGGCATTACCGGGCGCGGTATGGCCAACGATGTGTACTTTCAGGTTGGCCTCATCACCATCATTGGCTTATCGGCCAAGAACGCTATTTTGATTATTGAGTTTGCCAAAGACCTGCACGCGCAGGGCAAGAGCGTGTTGGAGTCGGCGCTGGCGGCTGCGCATCTGCGGTTTCGGCCCATTGTCATGACCTCGCTGGCCTTTATTTTGGGCGTGGTGCCGTTGGCTTTGGCCTCGGGGGCCAGCTCGGCCAGCCAACGCGCTATTGGTACCGGCGTGATTGCCGGAATGCTGGTGGGTACCTTTTTAGCGGTGTTTTTTGTGCCGGTGTTTTTTGTCGTGGTGCGCAGTGTGTTCAAAGACAGCGCACGCCAGCACGAACGCTTTGTGCAACACGCCCAAGAAGCAGGCATCACCGCCGCCGCTAGCGATGCCCTGTTGGCGCAGGCAGAAGCGGGTCTGTCGGACGACGATAAACGCGCCTTGCACCAAGGCAGCAGCCCTTCTAAAGAAAGTTAATCATGGCCTTGACTTTGTCTTTACCCCTTTCTTTGGCCCGTTTGCGTTGGGGTGCTG
>JAIEMS010000043.1 GCA_019751915.1 Burkholderiaceae bacterium
TTGCTCCTGAACGCCTCTCAGCACTCCACCCTCATTCATTAAAAACCAGGGTGTTGCACTTCAGTTTTGAATCCGCCCCTTCAGGCGGCGGTTGGTGTGCGCTGTGGGCCATCAGGCTCGGCCTGCCATTGCGGTCTTCAGTGAAAAAGCGCTGTCCAGCAGTAGCTATTCTGTGCGGTAGCGCAGTGATGGTGAATGCAGTTGGCGCATCTTTTTTATGCCAAAAATTGCTGCTAGCGCTTGTCTGTAAAGCACTAGCAGCTATTAAATAGATAGCTTCTTTGAAGCGGTTTTGGGCGTGCTTTTGGGGCTTACTTGACCAGTGCCAGCATCTCTTTGAAGGCCGGGTGCTCGCAGCTGCCCAGCCACTCAAAGGCGACCATTTCGGTGGTCACCAATTCGGCACCTGCTCCGGCCAATCGGTCAAAAGCGGCATCGCGGTTGCGTTCGGTGCGCGAGCTACAGGCATCGGTGACGACCCAGACATCGAACTCGTCTTCGATCAAGTCCAGCGCTGTTTGCAGAAGGCAAACATGGGCCTCGCAACCGGCAATCACGATAGTGCCGCGCTCGGGCGCTGATTGCACTGGCTTTTGCAGATGTTTGGGCAAACTGCGGGCATTACCGCCTTGGGGCTTGGGTGGTGGACACAGCCACTCACCCAAACCTTCTTGGGCAGCGCTAAAGTGCATTTTGGACAGCGTCTTGTGGCACAGAGCGCGCAGCGCGGCTGGATTAGATCCTAAGCGCGAGGCATTTTGTTCGGTACCCCAAACCGGCACTTCGAGCATCCGGGCAATTTTTGCCAAGCGCAGTGCGTTGGCCAGCACTGCGCTTCCTTCGTGGATGGCGGGCATGAGGCGTTCTTGGTAATCCACCAAAACGAGTTGAGATTGGTCGGCATCAAGCAGCATGGCAGGATCTTTCGGGGGTAAATAGTCAAATGAATAAAGCGGCGATTGTGTCGCAGTCATTAGGTGTTGCTCAAAATTCCACAAAAACACAGGGCAGATCGGCCCCAGTGCTGGTTTGGTAGCCCGTGGCGTATTGGCTATCCAGTCCCGCACCTTGGACTTTTGGCGCTCCGGTCAGACGGGCAATGTTCAGGCTGTCGATACTCAACACCACGCCCAGCAGGCGCTCGACCGAAATTAGCACATCGTCGGCAAGTGACAACTGGGCTGTGCCGCCCCAAGCCAAGCAGCCACAGTGGGTGCGGAGCATCCGGCACCATTTATCAATGGGCAACTCGACATTGAAGTGATGGTGCGCGAGGCGCCGGGAACCGATGGCATCGGACAGAAAGAAAAATTCTTCGCGGTCTAGCTCGTCGCGGTGGCAAGCTAGAACAAAAGCCGTCAGTTCAATTTTGCAATATCGCGCACGGTAGCCTGAAAATCCTCTCGGGCTAGACGCTCACCGGCAATTTTGCGAAACAGTGCCCCCATCGATTCGGGTGGCCCGGCTTGCGAGACCATCGCACATGCCCAAGCGGGAAAAAGCATCTTAAAGAGGCCCAACTCATCGCAGGCGACGATGCTCGGGTTATCGACTACGTTCAGCGTTGCCAAAATGCGCTGGCCGTTGGCCCGGACTTCGATTTTCGACAGTGCCTGAAAGCCCTCGTCCCGGTACACAGCGCCATCGCGGTGCAAATAGGCCACGTTTTCGTGCCATGTGTCGATAGCGACACATCGGCGCTGGTAGGTTCCCCCTCTGGGGAGACTGGGGTGGTTGCTTACATTGGCACAATGCCTACACCCGAATCCAGCACCGAACCAGCCAGCAAAAGCACTGCAAACGGTACGAACAGAGTGTTTTTACCGGTCTTTTTTATCCTGAGGGGGTGAATTGGCGTGTTACCCTTCGCCCCCATGTCCAAATGGTTCTCCATACTCCTTCTGGCCTGCGCCAGCGCCCATGCGGCCCCCAGTACGTCAAGTTCTGAGGACATTGATCGTCTCTTGACCGATAAGGGCTTGCTCAATCAACTTGTCGAAGTGCGCCAGAGCATGACCGACAAGGCCCACAGCGTTGCCGACAACGTGGCAGGCAAGGCCCATACGGTGGTGGATCGCACCTCCGACTTGGTGGTGACCGCCATGGGTTTTCTCGGGGTGCCTTACCGCCGTGGTGGTAGCACCGTCGAGGGCGGTTTTGATTGCAGCGGTTTTGTGCGGGCCATGTACCAGCAAACTGTTGGGATGATGTTGCCGCGCAGTGCAAACCAGCAAGCAGCCATCACACAGGTGATCGACAAAAAAGAATTGCAGCCCGGCGATTTGGTGTTTTTCAATACCATGCGCCGCACTTTTAGCCATGTCGGTATCTATGTTGGTGAAGGCAAGTTCATTCATTCGCCCCGCAGTGGCTCAGAAGTGCGCGTCGAGAGTATGCAAGACGCATACTGGGTACGCCGCTTCAACGGTGCTCGCCGTGTGGCTACCGTTTCTGCCGACACCCCAAGCGCTAGCCATTAAGGTGGCGGCATTGGTGGTGTAGTTCCCGTTTTTGGAGATTCATACCATGCTGTCTCTTCTTGGAACCTTGTTGTTGGGTTTGGTGGTCGGTTTTATTGCCCGCGCCATAAAACCGGGTGATGACAAGATGGGTTGGTTTATGACCTCCATTTTGGGCGTGGCTGGCTCTTTGCTGGCCGGTTACGTAGGTGCTGCAATGGGTTGGTACCGCCACGGCCAAACCGCCGGCTGGATTGCGTCGGTGGTCGGTGCTGTGGTGCTGCTGGTGATTTACAGCACCATCAAAGACCAATCAAAACCTTAATCTTCTACCGAGGCGCGCCAGCGCGTGCCCCAGTCGCTGGCGCGCTCCATGCTGCGCCGGTCGCGTTTGGTGGGGCGGCCTTCTTGTAAGCTGGCCGCAGGTTCTGGGGCCAAGCGGCGCTGCTCGGCGGCTTGTTCGCGGGCGGCAATGCTTTCGGCGGTTTCTGCGTAAAGTTGTTGGGCCACGGGTGCCGGGCCGCGCATACCGCTCAGGGCACGCACCAGCACCGTGCGGGCCACTACGCCTTGGCGCAAAGCCACGGTGTCGCCGGGGCGCAGCTCGCGGGCGGCTTTGGCGTTTTGGCCGTTGACTTGGACGCGGCCTTTACCGATTTCTTCCACCGCCAAGCTGCGGGTTTTGTAAAAGCGGGCGCACCACAACCATTTGTCTAGGCGCATGCTCTCGGGTGTGTTCATGGTGGGCATTGTGCTGCACTGCGGGGGCCACGCCGTCCCCGGCCTGCTGTTTGGCAAGCACGGCGAAAAGCACGCAGTGTTTTCTCGGCACAGCCCAGTACGCTGTCGGCTTGGCCGGTGGCAATGCCGTTTTCCATGCCGGGAGGCTGGCCGGTCAGCAGTGCAATGCCCTCGCTGACATGGGCCGCAGTGTAGATATGAAATTGCCCCTGTGCCACGGCTTCGACGATGCGCCGGTCTAGCATCAGGTGGTGCTGGTTGCGCGCTGGAATCAGCGCGCCGTGGCTACCATCGAGTCCGGCTTGTTCGCAGGCCCGGAACCAGCCCTCGATTTTTTCGTTGATACCCCCTACCGGCAGTATTTCGCCGTGCTGGTTGAGTGCGCCTGTGACCGCAATGCTTTGGGACAGCGGCAAGCCCGACAGCGCCGACAGCAGCGCATACAGCTCGGCACACGAGGCCGAATCGCCCTCGACACCGCTGTATTCTTGTTCAAACACCACCGAGGCATTCAGCGCCAGCGGGGCTATGTGACCAAACAGCGCTGTCAGGTAGCTGTGCAAAATCAGCACGCCCTTGTCGTGGATCGGGCCTGACATCTCGACCTCGCGCTCAATGTTGAGCAGTCCTTCGTGCCCGGCAAAAGCCCGTGCCGTGATCCGTACCGGAAAGCCAAAACGGTAGTCGCCCAAATCAATTTGCGTCAGGGCATTGATCTGGCCGATGTGCGCACCGTGCAGCGTCAGCAGCCGCTCGCCATCGGCGATGGATTCGTGCAGACGCTGTTCGGGGTAGTTGTGGCGCAGCACGCTGGCTTGCAGCGCGGTGTCGATGTCGATGGGTTCGACTTGGCTGCCTGCGCGGGCGCGGCACAGGGCAGCGCTTTCTATCGCCAGTGCTTCAGTTTGGGCAAACAGTGCGCTTTGGCGCATTTGATCGTCGGCTTCGCGGTGGCTTTGTTCCAGCAGCCGGGCCACAGCCGCTGCAGAAAAATCGGGCAAACCGCGCTTGCGAACCAGATGCGAGACAAAAATGGCGGTAGTTTGGCGCGTTTGCGCTGTGGCGCGAAACGACTCGGCAAAATCGACCTTGACACGAAAGCGCCGCGCCACTTCGGGATCGCCTTCTTGCAGGGCGTAATACTCTTGCACCGAGCCAATCAGCACAATTTTGACTTGCACATCGACGGCTTCGGGCAGCAGCGCCACGGTTGCCAGTGGGCCGTGGGCGGCACCTGCGTCTTCGATTTGCAGGCGGCTGCAGCGCAAAAAGCGCCGCAGTCGATCCCACGGGCCTTCGTCGCCCAGCAGGTCGCGCAGGTGCAGCATCAAAAAGCCGCCGTGGGCTTTGTGCAAACTGCCCGCGTGGATGCTGGTGAAGTCGGCCACCAGCATATCGGCATCGGCTTGGTATTCGATGCTGCCAAACAGGCCGCGCGACTGTGGGTTGTCTTCGATGATGACCGGGGCGCTGGTCAAACCGGCGTTGTCCACGGCCAGATTGACGCGGCAGTGCGCTAGCAAATCGTCCAGAGCGTCTTTGCGCTCGTCTTCACCCGATTCGCCTGCAACAAACAGTAGCAAATTGTCCAGAAGCTGTTTTTGCACTTGATCGAACCATTGGCCCAGCGCTGCGGGTTGGGGCAATGCGGCCAGCAGGCCGGTGCGCAGCTCTTGCAGCGCCAGCTCGATCAGGGGTTGGGCCATGCGCTGGCGCAGTTGCTCGAGTGCCTCGTCGCGGGTGCGTTCCAGCGGGCGGGTGGCATCAAGGAAGCGGGCGATTTCGGCGCGCAGGGTGTGTTCTGCTTGGTCGATTTCGGCCCGGCGCGCGCGTGGCAGGGCGTGGGCTTCGTTTTCGGTCAGCGGGTGGCCTTTGTTGCCCAGCAGCGTAAAAACCATGTGGCCGTCTTCGCGCGTCAAGCGAAAGTGCAGTGTCTCGGCAAAAGCATCGAGCGTGGCAAAGGCGCTGGCTTCGTCTGTTTGGTAGGTTTTTTCGATGCGTTCGCGTTCGGCCCGAAAGTCCGCCCCTTCGAGTCGCTTGGCAATGTCGGTTTGCAGTGTCCGCGTCGCTTGCTCCATGCCTTGGCGCAGTACCCGCCCTTGTCCCGCAGGCAGGCGCAGCGCCCGTGGGCGCTCGGGGGTGTCAAAGTTGTGCAGGTAGCACAGGTCGGGCGGCACCGGGCGCTGGGCCGCAGCAGCCTGCATCGCTTGGCGCAGCAGCGAGGCGCGCCCGCAACCGACTTCGCCCAGCACAAACAGGTGGTAGTTGGGTTGCTCCATCTCAAGGCCAAAGCGGGCAGCGGCTTGGGCGCGCTCTTGACCAATCCACGGCAGCGGCAGGTCTTGGAGTTCGGCGGTGCTGGCAAAGCCCAGCGTGGCTGGGTCGATGCTCAGGCGCAGTTGGTCGGGTGCAAGGGCTGTGGTGGGCATCAATGGGGCCTATTTTTAGCGTAATTGGCTACTAGCCGTTATGCAGCAAGCATAAGTAGCTATCAAAATAATAGTTAATGTCCTGCTGGGCAACGCCCAGTGGGGGCACCACCGGCCAGCGCTTTGGCTTGGGCATCGGCCAAAACAGCGGCTTCGGGCGCTTGTGTGGGCCAGCCACTCAGGTGTTGCAGGGCGATGCGACTGAGTGCACCTATCCAAATTTTGTCGTCGTTCAGGCAGGGGATGTAGTGAAACTCTTTGCCACCGGCTTTTAAAAAGGCGGCGCGGGCCTCTTGGTTGATTTCTTCGAGCGTTTCGAGGCAGTCGCTGGTAAAACCGGGGCAAATGACATCAACCCGGCCCACGCCCGCCTGGGCCATTTGCACCAGCGTCGGTTCGGTGTAAGGCTCCAGCCATTGGGCCTTGCCAAAGCGCGACTGGAAGGTGATTTGGTAGTCGTCTTTGTGCAGCCCCAAGCGTTCGGCCAACAGGCGGGCAGTTTTGTGGCTTTCGCAGTGGTAAGGGTCGCCCTGCTCTAGGGTGCGTTTGGGCACGCCATGAAAACTCATCACCAGTTTGTCGGGGGGGCCGTTGCGCTTCCAATAGGTTTCGATGCTGCGCGCCAGTGCGTTGATGTAGCCTGCATCGTCGTGGTAGTGGTTGACAAAGCGCAGCTCGGGCACGTTGCGCGTACGCGCCGCCCACGCATAGACCGCATCAAACACGCTGGCGGTGGTTGGGGCTGAATACTGCGGGTACAGCGGCAAAATCAAAATGCGTGTTGCGCCTTCGGCCTTGAGCGCATCGAGCTGGCTGGCAATGGACGGGTTGCCATAGCGCATGGCAGGGCGCACCAGCACCTGATGGCCGGCCTCGCCCAACCAGCCGCGCAGCAGCAGCGCTTGTTTTTGTGTCCATACCAGCAGTGGCGAGCCGTCGGGTGTCCAGATGCTGGCGTACTTGGCCGCTGACTTGCGCGGGCGCACCCGCAAAATGATGCCGTGCAAAATTAGCCACCACAGGGGCCGCGCAATCTCGACCACGCGCCGATCTGACAAAAATTGTCCCAAATAACGGCGCAGTGCGGGTGCCGTGGGCGCATCGGGCGTGCCCAAATTGCACAGCAAGATGGCAGTGCGAGCAGCTTGCCCGTGGGTGTAGGGGGGTTCGGGTTGAAAAGGCATGCGGCATTCTCGCCCACACAGCCTGCCCTTGGGGCCGGTGTGTGTTGCTATGTGTTGCCGCCGTGGGTCGTAGGTGCGGTGTGGCAGCTCAGTGGTGGGCGTGAGCGTGGCCTGTGGCTTCTTCCCAGCGTGATTTGCAGGCCACGCAGTGCTGGGTTTGCGGTTCGATCTTTAAGCGCTCAAAAGCAATGTTGCAGCCGCACTCGTCGCATTGGCCGTAGTTGGCATCGTCCATGGCCTCTAGCGCCCGGTTGATGCGGGCCAAATCAGCCGCTTCGATGTCCGTGACCACTTGGGTCACTTCGCGGGCTACATTGCGTTGGAGTACGCCGCCTTCATCGGCACTGGGGGGGGTCAGGTTTTCGCGGTTCTGCTGCATTTGCGCTTGCAGGTCGCTGCGGCGGGCTAAAAGCAGTGCTTTGAGTTCTTCGCGTTGGGCTGTGGTCAGTGTGTTTTCCATGGTGCGCTCCTGTGCAATTGTTCTGGGTTGGGTCTGCCGCTTCTCTGAGGTTTGTGGCCGCAGAGGGTAGGCAGGGGTGAAATTCCAGAATACCACCTCCACGCCGTGATTTCAGCGCACCAACGCAGACGAGAAAGCCGCCGTCTGGGGTATCCTGTACCCACCAGTGATGCTTGGCTGCAGGCCAAGCACCCAAAACCCTTACCTTTCTGTTGCGCTGTGCTACACAAAACACTCGACATCTCTCGCGTTAAGGCGATTACGCTGGATTTGGACAACACGCTGTGGTCGATTTGGCCCACTGTCGAGCGCTCTGAAGCGGTGCTACAAAATTGGTTAGCGACCTATGCACCCGCTACCCACACGTTGTACGCCCAGTCTGGGACGATGCGTACCATCCGCCAGCAGTTGTCGCACGAGCGGCCTGACCTGCTGCACGATTTGAGTGCGTTGCGCCGCGAGTTGATTCGCAGGGCTTTGCTGCGTGCCGGTGACAGTCCGGCGCTGGCAGAGCCAGCCTTTGAGGTTTTTTTTGCCGAGCGCCAGCGGGTCGATTTATTTGACGACGTTTTGCCCGCACTAAAGTTTTTAAGTGATCGCTTTCCGGTGGTAGCGCTGTCCAATGGCAACGCTGATGTGCGCCGCATTGGGTTGGGGCGTTATTTTCATGCTTCGGTCAGCGCGAGCGATGCTGGCGCTGCCAAGCCCGATGTGCGGATTTTCCAGCGCGGCGCACAGGTGGCTGGTGTGCCGGTGACGCGGGTTTTGCATATCGGCCACGATCCCCATTTAGATGGCGCAGGTGCCTTGGGGGCGGGTATGCAAATGGCATGGATTAACCGCATGGGACTCGATTGGACGCACACCACCGAACCCCATGTCGCAGTCGCCAATCTGAGTGATTTGTGCAAATTAATGAACCGCTTGCAAGGAGTCGTACTGTGATTTTTGGGTTTACTGAAGACCAGTTGGCCGATTTTTTCCTCACCTATGGGGTGGGCGGCTTCATGGTGTTTATGGTGTTCATCATCGGCAATCTGGCGTGGCAGTCCAAAGCCGGGCGTTTTGGCACTTTCGTGATTTTTCTTGGACTGGGTTTGGGCATGGTCGGTTTTGCCGCCAAGTTTATTATCCAGCTCTGGATCGGAAAATAAGCCAAATCAGGCCCTAGCGCTTGCTGCGTCTATCTTTAGTGCTATTGTTTTAGGGCTGCTGCTGACAGTCCTGCGGCGGTGCCGCTGCGCACTGCGCCTTCGAGCGTAGCGGGGTAGGGGCCAGCAATGTAGTCGCCGCACGCCCATAGGCCCGGAGAAATTTTGGCATCGGGGCGTTGCAGGCCCGGGGTGCAGGCAAAAGTGGCCCGTTTTTCGATCACGGTTTGGAGTGCGCGCAGATGGCCCAGGCCCAGCGCTTCCTGCGCTTGTTGCAGCACTTGCTGTTCGATCTGTGCCCGGTCTCCTTGGCTGGCGCTGGCAACAAAGGCCAGCAGTCCGGCAGGGCCACCGAGTTGGCCTCGGTCAAAAACAAACTGTGCTGGCCGTCCGGCGTGGCTGTGCAGGGCCAGCATCGGGCGTTTGAGCAAGCGCCCATCGGCAGGCACCGGGCCTTGGACATAAACGGTAGCGATGGATTCAAAAGCCAGTGCCTGCGCGCTGGAGGCCCAATCGCACAGCGGCACTGCCATGGTGTAGGGGGCTGTTTGCGCGCAGCGCGAGACGATGCGGGCCGCCTCTGTGCTGGGCGTGGCCAGCACCACCGCATCAAAGCGGGTGCCATCGACAATCCAGCGCCCGCTTTGCGGCATCGGCGTGATCAAGCGGGCCCGCAGGCCGGTGCGCACGATGGAGCCTTGGTCGCGCAGCCAGCGGGCAGCGGCTTCTGGAAACAACTCGCCCAAGTTCACCCGTGGCAACAGCAAATTGGAGCCACCGCGTCCGCTGAAAAGACTGTCTTTGAGCACCCGTAGAAACACTTGGCCGCTGGCGGCATGGGCCGGGGTGTTGAGTGCTGCCACGCACAGCGGCTCAATGAACTCTGTCATTAAGCGGGGTGGCAGTTTGGCGCACAGATCGGCCACCGACGACTCGGATGAACACTTAAAGCGTCCAATGCGCCAACGTGCTGCCAGCCGCAGTAGTGCAAACCGTTCGCGCCAATCCCAGTTGCGAGCGCTGGCAATGCCCAGCAGTGCATCCCAAGGCGGGGGTAAATTGGGCCATTGCAGGCCGCTGTCATCGGGAAAGCGCAGCGCCAGTGGTAGCCGCAGCAGAGCTGCCTCGACATCGACCCCAACGTGTCGCATCAGCCGCAGCGACTCGGTGTAAGCACCGATCAGAATATGTTGGCCGTTGTCCAGCACCAATGGCGGGGTTTCGGTGTCAGACGTGTCAGAAGCTACCAGCGCTCTGGCCCGCCCACCAACGGTGCGGGCCGCTTCAAAAACAGTAGCATGGTGGCCGGTATCGACCACCGCAATGGCCGCAGCCATGCCAGCCCAGCCAGCACCAATGACAGCGACTTTTTTCACATCCGCCCCAAAGCCTGCATTTTCCACGCCAGCCAAAATTTGCGCATCGGAGTCAGGCTGATGCGCTGGTGCAGCACCTGAAACTGCTCGTGTTCGATTTCGCGCAGCAGTGTGCGGTAGATGTTGGCCATCATGAGACCGGGTTTTTGCGCGCGTCGGTCAACGCTAGGCAGCAGTGCAAGTGCTTGGTCGTAAAGACCATGTGCGCGTGCCGCTTGGAACTGCATCAGCGCTGTGAAGCGTTCGGAATATTGGCGTTTCAATACTTCGTGGGCTTTGACATCAAACTTTTGCAACTCATTGACCGGCAGGTAAATTCGTCCGCGCAGTGCGTCTTCGCCGACATCGCGCAGAATGTTGGTCAATTGCAGCGCTTGCCCTAGGCTGTGGGCGTAAGCGGTGGTGGCGGGGTCGGTTTGCCCAAAAATACGCGCTGCCACTTCGCCCACAATGCCCGCCACCAAGTGGCAATAACGCTGCAAGCCGGGGTAATCAAGGTAGCGGGTTTGCTCTAAGTCCATCTGGCAACCCTCAATGATGGCCAGCAGATGGCGCTGTTCAATCTGGTAAGTGCCAGTGTGCGGCATCAGTGCCTTCATGACTGGGTGCGTGGGTTGCCCTTTAAACGCTTGGGCTACTTCGCCCTGCCACCAGGCCAATTTGGTATGGGCGACGCTGGTGTCAGAAATTTCATCGACCACATCATCGACTTCACGGCAAAACGCATAAAAAGCGGTAATCGCTGCGCGCCGAGGTTTTGGCAAAAATAAAAAGGCGTAATAAAAGCTACTGCCCGATGCGGCTGCTTTTTGCTGGACGTACTGTTCCGGATTCATAAGGGCATTCTCCCATGCCCCATGCCAACGTGGGTGCGCCAAGCCAGTAAGCCCACGAAGGGCAAGCGCTATCATGTTAGGAATTGTTACCTTTAGAAATTGCCCATGTTTAATAATCTACGGATTACCCAGCGCTTCACGATCATTTTGGTAGCCTACTGGATTTCTTTCTCTGCGGTGGTGGCCGTGAGTTTGTGGGGTTTGATGTCAGCGCGCGATAGTTTGCGCACGATTCATGATGAAGCTTTGCAGCGTGCCTTGGTGGTTGATCAATCGGTGGGCTTTATTCAGCAAAACCGCATCCAAGTGCTACTGGCCTTTCAGCACGCGCCCGGCAGTGCTTTGGCAGGCATTCACGACCACCCGGTGAGCACACACCTTGAGGCCATTGCAGCAAACCGGGACCAAGCCAACGAAATCTTCAAGCGCATGGAGGCTGGCATTACCAACCCTGAGGAGCAAAGGTTGTTTGATTCGACCAAGGCCAGTCGCCAAGCATGGCGCGACAAGCTCGACCAAACAACCGCTTCGATTCAGGCGGGTGACTTCAGCCCTGAAACCATGATGCGCTTCTTGGCTGCAGGTCGCAACGAGGGTGAAGCGACGGTGAAAGCAATCAGCTCTTTCCGTGATTACCAAGTGGCCCGCGCCGACAGTGCCTACAAAGAAGCCCAGCAGCATTACGAGCGCGGATTGTTCACTTTTGTGCTGACTGCGTTATTTGGTGGTGTTCCAGCAACCATGTTGGCTTTTGCGCTGCTGTCGCGCATGCGCTCGGGTTTTGGTGCTGCCATCGAGACAGCGTATGCGATTGCCCAGAACGATTTGTCGCGCACCGTGCCCCATACCGGCAGCGATGAAATTGGCACGTTGTTGGGCCAAATGGAAACTATGCGCGACAACTTGCACCATATCATCGGTCAGGTGCGTACCGGTGCCGATGCCATTGCCGGGGCCGCCTCCGAGGTGGCGACCGGCACCCGCGATCTGTCCGACCGCACGGAGTCACAGGCGACCTCGCTGGAGCAAACCGCCTCTGCAACCGAGCAGCTCTCCAGCACCGTTGAGCACAACGCCGACAGCGCCAGCGAAGCCAGCCAACTAGCGACCGTCGCTACCGGCGTAGCCCAGCGCGGTGGGGCGGTGGTGGCGCAGGTGGTGGGCACCATGGAGGCTATTAACACCTCGTCACGCAAAATTGTCGACATCATTGGTGTGATTGATGGCATTGCCTTCCAAACCAACATTTTGGCCCTGAACGCTGCCGTCGAGGCCGCGCGCGCGGGCGAGCAAGGCCGTGGTTTTGCGGTGGTGGCGGCAGAGGTGCGCAGCTTGGCTGGACGCAGTGCAGAGGCGGCCAAAGAAGTGCGGGCTTTGATTTCGGATTCGGTCGATAAGGTGGGTGTCGGTAGCGCGCAGGTGGCGCAGGCGGGCGAGACGATGCAGGAAATTGTTTCAGGCATTCAGCGCGTGGCCGACATTGTGGGCGAGATCGCATCGGCCAGCCGCGAGCAGTCTTCGGGTTTGACGCAAATCAACCAAGCGGTGGCCCAACTCGACAGCGTGACGCAGCAAAATGCGGCGCTGGTGGAAGAGACCTCTGCCGCTTCAAGCGCCTTGCAAGAGCAATCGCGCCATTTGGCCGTGCTGGCAGCGGCATTTACGCTCAAGCCCGGTAGCCATGCTGCTTTGGCTGGGGGAGGGCGCTTGTCGCACCCGCAGACACCGCGCATTGCACTGCTGGGGTGATATTTTGGGAGGGGCGTACCCTCCTCCCAAAGTTCCGCATTCTCAAGGAAATGCGGAAAAAGGCATAAAAAAAGCACTTGAACGGTGAAATTCAAGTGCTTTAAGCTGCAATTTGTAGGTGGCTCCTCGACCTGGGCTCGAACCAGGGACCTACGGATTAACAGTCCGGCGCTCTACCAACTGAGCTATCGAGGAACAAGCCTCAGATTATATACACAAAATTCCCCATTTTTGCCGAATGGACAAAAAGCGTTAATTTTTTGCCGTTGCTTGATCGCTGGCACACAATTGGCCCAAGTCGCGTTCGAGCAAAGCTGCGTCGCCAAGTTGCCACTCAATCAGCCGACGCAAGTGGGTCACACTGTCCAAATCCATATTGCGACAGCGCAGGCCTGTGTGGTTGCCATGACCACGGGCCACATCGACCGCCATGACAATGTGGTGCGTAGAAGGTGCCAAAGTCAGGGTCAGCGTGCATTGTGTGCCCTGCGCCAGCGCCACACCTGCTGGCAAGTCCACCAGCGCGCCTTTCAGCGATAAATCTTCAATGTGTACGGTGAAGGTGCCTTCAGCCGTACTCAGAGTGGCGGGTGCATCAAAATTGACGCGGATGAAGTGTCGACGTTCGTGTGCCATAACGGCCCTCCAAGGTATGGTGGGTGCAGTTTAGCGCTCTGTGGGAACTGTGCGAAACTGCAGAACTTGTTGTTGCGCAACCACTGATCTATTTTCTCCCTTATGGTGACCATCACTTTTCCGCCTCCCTCGTGCGCGCCTTCCGGGTTACGCCAACAACTGCGTCAGCAGGGTTTTGCTGTGCTCGAACCCAACGATGTGGCCATCTGGGCTGGTTGCGGTGTGGCCGACTTGCAGGAATTGCAATCGGATTGGAGTGACTTGCCGCCCGACAATTACCTGAAAGATGGTGGTCGCTACCGTCGCCGTCGGCATGCCTCTTTTATCGCTCAGGGCAACGCAGTGCAGCAAGTGGCCCACCGTGCGCATTGGCAGCCGGTCGAATACAACGCTTTGCATGGGGGCATGCAGCGTTGGTTTGAGCCGGTTGTGCCTGAGAGTTTGGCGCGCCCGGTGTGGCGGCATTTGTTGCATGCACTGGCGGGGGTGTGCGATGCGGTTTTTGCGCCCGACCAAGCCCCCCAGCCGTGGTTTACGGAAGTGCACCAGTTTCGCATCGACACCGTAGACGGTATTGGTCGCCCGACCCCCGAAGGTGCGCACCGCGATGGTGTCGATCTGGTGGCGGTGCTGTTGGTGGCCCGAGAGGGCGTGAAAGGTGGTGAAACCAGAGTGTTTGAGGCTACATCGCCGGGCGGTCAGCGCTTTACGCTGACTGCGCCGTGGTCGTTGCTGTTGTTAGACGATGCACGGATGGTGCACGAGACCACACCCATTCAACCAACTGCACCCGGCGGGCACCGCGATACGCTGGTCATCACCTGTCGGCGCAGTGGTTTTCAAGACAGCCCGGCCGTGGCGACTGACCCTGATTTCTGAGCAAAACAAAGGAGCAAAAATATGTTTAAGCACATCCTCGTCCCGGTGGACGGTTCATCGACTTCTATGCTGGCCGTCTCCAAAGCGGCTGAGTTGGCCAAAGCCTTTGGCAGCGAGGTCACTGCGGTGTATGTGATTGATCCGTATCCGTTTACCGGTGTTGGCGCTGATTTTGCCTACGGGCAAGCCCAGTATTTGAGTGCCGCTACCGCCGAAGCCAATGCCGCGCTAGAAGCGGTCAAGCAGGCGATGCAAGAAGTGGGCGTGGCCGTGACGCTGGTGGTGGGCGAAGGCCATGCGGTGCACGATGGCGTGGTGCGCGCTTTAGAAAGTACCGGCGCTGATTTGGTGGTGATGGGGTCGCATGGCCGCCGGGGGCTGGAGCGGCTGATGCTCGGCAGCGTAGCCCAGCGCGTACTCAGCGCTGTGCATGTGCCGGTGCTGGTAGTGCGCCGGTAAGCCCAGACTTCAAAGCGTTACGTTGCCAAGGCGCACCCGAGGGTGCGCCCGGCAGTGGGCTTAGACGCGCTCGAAGATCGCGGCGATGCCTTGGCCGCCGCCAATGCACATCGTCACCAGCGCATAGCGGCCTTGGATGCGTTGCAACTCGTGCAGCGCCTTGACGGTGATGAGTGTGCCAGTCGCGCCAATCGGGTGGCCCAACGAGATGCCCGAGCCATTGGGGTTGACTTTGGCGGGGTCGAGTCCGAGGTCGTGCGAAACGGCGCAGGCTTGGGCGGCAAAGGCTTCGTTGGCCTCAATCACGTCCAAGTCGGCGACGGTCAAACCGGCCTTCTTCAGTGCCAGTTGGGTCGCGGGCACAGGGCCAATGCCCATGTATTTGGGATCGACACCCGCGTGTGCATAAGCCACCAAACGTGCCAGAGGCTGCAAACCACGGGCTTTGGCGGTGTTGGCTTCCATCAGCACCACGGCGGCGGCGGCATCGTTGATGCCCGACGCGTTGCCTGCGGTAACGGTGCCGTTTTCTTTAATGAACACCGGCTTGAGCTTGGCCATGTCGGCCAGTGTGCAGTTGGGGCGGAAGTGCTCGTCGGTGTCGTAGGCCACTTCGCCCTTGCGGGTTTTGAGCATGACCGGCACGATTTGGTCTTTGAACAGGCCGCCTTCGATGGCGCGTTGGGCGCGGTTGTGGCTCTCTACGGCCAGCGCATCTTGGACTTCGCGGGTAATGCCCCACTTGGCAGCGATGTTTTCAGCCGTCACACCCATGTGGATGGTCTGGAAGGGGTCGTGCAAAGCGCCGACCACCATGTCGATCATTTTGGTGTCGCCCATGCGTGCACCCCAGCGGGTGTTGAGGCTGGCATAGGGTGCGCGGCTCATGTTTTCAGCACCACCACCAATGGCAATGTCGGCATCGCCCAGCAAAATCGACTGGCTGGCCGAGACTATGGCTTGCAGGCCCGAACCACACAAACGGTTGACGTTAAAGGCCGGTGTGCCCTCAGCGCAGCCGCCTTGAATGGCCGCAACGCGCGAGAGGTACATGTCTTTGGGTTCGGTGTTGACGACGTGACCAAACACCACGTGGCCTACATCTTTGCCTTCGACTTGGGCACGTGCCAGCGATTCGCGCACGACCAGTGCGGCCAGTTCGGTCGGGGCTACGTCTTTGAGACTGCCTCCAAAAGTGCCGATGGCGGTACGCACTGCGCTGACAACTACGACTTCACGGGTCATGAAAAACTCCTTCAAGGTTCGACGGTTAGAAAAAATCAGGCTTGTCGTACATCGGCGACGGGTTGCTCGCCAAAGTCGGGTTGTGCCAGCCACGCCAGTACCCGCGCTGCTGCATCTTCAGGGGAGGTGAGCTGATGGGCAGTGTGGAGGGTGGTGAAGTGGGGGGCATCGGGAAAGAGGCTCGGGTCAGCGCTGCGCAATTGCACTTGCATGGCGGTGTCCACCACACCCGGGGCCAATGCACACACTTTGGCCCCGTGGGGTTTGAGGGCTTCTTCCAGAGCGAGGCAGCGCGTCCAGTGGTCCATACCGGCTTTGGCAGCACAGTAGGCCGTTTGCGAGGCCATGGCCCGCCGCCCTAGCCCGGATGAAATATTCAGCACTTTGCGTGGCAGCAGCCAGTGCTCGGTTGCTCCCAAAAAGGCAGCAGTCAGTAGCAAAGGTGCTTCCAAACCGACCCGCAAAGCATGGGCCAAATCGCTAGGCTCGCTGGCCGACAAGGGGGCAATAGTGGGGATGACACCTGCGTTGTTGACAAGGGTGGCGCTGGCAAAAGAGGCGGGGCCTTGCTCGGTGAGCCAAGTGTGCAAGCGCTGGGCGGCTGCTGGGCCGTCTGCCAAGTCTTGTTGCCATTGTTCGAGCAGGCTCCTGGTGGCGCTGGCTTGGTGCGCTAAATCGACGCTGGTCGTGCGGGAAATGCACAGCACACGGTGGCCCGGGCGCAGGAGCTGCCCCGCCATAGCCAAGCCCATACCGCGCGATGCGCCGGTCAAGATGAACAAGTGTTGCAGTGAAGGCATGCCCCCATCGTACTGCGCCCAAAGGGGTGTCCACTGTCTCGTCGGTGAAATAGGAGCCGAAGACCAAAATCAGGGGCCAGAAATTCCCCGTTAAATTTTGATAAAAATGATAGCTACAAACCGTTGTCCATCAAGGGCTAGAGGCGTTAAATCTAAAAATTTGCCACCAAAATAAACTCTAGCCACTCGCCAGTGCAGGGGTGGGTAAATCCTAGCTGCTGGGCATGCAGCAGCAGCCGTGGTGCCCGCGCTTGGGTGGCTGCGTCTGCATACAAGGCATCGCCCAAAATGGCGTGGCCCAGCGCCGCCAAATGCACGCGCAATTGGTGCGTGCGCCCTGTGACGGGGGCTAGCTCCAGTCGGGTGGTTTGTGCGCTGGTGTCAACGTCAAGCACGCGCCAGCGGGTGTGGCTGGGTTTGCCGTGCTGCGGGTCAATCACGCGCAGCGGACGGCGCTCCCAGTCAGCGGCAATCGGTAAGGTGATGTCGCCCCAGCCATTGTCTGTGGTCGGTGCTGCCATGCAGCCCTGCACGACCGCTTGGTAGCGTTTTTCGATGGTGCGCTCGGCAAAGGCGTGGCCCAATGCCCGCTGTGCTGGGGTGGTGCGGGCCATGAGCACCAAACCCGAGGTGCCCATGTCCAGCCGATGGACGATCAACGCACCGGGCCAGCGCTGCTGGGCTCGGGCACTGAGGCAGTCTTGCTTGTCAGGCCCGCGCCCTGGCACGCACAGCAGTCCGGCTGGTTTAGACAAAACCAGCAGCGCGTCGTCGGCATACAGGCAATCGATGGCCGCCGCGCCATCGGCCAGCTCAGGGTTCGGGTTCACCATGGATCAGCCTTTGCACCGTGGCGCACAGTTCTTCCACATCGTTGGGTTTGTGGATCAGGGCGCGGGCACCCTCGGCCAGCGCTGCTTGTTCAATCTCGGCGGTGACGTAGCCCGAGGCCAGCGCCACCGGCAGATCGGGCCGAATGGCATGGGCTTCGCGTACCAAATCGACACCGCAATAACCGGGCATGTTGTAGTCGGTCACCAGCAGGTCATAGGCTTCAGGGGCCGCACGCAGGGCCGCTGCGGCCTCGTGGGGGTCGGTAAATCCGCTGACGGTGTAGCCGCGCCGGCGCAGCAGCCGTTGCACCAAAAACACCAGCGCTTTGTCATCATCGACGTACATCACATGGCGTCTGGGGGCTGACTCGGTGGCCGTAACGGGTGGGGTCTGCGGTGGCGGTGGGGCGGGTTCGACAGGGGCGATGGCCGCTTCAGCGCCGTGGTCGGGCTCTTCTGCCTCGGCTTGCGCCACCGGGAAATAGAGCGTAAAGCGGCTACCCATGCCCAAAATGCTGTGGACATCGACTGCGCCGCCGTGGGTGCGCATCACGCCGTGCACCACGGCCAGCCCCAGCCCAGTGCCTTGGCCGACGGGTTTGGTCGTGAAAAAAGGCTCAAAAATTCGTTGCAGCGTGGCTGCGTCGATGCCGGGGCCGCTGTCGCGCACCGTCACCGCTACGTAGTAGCCGGGCGGTAGTCCCAAGCGTTCGTACAGGCGCTGGTCGTAGGGTGCCATGGCCAAATCGATATGAACGCTGCCTTTGGCATCGGCAATGGCATGGATCGCGTTGGTACACAGGTTCAGCACAGCTTGTTCGACTTGCGTCGGGTCGGCCAAGACCAGCGGCAGGGGGTTGACTGTGTACAGGCGCAGGTCAATGGCCGGGGGTAGCGTCACGCGCAGCAGACGCTCGGTGTCGTGCAGCACCTCGGGCAGCGACACGGCGGTCAGGCGCGGAGGCTCGTTGCGGCTGAAGGTCAAAATTTGGCGCACCAAATCGCGCGCGCGGCGACCGGCTTTTTCGATTTCGATCAGACTTTCAAGGGCCGGTGAATTGGCACCGCAGTCGGTTTTTGCCAGTTCAACGTTGCCCAAAATGGCGCTCAGAATGTTGTTGAAATCGTGGGCAATGCCTCCGGCCATGGTTCCGATGGCCTGCATTTTGTGCGACTCGCGCAGTTGTGCTTCGAGTTCATTGCGGTGCTCTTCGGCCTTTTTTCGGCCTGTCAGGTCGCGGGCAAAGACGGTGGTGGTCTCGCCCTCGGCGTGGCGCTCAAACGATACGCTGACCTCGACGGCCAGTTTTTTGCCGCTGACGCTGATGGCAGTCATCTCGCCCAGCATGGCTTGTGTCGTCAGCTGGGCAAAGGCCAGCACTTGGGCTGCATCGGGGAAAAACCGGTCCAAGCGGCTGCCCAGCGCGTCGCTGGCGGCGCACTGAAACAGCGCCGCTGCGGTGGGGTTGAACACTGTGATGTGTTCGTGTTGATCGACGCAAATGATGGCATCGAGCGCGGAGTTGATGACCGCCTCGAGGCGGCTTTCGCTGGCATGGAGCTGCTCATTGCGCTGCTGCAATGCCAGCGCACTGTGGCGCAGTGCTTGGCGCTCGGCCAGCAGGGGACCTTGGTCAATGACGGCGCACAAAAACTGCACCAGCGGCGGTTGGCCTTCTTGCACGGTTTCGATGCGGGCAATGTGCAAGTCGCCGGTGATGTGTTCGCCGTTGTCGATGCTGAACACCACTTCGGTCGCTTCGCTGTGGCCCTGCGCGCGTGCTTGGTCAAAGGCTTGGCGCACGCGCTGGGCATCGTTGCTGCAAACAAAGGGCATCAGCGCCGACAGCGGGCGGTCGCGTTCAGTGGGTTGAAAGGAGCGGTGCGCCATCGAGTTGGCTTGCACCACGATGTCGTGCTCGTCGAGCACCATCAGCGCCAGCGGTACGCTAGAGAACAGGGTTTCAAAGCGCTCGGAGGCGCTCTCGGCTGCGGCTTGGCTGTAGCGCAGCACTTTGTTCTGGATTTCTAGTTCAGCTTGGTAAGCGCGCAGTTCGGCCACCAGTGCCGAGTGGGGGGTGTCGGTGCTGGCGGGGTCGCTGGCGCTGGGTTCTGGTGCCGGCAAGGCACTGGGATCGGGCCGGGGGCCCGGCTCCAGCAGCGGCAACAGCAAAGAGAGAAGATCAGGGCGGCTCATGGGTGTCGGGCTGGGGGGAATTGTCGCGGGACACCTTGGGGCACGCAGGCGATCAGTCTTGCACCGGCAGGCAACTGCAAAACAGGTTACGGTCGCCCCAGACGTTATCGACCCGGCCCACCAGCGACCAGTATTTGTTTTGCCGCAGGGCCGCCACCGGGTAGGCCGCAACGTCGCGGGGGTAGGGGCGGCTCCAGTCGGTGCCCAGCAGACTCTCGGCGGTGTGGGGGGCGTTTTTCAATGGGTTGTTGTCTTGCGGCCAGATGCCGGTTTCGATCTGGCGAATTTCTTCGCGAATGGCGATCATGGCATCAATAAAACGGTTCAGCTCGAACAACGTTTCGCTCTCGGTCGGCTCGACCATCAGGGTGTTGGGCACCGGAAAACTCAGGGTTGGCGCATGAAAGCCGTAGTCGATCAAGCGCTTGGCAACATCTTCGGCCATGACACCGCTGCTTTCTTTGAAGCCGCGCAAATCCAAAATGCACTCGTGGGCCACGTGGCCGTTGTCGCTGGCGTAGAGCGTTGGGTAGTGCGCGGCCAGACGGGCGCTGATGTAGTTGGCGCTCAGAATGGCCGTTTCGGTGGCCGCTTGCAGGCCTTGTGCGCCCATCATGCGGATGTACATCCAGCTAATGGGCAGCACGGCAGCGTTGCCCAGTGGGGCCGCGCTGACTGCGCCCACGCCACCGGCCAAGCCTGCGCTGGCGTGGCCGGGCAGGTAAGGCACTAAGTCTTCGACCACGCAGACCGGGCCGACACCGGGGCCGCCGCCGCCGTGCGGAATGCAGAAGGTTTTGTGCAGATTCAGGTGGCTGACATCGCCGCCAAATTCGCCCGGCGCTGCCACACCGACCAGCGCATTCATGTTGGCCCCATCGACATACACCCGTCCGCCGTGGCTGTGTACCAGCGCACACAGTGCTTTGACTTGGGTCTCGAACACGCCGTGCGTGCTGGGGTAGGTAATCATCACGCAGGCCAAGTGGGCGCTGTGTTGCTCGCACTTGGCTTGCAAGTCGGCCATATCGACATTGCCTTGCGCGTCGCAGGCGGTGACGACCACTTGGAGGCCGACCATGTGGGCGCTGGCCGGATTGGTGCCGTGGGCGCTGCTGGGAATCAGGCAGATGTTGCGCTGGGCTTGGCCTTGGGCGGCGTGGTAGGCGCGAATGGCGAGCAAACCGGCGTATTCGCCTTGGCTACCGGCATTGGGTTGCAGGCTGATGCCCGCGTAGCCGGTGGCTTGGCACAGCCAAGCGCGCAATTGTTCGTCCAACTGTTGGTAGCCGCGCAGTTGCTCGGCTGGAGCAAAGGGGTGGATGTGGGCAAACTCGGGCCACGTGATCGGAATCATCTCGCTGGTGGCGTTGAGCTTCATGGTGCAAGAGCCCAGCGGGATCATGCTGCGGTCGAGTGCCAAATCTTTGTCCGACAGCGCGCGGATGTAGCGCAGCATGGCTGTTTCGGAGTGGTGGGTGTTGAACACCGGGTGCGTCAGGAAGGCGCTGGTGCGGCGCAGCGCGGCGGGAATGAGTGGCTCGATGCCTTCTTCGCTAGTGAGGGCTTCGAACGTGGGCAGCGGTTGGCCCTGTTGGGCAAAGAGCTTCCAGAGCAATTGCACGTCGGCGCGGGTGCTGGTCTCGTCCAGCGAGATGCCCAAGGCATTTTCTGAGTGTTTTCGCAGGTTAGCGCCCGCCATCACTGCACAATCAGCTATTAATTTAGTAGCGCTGGCGGTGGTGATGGTCAGGGTGTCAAAGGCGCTGGTGTGGTGCAGTGTGTAGCCCAGTTGCACCAGTCCACGGGCCAAAAGTGCGGTGTAGGCAGCCACGCGCTGGGCAATGCGTGTCAGGCCTTGGGGGCCGTGGTAGACCGCGTACATGCTGGCAACCACTGCGGGCAGTACCTGTGCGGTGCAGATGTTAGACGTGGCCTTTTCGCGGCGAATATGCTGCTCGCGCGTTTGCAGCGCCAAGCGGTAGGCTGGTTGGCCGTGGGTATCGACGCTGACCCCTACCAACCGTCCGGGCATGGAGCGCTTGAACTCGTCGCGGCAGGCCATGTAGGCTGCATGCGGGCCACCAGCCCCCATAGGCATGCCAAAACGCTGGGTGCTACCGATGACGATGTCAGCGCCCCACTCGCCCGGGGGCGTGATGAGCGTCAGGGCCAGCAAATCGGCAGCGGCGATAAAGGCCGCTTGCTTGCTGTGGGCTTTTTCTACATCGGCGCGCAAATCGTCAATGCGGCCACTGCTGGTGGGGTACTGGGCCAGCACCGCGAAATAATCACTTTCGAGGGCATCGCGCCACGCTTGTGGCGAATGGGCCAGCACCACCTCAATGCCCAGTGGTGCAGCGCGGGTTTGGATGACCTCTATCGTTTGTGGATGGGTATCGCCCGAGACAATAAAGCGCTGGCTTTTGCTCTTGACCGAACGCCGCGCCAGCGTCATGGCTTCGGCGGCGGCAGTGGCCTCGTCAAGCATCGAGGCATTGGCAATCGACATGGCCGTCAGGTCGCACACCATCGTTTGAAAATTGACCAACGCTTCCATGCGCCCCTGCGAAATCTCGGCTTGGTAGGGGGTGTATGCTGTGTACCAAGCCGGGTTTTCGAGGATGTTGCGCAAGATCACGCCGGGTGTGTGCGTGCCGTAGTAGCCCTGACCGATAAAACTCTTGCAAACTTGGTTTTTGCCCGCAATCGCCTTGAGTTCGGCCAAGGCTGCGGCCTCGGTGACCGGCGCGGGCAAGTCCATTGCTTGGCTGCGGGCAATCGAGCGTGGCACGATGGCCTCGATCAGCGCGCGGCGCGAGGCCTCGCCAATGACCGACAGCATATGCGCCTCGTCGGTGGCATCAATACCGATGTGGCGGGGCTGGAATTCGGTGGAGTTTTCCAGCACGGCAAGCGCGGGCAGGGTGGGCAAGGCAGAGGACATGGGCGCAGGTGTTACAAGAAACAAGAGAGGGGTCGGGCAGGGCAGTTTTTAGGCGTTTTGGGCGAAAGCGGTGTAGGTGGTTTCGTCCATCAAGGCGCTCAATTGGCTGGCATCGGCGAGCTTGACTTTGAAGAACCAGCCCGCACCCAGCGGGTCAGAGTTGGCCAGCGAGGGGTCGTCGCGCAGCGCCTCGTTGACCTCGGTGATCTCGCCCGCCACGGGCATGTACACGTCGGCGGCGGCTTTGACCGACTCGACCACACCGGCAACATCGCCTTGGGCCAGCACGGTGCCCACTTCGGGCAGCTCCACAAACACCACATCGCCCAGCGCATCTTGGGCATGGACGGTAATGCCCACCACAGCGGCGTTGCTGTCAGCGGCGTTGATCCATTCGTGGTCGCGTGAGTATTGGATGGTCATAAAAAATCTCTTGGGTAAAAAGTGGATAAATCAAGCAGGAATGTAGCGCCGTTGGGCGGCGCGTGGGGGCGTTTTAGCCCCGGTAGTAGCGTGTGGGCACAAAGGGCATGGCACAGACTTGCATTGGTACTGCCTTGCCCCGCACCAAGGCATGGATGCGCGTGCCGATGGCGGCAAAATTGGGGGCAATGTAGCCCATGGCAATGGGTTGCTGAATGCTCGGGCCGGGCAAGCCGCTGGTGATTTCGCCAATTTTTTGCCCATCGAGGTTTTGCAGTTCGGTGTGTTCGCGCACCGGCACACGTTCCAGCGCCACCAAGCCGACCCGCTGGCGCGTGCGCTGCTCTGGGTGGTCGATTTGTGCCAGCACTTTGTCAGCACCGGGAAAGCCGCCAGCGCGGGCACCGCCGGTGCGGCGCACTTTTTGGATCGCCCAGTTCAGCGCTGCCTCGGGGGGGGGGGTGGTGGTGTCGATGTCGTTGCCGTACAAGCACAAACCGGCTTCTAGGCGCAGCGAGTTGCGCGCGCCCAAACCAATGGGCTTGACCTCGGGTTGGGCCAGCAAGGCACGGGCCAGCGTGTCGGCTTGGGCTGCGGGCACCGAGATTTCAAAGCCATCCTCGCCGGTGTAGCCGCTGCGGGTGACAAAGCAGTCGCAACCGGCGATCTCAAAGGCCGCGCCGGTCATGAACACCAGCGTTGCAACGCCCGGTGCCAAGCGCGCCAAGGCCGTGACTGCCTGCGGGCCTTGCAGCGCCAGCAGGGCTTGATCGGGCATGGCAATGACTTGGCAGCGCTGGCCGATGCGCGCTTGAATGTGGGCGATATCACCCACTTTGCAAGCGCCATTGACGATGACAAAAATGTCTTCACCCCGGTTGACAAACATCAGGTCGTCGATGATGCCTCCGTCGTCGTTGAGCAGCAGGCCGTAGCGCTGTTTTCCCACCGGCAGGTCGATGACATCGACGGGCATCAGGGTTTCAAAGGCGGCTGCCGCGTCTGCGCCCACCAGCCGCAATTGGCCCATGTGCGAGACATCGAACAGTCCGGCACTTGAACGCGTGTGCAGGTGCTCGGCGATCAGCCCGGCCGGGTACTGCACCGGCATAGAGTAGCCAGCAAAGGCCACCATGCGAGCGCCCAGCTCCAGGTGCAGGGCGTTCAGGGGAGTGGTCAGCAAAGGGGTACAAGAGGGGGCAGACATACAAATCTCCGGCAATGAAAGATAAAAAAGGCCTCTAGCGCTTATCTGGTCAGCATAAGGCGCTATCAAATTTGATGTTGCTGTTAGCCCAGTAAAAGTGCATCATCGGCCAGTTTTTCGCCGCGTACCTTCTCGAACATGTGCAGCAAATCGGGCACGTCCAGACGCTTGCGTTCCGGGCCAGACACATCCAGCACGACTTGGCCTTGGTGCAGCATCACGGTGCGGTCGCCCACATCGAGCGCTTGGCGCATGCTGTGCGTCACCATCATGGTGGTGAGTTGGCTTTCGGCAACGATGCGCGCGGTCAGTTGCAGCACAAAATCGGCAGTGCGGGGGTCAAGGGCGGCGGTGTGCTCATCGAGCAGCAAAATGCGCGACGGTTGCAGCGCCGCCATGAGCAAGCTCACCGCTTGGCGCTGACCGCCCGAGAGCAAGCCGATGCGGTCGGTCAAGCGGTTTTCTAGCCCGAGGCCGAGCGTGGCAAGGCGAGCCCGGAAAGTCTCGCGCAGCGAGGCTTTGACGGCACTTTGCAAACCCCGAAAGGTGCCGCGTTGCTGCGCTAGGGCCATGTTTTCTTCGATGGTCAAGTCCTCGCAGGTGCCGGCCATCGGGTCTTGAAACACCCGCGCCACCCGCGACGAGCGTGCCCACACCGGCAGGTGTGTGACATCGCTGCCATCAATGGTGATGCTGCCGCTGTCAACGGACTGATCGCCCGAAATGGCATTCAGGAAGGTCGATTTGCCAGCCCCGTTGGAGCCAATGACGGCCACAAACTGGCCTGCTGGAATGCGCAGCGACATACCGCGCAGGGCGCGTGTCTCGATGGGGGTGCCGGGATTGAAGGTAAGTTGGAGATTTTGGGCGCTCAACATGGGGTAACTCTCTGGACTGCGCTCATGGGGAATTGCGTTTGGCAAGCTTGCGCTTGATTTGGGGAATGACCAGCGCCACCGTCACCAGCAACGCAGTGACCAAGTTCAAATCTTGTGCCTTGAGGCCGATAAAGTCGCTGTTGAGTGCCAGTGCGATGAAAAACCGATAAACGATGGCACCAATGACCACCGCCAGCGTTGCCAGCACCAGCTTGCGCGATGGCAGGATGCTTTCGCCCACGATCACCGCAGCCAGACCAATCACGATGGTGCCAATGCCCATCGAGATGTCCGATCCGCCCTGCGTCTGGGCAAAAAGTGCGCCCGCCAAGCCCACCAAGCCATTGGAGACAGCCATGCCCAGCAGCACCATCGCGCCGGTATTGACACCTTGGGCGCGGGCCATGCGGGCGTTGGAGCCAGTGGCCCGAATCGCCAGACCGCGTTCGGTGGCAAAAAACCAGTCCATTGCCAACTTAGCGGCCACCACGATGACGACCAACAGCAGGGGGCGGGCCACAAAGTCTTGCATGTTCGCCGGCTGGAGCAAAGTAAAGAGCGTGGGGTCGTTAATCAGTGGCACATTGGGGCCACCCATGATCCGCAGATTGATCGAATACAGGGCAATCATCATCAAAATGCTGGCAAGCAAATCCATGATTTTGAGTTTGACGTTCAACCAGCCGGTGATGAGTCCGGCCACAGCGCCCGCAGCGGTAGCGGCGATGGTGGCGAGGTAAGGATGGGTGCCGCTGGAAATCAAAATGGCGCAAACTGCGCCGCCGAGTGGAAAGCTGCCATCGACCGTCAGGTCAGGAAAACGCAGCAGCCGGAACGAGATAAATACGCCCAGCGCCACCAGGCTGAAAATCAGGCCGATTTCAACGGCGCCAAGCAGGGAAAAGAAAGACATGGGGCAGCACAGGGTGCAGTGAGTTGAAAAAATAACGCAGGAACCATAGGGTGCATGGTTCCTGCGGAAAATGACAAAGGCGCAGTGGCCTTTGGAGGCTCAGGCGTGTGGGCGGCTCAATGCACCACGTGCGCAGCCGATTTGATCAGGGCATCCGAGAGTTTGATGCCTTGCTTTTCGGCGGCGCTTGGATTGACAAACAATTCCACTTTGGTGCTCAGTTCGGGCTTGATATCGCCGGGTTTTTCGCCCTTGAGGATGCGAACCACCATGCGGCCTGTTTGCTCGCCCAGATCGCGGTAATTGATGCCAACAGCAGCGGTAGCACCACGCTTGACGCTGTCGGTGTCCGACGCTACCAGCGGGATTTTCGCATCTTGGCCGACCTTGACCAGCGCCTCGTAGGACGAGACGACGTTGTTGTCGGTGCTGGTGTAGATCACGTCGACCTTGCCAACCAAGCTGCGTGCAGCACTGCTGACATCGACCGAGCGCGGCGCGGCGGCCTCGACCAGCGTCATGCCCAGCTTGGGCAGCAGCGTTTGCAGTTGTTTGACCACCACCACCGAGTTGGCCTCGCCGGGGTTAAAAACGATGCCAACGCGCTTGGCGCTGGGCACGACTTGGCGCACCAGTTCCATTTGTTTGTCCAACGCCAACATGTCCGAGACACCGGTCACGTTGCTGTGCGATGGCTCCCAGCTCGCAACCAGTTTGGCGGCTACGGGGTCGGTGATGGCAGAAAACACCACTGGTACGGTTTTGGTCGATGCAATCACCGCTTGGGCCGAAGGCGTGGCAATGGCAACGATGGCATCGGGGTTATCGCCAACAAACTTGCGGGCAATTTGTGCTGCGGTGCCTGTGTTGCCTTGGGCGCTTTGGTATTGCCACTTGAGGTTTTTGCCCGCTTCAAAACCGGCTTCTTTCAAGGCCGCTTGTACGCCATCGCGCACCGCGTCGAGTGCGGGGTGCTCGACGATGGCGGTGACGGCCACCGATTTTTGCTGGGCACTGGCGGGTGTCACGGCAGCCACGGCCAAGGCCAAGGCACCCAAAGACATCCAAGGCATTTTGGAGAGGATCATTGGTTTTGCGTGAAACCTCGGCTGAGAGGCCGGGGAGGTAGAGCGCCGGGGTACATAGCCTGCGGCGCTTTGGGCGTTACCTGTTCACGTCCTGTGTCGATAGCCCGTTGGAAAATCAAGAAATTACTTTTTTCAGACCACGACCGTGGATGCAGGCCAATTGACGCGCGAGAATCGGGGTTGAACCTCGAATTATCCCCATGTCCCTGATCCCCTACGCACTCACCCGCTCGTTTTTGTTTGGAATGGACGCCGAAGCCGCCCACGATTTCACTATGGACATGCTTGCCCGTGGTCAAGGCTCGCCTTTGCAATGGGCTTGGTGCCACGAAACCGTGGAGGATCCAGTGGAGTTGGCGGGCCTGACTTTTCCAAACCGTGTCGGCATGGCCGCAGGTTTGGACAAAAATGCCCGCTGCATCGACGCTTTGGGCGCGATGGGCTTTGGCTTTGTGGAGGTCGGCACCGTTACCCCCAAGCCCCAACCCGGCAATCCTAAGCCGCGCATGTTTCGTTTGCCCCAAGCCAAGGCGTTGATTAACCGGCTGGGCTTTAACAACGATGGCTTGGAGGCTTTTATCAGCAATGTCCAAAAGGCCAAGTTTCGCACCCAAAAGCGTCGCCATCCGATGCTTTTGGGCCTCAATATTGGCAAAAATGCCACCACGCCCATCGAAGACGCGACGCGCGATTACTTGACCTGTTTGGATGGCGTTTATCCGCATGCCGATTACGTCACGGTCAACATCAGTTCGCCCAACACCCAAAATCTGCGCGCTTTGCAAAGCGATGCGGCCCTTGACGCGCTATTGGGCGCGATTGCCCAGCGCCGCGAGGTGCTAGCGGGCCAGCACACCCGTACCGATAGCAAAGGTGTGGTGCAAGCGCGGCGCGTGCCAATTTTTGTCAAGATAGCCCCTGATTTGGACGAAGCCCAAGTCGCAGTCATTGCCGCTACCCTAGAGCGCCACGGTATGGACGGTGTGATCGCCACCAACACCACCATTGGTCGTTCTGCGGTGCAGGGCATGCCCCATGCCCAAGAAGCGGGCGGCTTGAGCGGTGCGCCCGTGCTGGAGGCCAGCAACCAAATCATCCGCCAATTGCGTGCAGCGCTGGGCAGTCGTTTTCCGATCATTGGTGTCGGCGGCATCATGAGCCCTGAAGATGCCGTCAGCAAAATCCGCGCTGGCGCTGATGTGGTGCAAATTTATACCGGGATGATTTATGAAGGCCCAGCGCTGGCCAGTCGGGCCGCGCGGGCTATCAAAACAATGGCTTAATTTAGCGCGACCGCAGCCGCACCACCAAGGGCAGCAAGATGCCTGCCCAGCGCACCAGCCGCTTGGGGCCTGCGGCCAGCACGGAGCCCACCAACGCGGCCACAGCGACCGGGTGTTGTTTGGTGAAAGTCGCCAAACGCTGCACCAGCAGGCCATCGAGCGCCTGTTCTGGCGCGGCTGACGCTGCTGCCTGTGCTTGCAAGCGCTGCGCCCGGCGGGCGGCGATGCGCTCGCGCTGCGTGGCGATGCGGTCAAGCACCCGTTGCTGGGCTGCTGTCGGTTCTGGCAAAGAGGGTTCGGTCGGAGAATAAGGACGGCTCACAACTGCTCCTTGATGGAACGCCAGTCTTGGGCCAGTTCTCGGCGTGTCAAGGCAAACGCATTACCCGTTTGCCGGGCTATTGAAACCAGTGCAGCCAAGGCACCGCCCCAAAGTAGCAGCCACACCGCAGCCACAGACCAAGCCACCGTCAGGCGTTGGGGGGTATCCCAAAACTGAACCATCAGTGCCAGCGACAAAAGTATCAGCGCCACCACGGTCAGCCCGGCCACCGCAATCGTCAGCACCAGCAACTGGCGCAGACGTAGCTTCTGAATTTGCCACTCCAGATGGGCCAGCTCCAAGCGGTCTTCGGCGGCAATAGCCCCTTCAATGGCCGCAGCATGCCAGCGGGCGACAAAGCCCTCTAGCCCGAGCAATGCAACCCAGTTCATGCCAGACCTCCTGCGGCGCGTGCGGGGGCCGCTACAGCGGCCCGCAGCCACGGATTAGCGACGTGCAAGCAAAAAGCCCACCAAAGCACCCACAGCCAGCGCAGCGCCAGCAACGCGCCAAGGTTCGTCGTGGGCGTAGCGGTCAGCGGCGCGGGCGGCATCTTTGGCTTGGCGGGCAGCTTCTTGTGCCGCATTGACTGCGGCATCGCGCACGTTGTGCAGGCCGTCGTCCAGACGCTGGCGCATCACCTTGATTTCGGGCACGCTGTCCAAGTCTCGGCTCGACAGCAAGCCACGCAGGTCGGTGACCAATTTTTCGAGTTCGTGTTGGGTGCTGGAAACGGTTTCAGAGATGGTCATACAAGCCTTTCGTAAGAAAAAAGAATCAATCTCCATCTTAGCGAACTGCCAGACCCACAGGCAACAAAAAACCCTTGCAGACCATGCCTGCAAGGGTTGTGTTGGTGGGTGATGCAGGGTTTGAACCTGCGACCCCTGCCGTGTGAAGGCAGTGCTCTACCGCTGAGCTAATCACCCCTGACAAAAGCCTCCAACGGAGACTTTTGCAGGAAAAAGTGGACGAAAAACTTGGTGGGTGATGCAGGGTTTGAACCTGCGACCCCTGCCGTGTGAAGGCAGTGCTCTACCGCTGAGCTAATCACCCATGTTTCTCTACAGCCTGCGATTATGGCACAGCTTTTTCAGCACGCTGTGAAAATCGCCAAATTGTTTTTCCGCCGCTGGCTTTGTCAATTTGCGCCAGCACGGCTTCATGGGCCGCGATTTCTTCAGCGTTGGCCGCCAGCACCGGCAACACCAGAGCACGCAAATCGATGCTCAGGCCGCTGGGCGTGTTGGCTCCGCCCGCGTCGTCATCGGCCATCAGCAGGGCATCTTGGCCGCGTGTCAGGTGGATGTAGACATCGGCCAGCAATTGGGCATCGAGCAGCGCGCCGTGCAAGGTGCGTCCGGAGTTGTCCACGCCCAAGCGGGTGCACAGTGCATCGAGCGAGTTGCGTTGGCCGGGGTACATCTCCTTGGCCATCGCCAGCGTGTCGGTGACGCTATCGACAAATTGGCGAAGCGGCGCTTGGCCTACCCGTTCTAGCTCTTTGTTCAGAAAGCCGACATCAAAGGCTGCGTTGTGGATGATGATCTCAGCGCCTTGCAGGTAGTGCAAAAGCTCATCGGCGACGGCGCTAAAGGGCGGCTTGTCTTTCAAAAACTCGTTGCTGATGCCGTGAACGCGCAGCGCATCTGGGTGGCTGTCGCGCCCCGGATTGAGATAAAAGTGCTTGTCGTTGCCGGTCAGCTTGCGTGCCACCAACTCAACGCAACCAATTTCAATGATGCGGTCACCGCCCTCTGCCGAAAGGCCTGTGGTTTCGGTGTCGAGGAAGATTTGCCGACTCAATGGTTTTCCTTAGCGTGGTTGATGGTGTATTTGGGGATTTCGATGGTCAGGTTTTGCCCCGACAAAATCGCCTGACAGCTCAGGCGCGACTGTGGCTCCAGCCCCCAAGCGCGGTCGAGCAGGTCTTCTTCTTCTTCTTCAGCGGCATTGAGCGATGCGTAGCCCTCGCGCACGATGACGTGGCAGGTGGTGCAGGCGCAGCTCATGTCGCAGGCGTGCTCAATCTGGATTTTGTGCTCTAACAGGGCTTCGCAAATGGAGGTGCCCACGGGGGCGGTAATTTCAGTCCCGGTGGGGCAGTATTCGGCGTGGGGCAAAATTTTGATGATGGGCATGGCGTTTTGCTCTGACGGGTTAAAGGGTTTGGACGTTTTTGCCCGCCAGCGCTTGGCGGATACCACGGTTCATGCGTTGCGCTGCGAAGGCTTCGGTGCCATCGGCCAAGGCTTTGGTGGCCGCTTCGACGCTTGCCGCATCGGACGCTTGGCGCTGGCTGCGCAAGGTGTGCATCAGGGTGTCGATGGCGCTGCGCTCGTCGGTGGTGAGCAAGTCTGCGTCGGCATCGAGGGCGCTTTGGGTTGCGATGAGCATGCGGTCGGCATCGACGCGCGCTTCCACCAGCGCGCGCGCCTGCATGTCTTGGGCCGCCGTCGCAAAGCCGTCTTGCAACATCTGGGCGATTTGGTCGTCGCTCAGGCCATACGAGGGTTTGACATCAATCTGGGCTTGAACGCCGCTGATTTGCTCTTTGGCGCTGACAGACAGCAGACCATCGGCATCGACCGTGAAAGTCACGCGGATACGCGCCGCACCCGCTGCCATGGGCGGAATGCCGCGCAGCTCAAAGCGGGCCAGACTGCGGCAGTCTTGCACCAAGTCGCGTTCGCCTTGCACCACGTGCAGCGCCAGCGCGGTTTGGCCGTCTTTGTAGGTGGTGAAGTCTTGGGCTTTGGCAGTGGGGATGGTTTCGTTGCGGGCCACGATGCGCTCGACCAAGCCGCCCATGGTCTCGATACCCAGCGACAGCGGAATGACATCGAGCAGCAGCAAATCGTCTGCCGTTGCGTTGCCTGCCAGTTGGTTGGCCTGGATGGCCGCTCCCAGCGCGACCACCTCGTCGGGGTTGAGGTTGGTCAAAGGGGGGCGGCCAAAAAAGGCCCCGACCGCGCGCTGTACCTGCGGCATGCGTGTGGAGCCACCGACCATGACCACGCCCTGCACTTCGTCCACCGTGAGCTGTGCATCGCGCAGTGCCCGGCGCACCGCCAGCATGGAGCGGGCCGTCAAATGGGCCGTAGCAGCCTCAAAATCAACAACATTGACATCAAAACTGATGCTAGCCCCCGCCAGATCAGCATTGAATGCTATAGTTTCAGTAGCGCTGAGTGCTTCCTTGCAGGCCCGCGCGGCCAAGCGCGCGGCGGTTTTGTCGGTCGGTGTGTGTGCTTGCGCGCCCGACTGTGCCAGCACCCAATCGGCCAGTGCGGTGTCGTAATCGTCGCCACCGAGTGCGGAGTCACCGCCGGTGGCAATGACCTCGAAAACGCCTTGGGTCAGGCGCAAGATCGAAATGTCGAAAGTCCCCCCGCCCAAGTCGTAAACGGCATAAACCCCTTCGCTGGCGTTGTCCAAGCCGTAGGCAATGGCCGCTGCGGTCGGTTCGTTGATCAGGCGCAGCAGGTGAATGCCCGCCAGCTGGGCGGCATCTTTGGTGGCTTGGCGCTGGGCATCGTCAAAGTAGGCCGGTACGGTGATGACGGCACCGTACAAGTCGTCGTTGAAGGTGTCTTCGGCCCGGTAGCGCAGCGTCGCCAAAATGTCAGCGCTGACTTCTACCGGCGATTTAACGCCGCCTGCCGTTTGCAAACTCACCATGCCGGTGCCGGTTGCGCCCAAGGCGTTGGTGTTCACCAAATCGTAGGGCAGCTTTTCGGGGTGGGCAATATCGGCCAAACCACGCCCCATGAAGCGTTTGACCGAGGCGATGGTGTTGCGTGCATCTTGCGCTTGGGCATCAGCGGCCTCATGACCGATCTGGCGCTGACCTCCTGCCATGTAGCGCACGACAGAAGGCAACAGCACCCGACCTTGGTCGTCGGGCAGGCACTCGGCCACACCGTTGCGTACAGCGGCGACCAGTGAATGGGTCGTGCCCAAGTCGATGCCAACGGCAATGCGCCGCTGGTGTGGGTTAGGGGACTGGCCGGGTTCGGAAATCTGCAACAGCGCCATAGGAAAGGATCATTTTCTGCGTAGAAGGATAAAAGGTGCCGGGTGCGCGGTGCGCGCAGGGGCGCTATTGTCCCAGTTGGTCTTGGCGTTGGTCGATGTCGTGGGCAAAACGCGCAATGAACATGAGGGCTCTGACTTGCTTGGCTGCGCTGGCGAAATCGTTTTCTACGTCGATCAGTGCCTCGCAGCGTGCCAGTGCCTCTTGCCGCGCTTGGTGCACCTGCGTTTGCAGGGCATCGAGTGCTTCGGGGCTGTGGGCTTCGTCCAATGCTTCGCGCCACTCCATCTGCTGCATCAAAAACTCGGCGGGCATGGCCGTGTTGTCTTCGGCGCGAATCGGCGCGCCGCCCAGTTCGCACAGGTAGGCGGCGCGGCGCTGGGGGTCTTTGATGCGTTGGTAGGCCTCGTTAATGCGTACCGACCACTGCATGGCGATGCGCTGGGCCGCCGTGCCTTGGGCCGCAAAGCGGTCGGGATGGGCTTCGCGTTGCAGCTCTTTCCAGCGGGTATCGAGGGCGCTGCGCTCTTGGGCAAAGCGCCGGGGAACGCCAAAAAGTTCAAAATCGTCAGATTGGAGGTGCATAAGATCAAGAAAAAACCGCCAGCACGGTGCGCGATGGCGGTTTTACAGGAACACGGAAAGTCACAAGAAAAATCAAACCCGAAAGCTCTCTCCACAGCCACAGCGGTCGCGCTCGTTGGGGTTGTTAAAGCGAAAGCCCTCGTTGAGGCCTTCGCGCACAAAGTCCAACTCGGTGCCGTCAATGTAGGCCAGACTTTTAGGGTCAATGAGCACCTTCACGCCGTGGTTTTCAAAAACGATGTCTTCGGCGGCGGCTTCATCGACATATTCGAGCTTGTAGGCCAAACCCGAGCAGCCGCTGGTTTTGACCCCCAGCCGCACCCCCAACCCTTGCCCACGGCGCGCCAAATAGCGGCTGATGTGCCGGGCTGCTGCTTGCGTCAGCGAGATAGCCATAGCGTCAGACGGTGGCGGCAGTCGCCGCGCCGTGCCGGGTTTTGTAGTCGTTGACTGCGGCCTTGATGGCATCTTCGGCCAAAATCGAGCAGTGAATTTTGACCGGCGGCAGCGCCAGCTCTTCAGCGATTTCGCTGTTTTTCAGGGCAGCTGCTTCGTCCAGCGTCTTGCCTTTGACCCATTCGGTCACCAGCGATGACGAAGCAATCGCCGAGCCACAGCCGTAGGTTTTAAAGCGTGCATCTTCGATGACGCCGGTTTCGGCATTGACCTTGATTTGCAGCTTCATCACGTCGCCACAAGCGGGCGCACCGACCATGCCGGTGCCGACCGAATCGTCGCCCTTGTCAAACGAACCAACATTGCGTGGGTTCTCGTAGTGGTCAATCACTTTTTCTGAGTAAGCCATGGTGTTTGTCCTTTGGAGTTTTTCAGTGCGCTGCCCATTGGATAGCGCTGATGTCGATACCGTCTTGGAACATCTCCCACAGGGGGCTGAGTTCGCGCAAGCGGGCGACGTTTTCGCGGATGGTGCCGATGGCGTAATCGATTTCTGTTTCGGTCGAGAAGCGGCCAATGGTCATGCGCAGGCTGCTGTGGGCCAATTCGTCGCTGCGACCCAGAGCGCGCAGCACATAGCTAGGCTCTAGGCTCGCGGAGGTGCAGGCCGAGCCTGACGATACCGCCAGCCCCTTGATGCCCATGATCAGCGACTCGCCTTCGACGTAGTTGAAGCTGATGTTCAGGTTGTGCGGCACACGCTGCTTCAAATCGCCGTTGATGAACACTTGCTCAATACCGCTCAGGCCGTCGATCAGGCGCTGGTGCAGCGCTTGGGCCTTGGCCAAATCTTGCGCCATTTCTTCGCGGGCAATCCGAAAGGCCTCGCCCATACCCACACACTGGTGGGTGGGCAGCGTGCCCGAGCGCATACCGCGCTCATGGCCGCCGCCGTGCATTTGGGCTTCGAGGCGGATACGCGGCTTGCGGCGCACGTACAGGGCACCAATGCCCTTGGGCCCGTAAGTTTTGTGCGAGGCCAAGCTCATCAAATCGACCGGCAGGGTTTGCAGGTCGATGGCAACTTTGCCCGTGGCCTGCGCTGCATCGACATGAAAAACGATGCCTTTTTCGCGGCACAGCGCACCAATGGCCGCAATGTCTTGGATCACGCCGATTTCGTTGTTCACGAACATCACGCTGATCAAAATGGTGTCGGGGCGAATCGCTGCCTTGAGTACGTCAAAGTCCAGCAGGCCATTGGCTTGCACGTCCAAATAGGTGACTTCAAAGCCTTGGCGCTCTAGCTCGCGCATGACATCCAAAACCGCTTTGTGTTCGGTTTTGACGGTAATCAGGTGCTTGCCTTTGCCTTTGTAGAACTGCGCTGCGCCTTTGATGGCGAGGTTATTGGACTCGGTGGCGCCGCTGGTCCAAACAATCTCGCGCGGGTCAGCGCCAATCAACTCGGCGACTTGATCGCGGGCTTTTTCAACGGCGGCTTCAGCTTCCCAGCCCCAAGCGTGGCTGCGCGAGGCAGGGTTGCCAAAATGCGCGCGCAACCACGGAATCATGGCATCGACAACGCGCGGATCGACCGGCGTTGTTGCGCCGTAGTCAAGGTAAATGGGCAGGTGCGGGGTCATGTCAGGACAGGCTCACTTGTCAAGATTTGGCAAACACATTGCCCAACGCAAAAACCGAATTGGGGGCAGTGATGCGGATCGGTTTGACCACTGGTGTGGTCGAAATAGCGCGGCGCACGGCGGGTTTTTCTTCAATTTGCACGCCCTTGGCGACTTGCTCATCGACCAGTTTTTGCAGCGTGACGGCATCCAAAAACTCGACCATGCGCTGGTTCAGCGAGGCCCACAAATCGTGGGTCATGCAGCGACCCGAATCGCCAAGGCAGTTTTCTTTGCCGCCGCACTGGGTTGAATCAATCGGCTCATCGACCGAGACGATGATGTCGGCGACGGTGATTTCGGTGGCCTTGCGTGCCAAGGTGTAACCCCCGCCGGGGCCACGGGTCGATTCGACCAGCTCGTGGCGGCGCAGCTTGCCAAACAGCTGCTCCAAGTACGACAGGGAAATGTGCTGGCGCTGGCTGATGGCTGCCAAGGTAACTGGCCCGTTGTTTTGGCGCAGGGCCAGATCAATCATGGCTGTGACCGCAAAACGGCCTTTGGTGGTAAGACGCATCGCAAGCTCCTTGCTTGTGGATTCATGAACCGCCCGACAACCGCCGCAAAGGGCTTTTGTTGCCGGGGATTTGTTGAGTAATTAACACCAGTATAGCATAAATCCCCATTGAATTTGTCGGGTAAAGAAGCCTACAAGTCACCAGTGTGACTGTTGGTTAATGGAGACAATTTCGGGTGTTTTAGGTTTCTACTGGGTCGTTGCCGAAAGCGCCAAAAGCCTGTGCCTTGAGTTGCGCCAACTGGTCACGCAGACGCGCTGCCTGTTCAAATTCCAAGTTGCGCGCGTGTGCCAGCATTTGCTTTTCAAGGCGCTTGATTTCTCGCGCCATGTCCTTTTCGGACATCTCCTCGACCTTGGCCCGCTGCATGGTTTCTTGTTCCAATCGGGCAGCGTCTTTTTCAGATTTTTGACTGTAAACGCCGTCAATCAGGTCTTTCACCAGCTTGACAATGCTGCGCGGTGTAATTTCGTGGAGTTCATTGTGTTGGACTTGTTTGGCGCGCCGACGTTCCGTTTCTCCGATGGCTTTTTTCATCGATTCGGTGATGCGGTCGGCATAAAGAATGGCTTTACCGTTCAAGTTGCGCGCGGCCCGGCCAATGGTTTGGATCAAACTGCGCTCGGAGCGCAAAAAGCCTTCTTTGTCGGCATCCAAAATCGCTACCAGTGAAACCTCGGGAATGTCCAGCCCTTCGCGCAGCAGGTTGATGCCGACCAGCACATCAAAGGTGCCCAAACGCAGGTCGCGGATGATTTCGACCCGCTCGACGGTATCAATGTCGCTGTGCAGGTAGCGCACCTTGACCCCGTTGTCGCTCAGGTAGTCGGTCAGTTGCTCGGCCATGCGCTTGGTCAGGGTGGTAATCAGCACCCGCTCATTTTGATCGGCCCGCAAGCGGATTTCTTGCAACACATCATCGACTTGGTGCGTGGCCGGGCGCACTTCGATTTCAGGATCGACCAGCCCGGTCGGGCGCACCAGTTGTTCGACCACTTTGCTGGCGTGTTGTTTTTCATAGTCGGCAGGGGTAGCCGACACAAACACCACTTGGCGCATGCGTTGCTCAAACTCTTCCAATTTCAGCGGGCGATTGTCGAGCGCACTGGGCAGCCGAAAGCCATATTCGACCAGCGTTGTTTTGCGCGAGCGGTCGCCGTTGTACATGGCACTGAGCTGGCCGACCATTTGGTGGCTTTCGTCCAGAAACATCAGCGCATCTTTGGGCAAATAATCGGTCAGGGTGCTGGGTGGTGCACCCGGTGCGGTGCTGGAGAGGTGGCGCGAATAATTTTCAATGCCCTTGCAGTGGCCGACTTCGTTCAGCATTTCCAAATCAAAGCGGGTGCGTTGCTCCAGCCGCTGGGCCTCGACCAGTTTGCCATCGGCCAGCAATTGTTGCAGGCGCTCGGCCAGTTCGGTTTTGATGGTTTCGACCGCCAGCAGCACCTGATCGCGCGGCGTGACGTAATGGCTGCCCGGATAAACGGTAAAGCGCGTCAGGCCTTGGCGCACCCGGCCCGTGAGTGGGTCGAACAATTGCAGGCTTTCGATTTCGTCGTCAAACAGTTCCATCCGCAAGGCCAGTTCGGAATGTTCTGCCGGAAAAATGTCGATGGTGTCGCCGCGCACCCGAAAGTTACCGCGTGAAAAATCGGTGTCGTTGCGCTGGTACTGCATTCGCACCAATTGGGCAATGGCCTCGCGCTGGCCGATGCGGTCGCCCACGCGCAGCGTCATCACCATGCGGTGGTAACTCTCGGGGTTACCAATGCCGTAAATGGCCGAGACGGTAGCGACAATCACCACATCGCGCCGCTCCAAAATGCTTTTGGTGCAAGACAGGCGCATTTGTTCGATGTGCTCGTTGATGGCGCTGTCTTTTTCGATAAACAAATCGCGCTGCGGCACGTAGGCTTCGGGCTGGTAGTAATCGTAGTAGCTGACAAAATATTCGACAGCATTTTTAGGAAAAAAGCCACGAAACTCGCTATAAAGCTGTGCTGCCAGTGTTTTATTGGGCGCAAAAATAATCGCAGGCCGCCCCAAACGGGCAATGACGTTGGCCATCGTGAATGTTTTGCCCGAGCCGGTGACACCCAGCAGGGTTTGGAAGACCTCGCCGTCTTGCACCCCCTCGACAAGTTGCGCGATGGCCTCGGGCTGGTCGCCAGCCGGGGGGTAGGGCTGGTACAGTGTGAAGGGGGAGTTGGGGAAGGTGGCGAATTCGCCTGTGGGGATGGGCATGGGGTGTCTTGGAGTAGCTGCTTGTATTTTTTGGTTGTGTGTATAGAGCGCTTCTTTGGAAGAAAGTTTTATTTTTTATATGTGATTGGAAGAAAAATATGGACTTAGAGAAATTGGTGGAAATCATCAAGGCGGTTGCCGTCGAGCAAAAATATAAAGTAACCAATGGAAATAAAAAATTCCAAATTTATATCGATAAATACAATTCTGCTGCATTTGAAGTTTTTATTTCAACTCCAGGTTATATTCAAATTCACCAATGGGAAGGTGGTGATACTGAAGCCACTGGAAAATATGGGCGAGGCGTTTATTCATTGCGTAATTACAGTGATGTTGTTCATTTTTGTAGTATCATGATATCCAGCGCAGCAATCCGTGCTCGTCGCCGTAGCTAACTATTGCATCCTAGAGCGTGTTATGGACTTTCCTGATTGATTTATTCTTGCGTCCAACATGAGCAGAAAGTCCTATCCCAGTGATGTC